>NZ_JBFUCU010000021.1:0-67342 GCF_056405075.1 Mesorhizobium sp. P2_A12
TATGAACTTCTGGAAATCAGTCCGAACGCCAACTCGGAAACGATAGAACGGATATTTCGTTATTTTGCCATGCGCTACCATCCCGACAACCGGGATACTGGCGACGAATCCCGCTTCAGTGAAATCATAGATGCCCACAATACGCTCAAGGATCCGGTCAAGCGCGCGCAGTACGACATCGAATATAAAGAGCATTTGAACATTCGCCGCGAGTTGAGCGCGGAAGCCAGCAACGCCAAAGGCATAGAACGGGATGCCGTCATTCAGGCCAAAGTGCTTTCGTTGCTCTATGTCAAGCGCCGACAAGACGTCAACAATCCCGGCATTGGCGATACAGAACTCGAACGCCTGGCCGACTGCCCGCGTGAACATCTGGAGTTTCATCTTTGGTATCTAAAAGCCAAAGGCTGGATAGGAAGGATCGAAAACGGGACGTTCGCGATCACCGTGGAAGGCATCGATCGCACCCATACCGAACATCGTCGTGATCCCACCACCAGACTGCTGGATCATACAAGCTGAAGCGGCAGCTCGCCGTCACGCCGCCGAAGTGCCTCGCGCATCCCTGGCACTTCTCCGCTCGCCAGGGTGGGGCAATGCGGATTGGTTTTTTAGCGACCGCGAAACCAAGGTCGCACTTCCGCGTTGAAGCTCATCCAACATGGAGCTCGGCGAATGGATGCGGCAACCGCGGCAGTGATGCTTTTGCTTTCGTGCAGCCCGGGGGGAGAAGCTTCCGTGTGCAAACCCATCGATACGGCGCCGACGATGTACGCATCGCTCGATCAGTGCCGGGCTTCACTGGTGCAGCGGCTGGCAAGCTCTCCCAACGGCGAAATCGTCGGAAGGTGCAAGTCGATCGACCCTAACGTCACCGCATCGCTACCGGCGCAATACACGACCGTCGTGGTCAAGCGAGGAATTGGGCAAGGCACGGTGACGAGCTATCTCGTGCCACGCGAGACGAAATGAAAGCGGCAGGGCCGGAAGCCCGTGGCCAGCGGCCGCGCTTAAGGCAATCTTTCAAAGGCAAAACTTGGCAAGCAGCATCATCGATGACGAGGCAACTCGCCGGGGCAGCCCCAACGCCCTCCCCAGCGAGCCAGTTGCTCCGCGTAGAACGAGAAATGGAGCAACTGCTGCCTTATACGAATCCAGGCGCCATGAAGTTTCACCTCCAGCCATCCTGAAACCATTTTGTAGACCCTGCGTTGACGACCGGGCGCGCCCGTCAGACACAGGAGATATCCCATGACCGTCAACTGCCGCATCTCGATCGACAACCGGCCGGAAGCCACCGATGCCGTTTTCCAGGCGGTTCCCCGGATCGGCGAAAGCGTGTCGCTGTCGATCAACGGAAATGCGCAGGACCTGCGGGTATCGCGTATGGTGCATGTGACGAATGGCACGCTGGAAGGTGCGGCGATCGTCGTCGAAGTGACAACCAACATCCTGTAGAGTTGCGAGCAGTCGGATCCCGGCCTTTTAGCCGGCCGCCCGTTGCAGATTGCGACGGCTGATCAACGCGGTTGTGACCTACTCCTTGCCGCCCTCGGCGATCCCGTTACCGTCGGCTGGCAGGATTCCGTAGTCTTGCGACTTCACCCCCTGCTCCGCAGTCAGGAACCCGTCCGAGGCCAGACCGCGCCGCAGCAGTTCCCTGACCGCGGCCGAGCGGCTCGGCATACGCTTGTCATATCGCCAGTTTTCCAGCGCGGCCAGTTCATCGGTCGTCAGCATGATCTGCAGTCGTTCGGGGCGTTCCAGTTCAGCCATGGCGCTTCCTCGCTCAGGACCAAGAATACGTCGAGTTAGTATTTACCTCACTCGGCTTATAATTAGGATAGCCCGCATAATGCGTCAAGACCCTGCGATGGGTGAACGGCGCATCCCACACATGATGAGAATCGAACGCTGGCCGCGCGTTTGTGTAACTATGCTAACTAGCTGATTTAATTGAATATTTTGTAGATTTTACTTGCCATGAGTTTACGTCCGGCGCATAGTGCAACCTGAACAGAAAACCGGTCCCTTTGGGAGGTTTCGATGCGGTATGATTACTCGGCGCGCCTGCGCGATGACGTCAATTCAGCGGTCCAGACGGCTGTCAAAAGAGCTGGCATTGTCAACATCACGGCGCTCTCTGAACAGATCAGGGTCAGGAATCTGGCGGAAAACGTCGCCCTCGAGGATATTCAACATCTCGTCTTGCAGGCGGCACAGCTCATTGGCGCGGCTATCGAATTCGATGGATTGAGCAATGGCTTGGCTCTGCTTGGAGCAGGCGAAGATGAAGAACACACGATCGTCCCACTCGGCCTGCCTCACTCGACTGCGCTCCAATAGGCAGCCAAAACCGCGGGCTGCCTGTAAGCGCTGCGCCATTCGACCGGACGCAGGACGCTGCCGGCCTGCTCCATGCTTGCGGCGCTGTGCACCTGAGGCGGCTTTCAGTCGAAACGGCTGCGACATTAACCACGTTGCCATCAGCATGGACCCCAAAGCAGGTGTTGAACGTTTCCCATTATGGAAAATCACCAGCATCGATTTTACTGTCACATCGAGACAGACGGAACCTGGGCGGTTTGGGATCGCGCTACCAATGCGCCGGCGAGCTTGGGAGGGCGGGACCTGATTGGTTGCACATCCCAGCGAGCCAATGCCGCGGAAGGCGTGCTGACGCGGATCTATGACAACGGACTGGATGCGGTTGCCGCTCGCATATCAGGGATAACGCATTCTCGTCTGGGATAGCGCGTCTCGACCCGACCAGCCCCAGCCACCCACTGGCCGCACGGCCAGGGATCCTGGGTCAATAGATCTGCACGCCAAGCCGCTCGTTGCGTCTCCATCGCACTACGGCGCGATAGCTGGCGTCATCCGCAGGCACATGAAGGACGAAACGGTCGGGGATTGTTACGCCTGGGTCCACCCGCAACTCCGCGCCGTGAACGTGCTGATTTCTGACCGAGCAACTGATCTTGGTATCATCCGTGACGATGATCGCATCCTTCAGAACAATCCCCCGTGCATGAGAGCGTCGTTCTACTGGCGGATCCGTGGGGCTCATCGTTCATTCCTCCTGGAACCCTGCAAGGCAGCGTGCCGCAGATCTTCGTTGTCAAGCAATGGGGGATTCATGCCGGCCCAATTGTTCGGGCCGCTTCTTCTTCGAGTTTCACAAGCTTTGCACGGATCTCTTCCGGCTCGGCATGCTCCAACCCGACAACGTCGTTTCGGGTTTCGTCAAGGGCAATGATGATCTCATTGAGTTTGGCGTGGATGGCGGCGGTGTCGCGATAGCCCTGTATGAGGACGACACCGGTGATCACGATGGCCGCGACCGAGAGGGCATAGGTAACCGCATTTGTCAGGCCGAAAGGCACAAGCGCAGTGCAAACTACCATGGCCACGAGCATCACATAGAAGCCTGGGGGCCGGGAAAGAAAGTCGGCCGCGACGAACAGCAAGCGGTTCATTCTAGCCGTCCTCGTTCCCGACCTGCCAAGCCTCGAGAATGCATCGGAGCGTGCCATCCCAGCTAGTGTGCATCATAGCCTGGCCAAGGCGAAGACAGCGATCAGCGCGGTCACCGCCACGCAGACAGGCACTGCCAGGAGCATGCCCGCCTCCAGAAACCGGGTCTCTTTGTCTGTGAACATTAGTGATTCCTCATATGACTGCAACGGAGAAATGCACGGAGCCCGCTTCCCGAAATAGATCGCGAAGCGGGCTCGCCGGCTGCGGCAGATCTACTCGATGATCTGCACGACCTTGCGTGTATCAGGATCCACGAGAACGGCGTGGTCGCCGATGACCGTGTACTTGTATTTGACGTCGGGCACCTCGATGGCGTGAAGCTCCACCGTGTCCGGAAGGGCCGTGCCGACGTTGAGTTCGACACCCAGCAGGCTGACGGATGCGAGCTTCTGCTTGTGGATGTATTCGCGAACCACCGTCTGCTGTTCCGGCTTGAGAATTACGACGCTTTCCGCGAAGGCAGCACCAATTCCAGCGACGAGCGCGAGGCCTGCGACTGCACTGACAAGATATTTCTGCATGACAAAATCTTTCCTTCTTGCGCCAATTTGGCAGCCAGGTTTGACTGCCAATCACGAGTCAGCAACGAGCCCCACAGCATTGCGTTCCGCCGCTCAGGCTAAGGTCCGGGGGTGGTACGACTGAAGTCTTAGCGGGCAACCTATGCCTGGTCGATACGTTAGAACCGCGCGAGAACTGGGGCCCCGAGCACGAGCCCATTTCCTCGGCATCAACCGAGAGTCCACCATTCCCCCACACAGCGGGGTACCACCTCTAGCGTCCCCGCAGCGGCGGCGTGGCGTTTCCCACAGCGAGGCGAACAGTGACCTGTATCCAGAGACCGAGCATACATGATGACGACACCCGACCCGCAAATGACAACCATGCTCGTGTCCCGGAGGTGCTTTCCGTGCTTGATCTCATCCCCTCTCCCGACGACCACGAGATTGCTGATATTGTCAGGCGCACAGAACGCCTTGCGATGGCGTTGGTCATCGGAATGGCGATTTGCTTGATCTCCGCACCGGCAGTCTATCTTACCCTGGCCTACTACTCTCACTGACACGCAAGGGCTGAGACTTGAGGGTTCGCTCGCCGCACAGGTGCGGCGAGCAAACCCTATCAGCGCAGGAAGGGACGTGGCTGCGCCGATCGGAAAAGTTCGAGGTCGATCCTTGGAGGTCGGTCAGCCGAAGGTAATACCAATCACCATAAAAGTGATGGCAACCGCGAAGATCGGTGCGAGCAACCAGCGTGCCTGGCCAACACTCCTATCCATAGCTTCCTCCAGCAAATCTGCAGCGGACAACGACCGTGAGAGCTGACTGTTCCCGGCGGCGCCACCGGCAAGACCATTGCGGTTTGTGATCGGACTTAGGTCGCATGCGCCGCTCGACCCAAGCCCAACCCGGGAACATCCGCGGGTGGAACAAGTCGCGCCATCGGAAATTATCCCGTCGCCCAACAGGAGGAGGACGTTGTGAAAGGTCTGCGCAGTCTCCTTGCCGAATTGTCTTTGAGCTGGCTCAGGCGCCGCAAGGCGCAAGCGCCGCAAACCGCCGACCTTAAGACCGCGACCCCCAAGACCTTGAACACGGTCAAAGCCGCGCCCCGCAAAGCTGAACACAAGACAAGGCAGCGTCCGGCCCACAAGTCCAAGCCACTGTCTTCCCGCGACGTGGCCTCGAACATGTGAAGACAGCGCGGCAGAAAGGCTGTGGGAAATGAGCGAGCGGCCGCTATAGTCTGGTGATCCCCCCACCGGAGAACGCCAGCCATGACCCTGAAAACCCACAAGCTCGGCAGCCAAGGGCTGCAGGTCTCGGCCATCGGCCTTGGCTGCATGGGCATGAGCCAGTCCTACGGTCCGGCCGACGAGGCCGAATCCATCGCCACCCTGCACCGCGCCATCGAACTCGGCTGCACCTTCCTCGACACCGCCGAGGTCTATGGCCCTCATACCAACGAGGCCCTGCTCGGCCGGGCGCTGAAGGGCAAGCGCGACCAGGTGACCATCGCCACGAAATTCGGCTTCCGCATCGAAAACGGCAAGCAGCTCGATGGAACCGACAGCCGGCCCGAGCATATCCGCGCGGCTGTGGAAGGCTCGCTCGGCCGGCTCGCCACCGACCATATCGACCTGCTCTACCAGCACCGCGTCGACCCGGCAGTGCCGATCGAGGATGTCGCCGGCGCGGTCGGCGAATTGGTCGCCCAAGGCAAGGTGCGGTTCTTCGGCCTGTCCGAGGCGGGTGCGGCCAACATCCGCCGCGCGCATGCCGTTTATCCGGTGTCGGCGGTGCAGAGCGAGTATTCGCTGTGGGAGCGCAATCTGGAACCGCAGATCATCCCGCTGCTCGGCGAACTCGGCATCGGCCTGGTGCCGTTCTCGCCGCTCGGCCGTGGTTTCCTCACCGGCGAGGTTAGCCGTGCGGAAAACTATCCCGAGGGCGATTACCGCCGCAACGACCCGCGCTACCAGGGCGAGAACTACGACGCCAATGTCGAGGCAGCGGCCAAGGTGCGCGACATCGCTGCGGCCAAAGGCGTCAAGCCCGGCCAGGTCGCGCTGGCCTGGCTGCTGCACAAGGGCACCGGTTTTGGCATCGACATCGTGCCGATCCCCGGCACCAAGCGGAGGAAATACCTGGAGGAGAATATCGCCGCCGTCGCAATCAAGCTCGATGCCGCCGAGATGGCCGCCCTCGACGAAGCGCTGGCGCCGGGCAAAATCTCCGGCCCGCGCTACGGCCAGCGCGGGTTGGCGATGGTCGATCGGTAGAGCCGATCGGGAGCATGATCCGGAAAGGTCAGGCTCAAAACAAAGGGATAGCCATCCCGATTCCATCAGGATGGGACGGTGAAGCTCTTATCGGAGCCGTTGGGTCAGCGGGCCGGGTCTCGAGGCCGCCCCATCTCACCTCATTCGGCCGCGAGTGGCAGGATCTCCGGCGACGGCAGTGCCGGCGCCTCCCCGCCCTGTCGCGTCGCCTCCGTCGCGGCCGGCGCCTTGATGCGGAACCAGGCGACGTAGAGCGCCGGCAGGAACAGCAGCGTGATCAGCGTGCCGGCGATGATGCCGCCCATCATCGAGTAGGCCATCGGCCCCCAGAACACCTCGCGGGCGATGGACACCAGACCGAGGCTCGCGGCGGCTGCCGTCAGCATGATCGGCGACCCCGCTATCATTTTTTCGCGGCCTTGCGTTGCTCCGACTGCGATGAACCAAGCGCGCGTAGCACCGCCTCAACAGTCTGGCCTGTCAATTCGGGCCGGGCGCCTCGTTCAAGTATGCCGCGCGTCACCTGCAGCCATATGCCGATCACGATGTCGACTGCCAACTCTGCGTCCCGAACGCTGAGGCGGCCCTGAACAATCGCCTCGGCAATATCCGCCTTGAGGTTATTCCGGATCCCTCGCGCAAATTCCGTCGGTGAGTGAGAACTCTGAACGACCAGCCGGGCCCAGTTGGAGTCCGAGATCGCTTTTTCCAAGAATTGCGTGAAGGCGAAGGACAGGCGTTCGATCGGATCCTGTAGTTCCAGGCGCACAGGCGTCAGCATGGCGTCAAAGCTCTCCCCGAGTTTCTCCCCCACGGCTGAGGCCAATTCATCGATGCTTTGGAAGTGATAGTAGAACGTGCCCTTCGCGACACCTGCTGCCTCTACCACGGCATCCACCGTGAGGGCCTCGCGAAGCCGCTCCGCCAGCAGCATCGCCCCTGCGTCCACGATCAGCGTGCGTGTCCTTTCCCGCTTCTCGCGTCCGATTTCCGCCCTGCGCGCCAAATCAACCTTTGCCATCCGTCATGCCTTTTTGCAAAATCTCATATTGACGATATAGTCGATTTGACCTAAAGATGCAAATCGAAATTGAGCCGGCGATTTTCGACCGGCCCCACTCTGGTTCTCTGCAGCCCTATCGCTTTCAGATGAGAAGGAACAGCATCCCCATGAATGTACTGTCCCGAAAAGACTTTAGAACGACAAAACGGCCTCTCCCGTTCGAATGCGTTGCGCTGGTGTTGCAGGGTGGCGGCGCGCTCGGAGCCTATCAAGCCGGAGTCTACGAGGCTCTCGCCGAGGCCGATATCCATCCAGACTGGGTCGCCGGGGTCTCAATCGGTGCCATCAACTCGGCCATAATAGCCGGGAATGAACCCGCCGAACGGGTTTCGAAGCTGCAGGCCTTCTGGCGCGAGATCACGGCGAACCCACTTCTCGACTGGGCTGCCGCCGCGCCCACACTCGCTCCGATAGGGAACCTGCCCCGCTCGCTCTTCAATCAGTTCAGTGCGGCCTGCGCACTAGTCGCCGGTGCCCCTGGCTTTTTCAGCCTGCGGCAGCCCTTTCCCTGGTTGCAAGCGGACGGCTCCCTCGAAGGAACGAGCTTCTACGAAACCAAACATCTGAAGAGCACGCTTGAGCGGCTCGTCGACTTCGACCGGATCAATGCCGGCCGCATGCGCTTCAGCGTCGGCGCCGTAAACGTGCGCTCCGGAAATTTCGTCTATTTCGACAATGATCAGCATACAATCCGCCCCGAACACGTGATGGCCAGCGGATCGCTTCCGCCTGGCTTCCCCGCCGTCGAGATCGACGGCGAATTCTACTGGGACGGCGGCCTAATCTCGAACACGCCGCTGCAATGGGTGGTCGAACATGGGGCACGGCAGGACACCCTCGCCTTCCAGGTGGATCTCTGGAGCGCGCGCGGCGAGTTTCCTCGCAATCTGTCCGAGGTCGCGACGCGGCAGAAGGAAATACAGTATTCGAGCCGGACACGCGCGCATACCGATCAGTTCAAGCAATATCAGCGTGCCCGACACACCCTCGCGAGCCTTCTTTCAAAACTGCCGCCCGAGTTGCTCGACAGCGAGGAAGCAACCGCGCTGAGCTCGATCGCGGACCACAAGGTCTACAAACTCGTTCACCTGATATATCGCTCAAAACAGCATGAGGGGCACTCGAAGGATTATGAGTTTTCGAGGCTGTCCATGGAGGAGCATTGGCGCGCCGGCTACTTCGACGCCGTGCGCACGTTACGCCATCCCGAGGCATTGCAACGGCCCGACAATCTGGAAGGGGTGAGCACCTACGATCTTGCCGAGGACGGGCGGGAATAGGCGCCTGCAATGGGAGATGCCTGACGTGCTCAGTCCAATCGCAAGCCTGTGCGACTCCTCCGCAACGCAAGCTGTCCACTTCAACAATTAAAGGAATTCTTCAGCCATGCATCAAGACACCGTCCGGGCAACGGCCTTCGCCATGCCCCTGACCAGCCCGGCCTATCCGATCGGTCCGTATCGCTTCCGAAACCGCGAATATCTGATCATCACGTATCGGACCGATCCGAAAAAGCTGCGCGGTCTTGTTCCGGAGCCACTCGAACTATCCGAACCCCTCGTGAAATTCGAGTTCATTCGCATGCCGGACTCGACGGGCTTCGGCGACTACACGGAAAGCGGACAGGTCATACCTGTCACGTTCCGCGGCCGCAAAGGCAGCTACACTCACTGCATGTTTCTTAACGATCACCCACCGATTGCCGGTGGGCGCGAGCTGTGGGGATTTCCCAAGAAGCTTGCGAGTCCGACACTGCGCACTGAGACTGACACCTTGGTGGGTACGCTTGATTACGGCCCGGTCCGCGTTGCTACGGCCACCATGGGTTACAAACACGGAGGTGCCGACCTCTCGGCAGTGAAGAGTTCCCTCGCGGAGCCGAACTTCCTCCTCAAGATCATTCCCCATGTCGACGGCACGCCGCGCATCTGCGAACTCGTGGAGTATCACCTGGAGGACGTCGATCTGAGAGGCGCCTGGACCGGCCCGGCATCCCTGAACCTCTGGTCGCATGCGCTGGCTCCGGTCGCCGAGCTGCCGGTGCTGGAGGTGGTTTCGGCGATGCACATCGTCGCCGATCTCACACTGGCACTCGGCAAAGTCGTTCATGACTACCTCGCGAAATCCGAGCCTCGCGATCTGAAAGGAAGAATCCATGCGTTCGCAGAATGAAGGTCTATCTAACAATTGGGCAGGGGACGCCGGCGGTCGGCTCATGGACAAGGTCGTGGCAATCACCGGAGCTGCGAGCGGCATCGGCAAGGAGATTGCCCTTACCTTCGCCCGGGAGGGGGCAAAGGTGGTCATCGCGGATCTTGACCTGAAGGCGGCCCAGGAGACGGCCCTTGAGATCGATCCGGCCGCCCAGCGGGCGCTCGGGGTTGGCATGGACGTTAGCAACGAGGAGCAGGTCGAGAGCGGAATGGCGCGGGCTATCGAAACCTTTGGTCGCCTCGACGTCCTTGTCAGCAACGCCGGCGTCCAGGTCGTCGCGCCGCTCGTCGAGTTCGATTTCGAGAAATGGAGGAAGTTGCTTTCCATCCACCTGGATGGAGCCTTCCTAACCACCCGTGCCGCCTTGCGGCAGATGTACCGCCAGAACAGCGGCAGCATCATCTACATGGGATCCGTCCACTCCAAGGAGGCGTCTCCTTTCAAGGCTCCATATGTCACCGCCAAGCACGGCCTGATCGGCCTAGCCAAGGTCGTGGCCAAGGAAGGGGCCGCCCATGGCGTCCGCGCCAACGTGATCTGCCCTGGATTCGTCCGCACGCCGCTGGTGGAAAAACAGATCCCAGAGCAGGCGCGCGAGCTCGGAATCTCCGCAGCGGACGTGGTCAAGACCGTGATGCTGAAGGAAACGGTCGATGGTGAGTTCACGACCGTGCAGGACGTGGCGGAAGCAGCGCTGTTCCTGGCGGCGTTCCCGTCGAACGCACTGACCGGCCAGTCGATCGTGGTGAGTCACGGGTGGTTCATGCAGTAGACCGTCAGAGAGGCGTGCCTTCGCCCGTCTCTCTGGCTCCCTGTCCTGCCTTTCGGATCACTCTTTGCAATCCCCCTAACTTTTTTGCACAGCACAAATGCGCAAATCTCATATTGACTATATAGTCGATTTGACTTAGAAGTTCAAAGTCAAAATTGAACAGCGGCGAGATCGCCGCGCTCGCAAAACCGCCGATCCCCTTCAACCCACCGTTCCAACGGAGGCTCTCATGCGCCTGCCATCAGGTCTGTTCCTTTCTGCCTGTATCGCGTGCCTTTGTCTTTCCGGCTGTTCTGAAGAAGAAACTGCCGCACCATCTGCGCCACGGCCGACACGGGTCGCCGTGGTGACGCCTCACAAGCTCGCCCTGGTGGCGCAGGGCGCCGGCCGCATCAGATCGCGTTATGTGAGCGCGGTCGGCTTCGAGGTCGGCGGTCGAATGCTCTCGCGCGAGGTCGACATGGGCGCTGTGGTCAAGAAAGGCCAGAAGCTCGCGGAGATCAGTGCCGTCGACTACCAGAACAAGGTGGCTGCGGCCGAGGCCGACGTCGATGCAGCAAAGGCAGCGCTCGCCCAGGCATCCGCCCAGGAGGAACGCTTCAGAATCCTGCTCGGCAAGGGCTTCGCCACACATTCCCAGTACGATGACGCGCTCAAGTCGCTGCAGAGCGCACGAGCGGAGGTCCAGGCGACCGAAGCCAATCTGCGTATCGCGCGGAACCAACTAAGCTACACCCAGCTCCTTGCGCCCGATGACGGCGTGGTGACGGCGACCGGAGCCGACCCGGGTCAGGTCGTGGCTGCGGGCCAGATGGTCGTCGAGATTTCCGGCAATGACGCACGCGAGGCGGTGTTCGCGGTGGCCACCGATGATGTCACGCGGGCAAAGCTCGGCATGGCAGTGAACGTATCGCTGCAGGGCCGTCTCGACATCGCCGTCACCGGCACGATCCGCGAGATTTCGCCAGAGGCCGACAGCGCGACAGGCACCTATCAGGTGAAGGTGGCGCTGGCTTCGCCGCCGGCGGAGATGCGCCTCGGGGCCGTCGTTGTCGGTCGCGTCGAAAGCGAAGGAGGTCAGGAGGTTACGACATTGCCGCCGAGCGCGCTGTTGCAGTCCGGAGGCCAGCCGCAAGTCTGGGTGGTCGGCCAAGACGACAAGGTGCAGCGCCGCGAGGTCAAGCTTGTCGAATTCGATGCTGACTCGATCGTGGTGAGCCACGGACTGTCCGCTGGGGAGAAGGTGGTGACCGCCGGCGTCAATTCGCTCGCCGACGGTGACCTTGTGAAGCCAGAGACGGAGGTCAAGTGATGTCACGCTTCAATCTCTCCGAATGGGCCGTCCACAACCGCGCCCTCGTCGTCTTCCTCATGCTCATCTGCGTCATTGGCGGAGTGAGCGCCTATGAGCGGCTCGGCCGCCAGGAAGATCCGGATTTCACCGTTCAGACCATGGTGGTCCAGGCAAACTGGCCGGGGGCCACCACTGCTGACACGCTCAAGCAAGTGACGGACAGGATCGAAAAGAAGCTCGAGGAGACCCCGAACCTCGATTACATCAAGAGTTACACAAAACCCGGTCAAGCGACGATCTTCATCTACCTCAAGGAATCGACGCCCAAACGCGACCTTAGCGACATCTGGTACCAGGTCCGCAAGAAGGTCAGCGACATAAGGGCGACGCTGCCGCAAGGCGTGGTCGGGCCCTTCTTCAACGACGAATTCGGCGACGTCTTCGGCACCATTTACGGCATCACCTATGACGGCTTCACCGCACGCGAAGCGCGCGACTTCGCTGAGACCGCGCGGGGCGAGTTCCTGCGTGCGCCCGACGTCGGCAAGGTCGACATCTATGGCGACCAGGATGAGAAGGTCTATCTGAACTTCTCGCCGCAAAAGCTCGCGAACCTCAAGCTCAGTCTGGACGACGTGCTGGCGGCGATCGCCCGGCAGAATGCTGTGGCGCCTTCGGGCATCATCAACACGCCTCAGGAGAACATGCTCGTCGACGTCACAGGTTCCCTGCTGTCGCCGGACGGCATTGCCAACCTCAACCTCTGGATAGACGGGCGCTTCTACAAACTGACCGACATCGCCCAGGTCCAACGCGGCTACAGCGACCCGCCCAGCAAGATGTTCCGCGTCAACGGCAAGCCGGCGATCGGCATCGGCGTCAACATGCGAGAGGGCGGCAACAATCTCGACTTCGGCAAGGGCCTGCACGAGGCGGCCGAACGCTTGAAACAGCGCTTTCCCGTCGGCATTGAGCTCAACCTGGTGTCGGACCAGCCCGAGGTCGTGCACGAAGCGATCGGCGGATTCACCGAAGCACTTTTAGAGGCGATCGTCATCGTGCTGGTCGTCAGCTTCCTCAGTCTCGGCTTCAGGGCCGGGCTTGTGGTCGCTCTCTCCATCCCCCTGGTGCTTGCCATCGTTTTTGTGGCCATGAATGCGCTGGGCATCAGCCTGCAGCGCATCTCCCTCGGCGCCCTGATCATCGCGCTCGGGCTTCTCGTCGATGATGCCATGATCACCATCGAGATGATGATCTCAAAGATCGAAGAAGGTATGGAGAAGATCAAGGCGGCAACCTTCGCTTACACCTCCACCGCCTTCCCGATGCTGACTGGAACGCTGATCACGATCCTCGGCTTCCTGCCGATAGGCTTCGCCGACAGCAACACAGGACAATACTGCTTCTCGCTGTTTGTCGTGATCGCGGTGGCGCTTGTTGCCTCATGGTTCGTGGCCGTCGTCTTCGCGCCGGTGATCGGTCTCTCTCTTCTGCCGTCGCACACGAAGAAGGTGCACGGGACCGCCGAGCCGGGCCGCTTCATGCGCGCTTTCGAACGCCTGCTTGGCTTCGCCATGCGGCACCGCTGGCCTACCATCTCCGCGGCGCTCATCCTCTTCGGCGTCTCCCTTTATGGCATGGGCTTCGTGCAGCAGCAGTTCTTCCCGACGTCCAACCGGCCCGAGCTCCTCGTGACGATGACCCTGCCGAAGAATGCCTCGATCGCTGCGACCGAAGCGCAGACGGAGAGACTGGAGAAGGCGCTTGCCGGCGACCCCGACATCGCCCGCTTCTCCTCCTATGTCGGAGGCGGCGCCATCCGCTTCTACCTGCCTCTCGACGTGCAGCTCGACAACGACTTCATGGCCGAGAGCGTGGTTGTCACCAAGGACCTCGAGGCGCGTGACCGGGTCCAGGCTAGGCTGGCGACCCTGTTCGCTAGCAGCTTTCCGGACGTGACTGTTCGTATCTCGCGCCTTGAGCTTGGACCGCCCGTCGGTTGGCCTGTGCAATATCGTGTGAGCGCCCCGACCACTGAGGAGGCGAGGCAGTATGCCGAGCAGGTCGCGCAAACTCTGCGAGCATCGGGCCTCGTGCGTAATGTCAACTACGACTGGGCAGAGAAGAACAAGGCGCTGCGCATCGTTGTCGACCAGGACCGGGTTCGGCAGGCAGGCCTGAGCTCCGAGCAGCTTGCCCAGGCGCTCAACCGTGTGATCAGCGGTTCGGCCGTTACACAGATCCGCGACTCGATATACCTCGTCGACGTCGTGGCGCGGGCCGAGAGCGACGAGCGGTCGAGCGTCGAAGCCTTGCGCAATCTACAGATCACGACGCCCACTGGTGCCTCAGTTCCGCTGCGCGAGCTGGCACAGTTCCAGTTTGATCTCGATGACGGCTATGTCTGGCGCCGCGGCCGCTTGCCCACCATCACCGTGCAGGCGGAGCCGCTGCCGGGGCTGCAACCAGCATCCGTTCACGGGCGGATCGCTGGTGCAATCGAGGGGCTGCGCAAGTCGATGCCGGCTGGCACGTTGCTTGAGACGGGCGGCACGGTCGAAAAGAGTGCGCAGAGCAACGCCGCTCTGCTGGCCCAGTTTCCGCTCATGATCACCCTGATGCTCACCGTGCTTATGGTGCAGCTCGGAAGCTTCCGCCAGCTGGCGATGGTGATCAGCGTGGCCCCGCTCGGCCTCATCGGCGTCGCCGCCGCGTTGCTCACCACAAATACACCAATGGGCTTCATCGCGACTCTCGGCATCATTGCGCTAGCCGGTATGATCATCCGCAACTCGGTGATCCTGGTCCACCAAATCGAGCACGAGCGGGCACAGGGTATCGAACCCTGGAAGGCGGTGATCGACGCGACCACCCACAGGTTCCGGCCGATCATGCTGACGGCGGCCGCAGCGATCCTCGGCATGATCCCGATCATGCACGACGTGTTCTGGGGACCGATGGCTTTCGCCATCGTCGGAGGGCTCGCCGTCGCGACCGTGCTGACGCTGGTCTTCCTCCCGGCGCTCTATGTCGCTGTAAACGGCATACGGGAAAAGGACGAAACGACAGCAGTGCCTGACGTTCCGGCAATCCCCATTCTCGCGCTCCAGCACTAAGAAGGCGATAGCAATGCCGGAGACATTATCTCTCGTTGACCGCTTTCTTCGATCTTGTGCCGCGATGTTCGCCGGACCAGGGGACATCTCCCACGACTATGTCGGCAAGATGCTGCTCACGGCGTTGCATGAGGCGCAATCCGTGGCGCGCTCATACGACACCATCACAGTGGTTCGGGCCGGAAGCGTGACATCGTCAGCAATACGCCTGAACATTTCAAGATCGGAGGGAGTTTCGGATTGGCGAGGATCCACTTCATCAAGCCGGCGTCGACCGGAAACTTCAAGAGCAACTCCATGACTTTGGATCCCGCGACCATCTCGGCCCTACCGGCATTGGCCGGCTCGGCCATCGGTGCCTTGTCATCCGTCGCCACGACCTGGCTCACCCAGTATCAAAAGGATCATATGCAGCGGCTCGAACAGAAAGGCTCGCATCGCGAGCGGCTGTTCGGCGAGTTGATCGACCAGGCATCCAAAACCTATGCAGATGGCATCGTCCAGGAGCGCCTGGATGACCCAGCCAAGCTTGTTCCCATGTATGCCACCATCAACAAGCTACGCCTCTTTGCCGCGCCCAACACGATCGGTGCCGCCGAGGCGGTACTCGAACGCATCATAGAGACGTACGAGTCGCCTTCGACCGCTCCGGAGGCGCGGAACACGCATGTCGCCGCCCATGACATCCTGCGCTCATTCGCGGAGTCCTGCCGGATAGAGTTGGCTCACCTAAGATGACATCCAAAGGAACTTTCCATGCCGGTTACCTATGAGGGTCCGCACGTGCGCCACGTTGGATTGGCAGCCATCCCGTGCATTCTGTTGCGGGTGAGCGAGGTAATGCGCAACCTCAGGCCACTGGAAGCTCTCCTTAGATTCTCCCTCCTTGGCCTGTGCGCAACCCAGCTCGCAGGCTGCATTGCAGCCTATCCCCGCGATGGCGTGCCGACAAAACACATGGCCACAGCCGAAGTGAATGGCTTCTCCGGTGACATACGTGCCTGGGGCGATTCCTATGCAAGTGTCCCGGCCGATCGTCTCGTCCTATTTCGCAACGAGCGGTTAGAGGCAGCAAAGACCGACACATCCATAGATCCGCGAGAGCTCAATGTGCTGACGCTTTCCGGCGGGGGCAGCAGCGGCGCCTTCGGAGCAGGAATTCTCACCGGATGGACCAAGGCCGGGACCAGGCCCAAGTTCGACATTGTCACCGGCATTAGTACTGGATCTTTGATCGCGCCATTTGCGTTCCTTGGGCCTGCATACGACGATCAACTCAAGCAAAGCTTCGCCACAGTCAAGGATGCCAACATCTATACCAAGCATAGCATCCTCGGCGTGCTGTCGAGCGCCTCCTTCACAAGCAATGCCCCGCTCGCCAAGATGCTCGACGAATACATAACCCAGGATATGCTCGATCAGATCGCCCAGGAATCAGCGAAGGGACGGCGCCTCTTCATCGGAACAACCAACCTCGATGCGGACCGAGCGGTAATCTGGGACATGGGTGCTATTGCTGCGAGCAATCGGCCGGACCGGTTGAAGCTCTTCAAGCAAGTCATCCTGGCTTCCACATCCATTCCCGGCATTTTTCCACCGGTCGAACTGGAAGTGACCGCGGCCGGCAAGACCTATCACGAAATGCATGTCGACGGTGGCACCAGCAACGAGGTCTTTCTCATGCCCGCTGGGCTGAGCCTGCGCGAGCTCGACCAGACGTTCCACGCTCGGGTCAAGGCGCAGCTTTATATCATCCGCAACGGCCGGACGACGCCGGAACCCAGCATCGTCAAGGCCACACTGCCCGACATTGCCGAAAAAGCCGTCTCTTCCCTCATCAAGACGCAAGGGATTGGCGATCTCTACCGGCTCTACGCTGTCGCCAAGCGAGACGGCATCAACTACAACTACATAGATATCCCGACCGACTTCACGGTCGAAGCAAAAAGCCCGTTCGACAGCAAGTTCATGCGTGCACTGTACGAAAAAGGCTACGAAATGGCCCGCGACGGCGTACCGTGGAAAACGGTGCCACCCGGATTTTCGAAATGAGCAGGTTCGGGCCGGTAGACGATGTCGAATTTGGCCGGCCTGACCCAACCGAGGGCCGGACATACCCGAAGCCGAGGCGCGCCTGTCCGCGCTCTATGTGCAGCCTGTCCTGCACAACCCGCTCGGCATCACCATGCCCGCCGCCCGGCGCGAAGAGCTGGCCCGGCCGAGCTCTGATTCCTTTTCGACCTCATCATTTCAAAACGAATGCACGACCCAACGACGCAGGCTATATTGCCCCTCGGGCCGACGTCATCGAAGGGAGGGCATGACATGCAGGCAATGCCGATAGCGCATCAAGCCGCGCAACCCGTGGTCGGGCCCATATCCTCCTTGACCGGCTATCCGACCGCCGTCCTGTGCTGGCTGCTTTCGGCTGGGGTCTATATTGCGGCCAAATGGGTGGCGCCCGAAATGCCGCCCTGGGGCCTGTGCTTCTGGCGGCTGACACTCGCTTGCGCAATCCTGCTACCGATTGTGCACCATCATCACGACGCGATGATCGGGCTTTTGCGAACTCGCGCCTTGGAGGTCGTCGCCGTGGGGGCGATCGGCCTCACGCTGTGCCAGGGTATGATCTACCATGGCCTCAACGACACCGACGCCACCACGGCCGGCATCATCATGGCGCTGTCACCTGTCATGACGATGGTGCTCGCCCGTTTCGTGCTTGGCGAGCCGCTCGGCCTGTGGAAGTCGCTTGGCGCGCTGGTTGCGCTCGCCGGGATGATTTTCATCGTTGCCCACGGGAACCTGACGGCGCTGCTGCAACTCAAGTTCAACGCCGGCGAACTGTGGATCGTCGGCAGCGCGTTCTGCTGGGGCCTGTACACCGTGCTTTTGCGTCGTGCCAAATTTGGCATCGAACTCCTGCCGATGGTCGTGCTGCTGCTCGGCGCCGGCGCGCTGGTCGCATTGCCTTTCCATTTGTGGGAATTGTTCAACGACGAACGCTCCGCCTTGGACGTCCACAGCATCCTCGCGCTCGCCTATCTGGCAGGTCCCGGCGGCGCCTTGATGTACTATCTCTACAACAAAAGCGTGGAAACGCTCGGCGCGAGCCGGGCAAGCATGTTGCTCTATCTGCAGACGGTGTTCGTCGCCATACTCGCCTATCTGCTGCTCGGCGAGGACTTGCACGATTACGATCTGGTCGGTGCGGCCCTCATCGTCGCCGGCATCGTACTCGCCACCGTGGTCAAACCCAGGCCGGCTCAACCACGCGTGGCGTAGAAATCTTGCGAGTGACGGCGAGGAAGCGCGGCAATCAGGTGCTCCCTCGAACCCGTCCCGGCTTAAGGCTGCAATAGCTCCTTCATAGTAACCGGCGGAAGTCTGAGCCATTCCAATCATCCAGAAATACCAACCGGGAGCGCGAAGATCTAAGCGCCGCGCCTCTGCGCACGCTTTCGATCGGCTTTAGCCCGGTGCGGGGCAGCCACAGGGTGGACATTTCAGCCCACATGGAAAATGATCATGTTGCCATGCACAACACTGCAGTGCTCTGATCTCGACGAAAAGCCTGAGCGTAGAAGCGGATCAACCGACCTCCGGGTCCAGCGAGCGAGGACGCAAATGGACACCCCTGAGGATCGCGACGCGGGCGGGCGAACCCGTCGACCGGCCGGCTGGCTTGCCCGCGCCGCCGTGTCGGCGGCATTCCTGCTCGGCATGGCTTTCAGCAGCACCGCGTTTGCGCAGGACCAGCAGCTACCCGTGGTCACGGCGGCCAAGCCGGTGGTCCGTGAAATCGTCGAAGACGACGAGTTCGTCGGGCGCTTCGAAGCCGTCGACGAGGTCGCCATCCGTTCGCGCGTCAGCGGCTATCTGGACAAGGTCAGCTTCCAGGACGGCGCACTGGTCAACAAGGGCGACCTGCTCTTCACCATCGACCAGCGTCCGTACCAGGCGGCCTATGATGCCGCCAAATCGCAAGTGGACGTCGCCAAGAGTCTGCTCGAATTCTCCAAGATGCAGCTGGATCGCGCCGACGAACTCGCCAAGACCGGCAATATCTCAACCGCGACGGTCGATGACCGCCGGCGGGAATACCTTTCGGCGCAGGCGCAGATGCAGGGCGCGACGGCGGCGCTGACGACGGCCAGCCTGAACATGGAATTCACCGAGATCAAGGCGCCCTTGTCCGGCCGCATCGACCGCCGGCTGGTGTCGGTCGGCAACCTCGTGCAGCCGGATTCCACCTTGCTGACGACCATCGTTACGCGCGATCCGATCGACTTCTATTTCGACGTCGATGAGCGCCTGTATTTCAGCTACGCCCGCGACGCGAAGGAGCGCGGCGGCAGCATGCAGGAAGGCGCTGGCGGGCTCGAGGTGGTGGTTCGCGTCGCCGACCGCGCGGAGGCAGTTTTCAAAGGCAAGCTCGATTTTGCCGAGAACCGGATCGACAACGCGACCGGCACCATGCGGGTGCGTGCAACGTTTCCCAACGCCGACGGCATTCTCCAGCCAGGCATGTTCGGGCGCATCAACGTGCCGGGGTCGCTGCCTCATAGCGGCATGCTGGTGCCCGACGAGGCGATCGGCGCCGATCAGGATCGCCGCATCGTGTTCCTGGTGGATGAGGCCGGGATGGTGACGGCGAAGCCCGTGCGCACCGGCCCGCTTCTCGACGGCTACCGGGTGATCCGCCAGGGCCTGACCGGCGACGAGACGATCATCGTCAACGGGCTGATGCACGCCAGGCCCGGCACCAAGGTGAAGGTCGAGATGGTGACGTTGCCGCCCAAGGCCGAGACCGCCGGGTTGCAGCAATGAGGTTCGCACATTTCTTCGTCGACCGTCCGATCTTCGCATCGGTCGTTTCGATCGTCCTGCTGATCCTTGGCGGGATTGCTTATACCCAGCTGCCGGTCGCCCAATATCCCGAGATCGCGCCGCCGACCATCGTCGTTCGCGCGCAGTATCCGGGCGCCGACGCCGAGACGGTCGCAGCGACGGTGGCAACGCCGATCGAGCAGGAGATCAACGGCGTCGAGGGCATGCTCTACATGTCGTCCTATTCGTCGGGCGACGGGGCGATGGGGCTGACCATCACCTTCAAGCTGGGCACCGATCTCGACCAGGCGCAGGTGCTGGTGCAGAATCGCGTGTCGATCGCCGAGCCGCGCCTGCCCGAAGAAGTCCGCCGCCTCGGCATCACCACCACCAAGAGCTCGCCCGACCTGATGATGGTCGTGCACATGCTGTCGCCCGACAATACCTACGACCAGCTCTACGTCTCGAACTACGCCCGCTCGCAGGTGCGCGACATACTGCTCAGACTCGACGGCGTCGGCGACCTCACCATCTTCGGCGAACGCGAATATTCGCTTCGCATCTGGCTCGATCCGGAAAAACTGTCCGCCCTGGGGATGACATCGGGCGATGTGGTGCAGGCGCTGCGCGACCAGAACGTCCAGGTGTCGGGCGGCTCTATCGGCGCGCCGCCGACCAACACCGGCACGGCGTTCCAGTACACGGTCACCACGCAAGGCCGCTTCAACGACGCACGCGACTTCCGATACGTGATCGTCAAGTCGACCGACGACGGCCGCCTGATCTCGCTGCAGGACGTGGCGCGCATCGAGCTCGGCGCCAAGGATTACATCACCAACTCCTATCTCAACGGCAAACCGGCGGTGGCGCTCGCCATCTTCCAGCGGCCGGGCACCAATGCGCTCGCCGCAGCCGCGGAGATCCAGGACAAGATGAAGGAGCTTTCCCGCGACTTCCCGAAGGGGTTGAGCTACGACATCGTCTACAATCCGACCGAGTTCGTCGCCGAGTCGATCCGGGAGGTCTACAAGACGATCCTCGAAGCCATGCTGCTGGTCATCATCGTCATCATCGTCTTCCTGCAATCGTGGCGCATGGCGATCGTGCCGATCGTGGCGATCCCCGTGTCGCTGATCGGCACGCTGGCGGTGCTTTACGCCGCCGGCTTCTCGCTCAACATGCTGACGCTGTTCGGCCTCGTTCTGGCGATCGGCATCGTCGTCGACGATGCGATCGTGGTGGTCGAGAACGTCGAGCGCAATATCGCCAGAGGGCTGGCGCCCAATCCGGCGTCGCACCTGACCATGGACGAAGTCGGAACGGCGGTCATCGCGATCTCGCTGGTGCTGATAGCCGTGTTCGTGCCGACAGCCTTCATACCCGGCATTTCTGGGCAGTTCTACCTGCAGTTTGCGATCACCATCGCGGTGTCGACGGCGATCTCGGCATTCAATTCGCTGACGCTTTCGCCGGCGCTCGCCGCACTGCTGTTCAAGCCGCACCAGGCTGCGGCGGCGCCGCCGCGCTTTTTCCCGGCGCGGTTCGCACGGGCGCTCGCCGACGGCTTCAATCGCGGCTTCGACAGGGTCGCCCATTGGTATTCGAGCATCATCCGCGTGCTGGTCGGCTCGTGGATAACGATCGCCGCTATGCTGGCCGTTTTCGCGGCCCTCATCTGCGCCACGGTCTACATGGTGCAGGCGGTGCCGCGCGGTTTCATTCCGTCGCTCGACCAGGGCTATGCGATCGTCGTTGTCCAGTTGCCGGACGGCGCCTCGCTGTCGAGGACCGATGCGGTCATCCAGCAGGCGTCGCAGATCATCCAGAAAACGCCAGGCGTCGACTACGCAGTCGCCTTCGCCGGCTTCTCCGGCGCGACCTTCACCAACGCCAGCAACGCGGGCGTGATCTTCGCCAGGTTCAAGCCGTTTGACGAGCGACTGAAAGCCGGCCAGTCGGCGACCAAGGTCATCGGCAATCTGTTCGGCAGCCTGCAAAGCATCAAGGAAGCCTTCATTATCGCACTGCCGCCGCCGCCGATCCGCGGTGTCGGCAATGCCGGCGGCTTCAAGCTGCTGATCCAGGAGCGCAACAGCGCCGACATGCGGCAGGTCCTGGCGCTCGCCAACGACATCGCCGGCAAGGCCAACAAGACGCCGGGGCTGACGGGCGTGTTCACGACGTTCTCCGCGTCGAGCCCGCAATTCTTCCTGGCGATCGATCGCGACAAGGCGCGCATCCTGAACGTGCCGATCCCCAACATCTTTGAGACGCTGTCGATCAATTTGGGCACCGCCTACGTCAACGACTTCAACGCTTTCGGGCGCGTGTACCAGGTGCGGGCGCAGGCCGACCAGGCGTTCCGCCTCGATCGCGCCGACATCTTGAAACTGAAGGTGCGCTCGGCGACCGGCGCGCTGGTTCCGCTCGGCACGTTGATCGAGATCCGCGACGTCACCGGCCCGGCGCTGGTCCAGCGCTACAACATGTACGTCTCGGTGCCGCTGCAGGGCAACGCCGCGCCCGGCGTTTCCACGGGCGACGCGCTGGCATTGATGGAAGGGATCACGGCAAAGACGCTGCCGGCCGGTACCTCCTACGAATGGACCGAGCTCGCCTATCAGGAGCGCAACACCGGCAATGCCGCTGTCTATATCTTCGGACTATCGGTGCTGTTCGTGTTCCTGGCGCTGGCGGCGCAATATGAAAGCTGGGTGCTGCCGTTCGCCATTGTGCTGGTGGTGCCGCTCGGCGTGCTCGCGGCGTTGCTCGGCGTGTCTTTCCGAGGGCTGGACAACAACATCCTCGTGCAGATCGGCCTCATCGTGCTGATCGGGCTTGCCGCCAAGAACGCGATCCTGATCGTCGAATTCGCGCGGCAGGCGCAGGAACGCGGCCTGTCGGCCGCCGAGGCTGCCGTCGAAGCCTGCCGGCTCAGGCTGCGGCCGATCCTGATGACCGCCTTCTCGTTCATCCTCGGCGTCGTGCCGCTGATGATCGCAACAGGCCCGGGCGCGGAAATGCGCCAGTCGCTCGGCACCGCGGTGTTCTCCGGCATGCTCGGCGTCACCTTCGTCGGCCTGTTCCTGACGCCGGTGTTCTACGTCACGCTCAGGTCGCTGTTTTCACGGCGCAAGCCCCGTGCCGAGGCCGCGCCTTCGGGGCCGGCAGAGGCGCCATCGGAGACGGCCGCCAAGTAGGTTACGAATTCGCCGCGCCTGGCGCGGCTTTATCGGCGCGGCGCGGCAACGATCCCGGTAGCGACGCGCAGTATTGACCTTAACCTGGGAGGAGTAGGGAGATCTTCACGCGCGGCGCGAAAAAACAACGCAAATACAACTGATTGGTAACGACGTAGGTATTCTCGCAGATATGGTACTGGTCGTCCGGGGATTCCTGAACGCGGTCCCGCGGGATGATGAAGTTATGCGGCAAGTAAATGTAACCGCCGTCGACCCTCATCCGCACCGAAGAACGAGGTATGGCGCGGCAATCAGAACCACCGCAACACTTGAATTTCGTCTGCGGATCGAACTTGTTTTCGTACCAATCATGGGCGCTGGCGACTGTTGCGGCGGCGATACACACCGCCGTGACGATGAACCTTCGCATGGCCTTCCTCAACTATCTGGCAGGCGCTGCTCCTTCGAGCGTCCATGTATATTAGCGTTCCATTAGAAATGCCATTGGCTCCCAACTGCCCAACGCCAGCAAGCGAGGCTCGCAACTGAACGACTGTAACGCGCCGCATGTCCGCCATAGAGGCAAATTTTGTCTCCGCCCAGAAGCAGACATCGCGGATGAGCAAGTCGGAGTCGCGCCAATTTCCGACGTTTGCACTCAGTTGAAGGATGATCTTGCTTTGAGGGCAACCACCGCCCGCAACACAAAGGCTTCAACGGTTTTTATGCGGCCAATTGGCTCTGCCGGACCGCACACGGTCGGCAGTCACTCCGGCAACCCCGCGATCCGCATGTGTCCGATCCAGCGCTCGAGGGGGCCAGGGGCGGTCCAATTCTTCTCCCACTGCTTGCGTTGTTTGCTAATGGAGTCGCCGGGCGAGTCTTTGAGGAAAACCGCAAGCGCTTCCTTTGCCTCCCGCTGGTTTCCCAGACAAGCGTAGATCCCCGCAAGCATTCGGTGTGCGCCGATCGGGATTGGGGACATTTTCCGCATCGCCGTTAGCGCAGCCCCGCAATCGTTCTTTTCATAGAGCGCCCAGCCCATGTCCCAGTTGTACCAGTCGGGGTAGAAGGGATCGATGCCTTTGGCCTGCTCGATCCGATCGATCGCTTCGTCGATGCGGCCGGCAAAGAGCAGCGGGGCCGCACTGCCCTCGAGGATATTCGAGGCGCTGGGGTTCAGGGCGATCCCCTGATCGAACTGCGCAATGGCCTGCTCGATCTCGCCGGCTTCAGTATGGATTTGGGCTCGGATTTGATGCGCGTTGGCATCGTCCGGAGCGAGCTGGATGGCCTTGTCGGCGTACTCTGCGGCCCGCTTCAACGCCTCGTCGGGGTTGTTTTCCTGCTTGTGCCAGAATACCGAGTCAAAGCGATAGGACCAGGCCAGCCCGATATAGCCGAATTGGGAGTTCGGATCCGCTTCAATCGCCTTGAGGCTGAACTGCCGCAGCAGTTCGTTCCCCGCGGCAGAAAAATCCTTTTCGTTCGCGGCAGACCCCATCAGGAGATAAATGAGCGCGCTAACCCGGGCCGCGTCGCTCTGTGGCAAGGGTCGCTCGATCCTTTGCCCGACCCGAGCCGCAAGCGTGCGGATGATCTCCTCCTGGACGACGAAAAGATCGCCGATCTCCCGGTTGTAGGTGTTGGCCCAGACATGCGATCCGTCATGCGCATTCAGCAACTGCGCGGTCACTTTCAGCCGGTCTCCGGCCTTCTGCTGGCTGCCTTCGAGCAGGTAGTCGACGCCGAGTTCTTCGCCAATCTGCCTGATGTCAACCGGCTGGCCGCGGTACCTGAAGCTCGAGTTCCGGGCGATGACGGCATAGGTCTTGCTCCGCGCCAGCTCGGTGATGATCCCCTCGGCGACGGCATCACTGAGATATCCCTTGTCCCCGCCAGCACTGAAGTCGTCGAAGGCAAGGATTGCAATCCTCGGCATGTCGCTCGAACGAACTGGAGCGGCTCGCCATGTTTCCGCGCCGTAGTATGCCCCGATCGCTGCCGCGACGAGAACGACTGCAACCAGAATGAAGCCGCGCTGCGAGAATCGTGTCTTGGCACGTTCCGTGCCGGCCGCGGTGTTTGGGTCCGCCGCGTCCGATGGATCGGCATTCAGTCGGTAGCCTCTCTTGGGCAGGGTTTCCACGATCGCATGCGCGTCGTCCCTCAATGCGCGGCGAATATCGGCAATGCATTGGGTAAGGCTGTCGTCGGTCACGAAGGTATCGGGCCAGACCGCCCGCATCAGCGCGTCCTTGGACACGATCTCGCCCGGTCGCGCCGCGAGCATGCAGAGCACCTCGGTGGACTGGCTGCGAAGATCGACCGCTTTACCGTCGACGGTTCGGAGTTGCTTGCTTTTCGTCAGCGAGAAAAAACCGCCGAATGTGATCGTTTCAGCAGGTTTCGGGTCAATTTCAGAGGCCTTTCGGGACATTTCACCCTCTTGGCGCGCTCCCTAGCTTATCCCTTTCGGCCTTCGCTTCCAAGTGATCCCACCAGTGCCGGATTGGACGGGAGGATGACATGAAACGCGCCAAGCTCATCATCGCTCTCGCCGTGCTCGTGACAGCGCAAACGGCTGCGAAAGCGGATACCCGCATCGCGAAACTCTGCGGCTCTGACCATGTCAACGAGGCAGCCTCAGCCGACGTCCGTCCCAACCCCGGCGGTTATTATGTCGCCAGCCTTAAGTCGATGGATGACTGCATGTTCACCGCCATCGCTGTCACAATCCTTCTGACCAACCAGGGGGAGCTAATCAGGGTCCCCCAAGTGAAACCCATGACCTCCATGGCCGAGTGCAGAGCTTGGACCCATCAACAGGAGTTCATGCGCGTACTCCCCGGCTATCTCGCCAGCTTCCATTACTGCGATTACGCATCGGAGGCATCAAAACCATGACCTTGCAGGTCTTGGCTGTTCACGCTTGGACCGAAGGATGGCACCGGCGCGACCAAGGTCGTCGAGATCGGACCCCGTCCCGCCGGTCAGGGCGAGCGCGTATTTGCTGCGCGCAAATCGGGTCGGTGCGCCCGGTGCCAAGACGCCCCTAGCTCACGGTTGCTGCCTGGACCTTTTTGGGCGCGGCCCGCTGCCGGCGCATGCGGCGTTTGGCGATGAGCTTGAGGGCAACCGGCGGCTCGGTTGACAGCGCGCCGACCACGGCGTCGACCATGCCATGGGCGACGAAATCCGCGTTCATGTCCTGGGCCAGCCTGGCGGTCGCCTCCTTATCGTCATTGCCGGTTTCCGACCAGAACACGATACCCACCCGCAGCGCCGCCTTCGCACGCTTCAGCCGGCGAACCAGGAAACGCGCGTGCTTGACGGAATCCCGGTTCAGGAAGCCGACCACGACGGTGTCGACGGCATCGAGCTCGAGGCGGCGAATGCTCGCCGGTTCCATCTCGGCGAAGCCCGCTTTCGATGCGGTCGCACCCTGCACTTCCAGCACCTGCGCCAGCATCGCGGCGGCGGCATCGTCGAGCTCGCCACGTCCGCCGGCGCAAAGCACCGACATATCTGTGCCATCGGGCAGGTCGGGCTCGTCCTCGCCGGCGCCATCGCCATGGTCGCCGGGGTCCCCGGCCTCGGGCGAGTCATCCTCCTCGGCCGCTTCCTGTTGCGCTTCGTCGTCGAGGTTGGCCACCAGCGTCAGGGCACTGGCCGCCACCTGCCGTCTTTGCAGGTCGCCCATGACGCCGCGCGCGCGGTCGCGCTCGCCCAGCAGAAGTGCCGGAATGGCCACCTTGTCGTAGAATTCGAAAAGATATTTCTCTTCCAGCATCTCCTCGGCGTGGTCGGTGGCTTCCTCCGGATCGCCAGCCAGCAGCCGCTGGTAGAGGCGCGCATGGGGCTCGAGCACGGGCTCGTTGCCGAACAGCACGTCGAGGAATTCGAACTGCGGCACATGTCTGCCCAGCACCACCAGGCAGACGGTGAGCGGCGTCGACAGGACCAGCCCGAGCGGCCCCCAGAGCCAGGTCCAGAAGATGGCCGCGACGATGATCGCCAGCGACGACAGCCCCGTTCGCGAGCCGTAAAGCCAGGGTTCGACGACGTTGCCGGTGACCAGTTCCATCACCACGAACAGGGCGGCCGTCCACAGGACGAGCGACCAGCCGGGCGCCACGGCCAGCGCCAGGAACAGCGGCAGCAGCATGCCGATGGCCGGGCCGATATAGGGAACGAAACGCAGCGCCAGCGCCAGCAGACCCCACAACAGCGCATTGGGAATGCCGAGGATCCACAGTCCAGCCGCAATCGGTATGGCGTAGACGATGTTGACGACCAACTGCATGAGCAGATAGCGGCCGACCCGCTTGGCGGCATCCTGAAGCGCCTCGGTGGTTCGGTGAAGGTCGCCATAACCGACAAGCCGGATGAAGCGGTCGCGCAGATCCTCCCGTTCGAGCAGCATGAAAATAACCACGACGATGATCAGTCCGGCCGATCCGAGCGGGCTGATCAGCGGGCCGACGATGCTCTGCAGGACTTCGAGCGGCCTTTGGCGCGCGACGATCTCGACCGGCACCGGCTCGCGCGCCGGCTTGTCTGGAGTGGCCGCCGGCAGCGAAGCGTCCTGCCTGTCGATCTCCTGTCCGACACGCTCGACCACGTCGCTCAACCTGGCAATGATGCCTCCCCCGACGCCGGTTTCCTTGAGCGAGCGGATCTTGGTCAGGATGTTGATCTGGTAGGTCGGGATGTTCTGCGCCAGTTCGCTGACCTGCGTAGCGACAACGAAGCTGAACAGGGCGAGTGCCGCGAAAGCGCCCAGCACGCTGACGATGACAGCCGCGATCCTGGGGATGCCGATGCGTTTCAGCGCTGCGACCAGCGGCGCGAGCGCAAAGGTCAGCAGCAGCGCGATGGCGATCGGCAGGAAAACCTCGCGCCCGAAATACAGTGCCGCCACCGTCGTGACGGTGGTCGCCACATTGGGCAATGACGTTCGCGGGTGGGGCGCGGCGGCCGAAAGAATGTCCTCCAATCCATGCGCCGGAGACGCCATGCCGTTTCGACGATTGGTCGCCACTTGGTCTCTCCCCTGCCAACGGTCATGATCGGGCATATTGAGCCGGCGTGCAACTTTCGCCGGTGACGAACTGCTCGTCACCGGCTGCAGGTCGATGATCGGGATGGCGCGAGATGGCCGCGCGACGAAGCAATGGCGCCGGAAATCTCCGGCCCGAGCTATCGGCCCGCGCCATGGCGATGGTCGACCGGTAGAACGAGCACGTTGCGCTGGAAACAGACAGTCATGCCTCTCGGTAAATCAACGGCGCCGAGAACTGTATTCCCCAAGTCTCATCGCAGCGTCCCCTTGTCGCTAGGAGGCTTCTGTGTACTTCTCGAAAAAAATCCTGGAGAGCACCCTGTATGAGACTTACAGTGTTAGTCGCGTTGGCCACGGCAGCAACTGGATGTGTGAGCTCTCCTGTCGAATATGGAGCGTCGCTTTCGACGCAAGACCCGAAATGGGTATCGCCGGAATGTCAACAGGCCCGTGTCGACGCTTCGAACTATGATGCTCGCGAAAAAGAGCATCCCGGTTGGGGGACTGGTGTGTTCCTTGGCCCCTACGGACTAGGGCTGGCAGCAGCCATCAAGGAGCACGAGCAAAAGGAGCGAAAGATCTTCGCCCGCGAAATCCATTTGCGGTGCTCAAGTTTGCCGCTGCCGAAGGAACTGGAGGGCGAGCCGAGCCCTCCGGCCACGACAAAGTATCCATAAGCCAAGTTGCGCGACGATCCTCACGCTACAGTGATTGGCGGCGATGCAACCTCGCGCCGCCAGAAGCGTTTACGACTGCAACGCAGTCGAGGTTCCAATGCAAACCGCATGGTTCTCCAAACCCGTGGTGGTTTCGGTCGGCGTAACCGGGTCCACCCGCAACCTGTCCAACACCGAGCAGGCCATTGAATTGCTGACGACACATTGGCGCGATGCCGGCAGCCTGAAACATCAGTCCGCACTACGCGCCTGCCGCCGGGCCACGAGCGGCGAGGTGTCCCCCGATATCGCCAGGGAGGCGTTTGTCGAGGCCGCGCGCGAAGCGCATATCCTGGTCGAGTAAGTCGGGTCGGGTAAGCTGGTTGCATTCACGGACAATGGCGCCCGTTCACAATTTCGTGATCGAAGGAACCGTTTGAAACGGAAGGCGTTTTTTTTGCAGACGTCTTTTTGTCAGGCAACCTTAGGAGGCGTTTATGCGTAACATGAACCTCGTCACCCTCGCCCTGATCATCCTTGGCGGTCTCAACTTCCTGTCCATGGGTGTAACGGGCTATGACGTAATCGGCACTGTCCTCGGCGGCGCCATGCTGGCCCGCCTGGCCTATCTGATCATCGGCCTTGCGGCCATATGGCAGCTCATGCCAGGCTTCCAGAGCTTTACGGTTGGCGAAGTCGATGCCGAAAGGCATCTCCATCATCATCCATGACCGGTAAGATATGGGGCGGCGGAAATCCGCCGCCCCATATCCCGTAAAGGCCGATCAGGCGGCCGCCATCAGCGTTCTCTGGCGAGGCTTAGACCGTTCGCGCCCCATGCCTTGCCAGCGCGTGCTCGATCAGCACGTCGATGGTCTGGCTGTAGCCTATGCCTGATGCCGCCAGCGCCTTGGCATACATCGAGATGTCGGTGAAGCCGGGAATAGTGTTGACCTCGTTGACGAGCAGCGAACCGTCGGCGCGCAGGAAGAAATCGACGCGCGCCATGGCTTCGCAGCCGAGCGCCTGGAAGGCCTGCCGTGCCATGTCGCGCGCCCTGTCGGCAACCGTGGCCGGGACATCGGCGGGCACCTTGACCACCGCACCGTCGGCATCGAGATATTTGGCCTCATAGGTGTAGAAGCCGTGCTTGCCGGCCGGAATGATCTCGCCGGGCAGCGACACCGTCAGCGTGCCGTCGGCTCGTTCCAGCACCGAGCACTCGATCTCGCGTCCCTCGACAAATTCTTCCACCAAAACCTTGTTATCATGTTGGAAAGCCGCCTCGACGGCTGCGGCGAAGCTGGTGCCGTCGGCCGCCCTGCTCACCCCGAAGGACGAGCCCTGGCGCGCCGGCTTGACAAAGACCGGCAGACCCAGCCTTGCCCTGGCGTCTTCGAAGGAGACAGGCTCGCCGCGGACCGTGACGGAGCGGGCGACGGCAAGGCCGGCCTCGCCCATCAGCCGCTTGGCGACATCCTTGTCCATGGCGGCGGCCGAGGCGAGGATGCCACAGCCGACATAGGCGACATCGGCGACTTCCGCATAGCCCTGCACCGAGCCGTCCTCACCGAACGGCCCGTGCAGCACGGGAAAGACGACATCGACGGGGCCGGGCTGCGTTCCATCCCGCGACACGGCGACCAGCCTGCCCTTGCCGCCGGGCAATAGCGCGACCTCCACGCCGTCCGCGGATACTGGAGCCCCTGCCGCATCGCCGACGGACGAAGCTTGCAGCAGCCACCTACCATCCCTGGAAATGGCGATCGGCACGATCTCGTAGCGCCTCCGGTCGATTGCCTTCAGCACATTGGCGGCCGAAAGGCGCGACACGTCATGTTCGGCCGAACGCCCGCCATAGAGGATGGCCACCCTCGTCTTGTCCGTCATCGAAATCCCTCAACTGATAGAAATCAAATGGCAACCGCAATGCCGCGATTGGCGAAGAAGCGGTCGAAATCGACCGCCGCCAACACTGCGTTCTCCTGTGTGGCGCTGGCATGGCCGGACGGATTGTGAAAGCGGAAACCCCTTGTCCGACGCCGCGGTGACCAGCACCAGATGGCCTCCCTTCGCCGGCGGCTCGCGCTCGGGCCAGCGGATCCAGCTGCTGACCGAAGCGATGAAAAACCGCGACCGCGCCAGGATCGCCGGAATGTCCGATGTCGCGACATTGGTCATCACTTCGGCCCCCATGCCGAAGGAATTTGACGAAGGGTGCATAGATCAGCCCCTTGATCGAGCCCTCGTTGACGACATAGCCGCCATATCTAGTGCAGCGCCTGGCGAGCTCGACAGTCGGCACGATCTCGCCGCGCGTCGCCAGGATCATCTTCAGGCACGCCATGCCGCAGATATTGGCGGCCCAGACCGCGTATTCGTCCGGTGTCTCAGCCCCCGAATTCTGCCACAACGGATCGCGCCGCAGCGCGACTTCAGCACCTTCGGCCAGCACCTCCATGGTCATGTCCGGCGTTTCCCACTGGCTGAAAAACGGCACGGTTTCAGGCAGTGGACTCATGCGCTTCCTCGATCAGATTCGGATTCTCATAAACGAGGATACACGGCGATTGGAAAGCCACTCAGAGACCGTTTCGAAATTCTGTCTGGCGGTTGAGGCTTCGAGAACCGGAGCGCCGCGGACATTTGGGTCTGTGAGCACCGGAAGCGCAAAAAACGCCGTTAGATGGCCGCCGGAGTAGAATTTCCCAATAGTCTCTCAGAACGTGATTGTCACGGACGCGGCGCTGCGCTTTGCCGGGCCGTGATGCACCGCCTCGATGTTGTTGCCGTCCGGATCGAGCAGGAAGGCGGCGTAGTAGCCGGGATGATAGGGCCGCTCGCCCGGCGCGCCATTGTCCGTGCCGCCGGCTGCGAGCCCGGCCTTGTAGAACGCATCGACCATGGCGTGGTCCCTTGCCTGGAAAGCGAGATGATGACGGCCGGTGAGCTTTCCCTGCGCCGCCCGGCTGTCGGCGCTGGAAACGAACAGTTCGTCGGCCCAGAAATAGTCGTCGCCGACACCGCCGATCGGTACATCGAGTACCTGCAGGACCGCCTCGTAGAAACGCCGGCTGGCGGCGAGGTCCCTCACCACGAGCTGGATATGATCGATAAGCCGGCCGCGATGCAGCTCCATGAAAATTCCTCCTTGTGAGCTTGCGAACTTAGGTCAGCACAGGGCGGCGTCAACACAGGTGCTTGCCGACCGCCAGGTCCCACCACACGTCCGGCCATGGAGCCCTCCGTCGATCCTTCAAACAGAAAAGCCCGCCGGGAGGGGGATCCGACGGGCCTTTGGAAAGCTGGTACCGAGCTTTCAGATGTCTGACGGGGGTCAGACACGGTGAGAACTTTTATGTGCCGCAGAGGTTCCATTCGAACAAAAAAATTGCCAACGGGTCGTCGAATTCACGCAAATTCAAGCGGTGGAGGCGATTTCTTTTCGCAAAAACCCTCTCCGCTGGAACTTTCTCTGCCAAGGCAAGTTTTGAGGCGCGGCTGGGAGGAATCAAATTGGACAGTTTTCAGAGGCTTGAGGCGCTGGTCGACAGCGCCGGTGTCGACGACGTCGAAGAAGCAAACGCCTTGCTGCATCGCTTCAAGGGCAGATCGCAGAAGATCACGGCGGCCATCGACGAGTTCATGCTCGATTTCATGACACTGGTTTTCGTCGTCGAAACCGGCGAGGAAGAGTTCGAAAAACCAATCCGCAAGCTGGCTCGCAGCCGGCTTTCCAAGCTCAACCACATGGTGATCGTGGCGGCGTAGGGTGTGCCCTGCGTGGGCTCACCCCTTCAGGATGGCCGCCAGCCGCGGTATGCCCTCGCTCACCGCGCGCCGGTCGGCGAGCGTGAAGGAGAGCCGCAGCGTGTTGCGTCCGGTTGCGTCGGCGAAAAACGCGCTGCCGGGCACGAAGGCGACGCGCGCCTCCTTCACCGCCCGCGCCAGAAGTGCCGTGGCGTCGGCCCCCTCTGGCAGCGTCACCCAGACGAACATGCCGCCTTCCGGACGGCTCCAGCTCACGCCTTCAGGCATGTTGGCTTCAAGTGCCGCGAGCAGGCCGTCGCGGCGCTCGCGGTAGGCGCCGATGAGCTTTTCCACCTGGCCGTCGAACACGGCTTCGGCGACGCGGTGCATCACAACCTGGTTGATCGACGGGCTGTGCAGGTCGGAGGCCTGCTTCATCAGCACCAGCTTCTCGACGATATGGCGCGGCGCGCAGACCCAGCCGACACGCATGCCCGGCGAGAGGATCTTCGAGAACGAGCCGCAATAGAGCGTGCGCGCCGTGTCGATGCCGCCGGAGCGAGCACAGTCGAGCGCCAGGATCGGCGGCACGCCCTCGCCGTCATAGCGCAGCGCGCGATAGGCGGCATCCTCGATGACGGCGATGTCGAGTTCGCCGGCGAGGTCGAGCACCGCTTCGCGCTGCTGGCGGTTCAAGGTTTGGCCGGTCGGGTTGGCGAAATCCGGCACCAGATAGGCGAACTTGACCTTGCCGCCATTCGCGGCGGCGGCCGCGTGATAGGCCGCCGGCGTCATGTTGCCGCCTTCGACCGTCAGCCGGTCGTAGCGCGGCTCGTAGGCGTTGAACGCCTGCAGCGCGCCGAGATAGGTCGGCCATGTCACCAGCGCGGTATCGCCCGGCGACAGGAACAGTTTGCCGAGATAGTCGAGCGCCTGCTGCGAGCCGGAGGTGATGAAGATATTGGCCTCGTCGCAGGCAACGCCGAGCTTGCCCATCTGCCCGGCCAGCCAGCGCCGCAACGGCAGATAGCCTTCCGAGACCTGATACTGCAGCGCCGCAGCCGCCTCGCCGCCGCCGAGCACCGAGGCATAGGCGTCGCGGATCGCTTCGGCCGGAAACAGCGCCGGATCGGGAATGCCGCCGGCAAACGAGATGATGTCGGGCTGGTCGAGGAGCTTCAGCAGTTCGCGGATTTCGGACGCCTTCATGCGCGACGAGCGCGAAGCCAGCAGATTCATCAAGGTCAAGGCGCGCCTCCCGCGACATTTTTTATATAGGTCAACCTGACTGACCTATATCACTCCTCCCCGGCAATTTGAATAGAGCCTGACAGCCTTCCGCTATACGCCAGTTGGCGCCGGCCCGGAACCACGCCGGGCATCACAAGGTCTTCTTGTAGCCGAGATGGCTGCCGGTAAAGCCGAGATCCTCGTAGAAGCGGTGCGCGTCCGAGCGCGACCTGTCGGTGGTGAGCTGGACCAGACTGCAGCCGCGCGCCCGGCATTCTCCGATCGCCCATTCGAACATCTGCCTGCCGATGCCGCCCGAGCGCCTGTGGCCGGCGATGCGGACCGCCTCGATCTGCCCACGCCAGGCGCCCCTGCGCGAGAGGCCGGCAAGAAAGGTGATCTGCAACGTGCCGATCACCTCGCTGCCGTCCACGGCCACCGCCAGCAGCTGATTGGAATCGGCGTCAATGGCATTGAAGGCATCGACATAGCCCCGCGCCAACGGCAGCGAGGCGTCCTCGCGGCCGGCGCCCAGCGGATCGTCGGCCAGCATGGCGACGATCGCGGGGACGTCTGACGCTTGCGCTCGGCGGAATTCGATCATGCGTCGAGATATCGCGAGCTGCCGGCAGCGGCAAGCGGGCTCTCCTTCTCCCCCTGGGAGAAGGCCTTCGTCATCCTAGGGCGGAGCAGGAGCGAAGCGACGTCGCGGAGACCCTAGGATCCATACCGTGACGCCTGCGATGGACCAAAGCGGTCCAAGATCGAGCGCCCTACCACCCCGTGCCACGAAACAGCTCGAACCACTCCGGATTGGGCTTTTTGATCAGTTCGATCTTCCATTGACGAGACTAGCGCTTCAGCGATTTCTCGCGCTGGATGGCATCGGTGATATCGAAATATTCTTCGTACCAGACCAGCCGCTGCACGCCGTAGCGGCTGGTGAAACGCGAACCCTCGCCGGATTTGTGTTCTGGCATGCGGCGGCCGAGATCGTTGGTAACACCGATATAGATGGTGCCGCCCTTCTGGCTTGCAGTCATGTAGACATAGCCGGTCATAGGCCAAGGCTACCGGGCAATTCTTCAGCCGAACATCCTGATCCGTTGCATTCTTCGGCCGGCGTCACGGCATGGATCCTAGGGTCTCCGCGACGTCGCTTCGCTCCTGCTCCGCCCTAGGATGACGAAGGTTTGGGGGTCTGAAGGCCAATCGCAGATGTCGGAGCCAATGCGCCGCCAGCATCAGCCTCAATCCGCATCCCCAGGCTTAGCCTTGCCGCACTGCGCCAGCACCTTGCCTATTGCCGCGCTCGAGCCCTTCAGCGGGAAACTGGTCTGGCCGTATTTGGCGGCGCTGACCAGCACATCGCCTTTCCCGCGCAGCAGGTCGAGCAGCGGATCGGCTTTGGCCAGGTTCACCACGAAGTAGTTGTACATGGCTTCGAGCTGCAGCGTCTTGGTTACCGTCTTGCCGTCGGCCTTGAAGTCGAACGGGCCGCTAATGCCGGGCTCCAGCTGCTGGCCGGTGGCGCCGAGGTCGTAGCTCAGCACCGGCGTGTCGAAACAGGCCAGCATCAGATGCGCATCGCCTTTCGGCCCGCCGCAGACCGAGGCGGTCAGCACGCTGCCGCCCTCGTCCTCCTCCATCTCAGCGCTCCAGCCGCCGCAGGACGCGGCCAACGCCGGCTGTACGGCCTGCAAGGCCGCCACCATACCCGCGACGATCAGATATCTCATGACTTCCCCCTCAGGCATTTGCGGCCGCACCCATCGGCATTCTATAGGAAAAGCGGTTCCGTGGCATCGCCCGTCGCGGCGTCCAGTCCTGATTGTGCGGAGAGCGGTGTTGAGAGCCTGTGTTCGTCTGTGTCTGTCGCTGGCCGCCCTGCTGGCCTTGCCGCTCGCCGCCCATGCCGACTGGAAGCCGGTCGAGAAGGTCGAGACCTACGCCATATCAGGCCAGTCCGGGCCGGAACTCTATCGCGCAATCGGCGACAACGGACCGAAGGTCGGCATTGCCCGCGCCATCGCCCATACCAATTTCAAGCTGACCTGGACCAGGGACTATCAGGCGCGGGCCGGAGCCTGCGTGCTGGTCTCGGCACGGCCGAAGCTCATCATCACCTACACCTTGCCCAGCCCCTCCTCGCCGCTGCCGCCAGCAATCCAGAAGAACTGGGAGGTTTTCATCGCCGGCGTCAGCGCCCACGAAAAAGTGCATGGCGCCACCATCGTCGACATGGTGCGCAAGATCGAGGCGGCGACCGTCGGCCTCAGCGTCGCCGATGATCCCAAATGCAGCAAGATCCGCACCGAGATGACGAAGCGCCTGTCCGAACTGTCTCAGGCACAGCGGCAGGCCAGCCGCGATTTCGACCGCATCGAACTCGGCCAGGGCGGCAATCTGCAAAAACTCATCCTTGCCCTGGTGAATGGCGGCTGACGCTAGCCTCAGAAACCAGACCGTCGAGAAGCGCAAAACCTTCCGGCCAGTCGCCCAGGTCACTCTGCGCATTGATGTGGCCGAACGCGCCAATGATGGCCATGCCGCTGCCCCACTGCTTCGCCCTCGCCTCGGCATAGTCCGGCGCGCCATAGGGATCGTTGGTGCTCGTCACCACCAGCGAGGCAAAGCGCAGCCGGCCCTCGGGAATTTTGGCAAAGGCCATGCCGTAGGCCGGGAACACGGCCGTCGCCGGATCGGGAACACCGACCAGCAACGCCGCCTTGACCGGGCGCCGCGAGATCTTTTGCCAATGCGCGATCAGCAGGCAGGACAGGCTGTGCGCGACCAGCACCGGCGGCTCGGGCGCCTCGATCACGGCAGCCTCCAGCGCCGCCAGCCAGTCGGTGAAATCCGGCAGGTCCCAGCTCGACGGCTGGAACCGCCGCATCGCTGGATTGGCGCTTTCCCAACGGGATTGCCAGTGCGCCGGGCCCGAACCGCCGCTGCCTGGCAGGATGATGAAATGCGTCATGTCGCCTTGCTCCTATCTTTTGAAGGAGCATGGTGGTGTCTTGCCACAATCCCGGGAATGGGAAAACATCGGAAAAGTCGCGGCATTTCCGATGGATTCAAGGTGGCCATGAAAAACAACGATGAGCGCGCGCCGCTCGACCCGACCGATATCGCCATTGTCGAAGCCATGCAGGAAAACGGCCGCATCGGCATGTCCGAGCTTGGCCGCCGGGTCGGCCTGTCGCAGCCGGCGACCTCCGAGCGGGTGAAACGGCTGGAGGAGCGCGGCATCATAGCCGGTTACACCGCGGTGATCGATCCCGTCGCACTTGGCCTTGGCATGATGGCGATCATCCGGGTGCGCACCACGCATGAGCACATCCGGCCCTGCCTGAAGCAGTTCGCCGAGATGCCGCAGATCACCGAGGTGCACCGGCTGACCGGCGAGGATTGCTTCATCCTGAAAGTGGTCGTTCCCTCGCCGGCGCAGCTTGAAACCATCGTCGACGCGGTGGCCCGCCACGGCGCTGTCACCACGGCGCTGGTGCTGCGCAGCGAGGCGCCAAAGCCGATCGGCCGCGACCTGATCCGGAGATCAGGCGGCTAGAGCAATGAGATCGCGCCGCACCGAGGTCCTGAGCTGCCCTAGCGGCTGAGATCGAGAGCCGCGCTCAAATCGCCCATCGGCGGCTGGTCGTTGTTGCGCAGCGCCTTGTCGCGGGCGACGATGCCGGGCAGAACCGGCAAATCGTAGCGCGCAGTGATGAAGCGCAGGATCGACGTCGTGTCGTATTGGGTGTGGTCGACCGTGCCCATCTTCGCATACGGCGAGATGATGAAGGCCGGGATGCGGTTGCCCGGCCCCCAGCGGTCGGCCTTCGGTGGCGCGACATGGTCCCAGAACCCGCCATTCTCGTCATAGGTGACGACCACCAGCATATGGCTCCATTGCGGGCTTTTCTCCAGGTGCGAGACGACGTCGGCGAGATGCTGGTCGCCGCTCGCCACATCGGCGTAGCCGCCATGCTCGTTGAGATTGCCTTGCGGCTTGTAGAAACTCACCGCCGGCAGCTTGCCGTCGTCGATCGCCTTGATGAATTCGGCCCCGTCGAGGCCGCCATCCCTAAGATGTTCGGCCCGCGCGGCCGTGCCGGGCGCGTAAGCCGCGAAATAGTTGAATGGCTGGTGATGGAACTGGAAGTTCGGCACCGGCGTCGCGTTCTTGCCGTCGAGCGCTGCCTGCCAGGCGCCGGAGTACCAGGCCCAGCTGACGCCCTTCAGCGACAACAGGTCGCCGATGGTGATGTCGTGCTGCGGCGGCAGCGTGGTCGGCTGCGCCGGATCGGCAAGTGCCTTGTCGCCGCCTTCGGCCGGCTTGTTGGCGCTCGGCTGGTAAGGCGGCTGCATTGTATTGACGGCGTAAAAGTCTGGGGTGATGGCGCCGTCATTGACGAATTTCGGCGCGCCGCCGAGCGCCGAGGCCGGCGAATTGTCGGCAACCTTCAGCGTCGTGCCATCGGCCTCGACCACGGCGATCTGCCCCTTGACCGGGCTGGTGTCGGCGTTGGGATAGACCGGCACGCAGGCGCAGGCGAGCATGATGTGGTTGAGGAAGGAGCCGCCGAAGGCGCCCTGGAAGAAATTGTCGGCCAAAACGTATTTCTTCGCCACCGCCCACATCGGCAGCACCGAGCCGTCATAATGGCCCATCACCAGGCCGCCGGAATCGGCCCAAGCGACGAACTTGTCGTTCTTCCCGCCGTCGATCTGCATCTGCTCCTGATAGAAGCGGTGCCAGAGGTCGCGCGTGATGACGGAGGTCTTCTCGTTGAAGCCGCTGGCGTCGTCGATGGCGAAGCTGGCATTGCTGAGATGCGCCGACTGCGCCTCGGTCACCGGCGGCGTTACCCCTTTGGCGGTCAGGCCGCCCCAGGCCGGCGGCAGTTCGGTCAGCGGCTTGCCGTCGCGGTCGAGCTGGCGCACCTGGCCGGCCGAAAGGTTGGCCAGGCCGTTGGCGCCGGGGAAGCCGCCATAGAGATTATCGAAGCTGCGGTTTTCGGCATAGATGACGACGACCGTGTCGATCTTGTCATAGCCGGGAGGGGCGGCGATGGCTGTAGCCGGAATCGAGGCCAGCGCCGTGCCGGTCAGGCAAAGCGAGGTGAAAAGCGTGAACCGCGTCATGGGAGGTCCTCATGGCTAGGGTGATGGCTAGAGGGCAGTGCATGGCTCGGGGCGACGAGCCATGGCTGCAGACGCTAGGTCGATGCCTTGTCACCTTTGTGACATTTATCGCCCATCCGAACACGGTTGCGTGAGCGGGTGGACCGGTCATCAATCCGTTGCAGTGCGGACCTAATTCCGGAACAAACCGGGCTGAACCTTATGACGGCAAGACGATGGAAAGGCCTGATGACCGCGGCCGCCGCGGCATCGATGTTTGGCCTCGCCACGATCCTGCCCGGCAACGCCGTCAGCGCCGGAAGCGGCAGCGTCCACCCCGGACCGATGTCGCGCGCGGATGCCTTCGCGCGGGCGCAAGCGCTGACAGCGCTTGGCCGCAAGATGTTCTTCGACCCGTCGCTGTCGGCTTCAGGCAAACAATCCTGCTCGTCCTGCCATGATCCGCACCATGCCTTCGGCCCGATCTCGGCCGCACCGGTCGAGATGGGCGGGCCGAAGCTGAACCAGCCCGGATTGCGCGCCGTACCGTCGCTACGTTACCTCCAGGCGGTGCCCGCCTTCACCGAGCACTTCTACGATTCCGAGGATGAAGGCGACGAAAGCGTCGACAACGGCTCGACCGGCGGCCTGACCTGGGACGGCCGCGCAGACCGTGGCCGCGACCAGGCCAAGATCCCGCTGCTGTCGCCATTCGAGATGGCCAACAAGGATGCCGCCGCCGTCACCGCCGGATTGCGCAGGTCGGCATATGCCGATGAATTCAGGGCAGCCTTCGGCGACACCGTGTTCGATCATCCAGACGACGCCTTCGACGCCGCCGCCGAGGCGCTCGGCACCTTTGAACAGAGCGCCGCCGACTTCTATCCCTACTCCAGCCGTTACGACGCCTTTCTCGCCGGCAAGGCGACGCTGTCGGCGCAGGAATTGCGCGGCCGCGCGCTGTTCGAGGGCGAGGCCAAGGGCAATTGCGCCAGCTGCCACCTGAGCGAACCCGCCAATGACGGCGAGCCGCCGCAGTTCACCGATTTCGGCCTGATCGCCGTCGCCGTACCGCGCAACCTGGCCATCCCGGCCAATGCCGACCCCGCCTATTTCGATCTCGGCCTCTGCGGGCCGCTGCGCACCGACTTCCATGGCCGGGCTGATTATTGCGGCCTGTTTCGCACGCCGACGCTGCGCAATGTCGCGCTCCGCAAAAGCTTCTTCCACAATGGCTATTTCCACACGCTGCGCGACGCGGTCGCCTTCTATGCCAGCCGCGACAGCGATCCAGGCCACTGGTATCCCAAGAATGCCGACGGTACGATCAGGAAAAATGACGATTTGCCAAAGGCTTATTGGGCCAACCTCAACCAGGACCCGCCCTTTGGCAAGAAGCCGGGCGACAAGCCGGCGCTGACCGACCCCGAAATCGACGACATCGTCGCCTTCCTGCAAACGCTGACCGATGCGGATCAGCAGGGCGGGGCTGTGCCGGCGAAATGATCCCCCCGGGCCTTGCGCAGGCCAGTCTCGCACCCGCAAAACAGGTTTCTGGATCTTGCCGGATTTGGTGTGCGGCGGCGCTGGGGCAGCAAGGACCGACATTTGCAATGGCGCTTCCTCATTAGCGCTTCCTAAACTGCTCTGGGGTATCCCTTACCAATTGATGGTGGGACGCCGATGAACGCATTCTGGCGAGCAGTCGGATTTGTTGTGATCCTTGTGACCGGCGCAGCGATGCTGGCGGCCTTGCATATCGACGCCCAGCGAAACTTCGCGCTTGCCAGGGAACGCTATATCGAGAACTCCCAGGCGGCAGCCAGGACAACCGCCAAGACCGTCGAAGACGCCTTGCGGGCCGTCTACGAGAATGTGCGCACGCTGAGCTATCTGCCAAGCGTCCGAAACCTCGACCGGCATGGCACCAACCTCGGCGACGAGGGCCGCGCGACAATCCAGCAGATCTACAACAACCTCGCCAACAACGTCTCCATTTCCGAAGTCTACTTCCTGCCGCTGGATTTCGACCCCGACCGCTTTGATGCCGTGACAGGAAAGCTCGAGGAGCCGATCCTCCAGTTCGACCAGCTGATCGTGAATGCCAGGGCGAGGTCCGATGCCGCCGCAGGCGCAAAGTCCGCAAAGCTTGACCAGAACACCCTGACCCGGCCCGCCGAAGAGGTCGAGACCTATGAGTACCAGGAACTGGCCAAACAGCTCGCCTGGCTGAAGGCGAACTATCCGAATTCGAGCGCCATTGACGGGCTGAATGTGCCGATCATCGGCACGAAGGAGCTCATCACCTGCGACAACACCGATTTCATCCACACCGGCAATGACGCGGACCGCTCCGGTTTCATCCTTTCGGTCCCGGTCTTCGGCCAGGATGGCAGCCTGCGCGGCTCCGTCTCGGCAATCATGCTCACCTCGGCGCTGAGGAAACTGTTGCCGAGCAGCGACTATGTCATCGTCAATTCAGGCTACGGATTTGAATCCGACCAGCACAAGATGTCGACGGCCCTGGCGGCGGATTCCCGTGCCTTCACGGCGGCCGATCCCAATCTGATCTATTCCGAAGTCATCCCGCTCTCGCTCAACGATCCCAGAAGCGCCTGGCGCCTCTGGGCCGGTTTTCCCAACGGCAGATACGACAGCAACATGGACACCCTGTCCGTGCGGCAATTCGAACTGGCCGGTTATGCGGCGGTCGCGGTAGTCACGCTGCTGGCGCTGGCCTGCTGGTATGCGATCGGACGCACGATGATGATGCAGACCAATGCCGCCGAGACTTTGGAGCGGCGGGTCGAGGAACGCACCGCCGAGATCCAGCACCTTGCCACGCATGACATTCTCACCGGGCTGCCCAACCGGGGCCTCCTGGCCGACACGATGGACGAGGCGCTGAGAAGCCTCAGGGACGGCGAGAAGCTGGCCGTCCATTGCGTCGATCTCGACCGTTTCAAACCGGTCAATGACACGCTCGGCCATCCGATCGGCGATGAGGTTCTCGGTGCGGTGGCGAGGCGCCTGAAGCAGCAGGCGGGTGAAACCGCCATGGTCGCGAGAACCGGGGGCGACGAGTTCGTCATCCTCCAGCTCCTGATCGATGGCGACGAAGAGGCGGGTGTGCTGGCGAGCCGGGTCATTCACGCTTTGGCCGGCGAGTTTTTGATCCAGGGCCACAAGATCAACATCGGCAGCAGCATCGGCATCGCTGTCTTCCCGGACGACGGACAAAGTTCGGAAATCCTCATCCGCAATGCCGACCTTGCCTTGTACAAAGCCAAGATGGAAGGCCGCGGGACCTGCAGGTCGTTCGAGCCGGGAATGGACGCAAGGCTGCAGGAGCGGCGCCAACTCGAATCCGAACTGGCTCTCGGCGTCACAAACGAGCAGTTCGTCGTGTATTATCAACCGCTGCACGACGCAAAGACCTCGAAACTCACCGGCTTCGAAGCCCTGGTGCGATGGAACCATCCGCGCCTCGGCCTGCTGCCGCCGTCGGAATTCATCCCCATGGCCGAGGAGACGGGCGTCATCGACACGCTTGGTGAGTGGATCATGCAGCGTGCTTGCGCCGACGCCGCCAAATGGCCCCTGCCCGTCAAGGTCGCGGTCAATCTCTCGCCCGCCCAGTTCAAACAGCAGGGGCTGCCGCTTCAGGTTGCCGCGGCGCTCGCGGCTTCGAACCTGCTGCCGTCACGGCTCGAGCTGGAAATCACCGAATCGGTGCTGCTGGCGCACAATGAAAACACCATAAAGACGCTGTACAGTCTGCGCGACCTCGGCATCAGCATCGCCATGGACGATTTCGGCACCGGCTATTCCTCGCTGAGCTATCTCAGGTCGTTCCCGTTCAACCGCATCAAGATCGATCGCAGCTTCGTCAGCCTGATGTGCGAGAGCGGCGAAAGCCGGGCAATCGTCAAGGCCGTTGCCGAACTCGGCGCAACGCTCGGCATGACCACGACCGCGGAAGGCGTCGAGACCGAGGACCAGTTCAGGCTGGTCAGGGAGAATGGCTGCACGGATGTCCAGGGCTGGTTCTTTGGCCGTCCAATGCCGGCATCCGAGCTTCATACGCTTTTCGAACAGCCGGAACAGCGAGGCGCCTTGACCGCGTAGGCAGCACCAGCGGGGCCGTGAAGCGCCAACCGGTTCTAGGGGTGTGTTGAGATTCAGATTAGGCTGAGCCGGAGTCGAAGACGGGCGCGAAGCGACCAAACAAGGTGGTTTCCGAGAACCGGAGCGGAGCGTACTTAAAGTACGTAAGCACGGGAAGCGCAGGGAACCGTCGATTGCAGGCCGGCATCACCTGAATATCAACACACCCCTACTGCGTGTCCGCGTGCGCCCTCAACTCCGCCCGCTTCTCGTCCGACACCACGGCTAGGTCGAGCACCTTCTGCAGACCAGCGGCGTGGCGAAAGCTGGGTTCGCTCTGCACGCCGCTGGTGACGGCGTCGACGAAACGCTGGTAGTTGGTTGGCACCGTGCCGGGGTCGAGCTCTTCCCATTTGGCGTTCTCGACATTCTCACCGACGCAGGCCTTGAGCGCCGAGCCGTCGAGATTGTGCACCACCTCGATGCCACCCTTGTTGCCATAGATGCGCAGGCGCAGTTCGTTGAGATGGCCGGTCGCCCAGCGGCTGGCATGCACCACACCGAAGGCGCCGTTGGAGAAATCCAGCGTCATGGCGAAGCTGTCATTGGCGTCGAGTTCGTAGTCGCCGATGCGGTTGCCGGGCGCCTTGTCGAAGGCGCGCAGCCGGCAGAAGACATGGTCGATGTCGAGAGCCGCACCATAGCTGGCGAAATCGAGGATGTGGATGCCGACATCGCCGAGCACGCCATTCGAGCCGTGGCCGCGCGACAGGCGCCAGAGCCATTTCGGATCGGTGTGCCAGTCGCCCCAGAATTTCGACACCAGCCAGCTTTGCAGATAGGACGCCTCGACATGCCTGACCGTGCCGATTTCGCCCGCCTGCACCATCTGGCGAGCCTTCTGCAGCGCCGCGACATTGCGATAGGTGAGGTTCACCATGTTGACGATGCCGGCCGCCTCGGCGGCATCGGCCATCTCGGTGGCCTTGCCAAAATTCTCGGCCAGCGGCTTCTCGCACAGCACCGGCTTGCCGGCGGCGATCAGCGCCATGGTGGTCGGATGATGAATGCGGTCCGGCGTGACATTGGCCACCGCGTCGAAGCCGCCCCATTGCAGCGCCTCCTCCAGCGAGGTGAAGCGGTTGGGGATGTTGAAGCCATCGGCGAATTCGCCGACGCGCGCCGCATCGACATCGACGGCACCGACGATGTCGACGCCTTCGATGGCACCGAACCGCCTTGCATGTTCCTGCGCCATCCAGCCGGTGCCGAGTATCAAAAGCCGCATTTCTTACTCCTTGGAATATTCAGAATCCGTGGTCTCAGAGGCGCTGCCAGATCGCCTTCAGCGGCGAGCGCATGGCTTGCTCGATCGCCCGCAATTGCTCACCGGCCAAGGAGGTCACACCCGGATTGACGACCGTCAACGCGCAGACACCGAACGCCGCCGGCCAGACATAGCGCAGGTCGTTCAGCGATGTGGGCTTATGGCAGCACGGCGTGGTGACAGACAGGTCCTCGAAGCGTGACGCGGCGGCCTGGTCCATCGCGTCGCCCCACCATTCCTCCAGATCGCTGTCGCAAAGCGGGCAATGGATGCTTTCCGTATTTGCTCCTGCGTCGAAGAACGTCACGCTTTCTTCGTATTCGATTGCGACATGCTCGGCCTGCGGGAACAGTCCGCGCGCAACATTCACGGCAGCAGCGGCAGCCGGCTCATCAGGGTGCCAGTGCGGATCATGAGGCACCAGGCGCAGATAAGTGTCGGACATGGCTCCTCCTCCCGGTGGGCGCCTCAGATAGCGCGGATGATGCCGCCGTCGACGCGGATGTTCTGGCCGGTGATGTAACCGGCGCCTTCGGATGCCAGGAAGGCGATGGTCGCGGCGATCTCTTCCGAGGTGCCGTAGCGCTGCATCGGAACGCTGTCGCGGCGCTCCTCGGTAGGGGCAATGCTGTCGATCCAGCCGGGAAGCACGTTGTTCATGCGCACATTGTCTGATGCATAGGTGTTGGCGAAGATCTTGGTGTAGGCGGCAAGCCCGGCGCGGAACACCGCCGAGGTCGGGAACATCGGGCTTGGCTCGACCACCCAGGCGGTCGAGATGTTGATGATGGCGCCGCCCTTCTGCTTGACCATCTGCGGTGCCACGATGCGCACCGGCCGGATGACGTTCAGCAGATAGACGTCCATGCCGATGTGCCACTGCTCGTCCGTGATCTCGAGGATCGGCGCGCGCGGCCCGTGGCCGCCGCTGTTGACCAGCACGTCGATGCGGCCATAGCGCTCCAGCGTCAGGTCGACGAGGCGTTGCAGATCGTCATTCGACTGGTTGGAGCCGGTGACGCCGAGCCCGCCAAGCTCTTTCGCCAGCGCCTCGCCCTTGCCGGACGAGGACAGGATGGCGACCTTGAAGCCATCCGCCGCCAGGCGCTTCGCTGCCGCCGCACCCATGCCGCTGCCGCCAGCCACGACGACAGCTGTTTTTTCTGAACTCATCTGATTTTTCCTTCTTGGGTTGGCGGACGGGCCTTGGCAGTTGGCGGTGTATAGCCGGTTTCGTCAGCCAGTTCGAACCAGAAAGCCTGAACCAGCATGCAGAAAAACTCTCCTATGTCGCTGCGATTCAGACGGGCAACAGGGCGTCGGGCTTCACATTGGCGATTGAGGCGTAGGTGTGCGTTTCCCTGACGCCGGGCAGCGGCAGGATGACCCGCTGCAGGAAATCCTGGAACACCGCCATGTCGGCGATGCGCGCCTTGACCAGATAGTCGAAACCGCCGACCACCATGTGGCATTCGATGATCTCCGGCGCCCGCAACACCGCCTCGGCGAAGCGGTCAAAGACTTGCGGCGCCGTATGGTCGAGCCGCACCTCGATGAAGACGAGCTGTGCCTGCCCGATCCTGGCCGGGTCGAGAATGGCGCGCACCGCGCGGATGAACCCTTCGGCGAACAGCCGCTTGACGCGCTGCGCCGCCCCTGTCGGCGACAACCCAACCCGCCGCGCCAGATCGAGCGTCGTGCGGCGGCCATCCTCCTGCAACAAGCGCAGCAGCGAGCGGTCGATGCGGTCGAGATCATCCATTTCAGGATTCACACTTTTGAGCCGGAGTAAGCGTGATAGTCACGCCGAAATCGCGAAAACAGCATATTTCATCACGCCGTCAGATCGCAATACCGTTGCCGTGCACTCCAGCCGACAACGAAAGCGGATCCCATGACAACAGCCCTATCGATCTCCCGCAGCGCCCAGGTCAAGGGCGATACACCAGTGCTCTTCTTGAGCGAAGCCGAGGTGAAAACCTGCATCGACCTTCGCCAGCTTCTCGACGCGCTGGCCGGCGGCTTCAAGGCGCTGTCCGATGGCAAGGTCATCAATCCGGCGCGGCCGCAGCTCGATATCCCTGATGCAGGCTATTCGCTGGCGATGCCGGCCTGGATGGCGGGCATGCATCTGACGGTGAAGATCGTCAACGTGTTCGAGGGCAACATCGCCAAAGGCATCCCCAGCCACCTCGCCACCATCCATCTGTTCGACCCGCAGACCGGCATGCCGGTCAGCGTCATGGACGGCACCTACATCACCGCCGTGCGCACCTCCGGCTCGGCCGTGCTGTCGGTTCGCGAACTCGCCCGGCGCGACGCCAAGGTAGTGACGGTGGTGGGCGCCGGCGTGCAGGCCGGCCAGCACTTGCACCTTCTGCCGCTGGTGCGCGATTTCGCTGAGATCCGCGTCGTCTCGAAGGAATTCGCCGATGCGCAGGCGCTTGCCGCGCAGCATCCCGGTGTCGTCGCCGTCAGCGATCTCGAAGCCGCGGTACGCTCGTCGGATGTCGTCTGCCTGGCGACGCATTCCTACGCACCGGTGATCTCGACCGACTGGGTGCGGCCCGGCACCCATGTCTCTTCGGTGGGCGTCGCACCGCCCGGCGGCGAACTGCCGGTCGACCTCATCAGGCGGGCCAGCCTGTTCGTCGAGACAAGCGAAGCCTTCGCCCCGTCCCCGGTCGGCTCGTGCGAACTCGCCGGTCTCGATCCGCAAACCGGAACCGAACTCGGCGAAATGCTGCTCGGGCTGCGACCGGGACGCGCCAGCGCCGACCAGATCACCGTCTACAAGGCGATGGGCGTTGCCATGGAAGACATGGTGGCGGCCGACCTCGCCTATCGCGAAGCGGTTCGACGGGGATTGGGGCGGGCTGTTGCGTTGTAGCGAGTTGGCCGGGCTCATCGTTTAGGTCGGGCGCTGCCCCTCATAGCCCGTACGATGGGCAGGCGGGTTGGATATCAACGCGCCTTGGGCAAGCCAGGCAGCATCTGGCTTAGCACGCGATCGCCAAGGAAGACGTGATGGAAGATGGCCGCGGCGGCGTGCAGGCCGGCGAGCCAGAGGATGATATCGCCAAGCGTGCCGTGGATGTCCGCCAGCGATGCGCCAGCGCCCCACGGTTCGAAAAACGGACCGATGGCACCGACACCGTAGACCGTCACCGGGTGGCCGCCGAACCATGCGCCGAGCATGGCGGTCACCGGAACCGCGAACAGAAGCGCATAGAGCGCCCAGTGCGTCACCTTGGAGGTGACGGCCATCCATGCGGGCATCGGCGGTGCATCGGGAACGCGGTCGAACACGCGCCAGATCAGACGAGCGATCAGCAGCCAGAAGACGGTGAACCCGAGCGACTCGTGAAGCAACAGGGTCGAAGCGCGGGCCTCGGAATAGACGCGCGCCGGCGGGCCACCTTCGGAGACCAGGAAGGCGATCAGCACAAGCAGTGCCGTCAGCCAGTGAAATGCCTGGGCAAGGCTTCCGTAGCGTGTTGTCGTACCGGACAGCGACATGCAAAAGCTCCGTTGGACACAATTGTCGTCAAGTGAACATCCGAGTTTGCCGTTCATGTGGCGGCGACCCCGCGACGGCAAAGATGCCGCGCTGGCGACGGCAAAGGGCCGCACGGGCGGCGGCCGCGCGGAGGTGGAACGCTCCGCCGGGATATGAGACGCTGACCGCCAAGCCTGGCCAGGAGATGCAACGATGAAACCCACACTGCCGCTGTTGTTGAGCCTCAATGGCGGCTATGTCGATACGGCCGGCTTCCTGGCACTGCAGGGCCTGTTCACGGCGCATGTGACGGGAAATTTCGTCACCCTGGGCGCCTCGCTGGTGCTCGGCATCTCGGGCGTGCTGGCAAAGCTTTTGGCGTTGCCGGTGTTCTGCATCGTCGTCGTCCTGACCCGGCTGGCCGGCGAGCGCTTGCGCAGGCGGGGCCGGCCGGCGCTCGGGCCGCTTCTGGCGGCCAAGCTGGCGCTGTTGATCGCGGGTGCCGCGCTGGCAATCCGCTTTGGCCCCTTCGCCAGTGGCGACGGCGCGGCGGCGATCGTCACCGGCATGGTGCTGGTCGCCGCCATGGCGATCCAGAACGCGGTGCACCGCGTTCATCTCGCGGCAGCGCCACCCTCCACGCTGATGACCGGCACCACCACCCAGATCATGATCGACGTCAGCGATCTTCTGGGCGGCGTGAAGCCAGAGGCCCGCCCTGCCCTCATTGCGCGCCTGCGGCGCATGTCGGTGGCGGTCGCCGTGTTCGCGGCCGGCTGCGCCGCCGCCGCACTCGGGTTTGCCTTCGCCAATGTCTGGTGCTTCGTCGTGCCGCCGGTGATTGCGTTCTTCGCCCTGCTGCTGCGGCTTGGCGCGCAGGACGGGGAAACCAGCTAGCCCTCTTCGTCCGTCCAGATCAGGCGCAGCAGACGCAGCAGCGTTGCCCGCTCCTTTTTTGTCAGCCGCTGCAGGAACCGGTCCTCATGCCGGCGAACCTGCCGCCGCCATCCGGGCATGGCCTCCCTCGCGGCCGGGGTCAGGGCGAGCATCTGCACGCGCTTGTCGCCGGCATGGTCGTCACGTTCGACCAGCCCGCGCTCTTCCAGTTCGGCAAGCAGCGGCGCCATGTTGGCGCTCTTCATGCCGAGCCGGCGGCAGAGCTCGGCGGCGCGGATGCCGGGGCTCTCGTCGATCAGCGCCAGCATGCCATAGGTCACCGGGCGCAGCGCCGCCTCGGCCAGCTCGACCGCGAAATCGTTGAGCGCAACGGCCGAGGCGCGTTTGAGATTGTAGCCGATCTGCGCGTCAAGCGCGTCTTCGGGTGCCGCGCCTGGCGCACTGCTACTGATGTGAGCCTCGTCCATGGTGCAACCGATCGCCGCGATCAAGACCCTTGTCAAGCGAAAAAGACTATGCGACATAGCAAATATGATCGCTATGCTGCATAGCAATTTTCAACAATGCAGCAGCGAAACGGGAGGACCTGACCATGACCGAAGAGACCGTTGCCTTCGACGTCGAGAACGGCATCGCCTGGGTGCGCTTCAACCGTCCGGACAAACGCAATTGCATGAACCCGGCGCTCAACCGGCGAATGATGGAGGTTCTCGACGAGTTGGAATTCCGCGACGACGTCGGCGTGCTGGTGCTGTCGGGCGAAGGCAGCGCCTGGTCGGCGGGCATGGACCTCAAGGAGTATTTTCGCGAGACCGAAGCCAAGGGCCTGGGCGCCATCCGCAAGGCGCAGTCCGAAGCCTATGGCTGGTGGCGGCGGCTGCGCTGGTACGGCAAGCCGACCATCGCCATGGTCAATGGCTGGTGCTTCGGCGGCGGCTATGGCCCGCTCTTCGCTTGCGACCTCGCCTTCGCCGCCGACGAGGCGCAGTTCGCCCTGTCCGAGATCAACTGGGGCATCCTGCCTGGCGGCGGCGCCACCAAGGTGGTGGTCGACCTCTTGTCGATGCGCGACGCCATGTACCACGCGCTGACCGGCGAGCTCATCGACGGCAGGAAGGCCGCCGCCTGGAAGCTGGTCAATGAAAGCCTGCCACTGGCGGATCTGAAGGCGCGTGTCACCGAGGTCGCCACCCTCTTGCTGAAGAAGAACCCGATTGCCCTGAAGGCGACCAAGGACGCCATCCGCCGCGTCGCCGATATGACCTACGACAACGCCGAGGACTATCTCGTGCGGGCGCAGGAGGCGGCCAATTCCCACGACAATGAGGGCCGCAAGGAAGGCATTCGCCAGTTCATCGACGAAAAGAGCTACAAGCCGGGTCTCGGCGCCTACGACAAGGCAAGGTGATCCCGCAAAGCACAGGCAATCCTGGGGAGGAGATGCAGATGCCGGCCTGGACGACATCAGACCCCGTGGCCCTGCACGCCAGGGCGCAGCCGGATCGTCTCGCTTGTGTCGACCTGGCGACCGGCCGGCGCTGGACCTATTTCGCGCTGGACGAAGCCATCCAGCGTGCCGTCGGCGTTCTCGAAGCCGGCCATGGCATCGCGGCCGGGCAACGGATCGCGACGATAGCCCGTAACAGCGCCGATCTCTTGATCCTGCAGCAGGCCACGATGCGGCTCGGCGCCATCTTCGTGCCGCTCAACTGGCGGCTTGCCAGCGCCGAGCAGAAGACGATCCTTGAGGATTGCGATCCGTTACTTCTGTTGCATGACTCGGCCCTCGATATGGCGCTGCTCAAAGGATGCAGGCCGGTCGAAGTCGCGGCCTTCGCGGCGGCGGTCGAGGCGCATGCGCCGGCAGCGCGCCGCCCGTTGCCGGCGGACGCCACGCCGTCGATCATCCTCTACACATCCGGCACGTCGGGCCGGCCGAAAGGGGTTATCGTCACCGAGCGCAATGCCCTGGCCACCGCGGTCAATTTCGGCGTGCTGGGGCGGGTCGGCAACGCCAGCATCTTCCTCTGCGACGCGCCCATGTTCCATGTCATCGGCCTCATCACCAACCTGCGGCCACCTCTGCTTCAGGGTGGCACGGTGCTGATCTCGCCCGGCTTCGACGCCGGCCTCACCAACCGTCGCCTGGCCGATCCCGCACTTGGCGTCACCCACTATTTCTGTGTGCCGCAGATGGCCAGAATGCTGCGCGACCATCCGGATTTTGCGCCGGCGAACTGGACTTCGCTCACCGCCATCTTCACCGGCGGCGCGCCAAACCCCGCCGCCGATATCAACTGGTGGCTGGCGCAAGGTGTGTGCATGGTAGACGGCTTCGGCATGACGGAAGCCGGCACCGTACTCGGCATGCCGGTCGAGACCGCCCAGATCGCCCGCAAGGCGGGCTCGGCCGGTCTTGCGGCGCCGGCAATCGGCCTGCGCATCGTCGACGACGATGGCCGCGACGTCGCCGCCGGCGAACCAGGCGAGATCTGGCTGTCCGGCCCCGGCATCACATCAGGCTACTGGAACCGGCCGGAAGAGACGGCGCGCGCCTTCACCGCCGATGGCTGGTTTCGCACCGGCGACATCGCGCGGCAGGACGACGAAGGCTTCGTCACCCTCGTCGACCGCCGCAAGGACATGTTCATTTCCGGCGGCGAGAACGTCTTTCCGGTCGAAGTCGAGATGGCGCTGCTCGATCATCCCGATATTGCCGAAGCGGCAGTGATCGGCGTCGCCGACCAGCGCTGGGGCGAAGTCGGGCGCGCCTTCGTGGTGGTCAAACCGGGTCGCGTTGTCGACCCGGCCGATCTGGCAAGCCACTGCGGCGCCCGCATCGCCCGCTACAAGGTGCCGAAGGAGTTCTTGCTCACCGATACGCTGCCGCGCACCGCGTCCGGCAAGATCCAGAAACACATTTTACGCGGCTGGATAGGAGCTGCCCGCGGGCAAGCCTGAGGCATACCGCCTTTCAGCCCGCAGGCGCGGACCGAAAAATCGCCACGGCCGCCGCAACGATGTCCGCATTGTCCCTCGCAACGCTGCCATCGGCGAGCGTCTTGCCGTCCTCCAGGCCGACCCGCGTCGACCAGCGCTTGCGATGCGCAAGCGCGACGAATGGCCATACCGTGGCGTCGACGCCGTGCAGCAGGATCGGCCGCCGCACCCCGGCGCGCTCAAGCACGGCGGCGATACCATTCGCCTCGTCCAGCGCTGCCGGCAGGTCCTGGATGTCGATCTCGATCAGGATGCGCAGCACGCGACTTTGGTCGGCAAGACCGACGAAGCGCTCGGCGTCGGGTGTTGTGGCAAGCCCCGCCTCGACGCCGACGCCACGATTGCGCAGCAGCTCCATTACGGCGGGCGCATCGACCTCCGACAAATTGACCGATGCATAGTCGGGCAGTTCCTTCCACGCGCCGATCGCGGCGCGGGTCCGCTCGACATCGTTCTCGATCCAGGCGCCGGTCGACACGCCAATGAGCGTGCCCGGGCAGGCCCGGCGCACGGCCAGCACGGTGGCGTCGACCGCCGCCAGGCTTTCGCGTTCGTCAATGCGCGGATGGATGTGCAGTTCGGCCGCACCGGCGGCGACACAAGCCGCGGCGTCCTTGGCCATCGCCTGTGCATCGAGCGGCAGCCTGGGGTGGAAATCGCGTGGACGCGCGCCGTTGATGCAGGCCTGGACGATCAATCTCACCTCGGACAAGGAGGTCGCAGTCTAGCCGCGCAGCAAGACGCGGCAAAGAGCTGGAGACTCGCTCCTGACAACGCGCGCGGCATTCGACGGCATTTGAATAAAAGCCGCCTGTGGATATTTACCCCGAATTCCGCCAGGCCCGGCAAAATACATTAGGGCGGGATCATGGAGAGACCATTGACCAGTGATTTTTCGGCGGCCCGCATCCACCTCGAACGCGCCTATCACTATCTGCAAGGCAGTGACGAGACGAGCCGCATGGCATGTGACGCCCTCGATCTGTTGATCGAAACGGTGGCAGAGGCACAGCACAGGCCATCCGAGGCTGGAGTGCTGGAATTTCCGCAATCGACGGCGCGGCGAACCGCCTAAGATGTTTTGAGACTCAGGCCGGCTGGCCCGGCCTGAATCTCAACACACCTGAATCTCAACATACCTGGATCACGATGCCTTTCGGGCTGCCACCACTTCGGTCGCGCGCGAAACAATCGCCTCCAGCGGTTCCGGCCGGTGCAGCAAGAAGCCCTGGCCGAAGGCGACGCCCATGTCGCTCAGCATCGTCAACGTGTCCTGCCGTTCGATCTTCTCGCCCACCACAGCGCAGCCCAGGCTGCGGGCAATGCTGGTGATAGCCAGCACGATCTCGCGGTCGAAGCGGCTTTGCGTGATGTGTTCGATGAAGGAACCGTCGATCTTGATCGTGTCGACGGGGAACCGCCTGAGATATTCGAACGAACTCATGCCGGCGCCGAAATCGTCGAGGCTGACCCGGCAGTGCCGCTCGCGCGCCTTGCGCACGAATTGTTCCGCGGCGTCGAAATTCGTGACCGCGGCGGTCTCGGTAATCTCGAAGCCGATGCCCGAATGCGGCGCCCCGGTCTCCTCGATGACGCTGTCGACGAACGCCCACAATTGCGGATCGCTCAACGTCTGCGCCGACAGGTTGAAGCCGAGCGTCAGCGCGCCCGAGCGCAAGGCCGCGCCGTGCCGCGACAGCGCGGTGCGGATGATCCAGCGGTCGAGCCTGGAAGCGATGCCGAACCGCTCGGCCACCGGAATGAACTCGCCGGGTGGCACCAGGCGGCCATTGCGCGCGGCAAGCCTCGCCAACACTTCGACATGGCGGCTCTCTTGCCACGGCCTGCCCAGCAGATGGATTTCCTGGCCAAACAGTTTCAGCCGTCCGTCTTCCATGGCATCGACGGTGTCGGCGGCGATCCGCGCCGCATTCAGCCCGCCCGACCCCGATGCCGTCTTGACGGAGAACACCGCGAAACGGTTTCGCCCGGCAGCCTTGGCCGCGTAGCAGGCATCGTCCGCGCACGCCAGCGCGTCGGCCACCGTGGTGCCGGCGTCATCGACGAAGGCGATACCGATCGAGGCCGCCAGCTTGCGCGTCGATGCGGCCGGGCCGAGATCGGCTTCGCGCACCGCGCCAAGCACCGCAGTGGCGATCCGCTCGGCCTGCGCGGCATCGCAGTGCGGCACCACCAGCGCGAATTCGTCGCCACCGAGCCGCGCCGCTTGCGCCGATGGCGGCAGACAAGCGCGGATGCCGGCGGCAACGCTCTTCAATGCCAGGTCGCCGGCGGCATGGCCGGCAAAATCGTTGAGCGCCTTGAAGTAGTCGAGATCGACATAGAACACGGCGAGCGGCGCACCCGCCGCGATATGGTCGGCGAGCAGCCGGTCGAAGGCGGAGCGGTTCCACAGCCCGGTCAGCGCGTCATGGCGGGCCGCATAGGCGAGCTCCTGCTCGCGCAGCTTTTCCTCGGTGATGTCGCGCACCGTGCCAAGGATTTGGCCCGCGGCACCCGCGGCGGCGACGAAGCGGACCAGGGATTCGATGTGGCGGATCTCGCCGTCGCGCCTGATGATACGGTATTGATTGGCGATGACGGCGTCCGTTCCCATGGGTGCCCGGTGCGCACGCTCGGTGGCTTCCTTGTCTTCGGGATGCAGATAGCTGTGCCAAAGGTCGGCCGTCACCTCGTCGGTGTCGGCGACGAGTCCGAACATGTCCCTGGTGCGGGTGTCCCAATAGCTCTTGTTGGTGGCGATGTCGTAGTGCCAGATGCCGGTGCCGCTGGCGGCGAGCGCCAGGCGGAAGCGCACATTGACCTTTTCGAGCTCGGCTTCGGCCGCCTTCTGCTTGGTGATGTCGGTCTGCACGCCCATCAGCCGCAGCGGCTTTCCGGACGCGTCGCGCTCGACGATGCCGCCGCGATCGAGCACCCACACCCAGTGCCCCTGCTTGTGCTTCAGCCTGAGTTCGGTCTCGATGGCGTCGGTCTGTCCGGCAATGTGGCGGTCGCCGCTGGCCAGCGCCCGCTCGCGATCGTCGGGATGGGTCAGTTGCAGCCACAGGTCGCTGGTGTTGGCAAGTTCGCTTTCATCATAGCCCAGCATCCGCGCCCAGGTCGCGGAATAGAAGCAGTCACCGGTCGCAAGATCCCAGTCCCAGACGCCAAGATGGGCGCGTTCCAGGGCCTTGGCCCAGAACGTTCCATTGCGACTTTTCTTGTCCTGACGCGCCATCGTCTGTTTCGCTCATCCCCACCCGCGGGGCAATCTGCAGCAAAACCAGAGAAGAAACAGTTACCGAAGGAAGACTGCCCAGGGCGGCGATCCTGCGTTGCCAGCTTGCGTGAGCGTTGCCGGCACCTCCCCGCCATTCGATTGGCCGGCAAGAACCGGAGTTTTGCGCCCGCCGGATCGTCCTAGTGTTTGCCCCAGGTCACCAGTGAAAACGGTGATCTCCAAGGAAAAGGCAAAGAGGACCTCCCAATGACCAAACAGGAAGACAACAAGGCCGTCGTCGTCAGATGGTTCACCGACTTCTGGGGTGAAACCTGCGATCTATCGGTCGTCGACGACATCGCCGCACCCGACATGCTGCTGAAATACTCGCTGCATGAGCCGCGCCGCGGCCGCGACGACATCAAGGCCTTCATGACCGATTTCCGCGCCGCCTTCCCGGACCTCAACTTCTGGGCCACCGCAGACCTCATCGCCGAAGGCGACTATGTCGTCGGCCGGTGGGAGGGCGGCGGCACGCATACCGGCCCGGCGTTCAGCGATTTCCTCGTCGGTTCGCTGCCGGCCGCCACCGGCCGCACCATGCGCTTCACCGGCACCACAGTGCTGAAAGTGGTCGACGGCAGGATCGTCGAGGAGATCGGCCTCGACGACGGCGTCGCCGCCCTCACCCAGCTCGGCCTGGTCAAGGCCGCCTGAAGCACTCACGCAACCGCGTCCAAAAATGGCCAGGCGGCATTGGCGCCGCCTGGCCTTGCCGGCTACTGGCTCGGCGGCATCGCGTGTTCGCATGACACTTTCGGGTTCATGTCGGCGAAGGTGCCTGTCGGGTTGCCCTTCCACGCCCAGACATGCAGTTCGTAGAACGCGCCCAGGCCGTAGCGGTTGGGCGCGCTGTTGAAGTTGAACAGCTGTCCGTCCAGCGACGCCGGCCCCTTCGAGGTGATGTATTCGACCGCCACCAGCTTCAGCGTGCCGTCGGCCATCGGCTCGTACATCACGGCTTCGGGACGGGCGATGTCGATCTTGTCGTCCTTCAGGTACTGGCCGTTGACGTAGTGGATGCCCATGGCGCCGCCGGTGATGCCGCTGGCGCAGGGGATGGGCGCATAGCCCTCGGCCGTCGCGGCCTTGACGTCGACAAACCGACTGTTGGCAGCCCGTACCTTGTCGGCCAGCGGATTGGGTCCGGACGCAGACGCTTCCTGATGGGCCTGCGCGAACGCGGTGCAGACGGCCAGCATGGCCCCCGCCATGAGAACCCTGTTGCAGAAGTTCGATATCATGTTCATTCCAATCCTCTTGAAAAAGCACAGCTGGCCGGCCGCCGAAAATACGGAGGCCCGACACGCAAGCGCTGTGACTGTTGTTGCTTGGAGATCCCGCAATCGATGCGACGAATGCCGGGGACGGTCATCCCTTCGGCAGGTACGGGATCGTCCCGGCCAGATCGGTGTTGTCGATCATCTGGAAACGGCTGTCGCTGCCATCCTGCCGGGCTGAAACGAAGGGCGCATAGGCCGGATCGTTGGTGAAGGCGCGCGCCGCCGCTTCCGATGGGAACGCCATCAGGGCGATCAGCGTGGTGTCGAGCGGCTTGCCTTCAAGCGTCTTCACATTGCCGCTGCGCGACAGGTATCTGCCGCCATGCTTGTGGACGAGGTCGTGCACCGAGGCGGCATAGGAGGGCATCCACTGCGGGTCCTTCACCTTGATGTCTGCGATAATATAGGCGGTCATGGGTAGTCTCCTGGTTGCGCGCAAGGGGCTATCCCGTGCACCGGCCAAGAGCTCGCATGGCAGGGCGCCCGCCAACCAGTCCGCGATCTGTACTGGGGTGGTACAGTTTCCGTACTGGCCGCTTCATTCATGAAGGCCTAATATTCAGCCCAGGTTCGAGGGAGAGGCACCAGTCATGACCCAGCACGGATACAAGCAGTTCTGCCCGCTATCGATGGCAGCCGAGGTGTTGTGCACCCGCTGGACCATGGTTCTGCTGCGCGAACTTGTGGCAGGCTCGACCCGCTTCAACGACCTACGCCGCGGCGTGCCGAAAATGTCGCCGACCCTTCTGTCGCAACGGCTCAAGGAGCTCGAACTGGCGGGGATCATCGAGCGCAAGGAAGTGCCGGGCGAGAAAGGCATCTTCGAATATCGGCTGACGGAAGCCGGCAGGGATTTGCGCCCGGTCGTCGAGGCGATGGGCTTCTGGGGACAGAAATGGGTCGAGTCCCGGCTGTCGCTGAAAAACCTCGATCCGTCGTTGCTGATGTGGGACATGCGGCGCAATTTGAACCCCTCGCCGCTGCCCGAGGGGCGCACGGTGATACAATTTCTGTATCAGGAGCTACCGGCGTCCAAACGGTCGTGGTGGCTGATCGTCGAAAAGCACGGCGAGGTCGATTTGTGCTGGTACGATCCGGGCTTTGACGTCGATCTCTACGTCTCGACCGACCTGCACACGATGACGGCGATCTGGATGGGGTTGATCACGGTCGAGAAGGCCGGGGCAAAAGTCGCGTTGACCGGCGACCAGCACATCGCGAGGAAAATGCAGACCTGGTTGGGTCTCAGCCCGTTTGCGATCGAACCCAAGCGGGCGGCGTAGGAACAAGGGCTCGGGCGACGGCGATTGGCGGCGCTTGGCAGGAAACGGGTGGCGAGGCCGGCTGTTGGCGGTTTCAATGCCGGCCATGTTCATCACCCTGGCCAAGAATCTGAAATCCACGCCGCTGCCGGTTGCCGACGATCCGCGCTGGGCGCGCATCGTTTCGCGCGACAAATCGGCTGACGGAGAATTCTGGTATTCGGTGGCGACCACCGGCGTCTATTGCCGGCCCTCCTGCCCGTCACGGCGCGCCAACCCGAAGAACGTGCAATTGCACGACACGCTGGATCAGGCGAAGGCGACCGGCTTTCGTCCGTGCCGGCGCTGCAATCCGGACAGCCCGTCGCTGGAGGCCGGCAACGCCGCGATGGTCGCCGATGCCTGCCGCAGGATCGAACGGAGCGAGGAAGAGCCGTCGCTCGCCGAACTCGCGGCCGCCGCCGGACGCAGCGCCGGCTATTTCCACCGCGTCTTCAAGGCCGTCACCGGGCTGACGCCGAAGGACTATGCCGCCGCGCAGCGCGCCGCCCGCATCCGCCAGGGCCTTGAGGATGGCGCCAGCGTGACAGCGGCGATCTATGATGCCGGCTTCAATTCGAGCGGGCGGTTTTACGAGAAATCGACCGGCATGCTCGGCATGACACCAACGCGTTATCGCGCCGGCGGCACGCATGAAGAAATCCGCTTTGCCGTCGGCGAATCCTCGCTCGGCGTCATCCTGGTCGCATCGAGCCAAAAAGGCGTCGCCTCGATCCTGCTCGGCGACGATCCGGACACGCTGGTGCGCGACCTTCAGGACCGTTTCCCCGAGGCGCGGCTGATCGGCGGCGACCGCGGCTACGAGGCTCTGGTCGCCCGCGTCGTCGGTTTCGTCGAAGCGCCAGCACTCGGCCTCGACCTGCCGCTCGACGTGCGCGGCACCGCGTTCCAGCGGCGCGTCTGGCAGGCCTTGCAGGATATCCCGGTCGGCAGCACGGTTTCCTATGCCGAGATCGCTGAGCGCATCGGTGCGCCAAAGGCGACCCGCGCCATCGCCGCCGCCTGCGCCGCCAACACGCACGCCGTTGCCATTCCCTGCCACCGCGTGATCCGCAAGGACGGTGCCTTGTCGGGCTACGCCTGGGGAGCGGAGCGCAAACGCGCGCTGCTCGACCGCGAAGCGTCATCCGGCGGATCGGGCTGTGTGAAGGCACCCGACATCGCCGCATACCGGTCTTCAAGGGCCTGACGGCGGGAGGACCCGGCGGCAATGCGCGCGATGGCAAGGTCTCCCACCACCGATGCGAAGACCCGCAACAGCGCTGCCGCCAACCCACGCACCCAAGACGCGAAATCACTGGTGATGACCGTCATTGGCCAGATGGTCGATAATGGCAAAGCCGAGTGGAACCTGACCGCGACCGGCGAGATCGAGCTGCGGCTCCTGACCGGCGAAGTGTTCCTGCTCGGTGAAATCTCCGTCACCCGCCTCGCATGACAAAGTGTGAATGGTTTCAAAATCAGCGCTCTACGGTGACAACTGAATTCTTCACAGGTGCGATTTGATTTGAAAGCAAGCATCGGAGTGAGACACAGCCGGCACGCGACTAGGGTTCAGGCACAGACAAAGGAGTGAAGGCAATGAACCTTATGCAAACCCAAATGACCGCACCGACGGCGATGGCCGCCCACGACACCATCGCCTATGCCATCGGCCAGTCCTCGATCGGCAAGATCCTGGCGGCGCGCAGCGATCTCGGCGTCTGCGCCATCCTGATCGGCTCGGACGCCGACGCGCTGGAGCAGGACCTTGGCAATCGCTTCCCAGGCAAGATGCTGGTCGAAGACGAAAACGCCTTGCGCGACGATCTCGCTGCGATAGCGCGCTTCGTCGAAACGCCTGGCGCCGGGCTCGACCTGCCGCTCGACATGCGCCACGGCACGCCGTTCCAGCAGAGGGTGTGGGACGTGCTGCGCACCATCCCGTGCGGCGCCACCATCACCTACACCGCCCTTGCCCACCGCCTTGGCCAGCCGAACGGTGCCCGCGCCGTGGCGACGGCCTGCGCGGCCAACGCCATCGCGCTCGGCATTCCCTGCCACCGCGTCGTCCTCGCCGACGGCACGTTGTCCGGATACCGCTGGGGCATCGAGCGCAAGCGCGCCCTGCTCGACAAGGAGGCAACGCCATGAACGCCCATGCCAAAGTTACCGCTTCCGTGGTCGAGGCCGCAGAGACGCGCGTCGCCGCGTACGACTGGCCAGCCCTTGCCGCGGAGCTCGACGGCTTCGGCTGCGCGGTGATCGAAAAGCTTCTCTCGCCGCAGGAGTGCCGGCAGATCGCCGACCTCTATCCCCATGAACAGCATTTCCGCAGCCACATCCACATGGCCAGGCACGGCTTCGGCAAAGGCGAGTACCGCTATTTCCGCTATCCCTTGCCCGACCTTCTGGGCGGCTTGCGCAGCGCGCTCTATCCCAGGCTGGCCGGCGTCGCCAATCAGTGGAACGTGCGCATGGGGCAAGCCATGCGCTATCCGGCGTCGCATGCCGAGTTTCTCGAACAGTGCCATGCCGCCTGCCAGACACGACCAACGCCGCTGTTGCTGCAATATGTGCCCGGCGACTTCAACTGCCTCCACCAGGACCTGTATGGCGACCTCGCCTTCCCGCTGCAGGTGGCGATCCTGCTTTCCGAACCGGGCGAGGATTTCACCGGCGGCGAGTTCGCGCTGACCGAACAGCGGCCGCGCATGCAGAGCCGGGTCGAAGTGGTGCCGTTGCGCCAGGGCGACGCCGTCGCCTTCGCCGTCCACAACGGCCGGTGCAGGGAACCAAGGGCAACTACCGCGTCAATATGCGCCACGGCGTCAGCCGCCTGCGCTCAGGCATGCGCCACACCGTCGGCATTATTTTTCACGATGCCAAGTGAGGCCGACTTCCCTTCTCCCCTTGTTGTGGGAGTAGGGAAGGCACTTCATCCGGCGTCGGCGGATGCCATATCCATGATCCAGGGACACGCATAGTAGTCGCTGATACGGTCGATCACACCGCCGTCGGCATGGATCCGCACCAGATACGCCGGCCGCCAGGCCTGGCCATGCAGCCTGTCGACGACCAGAACGTTCTCCCCTTCGAACGCGCCTGGCCGTATGCGCCAGGGCAGCTCGCTGCGCTCAAATTCGGCGAAATAGGGCGAACTGGAGAGCAAGCCGTTGTAGCAATCCGAAACGCGCAGCCGGGCATCGGCGCKGGCCMGCGCCCGCACCCCGTCCCAGTCTCGTTTGTTGAACAATTCGACATACCGGTCGAGCAGCCGCGCCAGCTCGGCATCGTGTGCCGGTACCGCCACCGGTTGCGCCGGCAAGAGGGCGAGCTTGGCCCGGCCGCGGTTGAGCGCCGACTTGACGCCGCCTGACGTCGAGCCGACCAGATCGGCGATCTCCTCCAGCGAATGGTCGAAGACATCCTTGAGCAGCACGCAAGCGCGTTCCTTCGGCGGCAGATGCACGACCAGCCGCTCGATGGCACGGCCGGCGCCGGGACCGGCCGGCTCGACAGGCAGCACGATCTCGTCGCCGGCATAGCCGGCCTCGGCTCGCTGCCGCGCGCGGCGGCTCCTGATGAAGTCGATGCAGCGGTTGTGGGCGATGCGGAACAGCCAGGGCCGCAGCGCCTGCGCATCGTCGAGCAACTCGATCTTGCGATAGGCCTCGAACAGCGCCTCCTGCATGATGTCCTCGCCATCGAGGGCCGAACCGGCCATGCGCGCGCAGTACCGGTGCAGCTTGACCCGCAGATGCGAAACCGTCTCCAGGAACTCCTTGTAGCGCAGGTCGAACAGGCCCTCGGGGTCAAGCCGCAGCTGCATCCCTTTTGCCGATTCAATAGGTTTGCGGATCTGCTGGTTCATCGCGGCATATCGGTCAGCGTCACCACACCATTGCTCAAGCGCTCCACTTCCACAAGCACGAAGCTCGATACGATCAGCCGGCCCATGCTCACGCCGCTCTGTCGCCGGCAGCCTTGTCGCGAGTGGCTTTGTCGTTGACACCTAGCAAGCCCAGCCTCGGCCGCACCCAGGTGGCGAGGCGGCCGATCGCGTCGTCGGCTTCCGGCGCCTTGCCGGCCATCATCTGGAAGGAATGCAGCATGCCGTCAAAGACGTCGAGCCGCGTTTCGACGCCGGCGAGCCTGGCGCGCTCGGCGAACATGCGGCTTTCGTCGACCAGCGTCTCATCCCCGCCGGCTTGCAGGAAGACAGGCGGAAATCCGCTGAGGTCGGCATAGAGCGCACTGACCTCCGGATCGAGCCGGTCGCCATCGCCGATGAAGTTCGTCGCCAGCCAGTCGACGGCAGCCTTGGCGAAAGCCGGGTCCTTTTCGCGGTTGGTCTCATAGCTGGCACCGGTCAGCGCCATGTCGAACCAGCCGGAGATAATCAGCGTCGCGGCAGGCAATGGCCGGCCTTCCTCACGAAGGCGCTGCAGGACGCCATAGGTCAGCACCGCGCCGCAGGAATCGCCGGCAAGCGCGATGTGCCTGGTGTCGAAGCTTTGCCCGGTGCGGTCGGTGAGCCAGTTCCAGGCGCTCATCGCCGCATTGAGCTGGACCGGATGCTTCGCCTGATGCGCCAGCGGATAGTCGTAGAGCAACGCCCGGCAGCCAACGGCCTTGGCCAGATGCCCGACCAGCTTGCGGTGCGTGTAGATCGAGCCGCCGACGAAGCCGCCGCCATGCGCATAGAGCAGCACCCGCTGCTCGTCGGCGCCCTTCGGCACGATCCACATCGCCGGCACGACGCCGGCATCGACCTCGATATAGTCGACGCCGCCCGGTTCGCCGGTCAGCGCCGTCCATTGCGTGTCGTTGTAGTCGATGATCGCTTGCGGGCTCGTCAGTTTGCCAGCATTGGCGGCGAGCGCCGCGTAGTGGTTCCTGTTTGCCTCGCTCTGTATGCTCGCCATGATGGTTCTCCCGGGGTTGCGGATCGCGGGCCGCGCGACCTTCGAAGCCTAGGACGAACGGGCGGTCGGAAAGGATACGTGGCCGCGGATGATTTTTTCGCGACGCGGCTAGTGCTCGCCGCCAAACATTGCGGCATGACGTCGGGCGAATTCGACGAACGGCGTTGCCCGCACGCCGAACATCTCATGCGTCGCCAGATACACCCGCGATTTCGGCCGCCGCAGCCGCTCGGCCAGTTGCTCGTCCAGCGCATCCGCAAAACCGCCTGGAATGCCGCCGGCCAGCAGATTGCGCCGCCGCACCTCAGGGCTCACGTTGACATAGCGAACCGGCTTGCCGATCGCTTGCGAGATCCGCGCCGCGACATCGCGCATCGTCAGCGCCTCGGGCCCGGTCATGTCGAGGCTCTCGCCCGCATGGCCGCCGTCGCGCAGCAGCCGGAAGGCCACCTTGGCGATGTCCTCGACATCGACCGGCGACAGTTCGGTATCGCCGAGTGCGAGACGGAAGACGCCCTCGGCGGCAATGGTTGGCGCGTCGCGCAGATAGACCTGCATGAACTGGCTGGGGCGCAGATGCGTCCACGCCATGCCTGCCCCTTCCAGATAGCGCTCGATCTCCTCATGCATGCGCGTGAAGCGGAATTTCGTCGCGTCATAACCGATGTTGGATTCCGCGCCGGAAAACTTCACCACATGGGCAACACCGGCCTGCTTACAGGCGTCGATGAAGCGGCACTGCGTTTCCGTCATGTCCTCGGCGGCGGTCGAAATCATCAGCACGCGGTCGATGCCGTCGAGTGCAGCGCCCAGCGTTTCAGGCCGGCGCATATCGCCCTCGACCAGCTGTATCGCGGCAAGCCCGTCGAGCCCCGCCGCCGAGGCACGGGCCGGGTCCCGCAGCGCCCTCACCTCATGCTTCTGCCGAGCGAACTCGCGCACGATGGCCTTGCCGTTAAGGCCCGTGGCGCCTGTCACCAGGATCATGGTCTTGTCTCTCCGTTCAGGATTGATGCGCCCGCCCTACCGGCGACCGCACCTTGAAGACGAAGAGACGCGGGCAAAGGATTCCGCCCAAACATCTTTTTATCGGCGAGATGCCTTCGCCATGCCTCGGATCACGCCACTGGCGCGTAGCGGTTGACCACCATGCCGCAGGCATAGGCCTTCGAGCCGAGCAGCCGCAGCGTCTTGAAACCGCCCTGGTCGAAGATCCGCCGTCCCGCGCCCAGCACCGCCGGGTTGACGAACAGCTGGAACTCGTCGACCAGCCCGGCCGTAATGAGTGAGGAGGCGAAACCGGCGCCTCCGAACACGGCCAGGTCGCCGCCCTCGCCCGCCTTCAGCGCCTTGACCTCGCGCGGCAGGTCGCCACTGGCAGCAGTCGTGCGCTCCCATCGCGAGGCTTTGAGCTTGTCGCTCAGCACCACCTTTCGTGCTTCGACGATGCGCTGCGCAAAGGCGTAGAACGGATCGCTTGGAAACTTCTTCGCCGCGTTGCCCCAATGGGTCAGGTACCCCTCCTCGGCCATCTTTCGGCTGAGCAGGATGGTGTCGACGCCGGCGAAAGCGGCGTTGAAGTCCCGCTTCAACTCGTCGTCCCAGGCGCTGTCGTCGCCCCATTCCCAGAGCTGCCAGTGATGATCCTCGTTGGCGCCGACAAAGCCGTCGACGGACATCTGCATCTGCAGGATCAGTTTTTTCATGGTCATTCTCCTCAGTTTGTCCGACGTTGACGAATGCTTTACTTATGGAACCATTTGACGCACGGCGGAGAATGATGTCAATAGTAAATTGATTTAAAAATGGAACCATAGACAATGTCGACCAAGGGAAAGTCCGGCTGTCCGATCAACCTGTCGCTCGAACTGCTCGGCGACCGCTGGACGCTGCTCATCATCCGCGACCTGATCTTCGCTGGAAAAAAGCATTTTCGGGAATTCCTGCAGTCCGACGAAGGCATCTCCTCGCGCACGCTGGCCGAGCGGCTGCAGACGCTGCAGGACGAAGGCATCCTCACCCGCAGCGACGACCCGACACACGGGCTGAAAACGGTCTACAGGCTGACCGAGGCAGGCATCGACCTGCTGCCCGTGCTGGCGACGCTCGGCGCCTGGGGCAGCAAGCACCGCAGGGCCGACGACAAGCTCGCCCGGATCGCCCAGGCTCTGGCGGCCGGCGGTGAAGCTGCGCTGGACCAGATGAAGGCGGCGTTGCGCGCGGAGCATCTGGCGAACATATGATCGCCGAAGCTCTACCAAGGCAGGCGTTCCCTCGCGCCGATAAAAGGACAATCAGCGACCATCATACTCATCGTGAAGACGGACCCAGTCGCCCAGCGTATGTGAGGGCCCATTTTCGTTGCGGCCGACGGGAGTCAGGTCGAGATAGCTATAGGTCCCGATCAGGTTCTCGCCACCACGGCCCCGCACCTGGAACGTACAATAAATCTTCCCATCGTTATCTTTGTAGAAAACGGTCGTACCACCGCGATCTCTGCCTGACATCGCGACCTCCTCGAAATTGAATAACACCTTGCCCGAGTTGATCTGGTCCTCGGTGAACGATACCTGGAAGTCGAAATTGAAATCGCTTCCGAATGATGACACCCAATCAAACTGCCAATTCATCCGCGCCTTGAAGTCCAGTAGCTCGGTGAGAGGAGCGCGCGAGCAGACGGCCAGGGAGACGTCGTGATGCATCAGATGCTGGTTGGCGGCGTCGATGTGGTCGCAAAGGAATGAACAGCCGGTGCACCGATAGTCCGCATTGGGCGGAAACATGAAGTGATAAATGATCAACTGGCTGCGGCCCTTGAAGAGATCGGCCAGCGATTTCCTCCCCTGGGTCGTATCGAACTCGTAGGGCTTGTCGATCCGCAGCCACGGCAGCGCCCGCCGGTCCGCCGCAATTTGTTGACGCTGGCTCGTAAACGCCTTTTCTTTCTCGAGATGCGCTTTATGCGCTTCAAACCAATCCGTGTAAGGCGCGATAACGTGGTTGGTCATGTCGTCCTCCTTCCGCACTCTGGCGTATGCTGACAGTCTCGTTGCCTGTCTTTAAGACGTTGTTGAAAACCGCGATCCGACGTCACCTGTGCAATTTGTGCTGAAGAACGCGGATGATAGCACCGGACGCCGACATTCTGCTTGACAGTCGTGCGTGCTTTGTTCTCTATATGTTCCTGTCTATCAGCAACTGCGGATGTGCGGTCGGGATGGAAACGACAGCCACCATCCTGCATGCCGATCTCGACGCCTTCTATGCCTCGGTCGAGCAGTTGCTCGATCCGTCGCTGCGCGGCAAACCTATTGCGGTGGGCGGCGGCGTCGTGCTTGCCGCCTCCTACGAGGCGCGCGCCTTCGGCGTGCGCGGCGGCATGCCGGGACGCAAGGCGCGCGAGCTCTGCCCGCAGCTGATCTTGGTCGGTGGCAATTTCAGCGACTACCAGCGTCTGGGCGACGCCGCGATCAAAGTGCTCGACGACTTCACGCCAGTGGTCGAGCGCATCTCCATCGACGAGGCCTTTGCCGATGTCGCCGGCTGCACACACCTGTTCGGATCCCCGCAAGAGATCGCCACGACCATCCGCCGCCGCGTCCGTGCAGAGCTCGGCCTGCCGATCTCGATCGGCGTGGCGCGCACCAAGCATCTGGCCAAGATCGCCTCGCAGGTCGCCAAGCCCGACGGATTGGTGGTGGTCGACCCCGGCACCGAGATCGCCTTCCTGCACGACCTGCCGGTCGGCCTGATGTGGGGCGTCGGCCCGGCGACGAAGGCGCGGCTGGCCGAAATCGGCATCGAGACCATCGGCCAGCTGGCCAGGACGCATAGCGGCGCGCTGACGCGGCTGCTCGGTCCCGCCGCCGGCGAAAAGCTGTCGGCGCTGTCATGGAACCGCGACCCGCGCAAACTGGAGACCAAGCGTCGGGCGCACTCGGCCGGTGCCCAATCGGCACTTGGGCAAAAGCCTGCCGTGGCGCGGGTCATCGTGCCCACTTTGCTGCATCTGGCCGACCGCGTCGCCAGCCGGCTGCGCGCCAAGGCTAGGCCCGGCCGCACGGTGACGGTGCGCGTGCGCTTTGCCGATCTCAGCGCGGTGACGCGGTCGATCACACTTGACCAGCCGATCTCGGCGACCACGATGCTGGCCGAGATCGCCGGCGACCTGGTGCGCGGCGCGCTTGCCGACCACCCGTACGAGAAGACGATCTCGCTGCTGGCGATCTCGGTCTCGCATCTTGAGGAAAGTGCAGAGTTGCAACTCGAACTGCCGCTCGGCCTCACCGACGAGAAGCACAGGCCGGGCACGCTGAAAGGCCTGGCACGCTTCGGTGCCGACCGCGCCATCGACAAGATCCGCGAGCGCTTTGGCAAGCAGGCGGTCGGCTACGGCACGGTGGCGCTGGAGGCCGCACGCTCAGTGCCCGACGAATTCAGGGAATTGGCGCAGAAGGAGCTCTGAGGGCAGCCGAAGCCATTCGTGCCCTGCATATGACCGCGCAAGTTGTAACTGGTAGCGGCAAAGAGTGACTTGATTTCAGGCCCTGGCTATTCGAGTAAGGTGTAGCGGCCACAAGCCATGGAATGCGATGTTCACAGCCTTCATCGTTTGCGCGTCAGTCACAGCTCTCAGCGCGGTCGTCAGTCTCGGTTTCTCCTTGGCTGCCGCCATGAACGAAACCGGCAACGCCCGCACGATAGCATTGTACGGTTGTGCACGCAGCGTGGCTTTGGTGGTCGCGAGCGCCGTGCCATTTTTCACAGGTTCGACGGAATGGCTTGAAGCCATCGCCTGGATAATGATCCTTGTGCAGGCCGGGGATGCGGTCATAGGTGCCACGATCGATGATCGGATGAAAACGTTCGGCCCGGCCAGTGCATCGCTCGCCAACCTTCTTGCACTACTATGGCTCATCCAGTCTGTTCAATGAGATCACGGCAGACAGCCTAGAGCGGTTCACGCTTTGATGGAATCGAAGGGGATTCCCGATTTGTCGGTTGTGTGATTCAAGATGCTGGCTGGGAATGGAGGCCAGCATCTGATGACCCGACCTCTTTCCAATGATCTTCGCGAGCGGGTTGTAGCGGCGGTTTTG
>NZ_JBFUCU010000022.1:0-100320 GCF_056405075.1 Mesorhizobium sp. P2_A12
AAACACTGGATGCGCCAGGCTCAGAAACGCACCGTCGAGGAAACTTGGCGCCACATCGGCCACCTCGTCGAAACGATCGAGGCAGCCGAATGCAAGAACTACTTCGTAAATGCCGGATACGCTTCCGTCAAAACGTGAAGGACTCTAGCGGTTTTTCTCCGATCTTCTGGAACCACGAATTCACACCGAAATTATTCGGTCGGACGGTAACGCCTGGCTAGCTGCTCCCGCTAGCTGGCTCGCGTGCGCCCGCCATTGCACGCGAGCCACTTGCTCTGTTTGGTGGCAGTGGCTGGTCCTAGGAACTGGTTGCCAATCGCAGCGTTAGGCCTCCAGCCAATCGGAGGACAGTCATGGACGACGATCTGCGCCTGAAGTTGAAAGAACTCAGCACCACCCTGCAGACCAGGGTGGCAGAACTCGCAATGCCCGGCGGCAAACCCGATATTTCCGCGCTGATGTCTGGCATTGCAGTGACCCTTGAGGCGCTGTAGGTAATAGCCGACGAGAGCAAGACCCACGGTCTGGACCGTCGGTCGAGCCTGTAACTTCGCTAAGCTGGTTGGCTGGCAGGTGGGGATCACGGATGATGGCAAAGGCGACTGGGCTCCCAGCCCCGCAACATGCTTCAACCCACATGGAATACGAGAGAGGATGCAGAGAAGTCCTCTCGCCTTTGGTTTCAGAGATGATCGAAAGAGCAGAGGCCGCCGGATGGGATCGCAGACAGGTGGCAACGGCGCTCATGTATCTCGCGGCAAAGGAGATCAGTGCGACGTCCGTCTGAGCTGAATGCGACCGGTCGGCAGGTGACGGTGGAGGTGCCTCTGGCAAACGCGGAACTTCCTTCACTCAGCGTAGTGTGAATTAAGGCGAGCCGCGATGTGCGGCCTCTTTCCTTTCAGGCGTCCAGTTCAAGCGGCTCGTGACCCGGCTTTTCGTGCCAGATGACCTGCCGTAGGTCATGCAAATCGATTGTCTACCCGCAGGCACCGCATTTATGGAAATGATCTCGCTCGTTGGCGTGGTCTTTGCCATGCTTCTTGCTAAAGATCGGCGGGCCAAGGTCCGACAGTTTCGTCAACCCGTCACCTTCGCCGCTACAGTTTCCCTGTCCACCGTGATGATTCCGCCGCCATCCGTCCGCACTGTGATCTTGCCCTCCTCGGCCTCAATGCGCGTCACGAACCCGGTGATCTCGACCCTGTCGCCCGGCTTGGCCTTCTGCGGCGTGTCGATGGCGAAGGGGTAGTTGTAAGAGGGGATGTTGACGCTCGACAGGCCGCCCGGCAGGACTTTCATGATCGTGGCCGTAAGTGTCACTTCGTCGCCCAGCTGAAAGCCTTTGGCCATTGGTTTGCGTCCCGTTTCCCCATAAACATTCAATTCAGCTAAAATGTTCCGGAACGGAATCGAGCGTCACGGCTTGAATCGCGTTCCTGGGCGGGTTCTGTGCATGATTAAGGCCTATCGGCTGTCGTTCATTTCCCCGATGATGCCGACCTTGGTGGAGAAACCTCCCGAGGGCGGCGACTGGATTCACGAGGTCAAGTTCGACGGATACCGCTCGCAGCTCATCATCGATGCCGGCGGGACGCGGATCTTCACTCGTCGTGGTCTCGACTGGACATCGAAGTATCGCGACCTCGCAAAGGCCGGCACTGGACTCGACGTAGAGGAAGCCATCATCGACGGCGAAATCATCGTGCTGAACGATGCCGGCCTGTCCGATTTCGGAGCGCTGCGCAAAGCAATCACTCGGCGCCAACATGACCTCTATTTCGTCGCCTTCGACCTCCTGCACGTCAACGGCTACGATCTGCGAAACATGCCGCTCGAGGATCGTCGCGAGATCCTGGCAAAGATGATCCCTGATGGCAGGCGTATCCAATTCAGTCAGGTGCTGCCCGGTGATGCGGCCAGCATCTTCCACCTCGTCGACAAGGCCGGACTGGAGGGCATGGTGTCGAAACGACGAGACAGCAAATACCGCAGTGGTCCGACCACAAACTGGCTGAAGGCCAAGAGCTATGCGGTCGGCGAGTTCGATCTCCTCGGCGTCGAGCGAGAGCCAGGCAAGCCGGCATTTGCTCTCATGGCCGAGCGAGGCACAAGGCGCTATGTCGGCTCGGCTTTCATCACCTTGAACCGGGATATGCGCGAGCGACTGTGGAAGCGTGTCCAAGACAACGCAGGCACCGCGCCGAAGGGCATGAAGCATCGGGCAACGCAATGGGTTAAGCCGGGGCTGATCGGCCGCGTGAAGCATCTGCGCGGCGAGGAAGACCTACGCCATGCCTCGCTGCAGGATTTTCGGGAAGAATGAGCAAGCGCGGCGGTGATTTTCTCTACCATTGGATCGGACCATTTACCGGACGACCCGATCATCGACCCGGTGCTTCTGGTGATCGATATGACTGTGGATGCAAAACGGGCGGCGGAAACCCAGGGCATTGCCGGCCAAGAGATCGATGAGGAAATCGGCGCAATGTTCGAAGTCGTCATGCAAGGGTTGCGCTAAAGGTACCTATCACCTTCCGCACGGTGTTGGAGACAGAACCAGTGGGACGGTCCCTTTGGTCTGGCAAAGACGAACGGTGCGCGCGGGTGGCTGAGTCGCCGACACAATTTTGATGCACAGCTATCGGATCATACTGGGCCAGTACAGGGGGTCCCCGCTGGCTTCTGGGTGCCCCGTCACCTTGTTCTGACCCGGGTGACGGGCTTCTTTGTTGTTAGGAATCCACACGGGTGGTAGCGTTACCATATCAAAGAGGACAACCCGACGCGCCACGAGTGAGGGACGGCACGGTAGTTCAACGCCTTGTCAAAGAAACAGGCATTTCTGAAGCGGAAGCTCGCGAGCTTGTCAGCTTTTTGGGCGGCAGTAATTGGGCCTCGCTCGTGCGCGAAGCGCGAATGCTGAACCGAACGCGGCTATAAGGGCGTGCTGATCACGCCGAAGGTGAACCGCTGAGATTTTAGCTGCCCCCTGCCTTGCTGAATACAACAGTGCCATCATCTTTGCGAACTTCCACAGCTACGATACCGGACTTTCGATCGGTAAAGGTCGCTAGAGCGTAGTCCCGTGCCACTTTCTCCGCATCGAAGTGCGTCTTTTCAAGGATGCCCTGTTCCCGTACCAGATCACCGTGTAGGCCACTGCTGCTATCCCCTTGTGGCTTCTTCATGAGCACTTATTCAATTCGCCGGATACGGCCCTTTTCGAGGTGGAACACTCCGGAGTTACCGCCTTGCTTCTCGAAGTCGGTCTGCAGTTCATCCCGGGTGCCGAGGTACTCTCCGCAATCATCGCAAACGATCGGGGTCTCCGGGCGAGCGTCGTGCGGGATTCTCAGCCGTATTGTGAGACAGTAGGGACATTCTAATCGGTGGTTGAGGTATTGTTTCTGGGACATTGCAATGGAGAATGCACAAAGCGGGGTAACCCTGCAAGGTGCCCCATAATTGCCCGCTTCTTTTTGGGTCGAATGCGGTCAATTCTTGATCTTACCAGATTGCTCAATCTCAGCCATCAGCCTGTTGAAGGCCGCGGCGTCCGCCTCTTGCTGTGGCTGTCCCGTCCACCGATAGGATGACAGCCAGGAACGGAAAGCCGAGCATTGGCGGCCTGTAGACGGCGTATGATGGGCTCTTTTTCATAGCCCTCTAATAGCGCGTGGGTTCGCATTAGCCAACGTGGACCAAGTGCTTAGAATAGCCCCCTCGCGTTGGCGTCTTGGTCCCGCAGATGGTGGACAAGCGTTAAGTGTTCCATCTTACATCGCCTCTGACGGCGCAAAAAAGCAGTTTTCGTGCTCCTCTGTCGGATGTAGGCAGATATGGAAATTACCATCGCCAGACGGAATTACGGCATCGTAGGGAACGAAGTAGCGATTTTGGTGAGTGACTTTCTGGTGGTCGCCAGGCCTCAAAATGATGACGTAACCATCAGGTCGCGGTGTCACAGTTGTGCTGGGGATCTTCCCGCATTCACCCGTCACCGTATCGCCGTGACAGCAGGCCGGTGGATAGGTCCAACTGCCATGCGCACTGTGTGCTAACGCAGAACCATCCTCAAGCGCCGCAGCCGTGGCTATCACGCCTGCCAACCCCACCATGTGTCGTGTTCCGACCGCGTGCACTCGAATGGTCCCCGAGCGGCGACCGACGTCGTCAGAGGTATTGTACACCTAAAATAGAAATGCGCCTTGGCGCAATCAACTCGCGCTTCCCAGTCGCTAAGCGCGCTCGTCCGTCTCGCTTTCCTCGTCGATCATCCGGACCGGCAGGTAGGCGTTCGTTTCCAGCCACTCGCGCAACACGATCTGAATTAGGTCCGACCGGCCGATCTTCATTTCGGCGGCGATGGAGTTGAGCGCATCCTCCGTCGCAGGCTCCAACGGCACGCCAGCGACGTTCCTGAGCATCAAGGCAGCACGGCGAAGGATGATTTGCAGATCCGCCCGCGATATGTCCGCAATGCGGTCGGCGGCACTCTCGAGCTCTTCGGCGATAGAAAGGCGTGTCACTTTGCCTTTCGCTTCGCAGGAGCCTTCTCTACCGGAGCGGCCTTGGACCCCAAGCCACTTGCTTTCGCCAAAGCCGACCGCGTTTTAGAGTAATTCGGCGCCACCATCGGATAATCGCGCGGCAGCCCCCACTTCACTCGATACTCGTCGGGTGTCATGCCAAGTTGGCTGAGATGACGCTTGAGCGATTTGAATTTCTTACCGTCATCCAGACAGATGAGGAAATCCGGCGTGATTGATTTCCTCGGGGACACTGCTGGAACCTGGGGCTCAACGGATGGCGCAGGGGATTGGGCCAAACCGGAGAGGGCGGCGTTTACTGACGCTATCAATTCCGGCAAGTTCGCCACTGGCACCGAATTGTTGCCTACGAACGCCGAGACGATATCAGCGGTCAGCTCAGTAAGGGCTAAGTTTCGGTTATCTGCTTCGTCGACCATGCTTCAGTTCCTCTCATCAGACCTAGCTACCTATGGCCTAATTCTCGATCAAGCAATTCTGCGCAACGCGTGCGTGTTCGTGCACGTCTTCTCTTTTCAGCCTAACGCTTGGCCATTTGCAAGCCGGCGCCGATCCCCAGGATGTGCCACACGACAGCCGTTTTAAAAAAGACATCCCAAGACACTTCCCTCCCAAAAATCCTTAGGCGCAGTCCTCCAATTAATCCGCTGCCGTGGCGCTGTTTTGAACAGGCTGGTCAGCATGTCTTTTGGGTGTACCTTTGTCGAACCGTCTCTTTGCATCAAAAAGCCGCGCAAGGCCGCCGTGCGGAGATGCCCTATCAACGGCAACTTAGTACCCCTTCATCAAAGCCGGCGGTCATCTTACGGCCCCAAAGAAGTCCTGGCTGCTTCGCGCCTCGGCAGATATCATTTCAGTTGCCGAGCTCACGCAAAAGCTGTTCGCCGACGCCAAGTCGAAAGGCATCTCTAGCACAGAGATCGAGGAAGACATCGGCAGTGTCTATGAGACAATCCTTGACGCAATCGTTCACCATGATGCTGGCGTGGCGGACTGACGAGGAGCGGATGACCGACAAGCCGGCCACGACCTACATCGTCAGCGTATTCGAGAAGCCGCATTGGCGCGCTGTCCTGACCACGACGGACATAAACAAGGCTCTAGCCAAGGCAAAGGAAATCGGCGACCAGGTGCGGATCGAGCGGCGCGTTCAAACCGGTGGATGACACGAGACGGAAAACGGGTGCGGGTGAATTATACCCCTCGCCGACACACTAGGGGACTTCAGTCTTAGTTGAGCTATTGCTAATATGCGTTTAGCTTAGGCAATGCGGGGGATCCCAAACGACTGACCCGCAAGTGGCCTGTGCGGCTCGCTTCACCCAAGCATCCCATGCACCGGCCAATCCCCCCACACGGTAGGCACCAGGCTGCCAAACTGGCGCTCGGTAGCTCAAACAGGGAGTGCGGAGGCTCAAATGGCCGGCGATAAGCGCAGGCAGGATGCTATTCACGACCATCAGGTCGAATATTTCGCCTCGGAGAACGGTCTGACCCCGGACCTGGCTTGGGAGTTGATCCTAAAACACGGCAACAGCCGCAAAGCCGTGATTAAAGCTGCACAGGGTTTGAAAGGTGATGTCAGGCAACAGCGGCCGACCAGTCCTCACTTCCCGCTAGAGTCCGCGCCCGGTGACAAGGTGCGCGTCGACGCCGAAGGTGAAGCGCCAGGCTTTCTCATCGTTTCGCAAATTAACCTTGACCGAAGGAGGCAGTCATCTATCGCCAGCCATCACTTGCGTGGTTACTAATATAATGAAACGTTCCGCCCATATTGGGGAATGGGGCGATGGAAGAAAGCCCAGTTAGATTTAGTTGTCTTCTTGAGCCGACAGGCGACTGGACGGTTTGGGATGAAGTCACCGGCGAGCCGGCAAACTTGGGTGGGAAATTACTGATCGGCTGCACACGGGAGCGCGCCGAGTCTGCTCGCGACGTGCTCGCGCGGATTTACAAAAGCGGGCTGCACGCTCGACCCGCTGGCCAATCTCGCGCTTGAGAACGAATTTGAACTTGTAGGCTATGGCGGACGAAGTCTCGTATTCCTGTCCAGCGCGGACGAACGCGCGGCCGGCACATGGGCCGCCTGGCTGGCCTTTCACCTGGCCGCTGGTGTCGTGCCGGCGCTGGCTTAGCCGTTTTAGCCGGTGCCTGCGGTGCCGTGCCTTCGGCCGCCTATATTTCCTCACAAGCTCTGTGCTGGTCTCGACCGGGACGCGCCCGAGCGCAGGGGAACCAGTAACGGTAAGGGGTCATCTAAGGATTGTTCCGATGACTGACGAACAGGACAAGACACCCGGCAAGCCTAACGATCTCGTAACCCAGCGCTTGGTGAATGAAGCCGGTATCACCGAAGAGCAAGCTCGGGCGCTTATCGCCATTCTTGGCGCGCACAGTTGGTCATCGCTCATGCGGGAGGCCCGCATTATGGCCGCCCAAAAACGCTAAGACCTACTTCCGCACAATCCATTCCAGCAAGTCGGAATCAATGTCATCGCTGCCGGTAAAGTCGCGGACCATTTGCGCGGCGTAGTCCCGCCATCGATCCTCGGGAATGTTCTTTTCGATGACGGAATTTTTGAAGGCGCCGCGAATGATATCGCAGTCGAAAGACGATACCGAAACACCCAGCTTGTCCATGGTGCAACCTCCCATCCAAGGGCTGGAAACAGAATGGTGATTGGGGGATTTAATAATGCGTTCAAAGCCGCTTTCAATAGGTTTCGACTGTACGTTTTTATCCAAGGAATTGCCGGCCAACTGGCGCGCGATAGGTCCAGCGACGCGGCAACCCCTCAAGGAGCCGCAGTGACCGACGCGGTTTAGGCAATGCTTTAATCGGCAGCCGCGTCGGCCATTTAGCGACGGCTTGCCAGCGCGACCGATATCAGGAATATAATCCTCTCCGTTGCGGCGATCCACCCCTCAATATGGAGTCGCCAAATGGCCAGATCAAAGCCGTCAAAGCAGCTATCGCAGGCTGAAATCGAGCGCTTTCTGGTGGCAGCGGAAGCGCTGCACAGGAGCATCGTGAAGCCGTTCATATCGCCACATTGCGACCACTACCGGCAGACGCGCGTATTGCATGAGGTGCTGTTGAAGGCCGTGCGGGACGTCACCGGGAAGGAAGTCGAGTTCATCCCGTGGAACACTACAGGACCGGTAAGGCCGCCGCCGGCCTGACGGAACATTAGCCGTTTCGAATAGTTGAGATCCTGTTCCGGGTGTTGTCACTGGCATCCGGAATAGGCTGGTGGGCTATCAGCCGGCCCGCGTCATTGGTCACTCCGTGGCGCGGGCTTTCATCGATCGGGGGAAGAGATGACTGACAAGCCGGCAACAACCTACATCGTCTCGGTTTTCGAGAAACCGCATTGGCGCACCGTGTTGACCACCCAGGACAAACAGAAGGCGTTCGATCTAGCCAAAGAGATCGGCGACATAGTGCGGATCGAGACGATCACCCCGAAGCCGAACAGAATCGCAAAATTGTACGGAAATAACCGAGACCCGGGCTGTGGAACCTGATGTCCGCCTTCGCATTATGTCGGCCAGAAAAATAGGAGCGCCGGCTATGAGAACCTTAGGTGTATGGGTTGCAGTCGTCACGTTCGCCACGGCGCTGCTTTATCTGGTCCAGGAGTTTGGCTCGATCAAGATGTAGGGTTCTGGTAAGGCGAGCCGAAGAGGCGTCGTCATCGACGCGCCGTCGCACTGTGGCTGTCACAGCCACCAAGTCTCCGATGCCAATTCCCCGCACCATGCAGAAGATTCTGGAGCGCGAGGGGCATTAGTCAAGCGCTTGCTAATATTCGACTGGAGGCGCAAACTCGCTTGCCGTCGCTCATAGCTGGACCGCGCTCGGACAGCTCTTAGATTGAACATTTGTTTGTCAACCGATGGGAGGACTTCGATGCATAGTTTGCGTGTTGTGATCCTCCTGGCTGGCATCGTGGTCACCTCGTCATTTGCGCAGGCAGCAGGCGACAGCATCGCCGGTCAGAAAGTCATAGTGAAATGCCAAGGGTGCCACGGCACGGATGGCCTCGGCAGAGCTCTGCCCACCGGTGGCGAAGCGCCCAATCTCGCCGGGCAGAAGTACGACTATCTCGTCCACTCGCTGATGGCTTACAAGGCCGGAGAGCGCAAGAGTTATATGATGTCGTTGGTCACTAAGAGCCTGAGCGATGAAGACATCGCCAATGCTGCGGCTTACTATGCCGCGATCAAGATTACCGTCGAAGCTCCGCAGTGACAGCGCAAAAATAGCACCGTCAAGCCTTCCGCAATCTCATCCCGGCGCCGCCGCCATTCTCGGCGATGAACTCGACGCCGGCGGCTTCGAGGGCGGCGCGCACGGCGGCGAGGTTGTTGACTGACGGCCATGCCGAACACCAATGTTCCGGCAGCCGGCGAAGTGTGGCCGCTGCCCAGTCAATGGCCGCAGCCGCACTGCAGATCGAGCGCAACGCCGCCATCATCACCGCAATGGCGCTCTTCATCCTTTTAGTCTCCCTTTGCGGCGAAATCCCCGTTGATTCCGTGCCTCCTTTGGAACCACTGTCCCAAAATCGGGCAAAAGGCCGCGCCCGGATAAAGGATTCAGGGGGGAGCGCAATGCCCAACGCCTTCACCACTCTTGTCGGCATAGAATTTCCGATTGTCCTGGCGGCCATGGGTGGAGCTACTTCTCCGCAATTCGCCGCCGCGGTGAGCAATGCAGGCGGTCTCGGGATGCTCGCCCTCGGCTGGAGCCCGCCTGAAGCGGTACGCGCAGAAATTCGGGCCACCAAGGCCCTGACCAAACGGCCGTTCGGCGTCCATCTCGTGTTGACTTATCCGCAGGAGGAGCGCCTCGCGATCTGTTTGGAAGAAGGCGTGTCGGTAGTCTCATTTTTCTGGGGCCAGGCAGGTTCGCTGATGGCTGCGGCGCATCGTGGCGGGGCAAAGGTCCTGCATACGGCAGGAGGCGCCGAACAGGCTCGGATATCAGCCGCAGATGGTGCCGACGCAATCGTCGCGCAGGGCTGGGAGGCAGGTGGCCACGTTTACGGTACAGTTGCCACGATGGCGTCGGCGGTTGTTGACCAGGTCGCGCCAGTCCCCGTTCTTGCTGCCGGTTGCATTGCGGATGGACGCGGTCTAGCCGCGGCGATGGCACTTGGTGCCGCGGGCACTTGGATCGGTACCCGCTTTCTCGCGAGCATCGAAGCTCCAATCCACCCGCGCTATCGCGACCGCATCCTGACAGCTAAGGAGACGGACACAGAATACGGGACTGTTTTCGATGTCGGCTGGCCCGACGCTCCGCATCGTAGCCTTCGCAACAAAACGATTGAAGCTCGGGAGGCAGCCGGACGCCCGCCGGCGGGTAGGCTCCCCACGAAGGCGCGGTCGTTGCAAAGTCGTCATATGGCGACGTGGTTGCATACCAATCTCATACGCCGGGATTGGGTGACGAGGGCGATATCGACGCCCTTGCCCTATGGTCAGGCCAAGGCGTCAGCCTCGTCCGCCGCGTCCAGGCGGCCGCCGAGATTGTCCGCGAAATCAGCGACGAGGCGCGGGCAATCCTCGCACGGCTTGGGAACGATCCGTCTTTCTAAGGCCTGCGTGGGAAGTACCGCCGATCTCAATCGCGAACTTATGGTCCGGACCCTAGTCGAACCCAAGCTGCGCTAGTCGCCTCCGGCAGTGCCTTCGGTCCATAAAAGCCGGCAATCGTCGGGTGTAAGCACGCCTTTCGAGTCGATTTCTTTCAGGATCCTTGTGACCATTTCTTCAGTAGTGAAAGACAGGCTTTTCAGCTGGGCAGAAGAAAGTCTTGTCGATGAAGGAAGGCCAAAGTGGCTCGTGACCTTGCGGATCTGCTCGTCATTCATTCCGGTCCCGACATTGGTCAAATGCAGAGCGGAATCCTGCGATCCTTTCCATGGAAATTCTACCCAGCGCTTTTGCGTCTTTATGTATTTGCTACCGACCCGCTGGCCCATCCAGAACAGCCAGATATCATCACCTTGGGGACAGAGTTCGATGAACTTGTCTTCGTCGACCGCTTCTGGCGATAGTGACTTGGGACCATAAAGAACCCCTCCCACGCCGGTGGGAAAGAGCATAATGGGTGTGTCGGAGACGTCATATGACCAATTAACATAAGGCGCGATTTGCCCCGCATCATCGAATGCAACCGAGTGGCCTCGATGACAAACGATGGTGCTTTCTCCAGCCCTTTCGACGAGCTCTTCGAGCCACCGCTGCCCATAGTAGACATCGTCATCTGCCGTGACGATGTAGGCTTTAGGAAACGCCAGCAACGCTGGAATAATCTTCTTGTAAGAACGAATATCCTTACAAAAACGGATCTCAAGGCCATAGGCTTTCAGGTCCGTAACTGAGGGTGGCAGCTGCGCCGCATGCTCAGAAGTAAGCCACAAGACAACGCGATCTGGGGCGACCGTCTGCGACAAGAGACAGCGCAGCGTCAGATGCAGCGTCTGGAAACGCTTAGGATATGAAGTTAGCGAGACGATCAAATCGCCAGGCAACCGATGCGGCCGGCCCTGTCCTCGAAGCGGCCATCGCAAAGCGATCAGAACTTGGGCGACGTATGGCTTGGCAACGCGAATAATATCATCTCGATACTTTGCAACGCGCCAGCCAGCCCCATTTTTGAGCCATGCAATTGCGCGACCCGGTGTGCCGGCACCGGTCCCCAAGAACCACGGCGACAGCCATGGGGATCGTTTCAAAATCAGGTAGATCGCGAAAGGACCGGAGACTGCGATCATAAAGATCGCCGCCTCGTTGGAAACACCAACGTCACGAAGAGAAAATTGGAAAAATTGATGCAGGAACATGATCACCAGCGAGGCTTCGCCCAGCTTCGCCATGTGTGCTGCAAACGTCTTCAGTCTGGCTGCTTGCTGCACCCCCATGAGCAAGGCCAGGGACAGAGACAAAGCAATCAGAAGCCCCAGCACAGGCGGGCCGAAAATTGAATATTTCATGTTGAACTGGATGTCGGCTCCGCGTCCTGCTGCGGCCAAGGCCAGCGCTCCTACAATCGCAATGAAAATCAGTCGAGTTGGCGAGCGGAATTGATAAGTCCTAAGCAGATGACCAAACCAATAGCAGCAAAGCGCGATCGGCACTGCTGCGACAGCCCAAGGCGAGCGATTCATTGGCCACTCGAATGCGATCGCGTAGCCTATAGTGACGCATAACGCGACGAATCCTAGCATCCGGGTGCTGCCAGGACCTCTCGCCCAATTCGCGAACTCGTTGTAAATAAGCTGGGTAAAGAAGAGGCAGGTTACGAACCAGAAAACGCCAAAATCACGCCAGAGGCGCATGCCTCCCAAAACGTCGTTCACGGCCATTTCTCGTAGCTGCCAGCGGGAGGGAACATCGCCGAGCAGAATTCTCCTGGATATGACCGCTAACGTCAAAACCGCCAGGAACGCTACGTATGGTACGGCCAGGCTGGAGACTTTCTTCCAAAATAGCTCGGTACGTGAGGCAGGCTTATAAACGTAACCGGATACGACGAAGAACAGGGGCATATGAAATAGCAGCACAGAGTTGGCGAAAACGGAGTCCCAAGTACCGGTCCTCGCTCCGGCGATGTGGGCCGCCACCACAAGGAGAATGCCAACGCCCTTGGCGGCATCAATCCAAATTTCCCGCCATAGCTTGCCCCAGTCGCCCATCAGGGCGAACTAAACAAAGGCAAGCTAAACTAGGCGCTTCGCACCTGCAATACGAAATTGTGCAATGCAGCATGTTCCCCTTGGCGAGCCGTTAACGGATTTGCTCAGCTGCGTCGCTGACACCTGCATTGCTCAGAGGACTGATCTTCGCGCCGACCGAGTGGGGCCGGAACCCAGATAGTGCTGGTGCCTTGGTGCGGGTCCGTTTCCGACCCGCACTAAATGGGTCCGACGCCGACCCAATTAGCCCGCTGCCTCACGGTGGCGGGTTTTTAACGGGCGCTATGGGGGCGATCCGGTTTCAGCGGATGAGAGGAAGTGGGTATGCAAATAAAAATCAAAGATCGGCCACCTAAGGCCCGACCCGAAGAAGACACCTGTCCGTCGTCCCGACAGTGAAGCGTCGCCAGAGCCTAGACACGTCGATCCGCCACCACGGGACGTGGAAGAGGCGCCGGTGCCAAATCCAAACGGCGATAAGAATTCCTGATCGCAGGGGCGCGACGAAGGGCCTTCTGCTTCACGGCGGCGGGCTTTTCACTTGCCCATCGACGGCTTCTTTTGAAGCCGCAGATCTTGCAATGGTAAGCATGGTCTATCTCCACGAAAAGGAGCCACGTAATAACGCCGCGTTCCTGCCAACAGATTGGGCAGGCGTAATCGCTTCCGTACTTCGGCTTGGAGAGCAACGGGTGAACAGGCTGCGAACAAACTGCTACGCTTTTTGCAACGCAACGCTACGGTATCGTGCGGGATAGGAAGGCACGTAAGGTGCAACGTAGCCCCCCAAGACGTTGACAATAAATGACTTAATGGGATGAAACGGAAGGGGGAGGTATGCGCGTAACCGAATTTCAAGACCGGTGCCTTCAGTATGAGCGATATACAGCGGCATTAGTCGCGACCATCCCGGCCGCACTTGGAATCGCAGGAAGTGCTCATCGGCTGACCAACCGGCAAACTTGCCGCTTGATGGCCCGCAGCCTCACGGTGGCGGGCCTAGCTAATGGCCTTGATCGTCCCGCCCACAAAGCCGCCAAACAGCGCACCAATCTTCACGTATGTCGAAGGCGCAAGGTCGCTCTTCTTATTATCTGAAAGCGTTTCCACAACTGTCTTTTCATCCGGTGCGGATCTCACTTGGAGCGCTGCAATGCCTTTCGAGGTGAGCTGAACGCCTATGTAGGTGGTGCCGTGCGCCAAAGTTCGCGACACATTCATGGCTCGGATGAGGCGCTCGTCGAGCATCCACTTCAGAACGTCATCCAAGACCTTGGTGGCCTCTTTGACGTTATCCATCTGCAGTAGGTTTAGGCCGTCCCTGTACGAGTCGAAGCCTCTCGTACCGAGCCTCCTTCAAGCAGAACTTGTAAGACTCGGCCTATAGCTTCCTGATCTTTCTCCAACTTTGTCGGCACCGTTTGCTCCCGCCTTTCATGTCGCGTCCATGTCGCATGGACTTGCCGATAGTCGCAGGAAACCCTTGGAAATCAACGGTAGTGGTTTGCAACACGGTGCGACATAGACACAGCAGCAGAGGCGCGTTAGACGGCACCTAAGCGGCTGATTTAATTTGAAGAATTTTGGTAGCGGGAGAGGGACTTGAACCCCCGACCCCAGGATTATGATGCCTTGTGTCGAAGACATCGAAAAGCGCCGTGGCATCATGCCAGCGCTGAGAAGCGTACCGCCGAGCCCTGTACGGCATTCCGCCAAAGGAAGTCACCGATCCGTTTGCCATCATGAACTACGTGGCAACAACGGAACGGGTGATCCTCATAAGGCCGGAACCCGGATCGATCTCAGCCGTATCCAGTTGAACGAGCAGGTCGGCCGCTCAGTGGAGTCTCCTAAGAATTGATACGGAATGCGTATCCCTCGCGTTGGCTCATGGCTCTACTGCCATGAGGACTGATCGCGGGGCAGTCGGCCATCGGGATCATAAACTTCTATATTGTCGTCGGCCGTCAGATTTGCGTTGAATACCACCAGATTGGTGCCTCCGGCATGCCGAAGCGACGGAAAGAGCAAGCCGCGACGTCCGGCGGCGATCAGGGTGTCGGAAAGTATCCACGATGGCGGCGTCTTCTTGTCGATGCGCGCGATCCTGCGCCAGGGACAGTCCCATTCCGCCCATTCGACAGCCCAGTCGCTGGGATCATATCCTACCGACAGATCCACAACCTGATCCAAAGAGACCTTGTAGGCCGCCAGTGTCGCCGGTTGGTGTGATCGAGGCTCCCTGGCGATACTCCTCAAGTGCGGTTTGCGGCGCTCGCGCGAGATAAAGCGCTTCGACGCCTGGCCTGTTGAACCTGCCTCCGTCGATCGCCGCCCCGGCGCCGCTCGTCGGCACATGTGCCCATTTTGGCGTCAGATATCGATGGAAGACCTCGTCCGGCCCGAGGCGGACGAGCCTCATCCGCGCGCCCCGTTCTCCAGATCGCGGAGATAGCTCAGCACCGCTTCAAAATGCCCTTCCGCAACCAGTTCGGCTGCGGTCTTGTGGTCATACTCAGTGATCGGCTCGTTTCGATACCAGTAGATCGCTTTGCTGATGTCCCCGGTGAGCAGCGCGGCAGCCGTGATCGCCTTGATCATTTCGCGCATCCGGCTTTGCAGGCGCTCCGAGTGCATATATTGTGCATATATTGTGCGTATCGAGTGCAGGAGAATGGTCATGCCCATCGCTCGGATACCCAGGCTACAATGGTGTCGGGCTTCGTGGAGAGCCTCCAGGAACCTCGCACGCCCTATATTTCTCCAAAGCGCTTTTCAAGGGCGCTTGGCGTCCAGGTGACGAACCTGGCTGACCTGACCGGAGTTCACCGCAATACAGTGCTCGCGATGGAGGCTTCAGTGCTTAGTTCCAATGTAGGCAGGTTCGCACTTTGTTGCATTCTCTGTCCGCGAGAATCGCACATGTTTCCAATACTTTAGCTGACTTTTGCGCCAGACCTGTTGGATGAGCGTTGCAGTGAGGGTTTCCCCGACGATCGTTGCAATCAGGATGGAGTGTTGTCGTCGACTTTGGAAGGCAGGGCACCCATCTCAGTTAGTCTTGTGATGACCCGCCCGTAGCCGTCAAAGAAACGTCGGACGTGCAAAAGGACGTGACGCGCACCAAGGCAACGTTGTTCGACACATATTACACGCGCTCGGAGCACCGCAAGGAAGTGCGGCGGCCCCTGATGCGGCCAGATGAAATCCGTACGCTGGACAAGAACAAGGTCATCATATTGCCGCGTGGCGAACTGCCAATCCTCGGCACCCGCAATTTCTATTTCGCCGACGGCCAGCTCGCCAAACGCGCGTTCATGCCCCTGCCCGCCTTTGCCGACGCTTCGCGCACGAAAAAACCTGCGTTGGACGCTTCCGCGGCGGTTCCATCTCCTGCGCTCCCGACGATTGTGCCGACAGCACCGGCGTACCGCTCGGGCCTCTTGCAGACTCGCTTGCGGCGCGGCGCGACATTCGCCGCAAAAGCTGGCGCTATGGCTCCGCCGCCGGGCCGGCGCGCAATCGTAAAAAAACGGCTGAAAGCTACAGACGCTGCAGCCGTGCCCGCTTATGCCGCCATAGATTTTTCCGCTTTGGCGGCCAAAGCGATGACAACACGCATAGCGCCCGACAAAGAAGCGGCGGTTGCGGCGATCCTGAACAAGGTGCGGTCTCTGCGCTCCAACGCGTCCGATATCGAGGCTTTCGATCGAAATCTCGGCATCGTCGAAGATGCTTTGCCTGATCTAGTCGACGGGTAGGCTAGCATTCCGATGCGGCAGAGAGAGATCACCGCACACGTCATGGCGGCGGAGGACATTGGCGCGTTTCGGGCAGTGCCGAGGTCTCAATCGAGTTCAAGCGCAAATCCCGCGTCGACCGCGCTTCGCGCAATGAGATCGCCAAGTTCCCAGTCCGTGAGTTCGCAAAGGGAAGCATTCTCCTCACGGAGTGGCTAACCTCGGATATCGAAATGATCGGGCTGCCGATGTTGTCGATCAGATGACGGACAATCGCCTGGCGAACGTCCGATAAGGTAGGCGTCTGCGCGAGCGCGGGCAATCTCCGGCCCTATGAATGGAGCCGTGGTTGTGCGGCCACGGCTGTTTTTAAGTCGAACGCCACGGGCACACCGTGAACAATGGATGCTGCCGCCAGTAACTCCTCCAGGTCGATCGGTAGCTTTGCATGCCGGCATGAGCGTTCGGATGGCGCGGATCGCCTGTGCGATGGAGAGGAAGTGGGCTTTTCCCCTGGAGAGGACATAGGCTTCGGCGGCTTTTTCGAGCGTGATTGTATGAAAGGTGCTGGCCATCGAGAATTTCCTCCCTGAAACCCTGATCGGTAGGATTTAGAGCAGAAATTCGGCGCCGTTCAAGCTTTCGTCCGATACCAGACAATCAGGCCGAGACCAAGCCGAAATGGCGCTGCTCCTCCTCGCCATAGGCACCATGTGTAAGTTTTATCATCCCGGTGCGGTCGACGATCGTGATCTCGCCGCGATTGGCGTGAACCAGCCCCCGATATTCAAGCATTTGGAGGGCAACGGTAACACCAGGGCGCCGAGCGCCAAGCATGGTCGCCAGAAATTCATGCGTCAGGTAGATTTTGTCTCCTTCACCGCGATCGTGGACCATCAGCAACCAGCGGGCGAGGCGTTCCTCGATTTTCGAATGGCCGTTGACCAGTGCCGTCCGCGATGACTGAACAAGGAACGCGTGGGCATAGCGAAGCAGTGACTCACGAAGGGACAGGCTTTCTGCAATCCCGGAGCGAAGATTGCCAACCGGCAGGATCCAGCCATTTCCGGCGACCTGGATATAAGTTTCATTGGAGGACGCGTTCTGGCCGAGTATGACCGCTACCCCTGTCATGCCGTCGTAGCCGATGAGGCCGACTTCGCTTTGCCGCCCTCCGGTCATGGTGGCGACCACCGAAGCGATGCCAGCCTCTGGAAAATACACACGCTCGATCGGCTGGTATGCGATCTCGAGCTGCGCTTTAATGCCCAGTTCGATGTGACTCATTGACGGTTGCAAAAGCGCGAAATCCTCTGGCGAGAGAGATTTCAATACTTGGTTGCGAAGAAGCGATTGGGGCATGACTCTCTCCCAAACGGGCAAGAGCATGTACCCTCTTACTGTCGGCGGCATCCGAAGCGCTGGCGGCCGATGGGCCAGCATAGGCTTCAAATGCGCGATTAGCAAAGGATCCGTCGCTGGCGAAAAGCTGGGGAAAGCCGGCTCTCTCGGTGGAGGCCCAACCGGGCTTCTAAGGCCGATGGCAGAAAGCCGACACGCTGCGGCGGCAGTTGAGGGCACGTTCCTGCTCTTGATTATTGCCAGCGATCTGTGTGCGCAAACCGGGAAGATGGAAAGGCCAGAGGCAGGCCGCGGGATACAAAACCTCCGGCTGCACCACCTCGGCCGGAGCAGGGCCCTCAGCCCAGGCGCCAATCAAGCGGGTCGGCAAATGATCGCGAAAAGCTCAATACGGCCTGCAACGAAACTAAAGAAGTAGTCGCGCGTTGGACGCGGAACGCTATTCGTCTCTGAGGTTTAGGTCAGAGTGGTCAAGCCAACGTCGCGTAAGGCAATCAATGAGTCGGGCGCTGGTCAAGCGAAGTCGCCCGCTCGTGACGAGGTCTCTTTAGCGCCGCCCGCCTTCCGACCGGTCCAGCTCGCGACGCTCGTGGATACGGTCCCCGCCGGCGATCGTTGGATCCATGAGATGAAATACGACGGCTATCGTATTCTCGTTGCCGTCGGCGGTGGCGACGCGCGAGCCTACACACGATCTGGTCTGGACTGGTCTGGCCGTTTTCCCTCGATCCTCGCCGAGTCTCGCAAGCTCAAGGTGCGCTCAGCCTTGATCGACGGCGAGGCCGTGGTTATCGATGCTGAAGGAAGATCTAACTTCCAGGCGCTTCAGAATGCGTTGAAGGGTGCGCCGGCGACTATCGACTTTTATGCCTTCGACCTGCTGCAGCTCGACGGCGAAGATCTGACAAGGCTTCCTCTGCTAGAGCGCAAGAAGAAGCTCGAGGCAATTTTACCGGCGAAAAATCCGGTCCTTCGTTACTCTGAACATATCCTCGGCCGCGGAGAAGAGCTGCTCGATCGATTTTGCGCAGCCGGCCTCGAGGGCGTCATCTCAAAGCTCGCGGATTCGAGTTACGTGGCGGCGCGCGGCACGAGCTGGCTGAAGATCAAATGCATCAGGCGACAGGAATTCGTGATTGTCGGCTGGACACCATCCGACAAGGTCCGCGCGTTTCGATCCTTGATCCTGGGTGTGCATGACGGCGGCAAGCTGCGTTACGCCGGGAAAGTCGGCACCGGATTCGATTCCGCTGAACTTCTTCGACTCTTGAAGATCATGGCGCCACTCGAGCAGGAGGCCGCGACCGTCGACGCGCCACGGGCCGAAGTGCGCGGCGCGCACTGGCTGCGTCCGAAGCTGGTCGCGGAGATTGCTTTCACCGAAATGACAAATGAAGGGACGTTACGACATCCGAGCTATCTTGGTCTTCGCGAAGACAAGAAGCCGGAGGCGGTCGTGCTCGAGACGGAACGTCATGCAGCCGATCTCGCCGCGTCTACGACAACCACCATCGCGATAAGTAACCGTGACCGCGTCATCTATCCGGAGTCCAACATCACCAAGGGACAACTCGCCGACCACTACGCAGAGGTCGCGGCGATCATGCTTCCTTGGGTCGGCAGCCGGCCAATCAGTCTGGTTCGATGCCCACAGGGCCGCGCGAAGAGGTGCTTCTTTCAAAAACACGACGCCGGCAGCTTTGGCGACAAAGTCCACCACGTCTCCATCACGGAGAAGGATGGGCACGAGGAACCATATCTCTATGTCGACGATGCCGACGGGCTGATGACTTGCGTCCAGATGGGGACGATCGAGCTGCATGGATGGGGAGCTCGGATCGAGGATGTCGAAAAGGCCGACCGCCTTGTGTTCGACCTCGACCCCGATGAAGGCCTCGATTTTGAGGCCGTCCGCGCCGCCGCCTTTCAGTTCCGCGATATACTAAAATCGCTGGGGCTTACGACTTTCCCGATGCTGACGGGAGGCAAAGGGGTGCATGTCATCGCTCCCCTCACCCCGCGCGCCGAGTGGCCAGAGGTGAAGGACTTCACGTCTCGCCTGGCGCAGGCGGTCGCCCAGAGCGATCCGGCCCATTTTACGGCTGTGTTGTCAAAGGCGCGCCGCAAGGGTCGTATCTTTGTGGACTATCTACGCAATCAGCGCGGGGCGACCGCGATCATGCCCTACAGCGCAAGATCACGACCGGGCGCTCCTGTCGCGGCCCCGATCACGTGGGCGGAGATGAAGACAATAGATGCACCCTCTCACTTCCATGTCGGCGATGCTCCTGAACTGAAGAAGCGCGCAGCCTCCAAAGCTCTGGCGGGATGGGGTCGCGCAGACCAATCCTTGCCCAATCTGTAACGTGCGACGCGAGGAGAGGCAGCAAGGCCGGGATCTGGAGGGCAACGCGGCGCTCATGGCCTTGCCTGATTGGAACCTGAGGAGATCGGCCTCGTTTGGCTGAAGCCATGGCAAAAATCGATCCCAGGACCGTAGCCAGTCTTTTGAGGGAATACGCTCAACGGACGTCTCTGCGCGGCGACAATCCCTATCGCACAAAGGCATACTTGCGCGCGGCAGACAGTCTGACAGCGCTGTCGCAGCCGCTTGATCGGATCATCAACGCGGGCGCCCTCACCACGATCCCCGGGATCGGTGACGCGATCGCGGATATCGTGACCAAGCTCCATGAAACCGGCATGCATCCAGGCCTTGAGAAACTGCGGGAAGAGGTGCCGGCGGGTGTGATGGAGCTGTTTGCCGTACCGGGTCTTCGGCCCGACAAGATATTGAAGCTATATCAGGCGCTGGGCGTGAACTCGCTGGCCGAGCTCGAAGCTGCGGCGAAGGAAGATCGGATACGGCCAGTCAAAGGCCTCGGCGCTGCGCTTCAGACAAAGATCCTGCAGAACCTGCCCATCGCTCGAAGCGGCGAAACACGACTTCACCTGCACAAGGCCGCCGCTCTTCTCAAACATGCGGTCAAGTTGGTGAAGCAAGAGCACCCAGAATTTTCGCGCGTAGAAATTGCAGGTGACTTCCGGCGCGGTTGCGAGCTCGTTTCCAACTTAGCCCTGGTAGCACAGGGCAAAAAGCCGACCGGAATCGAGGATACGACTCTCCTGCTTGTTGTCACGGACAGGAAGCACTTTGGCGCGAGCCTGCTCGAAGCAACCGGTTCGGCAGACCATCTTGAGCAACTGAAGACATTCGCGGCCGACAAGGGATTCACTCTTAACGCTGACGGGCTTCACCGCGGCAGAAAGCTGATCGCGTCAGCGACAGAAGAAGAAATTTACCAGGCTCTAGACCTGCAGTTTATCGAGCCTGAATTGCGCGAAGGCAGGGACGAGATTGAGCGAGCGGCAAAGCACAAGCTACCCGCCCTCATACGGGATGAAGATCTGCATGGCATCTTGCATTCTCACACGACGGCATCCGATGGCGCCGAAACGCTTGAGGCAATGGCTGAAGCCACGCGCAGCCGCGGTTTCGAATACTATGGTGTCGCCGATCATTCGCAGTCCGCTCACTACGCAGGCGGTCTTTCGTTGCAGGAAATTGCTGAACAGCACCGCGAAGCTGACCAGCTGAACAAGGCATACAATGGAAAATTTCGCATCCTGAAGGGCATCGAAGCGGACATCCTGGCGGATGGCACGCTCGATTACCCGAATGATATCTTGGAGACGTTCGATTTCGTCGTCGCGAGCGTGCACAGCCGCTTCAAGTTGCCGAAGAAGGAGCAGACGGAGCGTATCATCGAGGCGATCGAAAATCCTCGGACGACAATCATCGGGCACATGACCGGTCGCCAGCTGTTGCGCCGGCCCGGTTATGATCTCGACGTCGACAAAGTCCTCAAAGCGTGTGCGAAACACGGCGTCGCTGTCGAAATCAACGCTCATCCGTGGCGACTCGACCTCGACTGGCGCTGGCATCAAAAGGCACTCGATCATGGCTGCATCTTCAGCATCAACCCGGACGCTCATTCGATCCGGGAGCTCGACCACATGCATTGGGGTGTCGAAATGGCGCGCAAGGGCGGTGTCCCTGCGAAGCGAGTCCTGAATGCAATGCGTTTGCCGGCCCTCCTTGCGCATCTCGCACGGCGCAGGCAAACGTCCTGACCTGCTTGTGCGCCCGCCTATCAGCGCAGAAGTCCGTCCTTCTCAAAATCTTCCCAGCCGCGCAAACTGGAGTGCGAGTTCTCATCGGGGCCATAGCCAGCTGACGCTGCAGTTCCGCGACCGGTTCTTTGAGCACGTTTCATGCGACCTTCCCCGCGGCTCGCCGCCTATTATCTGCAGCTGTCGCTGCATCCTGTTCGCGCCAGACCGTAACCAGGTCGCGGTCAAGCACATCCTCCACGTGCTGCGGGTCGAACACGTGAAAGGTGATGTTCCTTGCCCGCCCGCGGAGTTTCACCGTTTTGGTCCCGGCGCTCTGCAAGCGACCATCTTTCAGCCAGCGGTGCCGTTCGGCCGTCGAGATCGTCAGAATGTCCTCGATTTCACGGGGAATTACGGGCAGCTCTTCGATCTTCTGCAGTGCTGTGGATACGATCCCCATTGCCACCTGCACAGCATTCTCGGCACCCTCAGACACGCGCAGGGTGAGCACGCGGGACTCGATATGGAGCAGTTTCCTGAACTCTGTTGGAAGGCAGGCGCGTATCTCGAGAAAAATTCCCCTCGCTCTGACGGACGATCCAAGCGTTGCAGCCGGGGTCAAAGGCCATTCGCCAATCAGCTTCGCTACTGCATTGATTTTTCGGCGCGCGGACATGCCCGTTTATATAGGTCACCGATTGTCAGCAGCGATGAGCCGATCGCAAAGCCAATAATGAGTTCTAATCCGCCTGCGGTCTGAACCACGATGCCCTAAAGGCGCAACCACAATTTTTCGGCTAACAGGAAGCGGCAGAGTTTATCTCACAATGCCTTGCCGCGTGGCAGCTTGAGCCGAATACGGACTGGCGGCTTCAGTGCGCAACAATCAACAACTGAAGTCTGCGCTATAGCTTTTTGAGGCCCAGATGGCTTTGTCGTGCCGGGGCGGGACGAACAAGGCGCAACCCCAATATGGCTTTCAAGAAAGCTGGACGATTCCCTCGAGCCCTGCATAGACCGAGGTTCGCAGCCAGCGGTCCATGCTGCGGGCAAGGCCGGGGTCGCCGCTCAGGAAAAGGCGGCCCCTTTCTTTCTCGCGCTCGATGCTGGAGTGGCCCTCGATGATTGCCCCCAGTGAAACAAAGCCGGTCTCGACGTAAAGGTCGACGTCCCGGCCGGGGTCGAGCCAGCATAGCTCGGGGAAGTCCGCGCCTGGCTCGACCACAAACCAGCAGTTGGGACACTTCGGTGGGGGATCGTCGCGGAAATGAAAGCGGATGACGGCGCGCCGCCGCCGCGGCAGTTCGGCGAGGTCGATCATTCGCCGCACGACCCACATGATGGTCGAAGCATCCGCACCGCTGAGCGCGATCTCCGCCTCAATGTTGCATAGCGCCCATTCCGCCAACGCGTTCATCGCCGGCTCGAGCTTGATCGCCTTCTCGGTGCGGAAATAGTCGACGGTGCCGGCCGCCTTGTCCTCGATGCGCTCGACTAGGCCCGACGCCTCCATCTCCTTGAGCCGCCTCGACAGGATGGCGGATGAGATGTTGCCCAGCCCCCTGCGAATGTCGTTGAAGTGGGTCGAGCCATTCCAGAGCTCGGTCAGGATTTGGATCGTCCAGCGCGGTTCCAGGATCTCGCAGGCGAGCGAGATCGGGCAGATCAGTCCGTAGGGCCGTCGCGTCATGGCAGAGCAACTCCTTTGCGCAAGTTAGTGCTTGCGGAGGTCCAAGGCCAGTTCACAATCTGAAGCGTAACACTTCTGAAGCTGCCCTAGCGCCTGCCCGCCTTTTGCCGTCATGGTGATCGTCATTCGAGCAAGCTCAACCATCGGAGGTTACTTGATCGAGCATAAAATGACGCAAATGCGACTAGGCCGGACCGTAGTGCGTGTCCGGCACTTTTGTTGATAGTTCGCTCGGACGCAGCGAGAGACGCATAGACTTTTAGCGTGCAACATTTACCGAGGATAAAGAGGAAAGACATGTCGGCCAAAATCCTACAAATCAACTACAAGCTCAACGGGCCGAGGGCCGAGTATGAGAGAGAAAACCTACCCTATGCTCACACCATCGCGGACATACCAGGCCTGCGCTGGAAGGTCTGGATCATAAACGAGGCCCAAAGCGAAGCCGGCGGGATCTATCTATTCGACGACGATGCCGTAGTAAAAGCCTTCTTGGACGGGCCAATTATTGCGGAGATGAAAGGTGACCCGACGTTGAGCACCAAGGCGTTTGACGTGATCCCAGAACTCACGACCGTCACACGTGGCCCGGTGAAGTAGTATTCTCGGAGGTTGGGAGGGCGCATGTTGCGGAGGAAGGGACTGGGTATCTTCATGCGCGATCACGTAGCCGAGCCTCGCGATCCAAGAAAAAGCGGATCGCCATACCTGTCTCGGCTTTGTATCGCGCCTCAGTGCTCTCAGTCCTTCGGGTCGCGCGAAATCTGGCCGTGATGGAAGTCTTCGCGCATCGTGTAGACGATCTCGTCAGCGATCCGATGTGCGACCCGCGGCAATGGCGATCATTCGCGCTGCGAGCGGCTGGCCACCTTACTTTCGCCGTTCCGAGTGTGTCGACCTCAAACAGTTGAACGGACATTTGCTTCTCCTCGTGTTTGACTCGCTTGCGTCGACAAGGAGATTGCATCGGCGCCCCCCCGTAGGTCGTGGTGTTGGGTCTGAAAATGTTCCAAAATGACCCTAAGCAGTCTACGGCCGAGATCGCCGCGCAAGGTTGCCGGATCCGCCAGTTGGATTCAGATAGCCATTTGCAATACTACCTCACCGGGCCAACCGACCCGGCCCCGGCCATGCGTTTGCTCTGAGCAATGCTATAAGCGTCAACAGCCCTGCGGTGAACTCAACGTCAATATGAGGCTGACTCTGGCGGCAAAATTGTCCAGCCGGTTTGGGCAATAAGGATATGACACGCAATTCCGGACGGGAGCGGCTCAATGTTGGCGCTGCCGAACTCCACAGGCAAGACATCGAGGATCAATCTCAGGCCGAACCCCTTGTCAAGCTTTGGAGGAACGGGAGGTCCACCAGTCTCCTGCCAATGGAGTTCAAGCCCGTTAGTTGTGATCTCCCACCGGATGCTGATCGATCCGGTTGCATTCGAAAGCGCGCCGAATTTGGCCGCGTTGGTGCACAGTTCGTTGAAGACAAGGGCAAGCGGTACATTCAACCGTGCAGGCAACCTGATGGCGGCGCCCAAAATTTCGAATCTGTTTGGAGACCGAAAAGGTTCTGTAACGCCGACTATCAGTTCAGGTAGTCCAAAGGGCTCGCCCTGTTGCGCAACAGCCAGATCAGTAGCCTTGGCCAAGGCGGCGAGCCTGCCGAGAAAACCGTTCAGCGCATTCGGATCGGCGGCACCACGTCCAAATGACTGTGTAGCCAGCGCCTGTATGATGCTGAGTGAGTTCTTGACGCGGTGGTGGACCTCGCGGAGCAGCAAGTGCTTCTGCTCGTCGGCTCGGTTGCGCTCGTCAATATCCATCAAGACGCCGATGATGCGCCTCGCCTCTGCGCCAGGGGAGGTCTGGACCTCTGCCCTCAGCAGTCGCCAGCGCAAGGAGCCGTCCGGGAATCGGCAACGGAACTCTGCTTCAAAGAACGGGTCATTGGCAGCAGCAGCTCGATTACGAATCTCCATGATCCGGTCGAGATCGCCCGGCGCCAGCAGCTTACGCAGTTCTGCAGCCGTGGGACAAGCATCCGGGGCCAGACCGAACATACGATTGAGCTCAGCGGAGACGATGAGACGGTCGTTGGGTACATCGAGCTCCCACACAGCCATTCTGGCTGCGTCAATGGCCAATCGCTGTCTGAGTTCCGCCTCCCGCAAAACGTTCTCCGCGAGCTTGCGGGTGGTGATATCTTGAATTGTGCCGAGGAAGCGTACCGCCTGTACGGTATCGCCAATCCTTCGAAAAACCGCTTCTCCGTGAGCTAGAGCCCAACGAACCTCGCCGGTATCAGCGCGCACGATTCGATACTCATAGGGATCATTGTTTCTGACATGAGGATCCAGCGCCATGCGGGCCAAGGCGCTCGTGCGAGGCAAGTCCTCCGGGTGGGTGACGGCGCGAACCTTCTCGATCGTAATTGGCTCGTCTGGAGAAAAGCCTGAGATCGCTCGAGCCCGGGGCGAATAGTTCATCTCCCCAGTCTCAAGGTTCCAGTCCCAAATGCCTATGGGGGCGGCCCGGAGAGCCAGCCTTAGCTTTAGATTATCATCCCGAAACTTGTCAGTCGCCCGACGCGCGTTGCCCCACAGCAGAAGGACTATTCCGATGTTGCACTTAACCCGAACAGTTCTTAGGAATGAAACCGGTCACATCGGCCCCGCCGAGAGAGCTGATTGCAGCGAACTTTCCAGCTTCTCCCTGGAATAGGGCTTGTCGATGATCGGCGAGCCTCTGGCGAACTCCGCCGCGCCCTCTCCGTATCCGGTGGCGCATACCATCGGGATTCGACGAACCCTCAAGGCGTCGGCGACGCGCTTACTCAACTCCCCACGAATGTTCAGGTCTAGGACAGCGGCGTCGATATCCTGGGTTGATATCAACGCCAAAGCGGCGTCGATCGATGTGGCGGGGCCGATGACCGTCGCCCCGAGATCGGTCAGAAAATCGTTGGCCATCATGGCAATCAGGGATTCGTCCTCGACCACGAGCACGCGCCTGCCGGATAGTGTCGTCATTGTGCGAGCATCCCCTCTGGCAGTGGAGCATCGATCCTGCAAACAAGCCCTTGAGGCTGGAACTCCATCGCGACCTCCGCCTGCAGATCTGCAGCCAGGCCCCCGACTATCAGCCGAGAGCCAAACCCACGCCGTGATGGAGACGAAACCACCGGGCCACCCAATTCGCTCCAAATCAGCTTCAGCCGGGGCTTGGGTCTGTCGGTGCGAGACCACTCAACTAAGACTTTGCCGGCTTCGTTCGAAAGGGCTCCATACTTGACCGCGTTCGTTAGCAGTTCATGGAGGGCAAGGGCTATGGAAAGCGCCTGATTTGGCTGCAGCAGAACCGCAGGCCCGCTACTGGCTACACGATTGGAAAACGTGCCTCTAATCTGGAGGCTATCGGAAACGAGCTGGTCCAACGAGGCATGTTCCCAGCTGGTCTGCGTAAGTACATTGTGGGCAGCCGAAAGCGCCATGAGCCGCCCCTCAAAAGCGGAATAGGCCTCTGTGGCCAGCGTTCCCCTGAATGTCTGATGAGCAATGCCCTGGACCACTGCCAGAGTGTTCTTCACACGATGGTTGAGTTCGGCCATCAACAGTTCTCGTTGCGCTTCCGATCGCTTCCGCTCGCTGATGTCCACGACCGAGGCGAGTGCCATCAGCCCTTCGCTCGTCTGAATTGGGCTGAGCCCGATCTCGACCGGCACTTCGCTTCCATCCTTGCGCCTTGCGTAGAGATCCCTGCCTGCGCCCATGGGGCGCGCCAAAGGGCGGCTGCCATAGGAGTCACGAAACACCGGGTGCGCGCTGCGAGACCGGTCTGGGACCAGCATTTCGATGCCTTGGCCGATCATTTCCTCGCGCTGGTAACCAAACACAGCTTCGGCATGCAGGTTGACAAGGACAATGCGGCCATTGCGATCCGTCATCACCATGCCACTGGGGGCTGCTTCCACTGCTGATCGAAATCGCTCTTCGCTGTGGCGAAGCGCTGCTTCCGCCCGTTCGCTTTCAGTGACGTCGACATTGACCCCTATCAATCCGCGAAATTGACCTTTGGTGGAGAAGTGAGGGCGAGCGGCCGTAAGCAGCATGCGATATTCGCCTTTGCTGTTCTTGTAGCGACCTTGAACAGAGACGGTCGATTGGTTTGCCAACGCTTCCGCCATCCGGCCTCCGATATCCGCAGCGTCCTCCGGGTGAATGGTCGAGTGCCAGTTGAAATGCGGGATATCTTCGCTCTCGACGCTCCAAAAGTCACGAAGCATGCTGTTCAGATTTGTGCATTTACCCGAAGCATCGCACGTCCAGATCATGACCGGCGCGTGTTCCGACATCAGCCGGAACTGCTGCTCGGAGGCTCGCAATTCCTCTTCGGCCAGTTTTCGGGCCTCTTCCGCCCGCGTCCGTTCGAGATAGAAACCGACTTGTCTGGCTATCGTCGTGGCAAGGTCAATCTCGTGGCTCGCAAAAGAGTGCTTCTCTCCATAATAGGTCATGAATTTGCCAACGACTTCGCCCTGCGCCACCAGCGGGATGAACGCCAAACCGACAATACCTTCGCTGGCGATGATGTCTTTGACCCTCGCGGGTTCTTCGGTCTCGGCGATATCCGGTACGAAGATGGGCCCGGCGTTGCGTTCGCCTACCTTCCAAGGCGAATGTCCGGCTAGGATGTGTCGGTAGGATTCCGAGAGACCCCGCCAAGCCACGAAGCGCATCACCCCGGCTTCATCAAACAGCAGCATCGATGCCCGCTGGCACCCCAAACCATCACGAATGGCGTCCAGGCCAGCTTCGAATGCCTCTTGGTTGGATTTTGCCCGATAAAGCTTGTCGGTCAGCACATATAAAGTGCTGAGCTCATCAAGCCTGTCCGTGAGCTTCTCCCCGCTTTCCTGCACCGACGACCCCTCCGTTGGCGAGTGATGTTAGCATCACGTTAAATAACGATCGCAATCCATCTTTGTTCCAGTCTCAGTGGTTGGGTGTCAGCCGATTAGGTGTAGCGACTAGAAAGGAAGTTCAGCGTGGATCAACGGACAAGCTCCGTTCACGCGTTTCGCTCAACGGGTCGGCAATCGCTCTCATTAGTGAACCACCCGATCATCGGCTCTGCGATCAGGGGTCACACGCGTTCGTAGAAGAGGCCGGCCGCCTCCGCCGCGGTGCAAAATTGTGCTTCTTTACAATAAGATCGACCGTTTTGCGATATTTCGGCGTGGACATCAATGAAATGCGATGACCGCAGATAGAATGAATTTGAATAGTTACACGCCTCGGCCCTTCTAACGGTCGCGGCCGAGCCAGCATTTGGCCGAAAAGCGAGGCAGCTTCGGACTAAGGACTTTTTGAGCAGACATTATGTCAGTGCCCGCATGCAGGAAGCGCTCCGGGCTGTTCGGAGGGTTCGATCGGGTATACTCTTCCCGATCATCGTGTCTGCCCAGGGAGAGCCAGATGCGTGAATTGATTGGAAGCGTGCTCATCTACTTGGGCGCTATCACAGCCGTCCAAGGCGGTCCGCTTCACGATTCGGCCAAGAGCGGCGACCTGGCTGCCATCGCAGCGGCCCTCGATGCAGGCGCGGACGTTGAGGAGCAGGAGAAGGGAGCCACGCCGCTCTTCCTGGCAGTGCGTAGCAGCCATCCCGAAGCGGCTGAACTGTTGATCGAGCGCGGGGCCGATGTGAGCAAGGAGTCGACGCTCGGCCTGCCGCTTACCGTTGCCGTCCTGAAGAACTCCGTCGATCTCATGCGACTGTTGTTGGCGCATGGTGCTGACCCTAACGCCGTGGCGAGGGGTGAGACGATGTTGCACTTCGCGATCGATAACGACTGTCTCGATTGCGTCAAGGTGCTGGTTGAAGCCGGTGCGGACATCAACGCCATCTGGATCCGGGGCGACCCCGCCCGCCTACCGGGAATTATCACGCCCTACCACCTTGCCAGGAACGAGGACCATGCCGACATCGCCGCTTACCTCAAGGCTCATGGCGTCGTCATTCTGAAGCCCGAGCCGATTTCCGCGAAGCTGGCAATGGCTAACCCGGCAAAGGGCGCGGCGTTCTTTGCCGCCAACTGCGGCGCCTGTCATGTCAAGCGTGCACAGGATGTATCCACCATCGGGCCGAATTTGTGGAATGTTGTCGGACGCGACAAGGCATCAACAAAGTTCGACGGCTACTCCAAGACCCTTCTGGCCTGGGAGGGTGGCTGGACCTACGAGGATCTAAATATTTTCCTCGCCGGGCCGACATTGACGACGCCGGGCGTAAACATGGATGTCCGCGGCGCGCCCGATGAAGCGGATCGGCTGAACGTGATCGCCTATCTGCGAACGCTCGCCGACTCCCCGGTTCTGCTGCCCTGAATTGCATAGCGCGCCCTGCGGTACGCGACTAGCGACAGCCGCATAGACGAACTCGCGATCTGACGTCGGGGTCGACCGCAAGCCCAAGCGGCCTTGGCCCATATTGCTATATTAGGGCTTGCGAATAATATATGGTGGGTTGGCCCGATATCGGTGGGCGCCTGGAGAATTCGGTGCACTCGGTCGAAACACGACGCATAGTATGCTTGGCAGGCGTGATCGTCGTGGCTGCAGCGCTTGAGGATGCGTCTGCGCACAGCGCCGATAGCTGGACTTATCCACCGGCCTGCTGCCACGGCGACCCGTTGACGGGAGAGTGCGGCAAGATCCCCAGCATGACAGTAACACCGCGACCCGATGGCTATGAGATCGTCTTGCGGCCAGGCGACCATCAGAAAGTCACTCACCCAAACAGATACTTCGTTCCGTATGACAGGCATTCCGTCGGGCGACGACAACTTCCACATCTGCTTGCATCCGACCGAGGAGCACGAAAACTGCTTTTTCGCGCCTGCGGACGCGATTTAGGTGCTGCCCCCGGCGCTTCTGTGACGAATGCGTCGTTTTGATAGACCACCTCGCGACGACGCTAGGTGGCCCTTGCTCAGCGCTCGTAATCGTTATCGTTCGAGCGCTGCGTCTTGCGGTCCTGCTCTTCAGCCTGCTGAGCCTTTTGCTTTTTGGTATCCTTCCGCTTGGCTGTCTCCTGCTCGGTGCCGATGCGCGGCTGCTGCGGCTGGCGGGGATCGTTCCCGGTTGGAAGGTCTCGCCCTCGCGCCTCGCGTTCGGGGAACGGCTCCCCACCGCCACCACCACGACGCTGCTGCCGCTCGAATTGCAGCCGCGCGAGACGGTCGTGCATCTTGTCGTTGACCTCTTCGCGATACTGTTCGAACTGTCCTTGATGCGCCGGCGGCAGCGTCTCGCGCATGTTGTCGAGAGCCTGATTGACGCGCGCCATCTGACGCCGCATTTCCAAGGGGGTCTGCGCCATGTCCAAATCTCCTACCAGTGCATTCAACTCTCTCATACCGGGATGGGACAGGAAAGACTTCTGCCCCGATTGATCAGCTACGCGCCCCGCGGCAGTACCTGGCTGCCCCTCCCCTGCTAGATCGCGACGGAACTGCAGAAAATTGTTGCCGATCGACTCCGCTGCCGTGAGAGCCTGACCGAGTACGCCTGCGGTCCGCATCGTCGTCACAGTCTTTTGCCATGCGGCAGCGATTGCATCGCCGTTCACGACAAGGGATTGTCCATCCAAACGGCGTTGCCGTTTGGCCTCCACCCGCTCGATCGTCCTGGCGCTGACCTGGTAGCGCGAATCCCTCTGGGCGCGGCTGTAGGCTCCGGCATGCTCCTTGGTGAATGGCCGCGTCATCGCATGATCCATGCGCCGCGTCGCCACCATCGCAATGCCGTTCTCGCGTGCTTTTTCCGCAAATGTCTCGCGCCAGGCTGCCAGATCTGGCTTGTAGAATTTCAGGCGTTCGCCGTCGGCCGAGCGTGCCTGCACCATCGCGTGGATATGGACGTGCTTGGTGTCCTTGTGATGCGCCAGGACGAACTTGTATCCTGGCGCGCGCTCCTCCATCACGGTGCGCGCCGCGGCCATGACGGCGTTGGCATCGGTGCCGGCCTTCGCCGAGAAAAGCAGGTGATAGGCATTGCGGCGTTCACGCCCCGAAAACTGCGGGCGCCATTGTTCATAGACCGAAGCCGCCGCCTTGGTGGAATTCTTCGCCCCAGGCAAAGGCTCGCCATTTGCGTTGCGGACCTGGCTGTGGGTGCGGATGAACTTCTGCAGGAAATATTTCGCTTTGGGCTCACGGCTGACGGTCGCCGTTACCTCTGCCTTGGCGACCACGCCCACCGCGCCCATCGCCTCGGACAAGCGTGCCTCGATCTTATCAAGCGCCTTGCTGCGCGAATTTTCCCGACCACCGGCCAGGACTCTCGCAAGCGGTCCGGCCCGCTCATCGGTGTGCGCGTATACCTCCACCGCCTGACCACCCTGCGCGTAGATGAACGGTTTCGCGCCGAAGGCCTTATTCAACGCCTCGCTCAAGGCGGCATCGGTGACCTCGCCGGCGAGCTCAAAACGAACCTCCAGAAAATTGGTGTTTTCCAAAGGCGGTTCGAACGTCTCGCAAAACGTATCCAGGAACGCCTTTCGTGCGGCGCCTGTCGCAAGGACCTGTCCATCCTCGTCAAAAATCTCGATGTCGTGTTTCTCGCCTTTTTCGTCTTCGCGCTTCCCGATGTAATTGAGCAGCCGAGCGGCGGCTTCCTTGGTCGATGGCGGATTGGGCATGACCTTGAACACAGCAGGCTGCGCGCCCGCCGCATAGCCTGCGCGTGCCGCCACGGCCCGCGCCTGATAGCCCGCTCGCGCCGCTCGGCCAGTACCGCTCGCGCGACCCGCACCGCGGCCGCCGCCGCCGCGCCGCTTCCAATCTTCCTCCTCCTCTTCCGGCCGGAAACCGGCGAGCGTAGCGCCATAGACCATGATCGGCGCGCTAGCGCCGCTGGGGGAGCTCGCGGCCGCAGTGGACTTCGACGTCCTGCTGGACATAGAGCTCCCCGCCACTCCTGTTACTCCCGGCGACGAACGAGGGACGTTCCTGCCGCCACCTACCACCGAGCCGGTTTGTCCTTGCCCGACGCGTCCACCGCCACCGACCCGCCCATGACTTTTCATCGCCTGGAATTCGCCGGCCTCGCGTCGGGCGCCGGTCAGTGAATTGTCGTCGTCCAGGTCCTCACGTTTTATGCCGGCCTCGCCCCGCAGATAGCGTTCGACTTCGGCCGCGTAGCCGGCAAGGCGACCGCTCATGGCCTGGCTTCCCTCGTCTTGCGAGAGCCGACGGTCATCGTTTTCAGTTCCTCGCGAAACTGCCGCACGAGCTCGCCCACGGCGATCAGCGCCTGCCCAAGATCCTCATCATGGGCAACACGGCCGTCGTTCATGGCGCGCACGGCCTGATTGAAATTGATGCCTACGCGCCGCAGCTGATCGGTCATGTCCACGATCGCCGGCCGCAACGCCTCTGACGCGATAGGCAGATACCCGGCCTCTGCCCGCACCAGACGCCGGACGACCTCGCTGACGGTAACGCCGTCCCGCTCCGCAATGGCTTTGAGGTTGGCCAGCTCGCCAGCCGAAAACCGGATGTGCGTCACCTCGCCATAGCGTCGTGACGCGCTTTTCACCGCTGCTTTCTGGGCGTCTGCATCCATCTCTCAAGCCCGCTTGCGGGCGCTAAGGCCCGCCCGGGCCGCGCCGCCTATTTTGTGTGTATCACAAAATAGGCTATCCTGCCAATAGAAACCAGAGAGGGGGGAGGGCAGTGAAAATGGCAACGGACGTCCCCCTCTCAACTAGCCCAGTTTTCAAATTGCCGACCGCCGGCACGTACCGTCGTGACGTTTCCATCGCGATTTGTCGTGATGTGTCCATGTTGCGTTGAGGACTTGTCTCCATGTTAACATGGAGACATCCGAGCGGTTCGCAGGCGGGGATCGGCCCACCGGATCTGCTCCTCACTGAAGATAGCAGCGCGCAAAAATTGCGCCTGTGATCGAGCCTTTATGATGCGCGCCTGGGTTGCCAAACCGGTCTGCCGCGTTGACTATGTCACCATGTTTCGACCGTGACATTAATCCATGTGTCCATGATGACTTGTTTCCATGTTAACACGGAGACAAGGAGACAACGCCCGGAAGGAGGCCCCCCATGATCATCTCCGCTGCGATCCCAAAGGGCGGCACTGGCAAATCGACGCTGCTGCGCACCCTCGCATCCGTCGCGCTGCATCGCGGCTATTCGGTCACTCTTATCGACGGCGACCGGCGGCAGAATATGAACCGCTGGTTCCAGATGCTGGGCGAAGCTGGCAATCGTCCTGACAGGCTCCAGCTGGTAAGCGCGATGACCCCGCAGGAAATCCTCGACGCCGCAGCCACTCACAACGGTGAGCGCTCCGTCGTCTTGATCGATACGGAAGGCACCACGAATGACAACCTCATGGCCGGACTCTTCGCGGCCGATATTGTCGTCGTGCCGGTCTATTTTGCCCTCGACGATGTGACCGCCGCCATCCAGATCACCGACCACTACATTCCGCTGGCGGTCGAGAGCCGGGGTAGACCGCTGCCTGCGACATTCGTGCTGACCAAGCAGACCATCATCGATGGCAGGGCGCGAGCCCTGACCGAACTGCGCGCCATCATCCAGGCCAACGGCACGCCAATTGCAGAACACGTCCTGCACAACCGCGTTGCCTATCGCGACCTCCAGACCGGGCAGACCCTTTACAGCCCCGCGGTGCCCGATGCGAAGGCGGTTGCCGAGAGCGAAGGAGTCTTCGACGACCTTCTGCAAACTTTCATCGAAGCCACGAGGAATGCGGCATGAGTGAAGAAACCGCGCCGAAACCCGGTGACGACAAGAAAGCCCGCATGATGAAGGCGATTTCCACGCAGCCGCCGGCGCTGCCGAGCATGTTCATCACACCGAAGGTCGAGACATCAGGGACCAAGGAGCAAGCTGCGCCACAGGTGCAGGTACCGACAAAGCCGTCCCCGGCAGTCGGGCCCGATTTTCGCAAGCTGCTGCGACAGGGTCAGAAAAAGGATCCCATCGCCGGCAAGAAGATTCGCGAGGAGGAGATGGTCCGCTGCGGCTACTATCTGACGGCCGTGGAGCAGCGTCAGTTCAAGTTGCTGGCGATCAGCAACGGGCACAGCATGACTGAACTGCTACGGAAGGCCGTGCAGGATTATATCCGCGTTCATAAGCACAAACTGCCGAAGGAATAGCTCGGCGGTTTGGAGTCGCTGTCGTATGCTGTGACGCCTGATGTTCGTGGCTCTTTGGCGACGCAAAAAAAGGGCCCGCGACGGAGCGCTCCGTCGCGGGCCCTGAGACGTGTTTGCCTACTTGGGTTGGTTGAGGTGTTTCAGGAGTTCCCCGAGGATGCCGTCCCGCTCCGGACGACCGCCGGCTGCCGCTTTGTCGTCGACCAGCTTTGCGGCCAGTTTGGGCGACAGCGGGATAAAGTCGTAGCCGTTTGCGATGGCTACGCGGTGAAGATCCTCAAGCGTTTCGAACGCGCGATCGTGGGTGCCGAGCCAAAGACCGGGCTCGTCGGTTTCTTCGTGCGGGAACGCTTGCAGGAAGTAGGTCCGGAGTGGTGGATCGTAGCCGATGACAGCGTCTGGGTCCGAGCGGGCCTGTCCGGTGACGGTGCCAGTGACAGTGATGGTGTAGCGGCTCATTGCAACCTCCTTTTGCCGGTTGGGAAGCCGGCCCCTCGAAGGGCCGGCTTCCCATGCCTCACTGGGGGTTGTTCCAGAGGATGACCTTCTTGTTTTCCTCGCCACCCGGGGCGGGAGCGAGATTGCCGAAGATCACGCCGATCTCGGGGGCTTCCAGCTTGACCGAGAGGTATTCCTCTCCCGAACGCTGGGAGATGCGATGCCAGCCGGCTCCGATCTCGAAGCCCGTGCGCTTGTTGACGATCCGGTAGTCGGGCGCGTCCTCTCGCGACTTGTTGGTGTTCGGGATAAGGGTGATCGGGGCGTTGACCCGGAGCGTGGCAAAGACGCCTTCCATCGAGCCGTCGGCCTTGGTGGTGAGGTTTGCGATCGTGGTGGCCATGATAGTTCTCCTTCGGTTGCATCGGGACCATTCCCGATGGCGCCAAAGGAGAGGGCCGTCCTGCTGCGGTCATCTCGGCGAAAATTCTTGAAAATTCTATTTGCCGAAAAATTGCGGGCAGGCCCTTCGCCTGCCCGCAGACCAAAAACAGAAATCGAATTTTCCTGAATATTCGCCGAGTGTACCCCCAACGGGGGTTGACCGCACAAAGCAGGCGGTCGTCTACAAAGGCGACATGAAACGGGAATGGCCCGGATGCGACCGAAGGAAAGAACTCAGGTCGCCATCGCTAGACCGCCGACGCAACGGTGCCGGATCGCAGGAACATGCTGCAGCCTCTCGGGTCATGTCGTCGGCATTGCCCACACATCGAAAAGCAGCCTGGCGCGTGACCGCCTTGCGTGTTCGGTATGGCGGCATAGCGGTTCGATATCGGGGCCGGCTGGCAGCGGCCTTCACGCCCCCCCGGGGATGATACCGCGCAGTCAGGTTGGATGACCCGGCAAGCCAGCATGTTGTTCGGCACGCTTGCACCGCTTCAGAGGCGAGACGGGTCAAGATGATCATCCGCACAACGCCCCGCAGCTCTGCGCGTGGACCGGTTTCGAAAGGGGCCGGCAGTCCGCTCATACAAGTGGATTAGGCGACGAGAAGCCGGACCAACATATCGGATTGAACCCGCCGGGCTGTCGGCAGCACCGCATCCATCATTCTGGCAACGCCAGACGCTCCTCCGGCGTCATGCGGGCTTCGGCTTGGCGGCGAATGTCCGGACCGGCATGGCGGAGCATGGCACACCAGTCTTCCACATTGTACGTGGTCGCCATGCTGCCCCTGGCCAGATCGTAAATGACGCAAGGCTTGTTCGCCATGGCGAGCCGAAGCACGTTGACGGCAGTGCCGGGTGACGCGCCATCCCAGACCATCATGCCAAAGTCGGCGCGCCGCGCCATCTCCCGGTCTTTGGCGGCGTGGACAAAGTCCCCTTTGGCATCGTCAGGAGAAGGAACATGGTAGGCGGCCCAGTCGCCCAGATTATTGCGGGGTTCCTTGCCGGCATGGAAGACGCCGACATGTTCGTACTTGTAGCCCGCGAGTAGGCCCTGCGCCTCGGCATCGGCTCCCGAGGCGTCGCCAATCAGCACGCCGTGCTCGGCAGCAACGATTGCGCCAATGCGAGTGACGGCAGGTTCCGGCAGCTCGAATACTTCGATTGATCCACCTATGAATATCATCGACATCGTGACTTTCCCTTCTCTCCAGCGTCCCCCGCCCCCGCGCCGGCCGCCCTCTCCCTCTGGCCCTGCGGGCCCTGAACCGCTGCCGGAGGTGCTACGCGCGCGGACTAGCGGCCTTCGGCCAGCCAGAGGCTCACGTCCTGGATCAAGTGGATCAGGATAGACGGGTTGTCCCGCGACGACTTTAGTCCACGTCCCAAGGGCCGAACCCGACCGCGCGGTCGGGTTCGGCCCGCGGATGCGAGGAAAGCGGCGCTTCACGCGCCGCCCTCCGCGAACCGCCAGACGGGGATGCCAAGCCGACGGGCCTTGTCGGCAAGGTTGTCGGTGATTCCGGAGCCGGGAAAGACGATCAGGCCGTAGGGGACCACCGAGAGAAGCTGGTCGTTGCGGCGGAACGGAGCCGCCTTGGCGTGTCGGTTCCAATCCGGCTTGAAGGCGATCTGGGTGATCTTCCGGTTCTCTGCCCAGCAGGCGGCGATGCGCTCAGCGCCGCGCGGGCTGCCGCCGTGAAGCAGCACCATGTCGGGATGCTTTTCGCGGGCCTTGTCGAGTGCGTCCCAGATCCGGTCGTGATCATTGCAGTCGAGACCGCCGGCAAAAGCAATCTTGGTGCCGGCCGGGACGAGCACCTCGGTTTCGGCGAGCCGGCGGGCGGCGAGGAAATCGCGGGAGTCGATCACCGCCGCAGTCATCGCCTGGTGGGAGACCTTGGAGCCGGTGCGTGGCCGCCATGCCGATCCGGTTTGTGCCTCGTAGAGGTCGGCAGCCTCATCGCGCATGATTTCGAGCACGTTGCGGCGCTCGATATAGGTGATGCCCTCGGCGGTGAGCCGTTCGAGTTCGACCGACTTCACCTCGGAGCCGTCCTGCTCCTGCTGGCTCGAACGCTGCGCCTCCTCGTTGCGATCGAGGGATCGGGCGACTCGCTCGGCGGCACGGTGGAAGACGTTTGCGAAGGACCAGAGCAGGTCATCGAGATCGGGTTCGAGCCTGGTGTCGCCGAGCATGCCGGCGAAGGTCTCGACGATCCCGGCAAGCCCGGCCCGGATCACCTCGTCGTCGGGAAGTGGCCGAGCATCAGGTTCGTCCTGATGCGGGCGATGGCCGTACATCTGCAGTTCGAGGATGACGCGGTCGGTCGGCGAGGAGGCGTGGTAGGGCTCGTAGACATCGTCGAAAGGAAGCTCGTAGGTCATGGCGTGTCTCCGTCGGTTGCGGCCGCGCCTATCGCGGCCTGACAGCGCATCCCGGCCGCGCCCCGGACGCGGCCGCACCGAAGGCCGGAGCGCGAGCGGAGGACGGCGCAGCCGTTGCGGCCGTGACCGGGGCGTGGCAGGGGTCGCCTCTCGGACAGGCCGCGGGAGCGGCCTCTCCGGCGGACCGCCGCCATGCCTAAACGTCTTCCGGTGACGCCCCCGCCCGCCTGCCGCCCCGGCCGTTCATCCGGACGGCAGGAAAAGACGGGAATCCTCCGGGACGAGCTGATCGCTGAGCCGTGCCGCGAGATGGTCGGGGCCGAGATGGCGCAGATCGTCGTTGAAGTCGCCGAGCTGCGGCCGCAAAACCAGGGCGAGAATCCCGGCCTCGCCTGCGCGCTGGCTGAGACGCCCGATGCCATGCCGGCCGGCGGCGTCGGCATCGGCTGCGATGTAGAGGCGACGGCAGCCAGGCGGGAAGGTCAGGCCGGCGAGGTGATTGGCCGAAGTGGCGGCGGCCACCGGCAGCGCCGGCATCACCACCTTAACCGACGCCATCGTCTCAAAACCCTCGCCGGCGGCCATGACCGGGACGGGCTCATCTGGCTGGCGGCCTAGCCAAATGCCGTTGCCAAGGAGATCTCCCAGCGAGCGGCGTGGATCAGTGAGTTGCGCCTTGCCCTGACCCGAAGGATCAAGCCAGGTGCGCTGCAGGCCGGTAATCTCCCCGTCGAAGTTGGTGACAGCGGCAATCAGCGCAGGCAGGGTCCGCGTCTCGCCGGTCACGAGATCCCTGTAGTAGCAGCCGGGATGGAAACGCAGCGCACGCTCATGCGTGGAAAGCAGGATGCCGCGGCCAGCAAGATATCGTTCGGCCAGCGTACCGGCGATCGGCTGGGACATGGCGAACAGGCGACGCGCGGCCTCAGGCGAGCCGCGTGCCGCGGCAGATTGGCGCCCGGCGACGGATGGTCTGGACTGAAGGTCTGGCTGTGGCATGGCGAGGAAACGACGTGCTTCATCCGTGACCTCGCGGAAGTCGACCAGACCACAGCTCTGCTCGATGACGTCAAGCAGGTCGCCATATTCCCCCGATGACTCATCGACCCATTTTCCAGCTGCCTTGCCGCCAACCGCTTTGAGCCGCACATGCATGGAACGGCCGCGCGTGTTGCGGACATCGCCGACCATCCAGTAATTGCCGGAGCGATGGCCGTTGGAGAGATATTCGCGGCACACCGCCTCGGCATGTTCGCCAAGGCGGCGTGCCAGCTCGGACGCCGAACCGGACATGATCGCCTCCCCTCAAGCCGCGGCCGTACGGTCGGTGACCCCGACCAGCGTATGGCGCTCGAGAAGGGAGGCGAGGATGGCGCAACCTTGCGCGGATGTCGGGATGAACAGCCGGAGCTTCCAGGAGATGATCTCGGATATCAGCCCCAGCGCCTTCAGTCGGGGGACCATCGCGTCGGTGAAGCCTATCAGCTCGGCACGGTAGTCGTTCATGACCCGACTGCGGCGCAGGATCAGGCCATCGGGGAGTTGCAGTCCGATCTTGCCTTCCACGAGGCCCGTCCATGCATCTTCCGGCGCGAGGGTCGGCACATTGTCGATGCCCAGATTGCGGAACATGGTCGCAACAAGGGTTGGTGCGATGTAACGCCCGATGATGCGTTCGCCGGCATCGGTCTGGATCCGGTAGACCTGACAATCATGGTCCGGCAGCCGACGCCAGATCGGCAGGAGCAGACCCGTTACGATGTGGAAAGTGTTGGTGGTGAACTCCGGGACGGCTGCGACCTCCGCCTGCCATAGGTCGCAGAACAGTTTTCGGTCGGCGGGTTGCCAGTGGGTTTCGGCTAGGGCGTCGAGACCGAAGCGCAGCTCGTCGATCGGCCGCAGCAGGCGCACGCGCTGCTCTATCACGCCATCGTCGAGCATTAGGCTTGCCGTCGGCAGCCGGATCGCCGCGCGGTTCGACCGCGTGTTCACCAACAGAACCGATTGCGGTTCCGCCCGAACGATGGCCAGCGCGTCGACGAGACGGAGCGGCAGAATCCGGTCCTTGCGCGCGACGGTCAGCACATGCGACTGCGCGCCGGAAACCGGGTGCGCGTAAACGGTGCGGCGATCGGTGACGACAATGCTTTCAGCCGTGATGGTCTCCAGTCCTCTGTCATAGGAGCCGGCGGCGATGGCGCCTTCTATTTTTCCCGCCATCAACTGCTCGAACACGTCGAACAGCAGATTCTGGGTTTCGATGCGCAGCGCCAGCAGGCGGTTGAGCCAGGTCGTGATCGGCGGCAGGTCGTCACGCAGCCCGCCCTCGTCGGTCGTCAGCGACAGGCCGGTCACGGTTTCGAAGGTGGTGAGCGAACAACCTTCGATCCTGCCCTGATGCAGCAGCATGTAGAATTGTCGAAGTGCGGCCCGCGCGCAGGGGCTTTCGAGATTGTCCTCGGCACGGAACAGCCCTGCCCCGCCGGTCTGGCGCTGGCCACGCGTGATCGCACCCAGCGTGTCGAGCCGTCGTGCGATCGTCGACAGGAAGCGTTTTCCGGCCTTCACATTGGCGGCCATCGGCCGGAACAGCGGCGGTTGTTTCTGATTTGTGCGGTGGGTCCGGCCGAGACCCTGGATGGCGTTGTCGGCGCGCCAGCCGGCTTCCAACAAATAGTGCTTGCGTAGGCGCTGGTTCTTCACGCCGAGATCGGCGTGGTAGGAGCGCCCGGTGCCGCCGGCGTCCGAAAAGATCAGTACGCGCTTGTCGTCGTCCATGAAACTCTGGGTCTCGGCGAGATTGGCCGAGCCCGGGCGGTTCTCGACGGCCAGCCGGTCGATACCATCGCGGCCGGTCTTCTTCACGATGCGGCGCGAGCGGCCGGTCACCTCGGCGACGGTGTCGGTGCCGAAGTGATGGATTATCTGGTCGAGCGCGCTGCCAACCGGCGGCAGCGAGGCGAGTTTTTCGACCATCTCGTCGCGCCGGCGAACGGCCTCGCGGCATTGAACCGGATTGCCATCTTCGTAGTGGACAGGGCGCGAATAGACGTTGCCTTCCGCGTCTGAATATTCCTCGAACAATTGGGTGGGGAAGGAGTGCATCAAGTACCCGCCGACATACTCGCGCGGCGTGACGTCGACATGCAGGTCCGACCATTCCTCGGTCGGGATTTCGGCAAGGCGTCGTTCCATCAGCGCCTCGCCGGTCGAGACAATCTGCACGACCGCCGAATGACCGTCGGCGCGGTCCTGCTCTATCGCGCCGATCAGGGTCGGCGTCATCATTGAGGTGATGAGATGGCTGAAGAAGCGCTGCTTGGTGCTCTCGAAGGCTGAACGCGCCGCCGATTTTGCGTCGCGGTTCAGCGTGCCGGCCTCGCTGGTGATGTTGGTCGCCTCGAGTGCGGCGGTCAGGTTGTTGTGAATGACCTGGAATGCATCGGCATAGGCGTTGTAGATGCGGATCTGTTCGTCGCTCAGCGCATGCTCGAGCAGGTCGTATTCAACCCCGTCATAAGAGAGCGAACGCGCCGCGTAGAGGCCGAGCGATTTGAGATCGCGGGCGAGTACTTCCATCGCCGCGACACCGCCATCCTCGATCGCGGCGACAAAGTCGGCGCGGTTGGCGAATGGAAAATCCTCGCTGCCCCAGATACCGAGACGCTGCGCATAGGCCAGGTTCTCGACCGCGGTCGCGCCGGTCGCCGAGACATAGACAATGCGGGCATCGGGAAGGGCGTGCTGCAGCCGCAGTCCCGCCCTTCCCTGCTGCGACGGGGCGACGTCGCCGCGCTCGCCTTTGCCGCCCGCGGCGTTGGCCATGGCATGGGCCTCGTCAAACACGATGACGCCATCGAACGATTTTTTCGCTCCCGACGGGTTTTCTCCAATCGCTGTCAGGCTTTCGGCCCTCCCCGCCGACTTTTCTGCGTACCCGGTCGGGTCTTCGGCCCTCCCCGCCTCTTGGCCCACCCAGTCGAGGATCTGGGCAATCCGGGATTTCTTGCCTTCCCGTTCCTGCGAGCGCAGCGTCGCGTAGGTTGTGAACAGGATGCCCTCGGCAAGGCGGATGGGTGTGCCCTGCCGATAACGTGAGAGCGGCTGCACGAGAAGTTTTTCCTGACCAAGTGCCGCCCAATCGCGCTGGGCATCTTCCAGTAGCTTGTCCGACTTGGAAATCCAGATCGCGCGGCGTCGCCCCTGCAGCCAGTTGTCGAGGATGATGCCGGCGACTTGCCGTCCCTTGCCACAGCCGGTTCCGTCACCCAAAAACCATCCACGGCGGAAGCGGACAGCGTCCGCAGCCCCTTCTGGTGCGGCCGAGACAACATCGCAGGTCTCGTCAACCGTCCAGGCGCCCGTGAGATGGCCGCAATGGGCTTCGCCGGCATAGACGACGCTTTCGAGCTGGGCGTCCGATAGCAGGCCTTCGTCGATGATCGCATCAGGAAGAAGCGGCCGATAGGAAGGTTTTGGTGGCGCGACCGCGGCCATGGCGGCCGACTGCACGAGCGGCGTCGGATGCGGCTTTGCGCGGGGAATGTCGATCGACTGGAGCGCGTAGGGTTCGTAGATCGTGTCGGTGAACCGGCCGCCGTCCTCCGGCATCCAGTCGCGCAGCTCATAGGCGAGGGGAACAGCCGGGGTGGTGCTCGCGATGATGGGGCGAGTGGGCTTTGCCCGGAGGACAATAGGGCGGACTGGCCGGATGAGCTGCGGAACGGCCGCAACGGGTCCGGCTCTCGCCGCGGATCGGGCGGCCATCTGCATGGCGGCATTGCGCAGGATCCCGTTCGATAGGGTGCCGATCGAATCGGGAAAGCCACCCGGTGTCCGGGGCGGCAGATCCGTGATCCAGGCGAGCAGCGTTTCGACATCGGTGGCTTTGCCCGGCGACCGGACGAAGTTTTTCGGTTCGGCGGCCGGTACCTTGTCGATAACTGTCAGGCGCGTATCAGTGGTGGTGCCATGGCGGGCGTAGACACGGCCGTCGATCGCCGCAGTGAAGATGACGATGCCCTGCTGCTGCAGGCGTTCGAAGGCCGGCCGCCATTTGGGGTTTTCGGGAGACAGCCCGGTGCCGGTGATGGCGACCAGGCGCCCGCCGGCGCGCAGGCGGGCGAATGCGGAAAAGAGATGCCGCCATGCCGCGTCAGTGACGTGGCCGTCGACATGGGCGCCGACGCTGAACGGTGGATTGATCAGCACGACGGACGGCTCGATGGCCGCGTCGAGATGATCGTCGATATGGGCCGCGTCGTGCCGCGAGACGGGGACCCTTGGAAACAGCAGTCCGAGGAGATCGGCCCGCGTCGCGGCAAGCTCATTGAGGGCGATCGAAGCGCGCGCCATCTCGGCATGGACGGCGAGCAGACCGGTGCCGGCCGAAGGTTCGAGAACCAGGTCGCAAGATGCGATCGCCGCGGCGTGCGCCGTGACGAAGGCGAGCGGCAGGGGCGTCGACAGCTGCTGCATGGCCTGGCTCTCGTCGGACCGTCGCGTATGGGTGGGAAGAAGATCGGCGATGCGCTTGATCATCGCCAGCGTTGCCTGGGGCGTGGTGGACCGGGACAGGATCGCAGGGCCGAACCGGCGCAAGAACAGCACCTGGGCGACTTCGAGCGCCTCATAGGCGTCCTTCCAGACCCAGAACCCCTGAGCATCGCTGCCGCCAAAACCTGTCGTCATGGCGGTGCGCAGTGCGGCGGTGGTGACAGGCTTGCCCTGCTTGAGGAAAGGCAGAAGCAGCGTTGCCGCTTGATGAATCGCCTGGGCGGTGTCGATGTGGGCCGGCGTCGGCGCGCCGATTGGGGTAGCCGCCCGGGCAACGGCAGGTGTGGTCGAAACGATGTTCATGGAAATGTCCTTTGCGAGAGGGGAATGGCGCCCGCGCCGACACTCTCTCCGCGCCAGCCGGGGCACGCTCCTCCCGGCTCCCCTCTGCCTCTGGCGCCGATGCACCAAAGGGGTTGCGCTCTTTGCAAACCCGTGACTTGAATGCGCGCACAGGGATGCGGCGGCGACCTGGAGCTGTGGAGGTGATGCGACGGTTCAGAATTGGCAGTGCGGTCTACGAGGAGGCAGCGCCTGACCTGCAGGCGGCGCTGGCGAGTGCCTATGCCCGCACCGAGCGTCCGCTATGCCTGTGCCGCGAGCCGGGCTGCCCGATGTACATCGCCCGCATCGGCGATCTTCATCTGATCAAGCGCATGCCGCTCAGCGGCGGCGGGCATGATCCATCCTGTGATTCCTATGAATCGCCTTACGAACTGTCCGGGCTGGGCGCCCTGATGGGCAGCGCGATACAGCTCGATCCGCAAAACGGCTTGGCCGCCCTCAAGTTGGACTTCAGCCTGTCGAAGACGGGGAGCCGTGCGGCATCGGTGCCTGCGGGGCAAAGTTCCGCCAGCGTAACGGCCGATCCCAGGCGGATGTCGCTGCGTGGCCTGCTTCATTATCTCTGGCACGAGGCCGAACTGACGGTCTGGACATCGAGGTGGGCCGGCAAACGGCATTGGTGGAATGTCCGCTGGCATCTGCTCGAGGCTGCCGGGCAAATGACGGTGAGGGGCGGCCCACTCGCGGATATCCTGTTCGTGCCCGAGCCGTTTCGCGCCGAGAACAAGGAAGCCATCGAGCAACGTCGCAACGCGGTTCTCGGCACGGCCCTCCCGCCGAAATCAGGTCCCCGAAAGTTGCTCGTCCTGGTGGGCGAGATGAAGGAGATGGTTCCCGCCCGCTCCGGTCAGAAACTCGTCGTCAGGCATTTGCCCGGTTTTCCCTTCATCATCGACGATGCATTGCATCGCCGCTTGCAGGCGCGTTTCGAGAAAGAGTTGTCGCTGTGGGCAGCGGATTCCAGCTCGCATCTCATGACGATCGCGACGTTCGGACTGAACCCGGCCGGCCTCGCCATTGTCGAGGAGGTCGCATTGATGGTGGTCTCCGAGAACTGGATTCCCTACGAGACGGTCCCGGAGAAAAGGCTCGTCGATGGGCTCGCCCGCCTTCGCGAGAAGAGCGTCAAGGGGTTGCGCTTTGACCTGCAACCCGACCAGCCGATCGCCAATGCGTTGCTTCAGAACAGGGACGACCCGATAGCGCTCTTTGTCGTTCCGGCCGGAGCGGACGAAAACTACGAAGCGTCGCTCGACGAAATGATCGCCGCACGACCGGAGATCGGCTCCTGGGTGTGGCGGGTCGGCGAAGGCGATATGCCGCCGCTACCGCCTTGAGTGTCGGGCGGAATTTCCAACGCGCCTGAGTATGCCCTAGGCCAGGCCGAGCTTCTTCTTGAGCTCGGCATTTTCCTTGCGCAGACGGTCAGCAAGCAGGTTCTTGAGGCGCTTGTTTTCTTCTTCGAGCGCGACAAGATCACGGAGATCGCCGCTGTCAGAGGAAGGTGCGGCAGCCCTCTTCCAATAATAGTAGGTCTGCTCCGATATGCCGGCCTGGCCGACCGCAATCTTGCTGGTCGCGCCGGCAGCGATCGATTTCTCGATCTGGGCAAGCTTCTGGGCGCGTTCATTCTCGGAATATGTCTTGCGGGCGGTCTTCGCTGCCACGGGAGCTTCCGCCGCCTGGGGTGTAGGTTTCGCTCCGTTCTTGCGGACCGGCTTTACGAGCTCTGCCTTCGCTTTCTTTGCTCGCGGAACTTTCTTCTTCGAATCAGGCACTTCCACTTTGGCTGGCACTACTGTCGTCTGAACAGTCTGAGCGTCCTGAAAATCGGCCATCATATACTCCGCTTGTGGTGTTTCCCCTTCTTCAGCATCGAGGGGTCTAATACTGAAGTCAATGACCTGGGAATTTGGGAGCGGAGCAGCATGAGCCGGTTGCGTCATCTCCGTGGCAATTTTGGTCAGGTCGAGATCGCCCCAGATCGAATGGCTAGGCTTCTGCTTACCGCGCCTCTGTTTCATTTCCACGATGAATGGCCGGATCTGGCGCTTCATAGTCTGTTCCTTGATGTGAGCATGACTTGCAAGTCAAGTCGCTGTTCGTGTTAGCGAGTATCCGACCTATCTTATCGCTCTCGTCGTGCTTTATCGGAGAAACCCCGCAACTAGCAAGCGGTGTGTCATGGGCCTTGGGCAACCTGCCCAATCAACGGAGGCAAACATCCCTGCTGAAAGGTGATGGAGTGATCTTCAGAGCTGCATCATACACACTATGCTCAGCCGTCTAGCCGGCGGAGTGCGATGACTGTGCACAATCTGGCTGGAGCGATTGCAATCCTCATTTTCTTGGGAGCTAATCTGCTCATGGCGGCGGATGAGCTGGACGCGCTTGTTTTCGGGATGGCGGTCGACAGCGTTCGTGCGCTTTCTGCTCCTTTCGCGGAAAAAGTCGCGGAAGTCGCCCACAGAAGCCAGGGCGTGCTGCTTTTCAATTTGCGCATCGATGGCGACATGGAACTTCAGCGCGTCGCCGCCATCCGGTATCCAAGCAATCAGACAGGGGTTCTGGTGCTGGATAAGCAGGGCTTGTTGACCAGCCATTGCATGGTCAATGGCACTTTCTCCAACTTTATCGCTCCGTTGGAGGACTGGAACACGCTGCCGCTCGCAACGCAGGCCAGGACGAGTATCGCCGGCCCGGCCAGCCTGTTCATCGGCGCTTTGCGCAATGCCGGGTACTTCCCGCGTGGCAGGCACTGAAGTTTTGCTGAAGGCCGGATGCTTGTATCCTCGTTGCAGTTGGCCATACGGTCTCGCGTGTCTCAACAGCTTGAGGATGGGCCGTATGCGGGTGCATCCATTGAGCGAAGGTCGGTCACCGTGATGGAGATGCTTTGCCGCCGAAGCGCGGTTCTTATAGATGCCCATCGTCGTCTTCCTTCGTCAGCTCCGACGCAATCGCATTTTGGACAGGTACTCGGCGATCTCGAGATCCGACAGATCATCGAGCAGCCTGAAGGCAGCATCACGGAGTGCCTGAATTGGGATCGATGCAGGGAGTGTCTTTGTGACGGCTGAACAGTTGGAACATCTGCTCGCGGGTGGCGACGCCGTCGAGCACCTTCCTGAAGGGTGGATGTGCGGTCATGAGGTTCTCCTGAAGGCAAGTCGGCCACGCGCGGCATCGCCGCGCCATGGCAACTGCTTGCGGTGTTGTGGCTGGCGACGGGCCGAGCCTGCGGCCGGCACGTGCACTGGCGATGATGGGGTTTGCAGGGGTTTAGGCGGCGCGTCGCTCGGAGGAACACGAAGCGTCTCGACCAACCCCGGTGATGGCACGGACGGCGGCGGCGAGCGCCGGGATATCGTCGAGCATGCCGAGTGCGACGAAGTGGTTGGCCCCGCCGATGTAGTCTTTACGGCCCTTGCAGGTGCGGATCAGGATACCGTGATCTGAGGACAAAACGAACTGGCCGACCTGGATGTAGGCGTCGTCGTGGTGCAGGGTAATTTCACCGGAAACGGCTATGCCCGCCTTGTTCGAGCGCAGGTCAAAGCTTCCCTGCGGCAGGGCAAGTTCGGCGGCGAGTTTCTTCAGCCGTGAACGGGCTATCGTGTGGAAACGTCTCTTCTGCTGCTCGTCGTAGGAGCAGCTTCTGTTCCAGTCGAACATGTCGATCTCCATGAAACGCAAGCGCCCGGGGTCGCGATGGCGATCCCGGGCTCGAGAGTGAGTTGGAACTGAAAAGGGCCCGGCGGGAGTGCCGGGCCCTGTGCGAGCGTGAGGCCGGTTATTCGGCGGCCTGGAGGTGGTCCGCCTCGTCGCTGTCTATGGTCACCGGCTCATCGGAGGACGGATCCGCATCGTCGGCGAGGAAGGCCGGCAGCTCCGCGGCATCGCCGTCGAGAGCCGCCTCGTCCGACATCTCGCTGGCGGCCGCGTCGCCAGCATCGGCAGACCCTTCATCGACCTCAACGCGCAGCGGCTCTGGCAGCCAGTTCGATCCTTCGAGAAGACGGGCAGCTTCACGGGCCATGATGTCCTTCTTCATGTGGTCGATCAGCTGCGCGGAGTCTGCGCCACGCGCTTCACGGACAGCCTGTAGAATCCGCGCCTTGGTGAGCCTCCCGAGGAACTCGACCGTGGGCGTCCAGCCGGCGTCGACCATGTCGAACTGGAGCGAGCGGCCAAGCACGTCTACATGCTCGAGCGCCTTCGCTCGCCTGTTCCAGGGTTCGACCACCGCATTGAGGGTCAGCGAGACGCAGTGCGCGAACAGCGCCTTGCGGCTTGCTTCATCGAGGCCGAGAAGGAAATCCCACAAGCCTTCCGCCTCATCGGGCAAATCGCGGTCCCAGGCTTCGTGCCGCTCGGCGATCTCCTTGGCCCACGTTGTCTCGGCAAGACCGTCGACCTGGCTGAAGCTGCCGCTCTTCATGCTGATCTCCAGGCACGTGTTCGGCGCGAAGCGATAGAAGACCTGCAGGACGAAGGCATGGAGTGCGGCTGTGGTGGCGATATTGACGTCACCGGCGAGCGCGTTGCGTAGCGCCAGCGTGCGCTGCGCGGTCAGGTCGAAGACGAGCCGATCAGGCAGTGGCTTGATGCCATCATCCTCGCCGTCGTCGCCAGAGCCGTCATCCACCGGATTGCCGTTGACGACAACACCATCGCCATCGTCGTCGCCATTCGGTCGGGTTCGGCCCTCGGTGCCCCCTTCCTCGACCTCATCGACGTCGCTGGTTTCGGGCCGCGGCTCGTCCTCGGACCGAACGAAACCGGCGTCGACCTGGAGCCTGCCATTCGCGGCAAGCGTAACGAACACACCGGCGATGGCCTTCTGGGCGGGATCGTAGCTGTGAGGACGATCATCGATCGCATCGAGCTCGGCACCCAGCCGGTCGAGCTTCGCCTCGATTTCTTCGTCGGCTTCTTCGGCTTTTGCATATTCGGCATCGAGCTTCTCGTACTCGGCCTTCAGCGCGTCGTAGCGTTCGATCTCCTCGGCGCTGAGCTCCTGCGCCTCGGCGTAGATGCGCCGCATGCCGGAGGTGTGGCCATAGGGAAAGCTGATCGCCGCCTCAGCCCATTTCCAGCCTTCGGCGCGGATCGCCTCGGCATCCACCTTCAGCCTGTCGAAGACAAGCTGCTCGAGGAGTGCGGCATCCTCTAACCAGCCGCCGGAATCCTGCTCGAAGAGATCACGAAGGATGACCCCTCCAGCCGCTTCATAGGCTTCCGCGCCGACATAGACGGCCCGGCGATCGTCGGCCCGGACCGTCGTCTCCGTCAGCAGGCGCCTGATGTAATAGGGTTCCTGCATGTGCGAGCCGGATATCCGTTCCCAGACCTGCTCCTGGCGTGCGTGATCGTCCGAGATCGAGAACGCCATGATCTGTTCGAGCCGGATTTCGTCCTTCTCGTAGAGACCGAGAAGTTTGGGCGATACCGATGCTAGCCTCAGGCGCTGCCTCACCGTCGCCGGCGATACGAAGAAGCGGGCGCCAATCTCCTCTAGATCGAGGCCTTGGTCGCTGAGCGTCTTGAAGGCCCGGAACTGGTCGAGCGGGTGCAGGTCGGCGCGCCGCAGGTTTTCGGCAAGCGAATCCTCCTCGGCCGAGGTCTCCTGCCCGCGGTTGACGATGCAGGGGATTGGCTCGTTCTTCGCCAGGCGCTTTTGCTTGATGAGGATGCCGAGCGCGAGATAACGTCGGCCGCCGGCGGGCACCTCGAACGTGCCGGTCTCCTCGCCCTCGCCGTCGAGCACGGGACGGATGTTCAGGCTTTGGATCAGCTTTCGCCGTCCGATGTCTTCGGCCAGCTGCTCGATCGACACGCCGTCCTTGATGCGCCGGACATTCTTCTGCGACAGCATCAGCTTGTCATAGGGAATATTCTCCGCGGCGTTCATCGCGATCTTCTGAATGGCGTTCTTAGCCATGGTCAGGTTCTCCATGACGGGCGGCCCGGGGCCTCTCCCCGAACCTCCAAACCCGTCAAAAACCCTCCCCTCCCCCCTCTGCCTCCAGGCCTCACGCCGACCCGGGACCGGCTCGCGGATCTCGACTCGACCGAGCCGCCCGAGGTGCCTCCAGCATGTTGGCGTTACCGGGTTCTCAAAACGAAAAAAGCGCCTTCCTCTTGCTTCGGAGGACCGCGCTGGGATTGATGGGGACTGCCCGGAGGCGAGGCCGGCGGCGAGAGTTTCGCCGCCGGCCTGCGCAGGATCAAGCGGCGAAATCGAGAAGCTTCTTGGCTTTGCCCTCCATTTCCAGGCGGACATCCTGATGCGGCTTGTCACGCGCGATCCGCGTGATGCCCTGCACGAAATCAAAGATCGATTCCGGTGGTTGGCCTTCCTCCATGAGAACAGTATCGATGATCTTCGTGGTCTCGGACTTGGAGAAGCCGCGCTTGCGCAGGAAGTTTTGGCGGTCTTCGTCATCTCGGGCCACGATCCTTTGCCGCGCCGTCTTGATGCCGTTGACGAACGGCATGGGCGAGGAATCGGCAAACTGGATCAGGGCGGGCTCGGCCTCAAGGGCGAAACGCGAGGCCGCGTATTTTGAATGGCGGATGGTGATTTCCTCGAAATCTTCGACCCCCCACAGATTGCGATTCTGACACACCGCGCGCAGATAGAAGCTGGCGATCCCGAGGGTGCGGGCTCCGACCTCGGAGTTCCAGCAGTAGAAGCCGCGAAAATAAAGATCCGGTTCCCCATTCGGCAGCCGCCCGGCCTCGATCGGGTTCAGATCGTCGACGAGGAACACGAAGATATCGCGATCAGATGCGTAGAGCGTCGTGGTGTCGCTGGAGATGTCGACGTGCGGATTGTAGATTCCCGTAGACCAGTCGAGCACTCCGGGAACCTTCCACCGCGTGTCTCCGGTTCCGTTGCCGGCGATTTTCTGCACGGCGTCGACGAGTTCTGAGTCAAATATTCTGCCGTAATCCGGGCCTGTCACCGCCCGCAACTCGAGGCGCCCGTTCTCGATTTCCAGCGTCTTAACCTGTTCGGCGCGGTGGTTGAGGAGACCGTGCTGAAGGTTGATCGCCGCGAGCGGGGCTGGAAGCTGCCGCAGATAGGTGGCTGGTGCGCCGACCAAGGAGGCGAGTTGGCCAAAACTCCAATGCGTGGGGGCAACAGGGCCAGGCGCATCGGGCAGCATTAGCCTCAGACGCTCCGGATCGTCGCGGCTGGCCTCGACGCGGATCAGCTCACTTTCGACGATGCGGATCTTGCTGCGCTCCGACCGGCTCTTCACCGCATTTCCAAGGTCGTTGAGCGACAGGTATCGCTCGTCCGCTGGCCGGTTGAACCATTCTGACGACACGCGGCCAATACGCTGGCCGCGGCTGACGTCGACCTTGTAACCGGCACGCTCGTTGCGCTCGGGCGCAAGAATTTCCATCTGCGTCATGGGTGTTGCTCCTTGGCGGGCGCCGGGAGACTCTCTCCCGGACCTTTACCCGCCACCGCAACCCACCCGCCCTCTTCCTCTCCGGTACCAGAGCGCCCTATCAGCGTCGCCATTGCAGCAGCCGCCGCTTCAAGGCTGGCACCCAGGAAGGAAGGCGCGGGCTTCGGAAAGCCCGAGCCTGGGACCAAGCGCCGTTCACCTTCCGGCCGCGACAGAATTCCGCGCTGCTTTCTTGGGCAACGAGACCGTCCGGAACTTGTCTTGAGATTGGGCAATTGCCAGTTCTGTTCTGGCCCTAGCCAGAAATGTATAAATTGACCCGACGTCATGATACGCGAAGACTTTATCGAGGTCGGGATTGAGAGGACTTGGATGTCGAGCAGGTTCGTCCGGCCCGTCGTGGTGCAAGTTGGCCGGCATGACCGTGAGCGCATCATATTCGATGTGAACGACGCAGCGACGATCCTGCTGCGGAGTTTCCCTCATCAGACGGAGAAGCGAAAACTGGCTATGGATGCATGTCTTCAGGTTCTGCGCGGTGAAGCTCGGACGCCGGTTGCGAGACGGGCCTTCGTTGCAGCGGCATTGGAAGCGAACATCCTACGCAGCGACTGAAGGTCCAAGTTGATATAGCCTCAAATGGCTTCGAAAGTGACTGTGGAAAGTAGAGTTTCACGCCAGCACAGCGACGACCGGGATTGTTCGGCCGGCAGAGCATCGAGTCCTGCCATCGCGGCAAACAACTCGACGTTCATCTGCTTAACGCGACGTCGGTCAGGAAGAGCGTAAAGTAACGCGATCGGAGATGGGATATGCGAGATTTGCCGGGCAACATCGTCGAGATGGCGTCTAAACGTGGATTGCCCATGGTCTTCGACAAGCCCACATGACCGGAGAGAACGGCAGGCCCGCGAAAACGGCCATGTACAAGTCTTCGCCTGCCGGGCTGGAGAAGATAAGCCGTCGGCTTGACAGCTCTGACATTTCTCAGTTCGCCGGTGAAGTGGCAACGCGATATTGGACGATCTTGGTAAGGGAGACGACCTACCTGGGCCGGACGTCGTCGCCCCGGCCTTTTTCTCGCGCGCAAGAAAAAGGCCGGACCAAAGGCCCGGCCAGATATGAAGGTCAAAACCTCCAGAGGGGAACGCGCCAGACGAATGGGAGGAAACATCCGACGCACCGGGCATATGGGTCAGCAAAGGTGACACTTCAACGACATGCCGTAGGCCACCAGACTTGTTCTCTTGGTGCACTGAAGCTTGCGTGCCTGATGGGATTGCCGAAACGCTTTGAGCTTTAAGCGCAAAGGGACAAGCTGCGGGATGGGCGGTCGTCATCCCGTCATCCTCGCGGTGGGGCCGTTCGCCTTGAGCGCCGCCATCAGCATCGGCCCGACTGAGAACTGCCCTGCCGTCGCCTTTTCGGTCAATACCCGCAAATAGCCGCCGGCCGAGTTGATGTGCTGTGCCCTTTGCAGGATGCAGGCAATCACGATCGCCGCGATCTCCTGGCCCATCACATGGCAAGCCTCCTCATACGCTGACGGCGAAACGCCCAGATATCCCCTCACCTGGGCGGCGGTTATCATGAGATCGCGCCAATTGCCGATCCCGTCGACGGCATAATCCACAATTTCGGGGCAGGCCTTCAGCACCATCCCCAGCGGGTATGTTTTCGGCGCCTCTGCGGCTCTCGTCCTGGGCTCGGCCGCCGCCCCGCTTTTCTCCAAAGCAGGTTCAAATTCAAAAGTAGAGTCGGTATTTGAATCAGATTGCTGCCGCTCGTTTTGAGAGTCATTGCCGCTCGGATTCGTGGATTTCATATGGATTTCCAGCAGCTTATCCACGTCATCACGCAAGGCGGCCATATCCGCAACGATAGGCTCGAGTTCGGCAATGCAAGCTCGGCGCGGAATTGCCTCCACAACACCGCGGAAACGCTTCCACAGGCCTCCCCAGTCGCCCGGGACATCTTCGTCAAGGGCCGTCTCTATCAGCTTGTGGATGTCACGGCGGTGCAAGGTGATCCGCTCGCGCATAAGCCTGAGCGCCCTGTTGTCGGCGCGAATACGCTCGGCCGCCGCCTCGAACTCGTAAGCACGGGCCAGCAGGGGCGCCAGCGAGAAGCCGAATGCTTCCTCGATCTCCCCTCCCCGGCCCTTGCGGGCGTAACGCTTGCCGTTCGGGCTATCCCGACGAATGATCAGCCCGCAGTCAACAAGAGCCGCCAGGTGTCGTCTGACGGTAGGCTCGGGCATTCCGTGCGCCCTGAGCGACAGCTGTGCGTTCGAGGGAAAAACGATGAGGTCGTTCTCTCCACTCAATTCGCTGTCAGGATAGAATGATAGCAATGCATTCAGCACGGCCAAAGCGCGATCGCCGATGCCGACGATGCTCTTACCCTCGCACAGGTTGCGGTAAATCTGCCACTTGTCGACGACCCTGCCCTCGGGAATTTCACGTGAATCGTTTTGCGCTGCCAGCATGGCAAGCGACATTGGCCGCCGCCCAAAGGGCGTCGTTGCAATACCCGTCTCCATTTTCTTTCACCCTCTATCAGGCAAAAGAAATCTGCTCGCCAAAACGACGCCAATGACTCTTGACAGTGATTCGTGGAGATGCGATTCTCGGAGTGCTTAGTTCAGAGAGAGGCTTCCACGGCTTGCCGTTCGGGGGCCTTTTTCTTTTGCGGTTTCAGACTCCTTGTTTCGTGGTGGACTTCCGAAAGGCCTCAAACAGGTCGTCCAGTTGTCCGGCGATAAACGCTGCGAAACGCGATCCTTCAGCCTCTCCCACGGCAATCATGGTAGTTTTTCCGTTGTCTTTGAGGCTGACACTCACTGTTTTGTCTGGTGCAGCCCAGGATTTCATAGCGATCTTGGGCTTTGATGGCTTGACCAGACCCGCAGGTTCTTTGATCGCATTACGATCCGATGGCAGCGTCTCAAGCAGAATAACGAATCTGTCGTCGGACGTTGCCTCGCGGAATTTGTTTTTGCGAATAAGATCGAAAGCTTTTGCAGGTGAGCCGTCGACGGAATAGCGGTTCGAGAATTCCTGCCATCGTCCTCGACCAATCCCGGGAGCTTTACCAATCGACTGCAGTATCTCCTTGTCGACCGAGGAGGCGATTTTGATCATCTCGGAGACATGCGATTTTCCTATCGACAACGAAGCGCAGATAGTGTCCCGTTTGTATCCCGCGTCCTGCTGCGCAAGCGCAAAAGCGCACTTTTCAATGTATGAAAGGTCCTCTCGAGCGGTGTTTTCTTCGCCTTGGAAAATGACTGCTTGTTCATCAGTTAACTCGCGGACGGCCGCTTTGAAGCCGATCCCAAGCTGCTTAGCTGCCGCTAGTCTTCTGCGACCATAGACGATTTGAAACTCGCCATCCTTGCCTTGTACTGGCCGAACCAATCCAGGCACAATTTGACCGCGCTCCCGCATGGATTCTGTGATCTCAGCAATGGCGGAAATCTCGTAGGCGTCATCATATCGATCGGTGATAGATGATGGCCGTATTTTGTCGGGATCGAGTTCAATGATCTGTTCGCCTGACTTCAGTAACTTGTCGGCGATATCGCTACGCTCTTGCATTTGGCGAACACCAGCCGCTACCTTCATCAGGTGCGGCGATGACGTGCGGCGGCTAGCGCCCTCCTCCGAATTCTCCTCCCCGAGTTGCCCCAAAACAGCAGCAAACATGCCCTTAGAATCTTTACGGCTCACTGTTCACGCCTCCATGCCATTGTGATGAGGCTTTCTATTTCCGCGTTCGCGGCATTGATCGATTCGATTGCACGATCATAGGTTTTAGGTGCCGAGAACCTCGATCGTTGCACTTCATAGAGGCTCTGCTTCCAAGTGAGAGCGTCCGCAACCGCAGTGGATTTGGAGACTGAATTCAGGAGTAGATCCTCGCCAAACACTTGGCGCATTAGGGCCTGCATGTTGGCTTGCGGGTGGTCGTTGGCCTCAAACTTTGTGATGAGGAATTTGGCGAAATCCCAACGCGCGCCTGCACCAGCCTCGTCCAGGATTTGCATATAAGATGCGGCCAGCTCCAAAAACTTCCCTGTGGAGTCGACATCGAGCATGTGCGCTGGAACTGGGATTAGGACTCCGGTAGCGGCAGTAAGCGACGAAAGCGTCAGGAAATTGAGTGACGGCGCACAGTCGAGAAGAACGATATCGTAGCTATCGACGATCTGTTCGAGGGCCTGTGACACTCGAAGCAGGAAACTGGTTCCACCGCTCTTGCGCATCTCAAGGGTAACGGCCGTTTCGAATTCTGTCAGCTCAAGACCGGCGCAGATGACGTCGAACCCGATGATATGCGTCTGATGAATAATCTTTTCCGTTGGCACCGGATCATCAAACCGTATTGCCGAGTAAAGGGTGTCACCTTCTCGGTAGTCAAATCCGGGTAACGCTCCTTGCAGGCTTGTTAACGACGCCTGGGGATCCATGTCGACCGCGAGAACACGATATCCACGTAGTGCCAACCAATGACCCAAGTGAATAGTGGTCGCTGTCTTGGACGATCCACCTTTGAAGTTTGTGATCGCGATGATCTGGCAATCTTCGCCTTTGACACGACGAGGATTGATCCATTTCTTCCGCGCCTTTTCCGCTAGGTGCATCCGAAGGTCCAGCACCTGCTCCGCGGAATAGAGGCGCTTTCCGGTGGTCGTTGTCTCTGGCTCGGGTCCCTGCCCTTTTAAGGAGACCTGCCGTATGTAAGCTTCGGTCACTCCTAGCAATGCTGCCACTTCCGTCGAAGTGAATTTGCGCATCGTGCGAACCGCGTCAGGAGGATACTGAGCCAGCGAAAGATTGTTGAGTGCCTTCTCGAGCTTCGTCGAGAAGGTATTCATGAACTGAAGGCTACTTAGATGCCGCGTCACCCAGATTCTCCTCTTGCACCCAGCGCCTATTTGATAGCGTCTGTGGTTAACAAGCTGTTAACGTCACGCCAACTACGCCAACTTTTCGAATTACGCGGTTTTTCCGTTACTGGGCTTATGCCCGATTCGTAGAATTCGGGCAAATGGAGATAAGGCAGTTCCCAGCTGGGAACTTTTCGTGACGGCTGGCTTCCTGTACCGTCAAAGTTGCAGTCGACGTCGGTGTTCTGGTTGGACTCTACACCGCGGCGTACGGCGGCGAGCGACCGACAACAGCGCGGGCAGATTTCGGCGCCTGGAGAGTTCCCCACATTGGCGTGGCGGGGAAATTCCCGTTGTGATGGCAGGCGCGAAGCTAGCGCAGTCCTTGGCGTCGGAGGCGATCGGTTGTGTTTTGATGCAGCCATGCCACGCCGCTTCCAATATCGCTTCGGTGATCGCCCCTACCAGGCTGGCCAGTTAGACGCCCCACGGCCCCCTTCCTGCAACAAGGCATTCTTTCCGGGCCGAGCGGTTCCCGGGAATGGCAATTGCTAGGATTCGTCGCCAGCCGTCACACGCGATCTGACAGCAATCAACACCGTTTGGCACATGGGCATCGTGTCCACGCGCACCCTCCTCCGGTGCGTAGACGATGCGGCAAGCAAGTAGCTACTGCAGTCGCCAGGCAACGCCCCCTCTGGGTCTAGTCCAAGTGTTGGCGAAGGACCCTGAAGACGTATCGAGAAGCAAACTTCTCGCACAACTCTTAGCCTAGCACGCACCACCCGTACTTTGAGTTCCCAGCTGGGAACAGCTTCGAGTTGGAGGCTTGCACGGCACCTATAAACCTTAGACACCCATCAACTTATGGTTGGGCATGTGGCTCTCGCGTGGGTTGGCGCATGCGGAGTCATCTGCGGTAGGGGGGCGAACCGGACCCTACAATCCTGCCGCCTTAGTTGGATCGACTCGAAAACGGTCACGCCGTCCCCGATACTTGCGTGTCATCTCCGCAGAGGCGTGGCCAAGCTGCTTCTCCACATAGCGTTCATCAATCTCGGCGGAGGACGCGAGGCCTGTGCGAGCAAACGGCCAGAAAACCTTTGGCCGCGCTCGCCCTCGGAAAGATCCGCGCGCACGCCAGCGGCCAAGGCCGTGCACTTGACTAACCAGGCCACCTCCTGACCGTTGGGCCGTTCAGCGCCGGCCGTTTTACCCTGACCATGAACACGGCGGAACAATGGGCCATTGGCGATGCGGGCAAGTTTCAGCCAAGTCTGCAGGGCGACGACCGGCAGGTGGCATCAGATGAGCCACAGCCGACCTCCACTTCACGCCACCTGGTTTGCCGCGCAGCGTAACCAGCACGCCCTTGTCCGGCAATAAATTCAGTCCCGCGGCGACCGTCGTCGGTTTAATCGCGCGCAACATCGAGGCCGACGATTTCGGATCAGCGCAAGCCACCGTCGAAGCCCAAAAGCAGTATTGCGCGGTCGCTCAGACTGCGCCGTGTGCCGCGGTCGAGCGTTTCCAGCATGGCGAGAAGATCGTCGCGCAGGATGGCTTCCTTTTGTTGGCGAGGTGAAGCGGGTTTGTTGCGGATGCCGGCGAGCACTGTGGCGATATGCCGGTCCTACGGTCGAGCGGTTGGCCGCGTTGGGTATAGTTCCAGGTCAAGGACGACAGGCGTCGCTCGATGGTCGACACCGACTTTTTGTCCCTGTGTCCGACTCCGAGGCCTGGGCCGTGATGTAGAGGCCGACAACTTGCGGATCCGGGGCAGCGGATCAAACGACTGACGCCGGCAGCAGGCGCAAAAATGGCTTCCAGTCGGCAGCATCGGCGCGACGGGTGTTTGCCGAACTTGCTGCCTCGACATAATCGCGCGCATGGTCTGCGGGTGGCAGCAGCTTAATTGGTTCGGCCCTGGGCTTGAAAGCTGCCGAGAACTGCCATATCTTTTGCACAAGAAATATGACTCTCGATATGGTAGGATGACACTATGGGCCAGGCACTCAAGATAGCCGAGCAGAATGGACCGCTCATCTTGTCCTACATGGACGGGAATGGGAAGATTGCGATCGAGCAGGTTGCGGACGGTTTTGGCATGTCCAAAGGCCAGTTAGCCCAGACTGCCGGTCTTGCGCGCGAGACCCTTTATCGGTCAGAGCGTAGCGCCACGGTAAAGACCCAGGGGCGTCTGCGGGAAATGCTCGAGATCATCAGCCGCGTGACGGATTGGGCGGGTGGCAAGGAGCAGGCGATGGCTTGGTATCGGGCTCAGCCGCTTCCAGCATTTGGGGGACGCACCGCTGAGGCGCTGGTGAAGGACGGCAAGGCAGCAGCGGTCCGTGATTATCTCGATCACATGGCCGTTGGCGGGTTTGCGTGAGGTTCGTCAGAACCTGCTACCGCGCACACGATCCACGTTGGGCATTCAAGCCGACTTCCGGCGAAGGAGCGGCGATCCGAGGCGCCCGATTCAATCCCAAAGGCGTGCCGGCACTCTATCTGGCACTGACCATCATGACTGCGATCAAGGAAGCCAACCAGGGCTTCGCACAGCGGATCGATCCATGCGTCCTTTGCTCCTATGAGATTGATTGTGACGACATCGCGGATCTGACAACGGAAGAGGGGAGGGGAGAGTTTTCTGTGACGCGCGAAGAGATGGCCTGTGCCTGGGCGACGGCTCTCAGCGACGGAGAGCGCCCGGCGTCCTGGTCTATCTACGACCGGCTGCGGCCTCGAAATATTGCCGGCATTGTGGTCCCAAGTTTCGCGCCGAGCGCCGAGATGGAGGATCGCAACCTGGTCCTTTGGGACTGGGGTCCGGGTCTTCCGCACAAGGTAACTGTATTTGACCCGAGCGGCCGGTTGCCGAAGGACCAGCTATCTTGGCGATAACGCATTCTCGGCATCCGAAGCGGCAGGGAGGGGCCCTTGCAGCCTACAGTCCACTAGCCTTGGTGAGATTGACCCGGAACCGGTCGCGGCGACGCTGATAGCGCCGGGTCATCTCGGCGGAGGCGTGGCCGAGCTGCTTTTGCACGTAGCGCTCGTCGACCTCGGCCGAGGAAGCCAGGCCGGCGCGCAGCGAATGGCCGGCAAACTTTTGTTCTCGCTCGCCTTCCGACAGATCGCCGCGGACGCCGGCGGCGAGCGCCGCCCGTTTGACCAGCCGCGCCACCTCCTGGTCGTTCAGCCGCTCGGCGCCAACTTTTTTGCCTTGCCCTGTTACCCTTCGGAACAAAGGACCATGGCCGATCCGCGCTAGTTTCAGCCAGGTCTGCAGGGCGACGACCGGGCAGGTGGTGTCGGATGAGCCGCGGCCGATTTCGACCTCGCGCCAGCCGGTCTTTCCGCGCAAGGTCACCAAAATCCCTTTGTCGAGAATCTCTATCCAGCCGAGACCGTCCTCGGTCTGATCGCGGCCGACGTCGAGACCGACGATTTCGGAGCGGCGCAGGCCACCGGCGAAACCCAAGAGCAGCATGGCGCGGTCGCGCAGGCCACGCAGCGTGCCGCGGTCAAGCGTCTCGAGCATGGCAATCAGGTCTTCTGGCAGAATGGCTTCTTTCTGCCGGGGAGGGGAGGCGTGGCTGTTGCGAATGCCGGCCAGCACAGTGGCGATATGCCGGTCTTTTCTGTCCAGCGGCTGGCCACGCTGAGAAAAATTCCAGGTCAGCGAAGAGAGACGTCGCTCGATTGTCGAGACGGCGTTCGGCTTCTTGTCCCCCGTTACCTTACCGGACGCGCAGGCCGTGATGTAAAGGCCGACGACCTGCGGATCGGGCGGCAACACATCGAGATGCTGGCGGCGCGCCCAGGCGCAAAAATGCTTCCAATCGGCGGCGTAGGCGCGCCGGGTGTTGGCCGAGCTTGCTGCCTCGACGTAATCGCGAGCGCGCTCGGCGAGCCCCTCCAGGTGAGCCGGAAGGCCAAAAATCGGCTGCTCGGCCGGTGCCGTGTTCTCCCCCGGAAGATCGTCCGCCTGCTGTCCCATGGCGAGCACGACATCAACGATATCGGGAAGATCGTCGACGATCGCCTCTGCAGGGGAATGATCAATGACGGCGGCCGTGCTGGGGGACGGTCCGGAGGTCGGGTCGACGTGTTTTTCCGACTTCTGCGCGACGAAAACGGCCATTTCCTCTATAAAGAACAAAACGAACGATAATGCAACATTATCGTTCGTTATGTATTGCCGACAGGCTGTGCGTTTTGGCGCGAAAATCATGGCGCAAAGCGCACCGGCACTTTACCCTTCAAATCATGATTCGCCTCGATCCCGCCACCGCCCGCTCCTCTGCGCCGCCCTCCGTTCCGGCTTGGGCGATCACAAGCGCCGGCGCGCCGAGCTATGGCGACGCCGCCTTCCAGGCCGGCGCCGCCTTGGGCGCCCTCGACACGCTCGCCCGCGCGCAGCCTGCCTGGGCCGGCGCCTGGCGGCAGCGGCTGGCGCTTCGCTGCGCCGCCGCCAGCATGCGGCTCGGCGGCCGCGCCGAGGACGCGGCCGCCTTGCGCGATGCCTGGCACTTGCGCCCGCCCGGCGCCGACCCCGGTCCCGCCGGCGCTATTTTTGGCGCCTGGCGGCAGCTGGCGCTGCAGCCGCCCGTCGCCACCGCCGATCGTTTGGCCAAGATCGTCGAGCTGCTCGGACTCCATTGGGATGGCGCGGCGCTTGCCGCGCTTTGCACTGAGATCGAAAAACTGGCGGCATCCCTGCGGCCGGCGCCGTTCGCCGCGGCGGCGATCGCCGCTCACGTCGTCGCAATGCGCCCCGATGCCGAGCTTTTGGCTTGGTGGCTGGCCGACCTGGTGCTGGCGCAAAGCCTTGGCTGGCCGCAACCCCTGCCGCTCCTAATGGCGCAGGTTTTTGGCCCATCCTTCCGCACCGAGGCCAGCGGCGGCAAGCGCATCCGGCCCGGCGAAAAAACTTTCGAGCGTGCGGTCTGCATTGCGCTGGTTCGAGCGGCTGCCGATGCCTGCCGGCTGGCCGCCGCGTTGTCGCGTCGTGCCGAAAGGCTCATCGCCATCGCACCAAAATTGCGCGCCAAAGGGGCGGGCGATGTGATCCAAAGACTGCTCGACGACGACGCCGTCTCCGGATCGCTAACGACCAAAAGCCTGTCGCGCTTTGCGGCGAGACGCCTGTTCGAGCGGCTGCAACAGCTGGATACCGTGCGCGAGCTTTCCGGCCGCACCACTTTTCGGCTGTTTGGGCTGTAGCGATGAGCGAAGCGTCCGCCCGCCGCAAGCCGAACGAACAGCCTGTGCTGCTCGACACCGAACTCGACCACCTGCCGCCGGAGCTGCGCTGGCGCGAATGGATGGGCCGCGTCGAAGCGGTCATTTTTGCGGCAAATGAACCGGTGACACGTGATGTCCTCGCGCGGGTGGTGGGAAAAAACTGCAATCTCGAGCTGATGATCGACGACATTCGCGCCGAGCTCGCCGGCCGCCCCTACGAGCTGGTCGCGGTCGCCGGCGGCTGGCAGCACCGGACCAGAAAGATCTTTGGCGACGCCATCCGCGCCGCATTCGGCACGGCAGCGGGCGAGCGGGCAAAAGAACTGTTGCAGGCGGAGGCGCTGGTTTTGATGTGCATCGCCTATTTCCAGCCGATCACGCGTGGCGAGCTGTCTTCCTTCTTCGGCAAGGAGGTGTCGCGCGACCTGATCGGTGTGCTGCGGGGGCAGGAGCTGATCGCCTCGGGGCCGCGTAGTCCGCAGCCGGGCGCGCCCTATACCTATGTGACGACCAAAAATTTTCTGTCGCAATTCGGGCTCGACACGCTGCGCCAGCTGCCGGATTTCGAGGCGGTTGAGGATGCTGGGCTGCTGTCGAAAGAAAAGCTGCTGGCCGGCGGTATTCCACCCGTTTTGGCTAAGAGGGAGGACGATGTCGTTGAGGACCAAGTGTCGTGAGCGGGCGTTGTGGCGTTGCGACCACGAGATGGTCGATGACTCAGAACCAGGACGACTGGTCGCAAGGGAGCCGGTCATCGGGACCGTGAACTGCGACATGATCCTCGTCGACAAGATTGGCGGCCGGCGTGACGCAGCGACGGGAACAGGATGCCGCGAAGCCCGGTCGTGACGATCATGTTCGCAAGCTTCCACGATGGCGGGATCTTCTTGTCAATGCGAGCGACCTGGCGCCGGCACAATCCCGTTCCTGCCAAGCGCCATCCCAGATGTCCGGGTCGAATCCCTGGCCGGCGGGACATCGCTGGCAGCCTGCTTGTATTCGTCAAGAGCCGTCTGGGTCGAACGGGACAGATACAGATGCAGATAGAGTGCTTCGACGCCTGCCCGGTTGAAACGACCGCCGTCGATTGCCGCGCCTGCACCGCTGGTGGGCAGGAAGGCCCATTTGGGTGTCAGATAGCGATGGAAGATCTCGTCCGGCCCGACGGGGGTGACCTTCAGCCGCGCGCCCCGTTCTCGAGAACCCGGATGAAGGCCAGGACTGCTTCGACCTGGCCGTCCGCGACGAGTTCGGCCGCCGTCCGATGGCCATCGGCTCATTGCGATACCAGAGATTGCCTTGTCGACGTCGCCGGTGAGCTGCGTCGCCGCCGAAATCACCTTGACCATCTCGCGCATCCGGCCTGCAGGCGCTCTGATGACCGGTTGCGGAGCGTGTTGCGGTGGACGCTGGTCAATTGCGCCAGGTTGGCCACCTTCACGCAAAGCGCCCGCGACAGGCGCTTCGGTTTGGTAAAAGCGGGCATGTAAGGAACCGTTTGGTAAGATCCGTACAGTGAGAACTCATCAAATTTGAATGACGGAACCGCGGGGTCGTTGAAGCGTGCGGTGAGTTTTCGTGCGTGTGACAAACGATAGCGAGGAACCCACTAGCCAGTTCGATCTCAAATCCCTCGCGCTCGCCTACGCCGAAGGCCGGAGGCGGTCAGATGGAGCTTGGACCATGGCGATAATTCTGAACCGTCCAACGTTGCTGAATCAGTGGATACGGTCCTCGATGAGGGTTGGAAAATCCCTTCCTGTCGATACAGGCAGCCATAGCCATGTTACGCAAGCGGACCGAGACAAGCCGGTCGGATGCCGACCTAAAAGGTTTGATCACCAAGAAAGGCAGCCGTGTGGGGCATTCAATTCTTCGACGACGGAAGCAGCGCAGCGACTTGAACCGGCGTTTCACCTGGGTTCGGTGTTCATGCTCAGATAAGTTGGATCAAACTCCGCAAGCTCTGCAAGCTGATCCCAATCCAGAATGGTGACGGTGTGGTTCGTCCAGGTGATGACCCTGATTTTTTTCAGGGATCCGATGACCCGGTTCATATGCACCACCGACAACCCCAGAACATCTGCCATTTCGGCTTGCGAAAGAGGCAGATTGAAACTCATGCCGCTGGTGCGCTTGACCACCTGCAGGCGCACGAAGAGCTCGCAGACGAGATGAGCCAGATGCGAGGTCTTGGAGCGCCGGCCCATTGCCACGATCCATTCGCGGTGAATGGCGCCAGCGGGTCAAGGTGCGGCGCCCGTTCGGTAATTGTCCTCAATTTGCTGTGGTCCGCGAACATGACACGGCAAGGCGAGAGCGCAACGATGCCGTGGTCCATTGTCTTCAGCAGAAAGGCGTGGAGGTCGACGAAGTCGCCAGGCACCTGCAGGGACGTGAACTGCCGGCCGCCGTTTTCGAGGACCTTGTAACGTGCTGCCAGCCTATCAAGCAGCATAGTGCTGTAGGCAGGCCGCGACCCGGTTGAAACGAGGTCTTGGCCCTTTTCAAATCTCGTCCCAAAGAGATTGTCTCGGCCAGCAGAGCCTTCTCTTCGGTCGACAATTCATCATGCTGTCCGAGTTGCAGATAAAAGAATTCAAGCACGGCAGCCTCGAAGCAGTTGGGAGGTGAGACGCCGATCGCTATGTGTCAGGAGCGGAAACCTTAGGCCTTCGGAAGATGACAAACGCTATCATTTGAAAGGCTGCGCCAGTTTTCGCGCAAACACCAGTGCGGATAGGGGACCATACATATGGCCATGAATTTAGCACGCTAGAGCTATGTCGTGTGGCAGGAATGAAACACTACCATTTCGATCGTTCTAACAGGGCTTCACCATCCCCGCCAATGGCGGGCTCGACTGGGTTGGCGAGGCCATGGGGGACGTCAACTATGTCGACCTGCCAGGAACTCCGGGAAGGTCGCGGATGCGGTCGTAATGGCCTCGCCTCAAACGCTGCCCATCTCGCCGGATTGTTGATAGGCCGGGACAACTCGGGCGTCTCTGAATGATCTTGTTCACGCAAACACCATTGAGCCGGCAGATTCTCTGCCAGCCTATTGATCTCGCTCGGGAACAGGAAGGCTTTTGGCGAGTTCATATTCTCATCCGCCGGCGGCCGGCCGCTCCGCTTATAAAGCCCGCAAAAAGGAGAAAGCTATGAGTCTCGGCACCATCCTTATCATCATTCTGGTTCTCGCATTGCTTGGCGGCTTTAGCGGGCTCGGTGGCGGGCCGTTCTACGGCACGGGCTACTATGGCGGCGGTGGCCTCGGTCTTGTGCTGCTTATAATCATCATTCTGGTTGTACTCGGGCGCATCTAGTTGGCTGGTGCAGGTGGTTTGTTCTGCCTTTTTGTTCTTGGCCGGGTGATACGGTTCTGTAAGGCAAGGGTCGACGATGACGATCCGCCCGTCGGCGAGCAGGAAATACTCATAGGTTTCGCAAGCCGGGACGATCTTGACAATGCGCGCCGGCGAGCGATGCAGCCCGATCGGCGAAGGATGGCGCCGCCGCCGATGAAGCCGACGCCGTCGGCACGGCGAGCGGAAAGCGCAGCACATCCATGAGGCAAAGGAACCGGGATCCTTGCGGCCAAGTGCCGGCAAAATGTTTGCCTGGAGCATCGTGAGGGCGTCGGCCAGTCCGACCAGGATAGTCGTCGTGAAGCCCGCCGAATGGCCGTGCGCTTCGCGGTTCAATCCAAGCAACGCACTGGCAAGCACAGTCAAACCAATCGCGCCACGATATCTTGCCAGTCTGGCTTTCGAGGCGTTGCAGGCACCTTTGAATTGGAAAGTCGGTAATCGTGCAATCCAATTTTCGGCGCGCGTTAGGTTCCCCAAAGCCGCCCTCGGATCGCTCAACCACACTCGGATGGAATCGAGGCCGTCTAGCGGCGTGGGCGACTCAATGGGATGCGTACGACATTCTCGGATCCAGGCAGATCAAAAGGCCATGGCCAGTTGGCGTACAGAGGCCATCTCCACGATCAGTTCTTCGATGGAACGATCTGGCAAACCGGTCCTTCACCCGCTGCCTAACCCTGGTCGCAAGGTCATGAACCCGTAGCGGGACGAAAAGCGGGCTGTCGTCCAGCAGCTTGCTGATTTCGATGACGACATCGGCGTCAATGTCTTTCGGCAATTCCCGCATGGGCGTCACCTTGCTCGAAGCAATGGCCGTCATTCTTTTAATCCGACGGGCGTTCAGGCGTTGCGCCAGGCGTGGGGAGGAAGAGTAGCATGCCGCGCACGGATCGATAGCCGGATTCATAAGTCTGTCGACGTCGGTGTGTCACCAAAATAATGTTGGTAGTTACCGAGCGGGTCCATCACGCAATCAACAGGCGCCTTGCCCGAGATCGCGGCTCCGGCGGCTGCGTCTGCCGAAGGGAACAAAAAATATCATCTGGAATTGAGACTGATGATCGGAGGATCGAGTCATGGACAGCAGGGAAGAACGCAAAAACGCGAGCCTATGAATCTGGGAGCGGGAAGGCTGTCCAGCCCGGCCGAGGGCCAGGAAAACTGGGACCAGGCTATGCAGGAAATAGAGGCGGAAGGCCCCGAGACCGAACGCGGAGCGACCGCTCCGATGGTTGGAGTTGGCTCGAAAAGCACCCGCGGTTGAAGACCCAGCAAGGCAACCAATACGCCTGAGCTTCGTTGGTCGATATCAACCAGAGGAGGCCTCGACAATGAAAACCTTGTCATCGCTGATCTTGGTCGCTGGTCTGGCGCTTGCTGCCTGCGACAACAACACCGAGCCGATGAAAGCCAACACCGACGCGGTCAACAAGAACCCGCAGGTGGATCAGGACGCCAGGCCACAGTCCACGACTGGCGGTAATCAGCCAGTTACCGTGCCTGCGAGCAAATGACTTTCGATCTCATAACGCCCTGTTGGCAAGGAGAACCAATATGCAAGCTTCAGTCGCAACTGCAACACGCCACCCAGGCCAACTGACCATAGAGCCCTTTGCCGGCACGGTGACGGTACGATTTTCCGACGCCATAGTCGCAGCCACGGACCGAGCCAAGGTGCTGCGGGAAGAAGGACACGAGGCTGTCTTCTACATCCCTTTCGAAGATATCTATTTCGACCTTTTCGAAAGGACCAACACCACGAGCGAAAGCCCGATGAAGGGCACCGCCAGCTACTGGCGCGTTCATGCCGTAGGAAGCTCGGCCGACGATTTCATGTGGGCATATGAAACTCCCGACACCGCGGCGAGGGCAATCGCGGGTCACGGCGCGTTCGATCCTGAAAAGGCGCGCATTGATGTCGAGCCGTCGGAAGACAAGCGGCATACGCCCCACGTCTTGGAGTAAATCGCTTCGTGCGCACGCCGTGCCGGGCTGAAGCCCCGGGTAAATGCTAGCGGCGCGGAAACTCCTCATCAAGAATGCGTAGTGCCTCTTCGTATTTGACGGTCGATGCCCCAACTTGTCGCGCCTGCCAAATATTGTCTTCCAGATCCGCACGCTTCACCGGCAGCGCCAATGGGTTCGATGCAGCGCGTCGCACAAACGCGAAGTAATCCTCGCCGTCTCTGCGTGATATGGCGTCAACTGCCGAAGCAATCGCCGGTCCGAAGCCCGCATTTTCGACCTTGGTGCGGTTCCAGCCTTCGCCCTTTTCCAGCACGTCATGAAGGTAGGCAACGACCTTCTGATCCATGGTTTCGACAGCATCAACGACACGCCGGCAATGCTCGATGTAAGGCTGCCCGGTCTTGTCGCGTTGCGACGCATGGACCTCTTCCGCGATCTTGGCCGCGCGGTAAAAGATACTCATCTGGCTTCCTCTTCAGGCAATGGTTTCACCATCGCTCCTCGGTATCGTGGTGCGGCAGGTCTATTCCACAGCAAACCCAGCCAAGTCGCTGCCCCGACCCATAGTTGTAGCGCGGCTCCAGGTGGGCCGGATCGTCGAACCTCCCAACATGCAGCGCGATCTCGCCGGGCGATGCGTCATAGGAAAGGCTGAGCGGCGATCCGCAGCTGGAGCAGAACCCCCTCTGGGCGATCGGCGAAGACCTGCGATAGGTTGGCGTCACATTGATCCAGACGACGCTTTGAGAAGATACCCAAGCCAAAACCGCGAAGGCGCTGCCAGTCGCTCGCCAGCACATGTCACAATGGCAGTAATGCACTCTCGGTTGGCCTCCGACGCGAAAGCGGATCGTGCCGGAGAGACATCCTCCGCTCAGTTCCATGGTGGTGTCCCGGCTGATTTACGGCCCCCGTCGCGTGGTTTCATGCGAGTAGCTCCATTCGCCTCGGCGGAAACGCCACTCATTTGCGTCGGTTCCTGTGCTATCTCAGGAACCAGTCCCGGCACGTGGCGTTGCCTCTCTTTGCTAGGAAGCTGTTGTGGACACATACCGCCGGTCGGAGACGCGCTGATGTCGATGCCAGGCTTGGCCTATGGTCCCCTTGGCGATCGATGCATGCATGTCTGCGTGGATATGCAGAGGTTGTTTGCCGAGCCGTCTCAATGGGCAACACCCTGGATCACCCGTGTTCTGCCACAAGTCGAAAGACTGGTCGAAAGACGCGCGCCGCAGACGGTCTTTACGCGGTTCCTGCCCGCCCCAAAGGCGGGGCAGGGCGTCGGCACGTGGAAGCGCTACTACGAGCGTTGGGCTTCGATGACGATCGAGACGATCGGACCCGAAATGGCCGAACTGTTGCCGTCATTGGCCGGTTATTGCCCGCCAGCGGCAATCATCGACAAGCACATTTACTCGCCCTGGTTCGAAGGGAGCCTCAGAGCTCTTCTGATGGCGCGCGATATCGATACACTGGTCATCACGGGTGGCGAAACAGATGTATGCGTTCTGGCCACGGTGCTCGGGGCCATCGATTTCGGCTATCGCGTGGTTCTGGTCACGGACGCGCTGTGCAGCTCTTCCGACGCAACCCACGACGCGCTGCTGACCGTCTATCATCAGCGGTTTGCGCAGCAGGTCGAGACAGTCGAGATGGAGACAGTTCTCTCGAACTGGACATAAACCCGCCCTGCCGATCGGTCCTTGAAGCTCAAGCGTCCAGATCGATAAGCGCAACACCGAGTTCCGGACGCTTGCGCGGCGCAGATGGCCTGGGGCTTCCACCAGCGTGACTTCCAGCGTTGGCCGAACGATGCCTTCAAGCAGGTGCCCGCCTCTTGTGGTTCCGTCGCTCAATCCGAGCACCGCATGGACATGCAGGCTGGGCTTGCCATCGTCGCCCAGCGCGATATCGCCGATCGCGCTCAGCACTTCGCATTGTTCGTCGATCGGGATTTTGCGGTAGGTCTTCGCTTTCAGGTCAAACCAGCCGACGGTCGCTCGCTCGAACGCACCGATGGCGGTCAACGAAGCGCTGCCGATCTTCTGGTCGACAGCGAAAGCGGTAAGCCCGCCGAATGCTTCTTCGCCGGGCTCCAGCACCACAACGAATGTCTTTGTCCGCTAACCTCGTTGACGAGTTGGGATTTCATCTCTGTACTCCGAGCACCCATTTAATGCGCGCGGTGTTCAGCGTTCCGTTTGCGGGTGGCTGCGGCCTTCTTGGCCGACTCCGATCGGCTTGCAGATGAGCGCGACGCCGATGCCTTGCCGCCAATCCTGCCGCCCTTGTGTGCAGCCGGATTGCCTGTGTGCTCACCGCGTCCGGAGCCGCCTTCCTTCTTGCCGCCACCATCGTCCTTGTTGACGGTCGCCCAGGCGCGACGTTCGGCTTCCTTGTCGGAAACCCCGCGCTTCTCGTAGCCTTCTGCAATGTGGTCGGCCTTGCGTTCCTGTTTGTCGGTGTATTTCGATTTGTCGCCGCGTGGCATGATTGTTTCTCCCTTTGTTGGATAGGGTCTGAACGAAAAGCCAGCGACGGAGTTCCAGCGCCGACGATATTTCAGCTAGCGCTTGTCATGCTTTGGAGACCGCAGCAGCAAGGCGAGGGGAACAAACAACGCCGTCACGATTGCGCAGTAGCGAAAGACGTCGACATAAGCGAGCAGCGAAGCCTGGCGCGCGATCAACTGCCCAATCCAGCCGACGGCCTGTTGCTTGGCCTGGAGCATGGTCGATCCCTGGGCAACGAAATGCTCGGTCACCTGACGCAGCGCCTGTTGGTAGGCGGGAGACGATTGTGCCGTATGACTGACAAGGTTTGCCTGGTGGAGCTGCGCGTTCTGAGCGATCACCGTGTTGGACAGCGACACGCCGATGCTGCCGCCGATGTTGCGGGCAACATTGATCAACGCCGACGCCTGGTTGGTCTTCTGCGGAGCAAGGCCGACGTAAGCCGCTGTCGAAATGGGGATGAACAGGAACGGCAGGCCGATCATCAGGAAAATGCGTGCAAGGCAAAGAAGCGGAAGCTGGGTCTGGGGCGAGTGACGTGATGACGGCGATGCCATAAAGCGCGAACGCCTGCGAGCGTTTTTCGGGGGAAAGGTGTCGTTAGGGATGGATTGTTCGTTCGGGGCCATGCCGCCGCCGCCGAGGCCTTGCAGGATCCTGAAGACGATGAGCATCTCGAGATTGGGCGCCAGCCCGCACAGCAGCGATGCTATGGTGAAGGTCGCCACGCAAAACATGTAATAGCGCTTGCGGCCGATGACGCTGGCCAGCCAGCCGCTGACCGGGATGATCACGGAATTAGCGACCAGATAGGTGGTGATCACCCAGGTGCTCTCATCCGTCCCGGCGGCCAGGCTGCCGGCGATGTTGCGCAGGGCCACATTGGCGATCGAAGTGTCGAGCACCAGCATGAAGGTCGAGACGATGACCGCGATGAGCCAGGGATTGCGGCCACCGGCGGCGGACCGGCTTTCACTCGCGCGACTGGCCATTTCGACGGCACTCATCTCACCTTGACTGTCGGCACTACCGACAGGCCTGGACCGAGCAGCACGCCCGGCGGTTGGTCGAAGACGATCTTACCGGCACGCGCTGCATCCGCAGCCCCCGGTGAAGTAAGCACTGGCGCCGGCTCTCCGGGGGCCGGCGCGCCTTCCAACCGTGAAAGCGCAGAAACAGATGACATCGAAGCTTGACGATATCTCGGAGGCCATCGGAGCGTGTGAGTGCATGCGTAACGCCGAACCGCGATTGAAGTTCATCAAGCCGCAGGAGCCTTTGCTGGTGCTCGAGCCGCCCGTCAGCGACGATTGGCTCCACGAGATCAAGTATGACGGCTTCCGCACCCAGCTCATCCGGGATTGGGCAGAGGTTCGCGCATTCACCAGGACCGGCATCGATTGGTCAAAGCGCTACTGGCCTGTCGTCGACGCGGCCGAGAAACTGCCGGCGATTCTATGGGATCTGGTGGAGCCGGCCGACGGGATCATCCAGTATAGCCAGTATGTCGAGGGCGACGGCGCCGCGTTCTTGGCCGCCGTCGACAAGATGGGGCTCGAAGGCATGGTGTCGAAGCGCCGCGGCAGCCCCTATCGCAGCGGCGAATCCGATGCGTGGGTCAAAACGAAATGCTGGGATGTCGATGACCTCGACCTGATCGGCGTCAAGCGGGAGGCCGGCAAGCAGACCGAGGGGCTGTTCGCCAAGGACGGCAAATATGTCGGCAAGGCCGTCATCGCCACCACGCGCGCGATCAAGGACCGGCTCTGGCAGCGCATCGAGCGCGATCGTGCCGAGCAACCTGGTGGTGGTGTCCCCACCACGATCGCCGATGACGACGTCGACTGGGTGAAGCCTGGCATCACCGCCCGCGTCCGGCATCTGCGCGGTGAGCCGAAGCTACGTCACGCCTCGGTGCAGGATTTCAGGAGGTAGGTCATGCCGATTCGATGAAAGGCAACTGACGCCGGCATCTTCGACGAATCCGAGCTAGCCTTGCTTGAGCGGGTTTTTGAACAATTGAAGCTAGACAATCAGTCGCCAGACGCTCGCGAGGCAATCGCCTCCCGCATTATCGCGAACTTTATGGCCGGCATCACGGATGAAGATGAGCTGGTCTCGCTCTCCAAGCAGCCGTTGGGAAGGTAGGTGGCAAAATGGCGGTGGCTAAGAAGGACCAGGAGCGCATCACCTACGCCTGGATGTATGGCGCCCAGGCGCGCAAGGACGCCAAGGAACGCGCCGTGCCTGACTACTGGAACGAATTCGCCGATGCATGGCTAAAGGGTTTTGATGGCGACCCCATTGCCGGTGCCGCCAAGGCCAAGCCGGTCAGCGACCAAATGGAGGCGGAAGTCGATGAGGTGGCAGTGGATGAGCCGCCGCTTGCGGATGGCCCGCGCGGCGCGGATCCGGCAAAATGAAAAAGCCCGCCACCTTTCAGCAGGCCAGCTCCCACGGGGAATCACTGATAGGTCAGTGATCCAGCCGAACGTTACCGGCGCGACAATGTTCCTTGTCTTTGAAGCGGCCACGTCACCTTGCCCAAGGTGGCGAGCTTTTTACATTAGACGCAACTAATGTCTCTATGGCGCGTTTCCGCATCGGCCAGACAACGTCCCAAGCTGGCCATTTCAAACCCGTCATCGTCCTACGGTGGCGGGAGCCCCCCACGCTTCCTCCGTGACGGGCTTTTGCGTGCTCCCTCAACAACAACGCCTAGTCGATCCGCTTGAAGCGGCCCTTCTCGATTTGAAATATTCCGGCGTTGCCGCCTTGCTTCTCAAAGTCGGTTTGCAAGTCATCCGATGCTTTTTTGCGAAGACATCAACGTCGTAGGGACCATCGTCGGTGTCAATGGCTATCAATTTCCTCCTCGCTGCAGTGAGGAGCTCGGCTTCATCGGTGGTCCCGTTTTGGTAGCTGAAGAGGACGTACGAAGCGAGCGTCTCGGCCGCAGGGCTATTGAAATCGAAACCCCGCTGGTGGCGAACTTGTTCATATACGCGATGACAGATATCGAGATCGCTGGGATAGAGCAGACCGCGATCGGAGTGACTGTCCTGCATCCGACGCTCACCTTGGAACCGGTTGCTGAGAAGGAAACTCAACTCCCGCTGGTGTGCGGAGTCAATGAAGCGTTAAAAACGTACAATTCGCACCGGCTTTGTTCCGCCACGAGTCATCGGGCGCTGGACCCTTGCATTCATAATCTAATGATCAAGCTGGCCGACGGTCCTTACTTACGATCAAAACGAACATTAAGCCCATGCTCGACGGCGCATTTTGCGATCAGGTTGTCAAGCGCATCTTCGCCGATCGGTGGGGAAATGAACTGGCGGATCGCTCTGCTGGCAAGTTCGGTAGACACGAAATCGTGGTTCTTTTTCCTGGCTTCGACGTACTGTTCCACCAGAATTTTCAGTCGACGTTCCGCAATATCCCCTGCCAACATAGCGTTTCCCTTTCGAAGATGCGCAGCCAATTAAGCTCGATCGGAAGCTTCCGTTCCACGCTAACTTTGTACGATCTTTACCATTGATTGGCCTTGGCCTGACCGAGCGCGAGAGGAGCCCACGGCGAAAATCACATCCGCGTTTAGCAATAACAAACGAGACTGAAATCGAATTAAATTGTTGGGAACATTTTCTTCACCTGACTCTTTTTGGGCCGTCAGATGCAAGGGAGAGGCGGCATGAAACGGCGCGTCGATCGGGAAAAAATTGAGAAGGCGGACCGCGAGTCCCAGACTGGTCGTGGATGCTGAGCGGCAGGTTAGGGAAGCCAAGACTGCGCGTCTACGAGAGCAGCGGCTCAACGCCGTCGATCCGATCAGAATCCGTTTTGGTTCGTCATTGCCAGAGAAAGCCACTTAAACGGCCGGGGTTACTCGGAGACCGACAGTGCCTAAGAACCGAGGATCAATTCTCAAACCGGTCCTTACACAACCCAAGTCGTGGGAAGACCGTTTGTTGGGCGTGGTGCGTTCGGCGTCTAAATATCTCTCTCACAAGACAGACCGAGTGCCCGCTCAACATGCTCGTCCTGTTGACCCTTCACCCGCCTGGCTGGGTCGCCCGTCAGTAACAACGTTCAAAGCGCATGAACAAATACGCCCGGGTCGGAGCACGCAAGTTGGTGCCAAATGAAGTTGCGAGACGGTGCCAAACAGCGCGCCATGGCAAGCCGCCGGCCTACGGAAGGCTGTCGCATGTGACGCCCGGGCATCAGCAAGCTGCGGTCGCTGCTACGAACCGAAGCTGCGCTATGCCTCGCTGCAGGATAAGAAGGAACACCGCCCGCAATTAACGGCCAATGTCAGGTCCACGCTCAAACTCGATCCTCAACCACTTCGTCAAAGGGCATCACGAGCACGCTTCTGCCGTTCTCGTCCGTTACCTCGAAGCTGCAGTCGAACCAACTGCGCATCGTTTGCATGCGAGTGGTAAAGACGAGCTCGCGCGCGGTCGCCAACGCATGGGCTCGCAAGGCCGCCTCCTCTGCCAGTTCGTCTCCTTCGTGGTCGGGGATCAGCCGGCCCCGGTAGCGCACGTTCATGAAATAGCGCAAGTGCCCCTCTCATCGCTCTCGCTTGATCGGGAACTGGAACACATTCGAATATTCCCTCTCGGCAAAACCATAGTTTGGTGCGATCCTTCAGGAGAATTTGGCCACGTGTGTTCTTGGTCGCACCGACGCCTTCCAGTAGCTGCACCGCGATTGTCACACCCGGACGACGCGTGCCCAGCATAATGCTCATGAACTCATGCGTTATGGGCATGGCGTCGTCCTCCAGCCGATCGTGGGTCATAAGCAGCCAGCGCGCCAGTCGCTCCTCGGTGGAGTAGCCGGCATTGGCATAGGCGGTCTGACTGATCTGCACGAAGCGAAGAAGTACCGCGCGAAGCGTGTGGCTGCGGTCCATCGCCACCTGCAGCTCGCCCGCCCCAATTCGGAATGCTTCACCCGCAGCCTGAACCATGCAATCGTCGCCGACACGGAGGAAGGGCGGTTCGAGGTTGGTATGGTCGGATCGGAGGGTCTGGTGGGAACAGCTGTCGTGCTCGGCGTCGACCGCACGCCCACACCTGCCCCGTTCCGGGAAGGTTACATGGGAGATCTTATGTTCCGCTCTGAACAGGTGTTGACGTAGCTCAAACGTGACTGCTTCAAGATGCGGCTCGACGAGCGCAAAGTCATCGGGCGACAGAAACGTCAGTAATCGATTACGGATGTGTGGTTGATGAAACTGAGCCATGCGCTCCGCCTCCATATTGGGGCAAGAGCACGGCACCTCTGCTATCTCTCGGCCGCTTGCGCCCATACAATTCGGCAAGCGATGGGACACTATTTACGCCGGGGCGCAAGCAACATTTTGAGTTCCGGTGGGGAGTTGGATATGAATTCGTACAGTTCGTCAAAAGGGTTTTCAAATGCCATTCGCGGTTCCGTGGGTTCTTATGACCGCGACCTTCGCGAGCTCTGCTTGCTTATCTCCCGTCCGACCCGCGCGGCGGCGGGCTTTTTAACGCATAATTCACCATGCGGCCTCCGTATCTGTCTTGCGGCGTAGTTACAGTACCGCATTCTTAGGCAACACGGCCCACTCGGCGCGCCCGCGCCCTTCGTCCAAAACCCTGCCGTCCTGTGCCTTGCAATCTGTTACTCTGCCGGGGTATTAAAAACCTGTGCTGGGTTGATCCCTGGCCACTTCAAACTCAGCCCGCTGCCTCGCGGTGGCGGACTTTTTGCTTTCAGGGGTGGGGCTTGTGGAAGGTTTCGGTACGATTTTTACCAACCCGTGCGAAGCCCTGCGAAAAGTGGTTAATTGTTCTCCAAGAAAGGCAATGCCAGGGAGGGCGAAAATGGCCACCAAGGTTGTTATCTTGGAGGACGAAGCGCTTATTGCGGTCGACCTAGAGGACCAGTTGCGCGACGCAGGCTTCCAAGTCACCGGCACTTTCTCATCCGCCGCTTGCGCACTGGATAGACTTCGGCATCAATTACCCGATGTGGTCGTCATGGATATCGAGCTGCGGGATGGCGACTGCGCAAAAGTCGCGCAATTGCTCCATGCGCACAACGTTCCCTTCGTCGTACATTCGGCCAGTGTGGCCACCTCAGGGTTACATCATCCGATTTTTTTTAGGGGCGAGTGGGTTGAAAAACCTTGTTCGCCAGTGGATCTGATCAGGGCCATCCGTTTGTCTCTTGCTATAGCGAACGAGGTTGAAATTCCCCGTACGGCCAGCTTGGGCAGGGCTCGCGCATAGACAGGTGTGGATCGCCAGCATTCATGGTCCCCTCGCTGGCTTAAGGGCCCGTCACCCCTTTTACGCAAGGTGGCAGGCTTTTTTGTTCATTAGCGGAACCTCATATTCCGCTAATGGTTTCTGTGACGGCTTCCCTCGCTGAGGCGGGTCCCACGATCCGCCTCATCAGAATAGCGGTCGCGCCTCCACTGCACCGGTTATTCGCCTACAGCCGCGTTGACCAGTCTGGCGCATCCGCGGCCATAAACAGATAGGTGCTGACCAACACCAGCACTATCAGCACCGCCACAGCTATCCAGAGCGCGAGTTTCGTTTTGTTCATGGGGAGCAAGTAATCAGTCACCGCCCGCGCCGCAATGCAAATGGCCGTGTGGAAGGGGCGGTTACGACCTTTTGCGCGTGGAACCAATCTGCGGCTGAAAGCGTAGTAAGCCGGATTGGGGGAAATAGCAGAAGTGTCAGTGCGATTCTGGTCGTGGAGGACGAACCACTGTTCCTGCTCGACCTTGAATCGGCATTGGAAGAAGCAGGCTTTCTAGTCGTAGGGGTGCCCAACGCCGAAGCGGCGATAGAGGCATTTGATGAAGATCCAAGCAAGTTCACCGGTCTGCTTACAGACATTCGCCTTGGATCTGGAAACTCGGGATGGGAGCTAGCGAGGCACGTAAGGCGAGCTAATCCAACCCTACCAGTGGTTACATCAGGCGGCGACAGCGCGCCTCACTGGGGCGCTGAAGGCGTCCCGGAAAGCGTGATGATCACCAAGCCGTTCTTCCTGCCTCAAATCGCTACAGCGCTGTCCATGCTTCTAAATCAGCAGCACGCGACTCCAGCAAGCGAGGGTAGCAACTAGCCACTTGGTCAACGGTTGGACGGCAAGGTCAGCCTGGAAACCAGAGTTGGCCCTAGCGGTTTGTGCCCCGGCTCTTCATGCCAGATGACTTTGCCGCAGATCACGCATGTCGACCTTTTGGCCACAGGAGGGGCAATTGTAGAAAATGGTCCCGTTCATCGGCCACCGGTACGCCGTGCCGCTTGCCGGGGACCGGTGATCCAAGGTCCGATATCTTCGTCATTGAGTGCTTTTGCCTCATCCACATAGCTACTCGCGAACGGTCACCCGCGATGTCGTTGAGAGGTTGGTGATCGTATCGGCATCCACGGTTACCAGACCACCACCATCGATCCGTACCGTTACCTTTCCATCTTCGTCATCGACGCGCGTGGCAAAACCGCTGATTTCGATCTTTTGACCCGCCCTGGTTTTTTTCGGCGTATCGATGGCCAGGGGGAAATTATAAGTCGGAATGCTGACACTCGAAACGCCGCCCTCCATCACCTTCAGGATGGTGGCCGTTAGCGTGATTTCGTCACCAACTCTCGGACCTCGGGGCATTTGTCGCTCGTTTGATCGCGGTAATGATTGAAATTTCAATTTGCCTAAAATGTTCCGGAACTATTTTAGCGCGTGCTAATTTGAGTCGCGGGAGCGGGTCAGTTCATGCGTCTGAAGTTCATCAAGCCGATGGAGCCTGAGTTGTTCGACAGCCCGCCCGACGGCGAGGACTGGAGCCATGAAATCAAATTCGATGGCTATCGCACCCAGGTGATCAAGGATGCCGATGGCATCCGCCTGTACACCAAAAATGGCTACGACTGGACTACCCGATATCGATATCTCGCGGAGGAGGCGGCTTCGATCGAGGCCGAAAACTTTATCGTCGATGGCGAAACCATCATGGTCAATGAGGCGGGGCTGTCCGATTTCCATGCCCTGCAATCGGCCATCACCAAGCGCCGGCCGTCACGGGATCTTTATCTGGTGGCGTTCGACCTTCTGCACTTGAACGGCCACGATCTGCGCGACATGCCGGTGGAGGACCGCCGCGAGATCCTGCAAGAGATGATCCCTGCCGTCGGCCGCATTCAATTCAGCAAAGCAATGCCTGGCACCGGTGACTTCGTCTATCGGCTGGTCGATCAAGCCGGACTTGAAGGCATGGTCTCGAAGCGCCGGGACAGCTTCTATCGCAGCGGCCCGACGATGAACTGGCGCAAGATCAAATGCTTTGACGAAAAGGAAATGGACATCATCGGGGTGAAGCGGGAAAGGGGCAAGCCAGCCATGGTTCTCATGGCCGAAAACGGTCGCTATGTCGGCGGGGCCGTTGTCACATTCAAGCATGACAAGCGCCAGCGGCTTTGGGATCGCGTGCAGGGTAAGGTGGGCGCCCCGCCGCCTGTAGCCCTGGCGAAGAAAAGCGCCGAATGGCTCAAGCCTGGCCTTGTCGGCCGCGTCAAGTTCCTGAAAGGCGAGGAGCAGCTTCGGCACGCATCGCTGCAGGATTTTTGGGAAAAAAGTTAGCTCTGGGGACCTAGGGGCTGCCAGAGTTTTGATTCTGTTCGGGTCTTGGCAGCGCCAGCTTGATGTCAAACGTTTCCGGCAAATTGGAATGAGTGCCGGTCCTCATTGAAGCCGTGGTCGCGGCATCGACTGGTAGAAGGATGACCATTCGCACTTTAGGTTCAGGCCTAAGCGGCCGGTCAAATAGAAACAACATGATTGCCAGCACGCACGTTAGAAGGGCAGCGGTTAAGACATTCGCTATGACCTCGCCGAATTGCATGCCCGCTCTCCCGCAATAAGATGCGCGCCATATTGCCCAACATGGCGCGCACCCTGGCCAACCGACGATGAAGGGAAACTTTGCTCGCCGCATTCTGGCTTGCAGATCGGCTAGGCGGACCACGAGGGCATGAGACGTCTCGAGTTCAAGGTTCATCATCTTCAATCGTCCTCAATGGATTCCGACATGCACAACCCGCCGCTGACTGGCGGCGGGTTGTCATTCGAAGGTCAGTTGTAAACCTTCACAATTTTGCGGGTGCCCGGATCCACGAGAACCGTCCGGTTGTCGACGACGACATAGCGGTATTTGACGTTGGGCACTTCATGAAGCTCGACTGTGTCGGGCAGCGCTGTGCCGACATTGAGTTCGACGCCCGGAATCTTCACAGACGCCAAGGGCTGCTTCTTCACATACTCATGTATGACGGTATCCTGTTCGGGCGTGATGATCACGTCCTCCGCAGCAACCGCGCCGATACCTGCGACAATCAGAAACGCCGCTGCGGCGCCAGTGAGATACGCTTTCATGGATTTCTCCCTTGTGAAAATTGGCACAGACAACCTTCGTCGGCCAAGCCAATCGAACTTGGCAAGGCAGCAAACGTTCCCCCGATTGGGCTTCGGTCGGACCGTTTTGGGACCAAGGTCTGGTCGCTGATATCGGAACCTAATACGGTAGGGCAGCTTGTCTGTCATGGACGACCGACCGAAACCCCAAAAACTGGTGCCGAGCCCTCCACCGAGATGGCAGAACCGCAAGGGCGTATTGATACCCGCCGCAGTTTTGTTGCTCGCGGCTGGCGCGCTCGCCGGATGGTGGATCATCGTTCGATGAGCACGCGCGCGGGATCCCACAACGAACGGGGCACCAAATCCGGTATCTCGAACGCGCTCATACGCAAAGGCGGGTCCGACGCCTAAGGCTTTGGGAACTCCGAGACGCCGGACCCTTGGAGGGTGAAATCTCCTCAGCCCCGGCTCCTAATATCAGCCGGTGGCAAACGCCGTCGGTGCAACGGCCGACGCAGAAGTGCCCCTGCGGCTGGTAGCGTCGACAGCGGCTTGACGGCCGACGCATCAATCAGGGCGCTGAAATCTGTACGCAAATGCAGGCGGCGGAACAATTCTTCGGCAGAAGCCGTTTAGTCGCTGGCCGGATGCCCTTAGCCCAAACGCCTCCAGTTCGTTCGGGTCATGGGTACGAGCCGCCCACGTCTCAATTCAATTGCCGTGTGCGCCGGGGTATGGTCATCTTCGCTTAGATCGTGGTCCGCCAGATGTTGAATGAACAGCTGATGCCAGGGGTAACCCGGACCGCGCCGTCAACTGTGAAGTAGCCTTGGAAGCCGTATTCTCGGCCTTGGTGACTGCCTCAGAAGCTGAGGGGTGGACGCCTCAAGAGACGGCTGCAGCATTGCAGATCGCCGATACTGCCGCAAATGAAGATGAACCAGAAGCGAAGAAATGACCAACAAGCCGCATTGGCGGACCGAGACCAACAAAGACAAGGCCAAGGCGTTGGCCTGGGCGAGAGAGATCGGCGATAAGGTGCGGGTTGAGGAGATCACGCCAAAGCCGAAAGGGCGCTAGCGCGCAGCAAGGTTCCGTCCCACCACCGTCACTCAAATTCCGTAAGTTAAACATGCGAAAGGAGAGGAGACCACGCCCGGAGGTAGGCGCCAGCCTGCTGGCTTTATTTGCTAGCAGTTTTTGACGCCACCGTGGCCCGATGTCCCTCCATGTCGCTCTGAGCGCTGCCCAGGAAATGATGCTGAACAATCCGAACTCCAAGCAACCGCTGATGTTGCCCTTGGCAAGCAATAGGATCGCGGTTGCTGGGTTTGCAATCCCGGCGAAACCTGCGATCATCAGCCACACCCAAAGAATCACCCTAGCGATCACAGCTTTCTCAACCTCACTCCGGCGCCGCCGCCATTCTCGGGTATGAACTGGGTGGCCCTCTAAGGCGACCTACGAGGTTCCGTCTGTCTCGCCTTCCTCATCGATCATTCGGACCGGCAGATAGGCGTTGGTTTCTAACCACTCGCGCAAAACGATCTGGTTGAGATCCGACCGGCCGATCTTCGTCTCTGCGGCGATGGAGATAAGCGCATCCTCCGTCGCCGGCTCCAGCGCCACACCCGCGAGGAGCATCAGGGCAGCGCGCCTAAGGATGATTTGAATATCCGCTCGCGACATATCCGCAATGCGGTCGGCGGGGCTCTCAAGCTCTTCGGCGATAGAAAGGCGGGTCATTTTGCATTGCGCGTCGCAGTAGCCTTTTCTGCCAGAGCGGCCTTGGCACCCTATGAAGCGGGTTCGGACGCGGTGGCCCTGCCTGAGCCTGGCGCGTCCGAGTGATGCCCCATCTCCCGTCCGAGCCGCACCGCATCCGTATGATTAGGTTAGCATGCTTTAAGCTGGTTGATCCCAGCGCACTTCAACTTGCCCGCCCCGTTCCCATAGCGGGCGGGCCTTTTCGTTAAGCCGAGAAACTTTTCCCAAAGAGCGAAGTTGATGCAACAAGCTGCCGCTTAATTTCCATGAAACTCAAGATGCTCACGATGGGCGCGATGGCGCTTACGATGACGGCTGGTGCCGCACTTGCTGGCACAGGAACGTCCGCGCTCGACGATCCGGCAAAGATGTCGCCCTTCTTCACCGATGCCGGCATGAAGACCATGAAGTCCGAGGCTGACTTCAAGACCGCATGGATGGCCATGGACCCCGTGAACAGGCGGTGTTGAAAGACTGCGGAGATACCACACTTAACAAGTCGCACGCAGATTTCTGCGCGATGGCAAAGAGGATGGGGCGGCTGAATCTAAGCCGAAACGTCGAAGGCGGACCCAGCGCCCGCCTTCGGCCATTCTCTGTCGAGCCCCTGGGTCACCCCGTTGCCGGATTTTCGGGGGGAAGGAACCTAATCCCAACTTATGGCGAGATGCTGAGCCTCGTTCCGGTCCTATTTTGCAGCTCGCTTTCAGGCTCAATCCTGGCAGCCGTTCGGTGTCAGGCAGCTGGCTTCACATTCGATGTGCCCCCGGGTTTTGTGCCGACCAGCGTTCCGACCAAGGCGCGGGTTTTCGGGGCGAAAACAATGCCTTCCTTGCAGTGTGGGGACTCGGCAACGCCAGTTTTCGCGCCGAGAGGCTGGGTGGAAGCTGACCTATCGCGTCACCCCGAAGTGGGGCGGAAGGATTGCTAGCAAGCTGTGAGCATATGCGGACCCCTTTTACATTCTCGCTCGACAGACCGGATCAGTTGCTCGGTTGCTGCGATGGCTCGGGAACGAACGCCGGCGCGTCAGCTGCCTGTTGGGGCCTGTCATTTTGAAACTGGTCCGCCCACGGTAAGTCCATAAGCCATTGCTCCCGTCGGCCTACCCAAAGTTCGTATTCGGGAATTAGATCGGTCGGTGCTTTGTCGAGACAGCCGACCAGAACCTCTGCTTCGTCACTCCGCAGGTTCGCCACCCTTGAGCCGCATTGCTTGCAGAAAGATCGACCCTCAAAGTTTCCCAGCTCTCCCGTGCCTTGGTAGGCAGCCAATGGCCAAACGGCGAAGAATGTGAACGCACTGCCACTCGCTCGGCGACAATCCTGGCAGTGGCATATCACTATCCTGAGGGGCCGCCCTTCGACGCTGAACCGTGCAGCCCCGCAGAGACATCCGCCTTCGCGAATAACCTTGAAGCCGTTGGCATGCTGAGGTTGCTGCGTCTGCTGCTTGATCGGCGCAGATGCAGCATTGCCTGAGCAAGATGGGAAATGCGTGCTGGCTGGTTGCTCGATCATCAGATTGGGAGGCATCGGCGTTCGGTGTGGCATTTCAGGTCGTCGCTCTCTTCTCGCCATGACAGGGGCAGCACCCTAGTGCGGTCGCGGTATATTCCCTGCGCAACGAGCAAAGTCTCCGGATTTTCCGAGAATTTAGGTGGTAGGCCTGATCAGGGGATAGCGGCGGGCCTCTACGATGTGGTCCTTGCCGCGCTCGCTCGGGCCCGGTGCCGGTTCAGACATCACCACCCTTACATTGTTCCGGGGCTTCGCGAGCGCAGCTAGTTGTGGAGCCTCAACAGAGCCTGGTAACTCCAGTCTCCCCGGTCCGGCTCTCCCGAAAGCTCACAGGCTAATCTGCGGAGATGCCGGTTTGGCGATGGCTTGGTGGCCGGGCATTGCCTGTGGCTACCGCCGGCGTACACGTCTCGGGCGCCCATCGCCAGCGCCTGGGGCAAGCAAGGATAAGAGCCGCTAGCCAGGGCATTACCCAGCCGTCGCACCCCCCTAGCCCGTGCAGTGCTTCCTTTGGCAAACCGATACCCGGCCACCGGCACGAGGGATCGCCAGCCATTTCATCGGCTGGCTGGTCTGCGGCCACCTGTTCGATATGTGGGATTTTCGCCAGGTTGCTTCCACTTTCTTGAGCGCTTCAGCCACGGCCGGGCCATTCCTGAAAAATTGCCGCCCGCGTCCACAAAATGTCACCGGGGTTTGCGCACAAATTCGGAACAATGCCTTTCGCCCGTGATTTATCGGAGTGAAGGGACCGGTTTTCGAGGAGAAATCAGATGAAACATCTTCTGATCACGAGCATGATCGCGCTCGGCGTCGGTTGCGGCGCCGCGATGGCGCAGACCGAATCCGCACAACCGAGCGGAGGCGACAATTGTGCCGCCGGCCAGGCCGACTGCCAGAAGGGCGGCAAGACGGGCGAGCAGGCCCAGGGCAAGATGAAATCGCAGACGGAGCAGAATGCCCAGGGCAAGGCCGGCGCCAACACCGAGGAGCAGGCGCAGGGTAAGGCCAAGGTGAAGACCGATCAGCAGGCCCAGGGCAAGGCAGATACCAGCACCGAGCGGCAGGCCCAGGACAAAACCAACATGAAGACCACTGAGCAGGCCAAAGGTCAGGCTGGCACCAAGACCGAGGAGCAGGCTCACGATACGGCCAAGTGCCAGACTGGCATGGCAAACTGCCCGAAGGGTTCGAAGATGAACGAGCAGGCCCAGGGCAAGACCAAGATGAAGACCACTGAGCAGAATGCCCAGGGCAAGACCGGCACAACCACCGAGCATAACGCCCAGGGCAAGATCAGCACCACCACTGAGCAGAACGCCCAGGGTACGACCAAGATGCAGACTCAGCAGAATGCCCAGGGTAAGACCGGTACAACCACCGAGCAGAACGCCCAGGGCAACACTAACGTCCAGACCGACCAAAACAAGACGGCCTCGATAAACAACGTGACGGTCGAACAGAAGACCCAGATCACGCAGATCATCCATGAGACCCACGTCCGGCCGGTCGCGAGTGTCGACTTCGACATCTCGGTCGGCGTCGAGGTGCCGCGGCACAAGATCCGCCTGCATCGGCTGCCGGCCCGTATCGTCAAGATCGTCCCGGCTTATGAAAGCTACGAGTATTTCGTGCTGGCCGACGGACGTATCGTCATCGTCGATCCGGACACCTACGAGATCGTGGCGATCCTGGAGGCCAAATCGCGGCTGACTTTCACTCGCTTTTGTAAGGCCACCAACACGTGGTCGTCGACGTCTGCGGATTTGTGTCGAACTTCGCGGTCGAGATCCAAAGCGGCCCCTGGTGCCGTCTTTTCGGTGGAGACTATGCAATCTCGTTGAGAGCATCTGGTTCCGCTATCCAGAGCGCAGTATTTCTTGACGTCAACAAATCCACTGGAAACCCGTTGCGTTTCTCGTCGGGAGATGTCCCCACGACGGCCGGCACCATACCAAGCCCGCTGATTCTTCCAGGCAGCGGGCTTTTTGTTGGAACCAATCATTTCGGTGGGGAGGTTCTCATGGGCGCGGCATCTTGCTCTGGCTCCTCCGTATTCCGATTCCAATTATCATCCTCATTATGCATTCAACAAGTTGATGCGGAAGCGAGCACCCCGCAAGGTCAGGCATTGACCTGGTTTGGATGTAAGAAAGCGCAAGATTCACGACCGGATCCGGTTGGATACTGGTAGGCGAAAACGCGCCCACGACCTTCCAGCCTTCTTCGGGAGCTGGAACACCGTTTTCAAGCGCTACCCGGCTTGGCTCAAAGCTGATGTTTTCATCGACTTTTCGAGCCTGTTCGGATGAACCGGATATGGAATCGTCAAGGTCCACCGCAGGGACAGGGCGCAAAAGGGGGACTTAAAGCCAGGCCATAGGCGGCTTGACAACCAAAATCCTGGCACTCACCGATGCACTTGGCAATCTTGTGCGCTTTGTTTCTTTGCGCAGCCTGCGGTTCGATCCCGTGGGTGTCGCCCCGGCCGACTCTCATCGATGATGTCATTCCGTATAGAAACGCGAGAAATGTTCGCCGATGATCTCACCAGCGGTGTAGCCCTTGATTCGCTCTGCACCAGTGTTCCAACTCTGAATCCTGCCCTCGGTATCGAGCATGAATATTGCATAATCGACGACACTTTGAACCAGCTGCTCTGCAGCGGTCTGGGAGAGCTGTGGGTTTCGGTGATTTTTGTCAGGCATCTGCGCTATTTAGTGCTTTGCACTCATAAAGCTACTGAGCACTTTGTTCCACGCGGCAACAGCTCATTGTGCCTCTGACGTCTTTACCGCGTGATCTGGTATACGCTCGTGCAGGGAGACACGCCAACACGATGCGCGGTCGCGCTTGCTGGAACCAGTCCCGACGCTCCGCATTCTATTAGCTGGGTCTCAAGGAGTGTGTGATGAAAGCGGTTTTGGCACTGGTCAGTGGCTTCATGCTGACCCTTGCGGTCTTCGCCAGCGGGCTAGCTTTCGCTGCTTGGCTGATTGTCGCAAAGCCCGTGCATCAGGCGAAGCCTGCCGACAGTGTCTCGCAGCTTTGGACCAAGGACGCACAGGCCGTCGATAAGGCCGCGCAGGGCCTGGAGCGCGTGGCTGCCGCGCAGCCTGCGGCGCCCGACGTCGCCGCGACGGTGCAGGCGCCCGATCCGACCAATACGAGCGCGGTGGCGCCAGGCGCTGGCGAGCAGGAAGTCAGGCTGCCACCTGCCCATGTCAGCTGGTGCGCGGACCGCTACCGCTCCTACAATCCCGACGACAACAGCTACAGGTCCTATAGCGGCCAGCGGCGGCCCTGCCTGTCGCCCTATCTGGACATCATCGCCGCCGACCAGGGCGCGCAACAGCCCACCGAAGTTAGCTATGTCGAAGGCGCCGGCCCTCTGGTTGCAACAGCAGACCTTTCGGACGACCACGTCCAATCCTGCTTCAGCCGCTACCGATCCTACCGTCCCGAAGACAACAGCTACCAGCCCTATTCCGGCGGGCCGCGGCGCCAGTGCGAATAGGGGCACGCTGCTTGCCGACTCACCGGCAAGGCGGTGCCCGATCGTGCTTGCAATCCTCAACGGGGCTCCTGGCTGGTTCAAATTCAGAAGGTTGTTTTTTTAAAGAGACGACATCAATCGGATCAACTCCAGACTGCATTGTAAGTGGGCAAGAGAGTGCTCTTTAGACGCCGAAATCCTGATGGTCTCTTAGAGCGCTTACGCACTTATGTGTGGCCGCGCCGGTCGTTCTCACGCTCGCTTCAATATTTTTCGAAGCGCATTCTGCGCCTGAATGCCACTCCACACGCAGTAGCGGCCGGGGTAGCGGCTGGGGTTTTCGCGTCGTTCTTTCCGGTAGGATCCCATTTCGCCATTGCCGCCTTTGTGTGCTGGCTGATCGCGGGAAACATGGTGGCGGGAGGTTTAGGAACATTTGTCTTTGGCAATCCGCTGACCTTCCCACTTGTTGTGGGAGCGTCCTGGGAGACCGGCAAGATCATGTTGAACAACCACCTGCGAATTCACGGCCCGCCAGCCCATCTGAGTGAGATGTTGCAAACCCTTTCAATTTCGCAACTGTGGGAACCGGTGCTAAAGCCGATGTTGTTCGGCGCGGTGCCACTGGGGCTGATTTTTGGCCTGTTATTCTACGGGATCACTCGCTATGGCATGACAGCCTTCCGCGAACAGAGACGTAAGCGACTGGCCGAAAAAGGAAGCCGCCTCGTTCAGTAAGACGTCGCGTGTCAGCCCTCTGCCTGTTCGAAATCGCGGGAGGCGCGTCGGATCGCATGCGACTTTTTCGGCATCAATGGCGCCTTCTCAACAATGCCCTGCTTCCCGTACCAAATTATCGTAGCGAACCGTGGGGGTGGCGCCCAAGATTGCGGAGAGCGCAACAGGACGTTCGGAAATTGGTGCTCTGCTTCGCACTCTCGGTGCCAAGGAATGATCAGCTTATCGCCATTCTTGGCGCGCACAGTTGGTCATCGCTCTTGCGAGAAGCCCGCATTATGGCCGCCCAACAAGGCTAGTTTCATAGTCATTCCTGATTACGAAGGCATCAACGCGAGATGCAACCGCGACTGGAAGCCGACGTTCGTGCGGACCAAACCGGCTTGAACATTAGCCGTTTCGAATAGTTGAATTCCTGTCCCGTGTGTTGTCACTGGCACCCGGAACAGGCTGATGCGGCATACATCATCAGCCGGCCCGCGCCAGCGGTCCCTCCGTGGCGCGGGCTTTCTGGGGACATTGGGGAAGCGATGACCGACAAGCCGGTCACCACCTACATCGTGAGCGTGTTCGAGAAGCCGCATTGGCGCACCGTGCTGACCACAAAGGATGCGGCCAAGGCCTTGGATGGCAAGGAAGATCGGCGACAAGGTGCGGGTCAAAGAGATCACGCCGAAGGTGAAGCGTTAGCGAAACAGGACATGGGCCCCCCAATGCCGGCCATCAGGAGGCAAGCGGGCCATACCGAACATGTTGCGCTGTCTGTGTGGCGCTAGATTATTGGACTGTCGGCTTCGGTATGAACTTGGGCGATTGTAGATCGTGGCCCAACATTGTTGCCTGAGCGGGTCTAAGTATGATCGGGACAATATCACCTTCGGTCGGAAACAGTAGTAGAACGACGCCTCCGACTGCTTCACTCATGGCTACCTCCCACTTGTCGATGGCAATTGCTTGCTTCTCGCTCTTGATCTCGGCTGCCATGGATTGCCCCATCCCTTTATTTCCCCGAGGGCAGCATCGCGCAACCTGTGCGCGAACGCAAGCTTCGCCCAACGGCGCTTGACGATTTCAGATCGAGGAAAAAGCCGGCGCCGCTCGCTGGAGGTTGCCTGAAAGGCGCCGGCCAAAGCGGACGCCAAGTCCGCCGCGGTTCACCCTTTAGCTGAATCTTGACCTTGCGTCATGTCGAGGTACGAAGAGAGAACTAAGCCGACTTAACCTTCTCGCAGGCGCTTTTACCGGCGGCGCCTTACGGGCCAGGCCTGCGGCTTTTGCTAGCGCCGAGCGGGCGGCAGCATAATTAGGAGCTACCATGGGATAGTCAGTCGGCAGGCTCCATTTCTGCCGGTTACTGATCGGGACTGAGATTGAAGTGAGTAGCAAGATGTCGCTTCAGCGACTTGAATTTCTTGCCGTCCTCCAGGCAGACGATGTAGTCGGGAAACACCGACCTCTTCGGATTTGCCGCCGGCACGAGAGGCACAGCAGGCGGATCTGCCGGCCTGTTGAGGCCCGACAGGGAAGCATGAACAGAAGCGATAAGGTCCGGCAATGCGGCGGCAGGAAGTGGGTTCTTGCTCACATATGCCGAGACAACTTCCGCTGTTAGTTCCGCGAGCGTTGCCAGCCGCGCAACTCTGGCCTGAGGTCTACAGTGCGCTTCCTGCATGCCGCAGGCGGGCGCCAGGACGCGCGGGGCACTTCGGCAGCCTAGGAGAGCGGCCAGGGGAAACACGCGCCGGGCCTGCACACAGATACCTGCGCGAGCGAGTTATCCACAGGTAGCCCACAGCCATCGGCGACAGGCAATCCCGTAACGACAAAGCCAGCCTTCCCGATCTAATATCACGTTGGGCTTGGTGCGGCTCGCTTCGCCCAAGCATCCCCTGCACCGGTCATTTCCGCGTCGATATCGGGAATTGTCAGATTGGATGCTGCACGCATTAGCTTCAAGGCCAGGCAACGGGCGGACTCGGTCGCGCCGCCGCCCCGATTTGATCCTTTCTGGGCTAGTATGGCGGAGGCGGCGATAGCCGGCAGTGTGGTTGCTGTTTTTTGGTTCTTGGCGGCGGCAGTCACATGGCGGGTGCAATCGGCATAAGTATGATTTTGGCCTTTGCGTTGCCGTATTTCTATCTCCAGGGAATGGAGCGGAAGAGTAGTAAAGGGAGTTTTTGGCGGCGCTGGCCTGAGGTTCGGGATCAAGGGGCAACCTCCTGTGCTGGTTTGAGCTACGGGCAGTGAAACATATCCCGGGTGTCTAGGTTCCGTCACAGTTGGCTACAGCCTGTCACACGTCATCGCCGGGCGGTTGCCATGAGCGCATGCCTCGCCGTCGCGGGGACAGAATCACATGCCGAGCGTCTCAGTGTGCTTCCGGCAGGCCGGACAGTCTCTCTCCGCTGCTGCCTGGAGGAATTTCTGACCTTCTCGACGAATTGCGTTTTGAGTGGGACTTGCCTGAAGACAAGCCCATCCGTGATCGGTCGCGTCTGGCTAAGGCGCTGCAGACGGACGGGAGCGTTCCTCGATGAGATAGAGCATCTCGAGAAGGGTGTTGGGTTGCTCTCTATCCTACGCTCTCAGGCCCATTGAACAACAAGGACGCCGTCGCAGCATCCCCTCTGCACTCCGCAAGGCAGGTGCCCGTGCATGGCATCAAGCCATTTCCGTCGTTACTTCTGCGCCTTCTTCCGAGCGGCTTGCTGGTTTTGCCCAGTGGCAGCGGAGGTTCTTGCGTCCTTGGAGTGTGCCGCTATGGCTGGCCCGGCGCCTGTTGCCTTGCGCATGTCCCCTGTGGTCTTTTTGTCATGTGCTCTCCTGCCGGTTAGGCCCGAGAACACCTTGCCGAAAAAGCCCATTTCGTCCTCCTGCATGTTCGATGCGCGCTGTCGGGGCGCTCAATGATTGAAGCTCCTCCCGCGACTTTGGTTCCTTCGAATAAGCCAAATGCTGTCCCGCATTGGGCTCCAACTCGAGGGCCCGGGGTTCCTTACAAAGTCGATTTGGCCGACCGGAGCCGCTCATGAGCCGGCTGGACTATGACCTCACGTAAGCTTGCTATTGTGCAGTGCAGCGACGATGTTGTTGCCTGTGCATTGTTGCGCGGTTTTCGTCACCCTGGCGGCTAAGGATCTCGATTTGCGAAACCTGTCAGACACAATCACTCGCCTGGCCGCGATACGTGGCCGACCGGGTTTGTCCGCTCACCGCGACGACCGCTTGTCCGACATGGCCGGTTTCGGATCCAATCCCGGTGCCTTGCGGGGGCGGTTCTACGTTCCTGAGAATCTCCCGCGTGGAGCCGCGTTGGTTGTCGTCCTGCACGGTTGCACGCAGACGGCGGATGGGTACGATCATGGATCTGGATGGTCGAAGCTGGCGACCGACCAGGGATTTGCGCTGCTATTTCCGGAGCAGCAGCGTGGCAACAATGCCAATTTGTGCTTCAACTGGTTCGTGCCCGAAGATATCACGCGCGACCGTGGAGAAGCGCTCTCCATCCGCCAGATGATCCAAGCCATGGTGACAAAGCATGGCCTCGACAACCGGCGCATTTTTATCACCGGTCTTTCTGCCGGCGGCGCCATGGCGGCGGCGATGTTGGCAACATATCCGGAAGTGTTCGTCGGCGGCGCAATCATAGCAGGGCTCGCCTACGGCAGCGCGTCGACGATCCCGGAAGCCTTCGATCGCATGCGTGGCCATGGCGGCCCAACGAAAACTGATCTCAAGAGACGCTTGGCCCGAGCTTCGCCTCATAAAGGGACTTGGCCGAAGATTTCAATCTGGCAGGGCTCGGCCGACACCACAGTGGTCCCGTCGAACGCGGATTCCATTCTCGCTCAATGGCAAGGAGTTCATGGTGTTGGCGCCAGCCCCACCCGAAAAGAAACGGTCGATCGACAGATACGTCAGGTGTGGTGCGACGCGGACGGCAATGAGTTGATCGAGAAATACACGATTGCCGGCATGGGCCATGGCACGCCACTGCGGACGCTCGGTGACGATGGCTTGGGCGTTGCCGCCCCATTCATGCTGGACGTCGGTATTTCATCAACACGCCATATTGCGGATTTCTGGGGTCTTACAAGCCGAACTGAAGCCAGATCTGCGGAAGCGCCGGTAAGATCGGCGGGCAAAGAAGTGAGGACTTATGCACCTGCGGGAAATCCGCGAGCAGTACGCGCCGATGCCGCAAAGGCGCCTCAGCCTGATGCTCGCGGTGGTTCGGCCACAGGCATTACCAAGGTGATTGAGGACGCTCTGCGCGCAGCCGGCTTGATGCGTTAGCTCAAAAGCTCTTTGGCTGGGTAAGACCGACAGGCTTGATGCCAAGAAGGTCTCCCGGCCGAAAAGTCGAAATTCCGGCCGGGAAGTTTCGCGCGGTTAGATGCGATTGACGCGACGAGCGCCGTCTCGCCCAATTTCATTTGAGGCGTAGTTCTCGGCATCGGCGTCGAAACCTGTCCATCCGCCGGCCTGATATTCTCCACGACGCTCTTCCAGGTTCACGGACTTGGTCTGCCCCAGAATCCTTTCGGCGTTTGCCACCAGCGGGTCGTCTACCTTGGCGGTGACCAACGTGCCGCCACGACGCACACCCTCTGCATAGACGTGGGCATCGTCCTCTGCGACGCCGGAATCAGTAAGGGCTCCGACGATGTCCCCGGCAGCGCCACCGACGACGGCGCCTCCAACCGCGCCGACTGCAGTGGCAGCCAACCATCAGGCGGCCACCACCGGACCAACGCCCGGAATGGCCATGAGGCCAAGCCCGGTCAGCAGTCCGCCAGCGCCGCCGACAACGGCACCTAGTCCGGCGCCGCCAGCGGCATCGTCTCCGGCCTTGGATCTGTCATGGTCGCGCCGATTGTCCGCATTGTTAGCGACGATGCTGATGTTGGAATGCGGAACACCCGTCGCTTCCAGCTCGCCAGGAAGCGTCGTCATAATTGTCGAATAGTCCGGTCACAGTTTTCATTTTGAATCTCCTGATTTCTGTTTTGTTAGTTGGTGCCGGCAACGACGTTGCCCTGATAGTCGAGCGCCACCGCCGTGGTCTTGCCGCCCTTGTTCGCCTGACCACGCCAGATGCCCTGATCATCCTTGGCCAGCTTGGACACATCGGAGAAGCCGGCGTCCTGAATGCGACCCTTGGCCTGATCCTCGGTGAAGCTATTCGCACCAGAACGGGGGCGGAGGGGTTCGTGGTTTCGGTGGTGGCTACCGCCGGGGTCGTCGAGGTCGTGGCCGCCGACTTGTCACCGATCTTTGGAAGCGATTTTTTCGATCATCTCCTGATGCATCTTGAGTGTCGGGATTGTCTCTTGGGCGAAGGTCTTTAACTGAGCGTTGTCGCCATCCTTGGCATAGCTCTCAAACAGCTTGGCGGCATCGGAATGCGCATCGCGCTGCATCTGGACGTAGGGTGCGTCGATCGGATCCTTGCCATTTTGCAGAGTGTCGACATTGCCCTTTTGCTTGCCGTCCAGTTCCTTCGGGACCGTCAGCATCTGCTCGCCGGCGATTGTCACGAGCTTGGCGTTGGCCGCGCCATGATCGTCAATCATCTTGTGCGCGAAATCCTTGGACGCTCTGGTCGTGTGCTTTGGTTTCGGCAACCTTGCTGGAATCCACTTCCGCCTGCCGCGGCCTTGTCGACAAAGTGTTGCGCGCTGTCGGCAGCAAGGGCGGGCAGGGCGAAAGACATAGCTGTAGCTGTGGCCAGTGCGGCCTAAGCGCCTATTTATGGCTAGGAGAGTGGCGACCGCGCTCTGGACCGGTCGGTTTGGCTGTCAAAGGATTGCTAATATTCGCCGAGGAACATTCTCATCGGAGTGAAGTTTTGACTGTGCCTTGGTTTGCTCCCCGTGGCCAAGGCATGGAAGTTGCCTCTACAGCTTCCACAGCCCGTCTCGGGGTGGGGCAAAACAAACCGAGGCGGGCATTTTCGGATTCGCGAGGAGAGGGGTGGAGGTAGACGAAAATGGCCTTGGCTAAGAAGGACCAGGAGCGCATCACCTACGCTTGGATGTATGGCCTGCAGGCTCGAAAGGACGGCAAGGAGCGCGTGGTGCCCGAGGTCTGGTACGAATCCGCCGATGGATGGCTGCAAGGATTTGATGGTGAACCCATCATCGGCGCGGATAAGGCCAGGTTGGTCGGCGACCAGATGGAAGCGGAAATTGACGAAACTGGCGTGAGCGAGCCGCGTCAATCGACCAGTTGATGGATTTAGGAACATTTTTGCCGGCTAGGAATTCATGGTCTCTTGGCGGTGGAGGCTTTCATGACCCGACCACGCGTCGACAAGGAACGGATTGGGCGTGCTTTCGCGAATCGAAACTGACAATTGAGGCTGAGCGTCTGGCGAGAGAGGCCAAGACGGCGCGACTGCGAGAGTAGCGCCTTTCCGTGGAAGCGTCTGGCGAAGACGACCGCGAATAGGCGATCAAATGCGCTATGACCAATCGGGCGCGTCCGCTTGTAAAAACAGATATATACCGACCACGATCAGCACCGCCAGCACGATCCAGATCGTGAGCTTCATCTTGCTCATGCCGGGCGGGTGATCAGTATGGGTCCGCGCCGCAATTCAAATGGCCCTGTGCGAATTGAATTGAAAAGCCCGCCACCGTGAGGCTCGCGGTATCTCATTCGGGTGTACCTCATAGGGCCATCTTGCATTCCGCGTGGCCATTGCCCTCCATCAGCAATGGTCGGCTTCAGGGAAACCCTCATGCGCGACGCCGAGCGGTTGGCTTTCGACGAGATGAAGAAGGCCGGAGACCTCAGGCGCAGGCTGGACCTGCACGATGAAGCCAAGGCAAAACTGGAATCCGATCTGGACGACAAGGTCGCTGCGGGTGCCCGCTTAGATACGTATCAGCCCCTTATAAACGATACGCCTCAACGTCCGCGCTGCTGGGTATGGCGAGCAAGGCAGGAGCCCATGGTTGACCAGTGGAGAGATGACCAGGGCTTCCTCAAGTGCCGTGAGTGTGGCTACCTCGCGTTCTCGTGCCTTGAAGAGGCCCGCCACCGTTAGGCCGTTAAGCCCCCGACAGTCCGCGCGGCTGGACACCTTGGAAAGGCAGACCGGGCCGTGATCGTTACAAAAACCGTAATTTGGCGGCCACAAGTCGGCCAGGAAGCCAACGGAAGAAGGTATCCATTTTTTAACAGGAGCCCTCGCCGGATGACATCTGGCGCGTACACTTCGACCCAGAAGTTTTTGCACTGGTCTCTCTTCGTGCTTGTCCTTTTGCTCTACGCACTGACCTACGGGGAGGACCTGTTGCCTCGTGGCGATCATACGGTCGATTCCATCTGGCGGCTGCATATTTCGTTTGGCCTTCTTTTGGCCGGTCTCGTGCTTTGGCGGGTCGTCCTGCGCGGCCTGAGAGGAGCGCCCGGTCTTCCGGAAGAGATGTCGGCGCCAGAGTGGGCGGCGGCCAAGTTTGGTCACCTTGTCCTGTATGCATTGTTGATTGCGATCCCTGTTCTAGGCATCTTTTTGACCTGGTTCAGGGGTAACGAGTTGAGTTTCTTCGGCCTGTTTACGATCCCGGCTCCTTTGCACCTGACCGAACTACGGCTCGCACGATCCGAGAACTTCACTCATTGTGCGCGGATGGCATTCTGATAGCCGTCGGCCTGCATGCCTTGGCTGCGCTGTACCATCATTTCGTCCGCCGAGATGCGATTTTGACAAGGATGCTTCCGAAGGGGGCAAAGTAAGTCTCCGCTTGGCCACGGATGGGTATTGGGCCGCTCGGGACGCTGCCGCGCTGTAGGATAAGAACGCGCGCTGGCGGGCCAGAGAAGCAGCATCCTGTAGCGATGCGGGGGATCCATGCTCGCAACCAACCCCTACGCCGCTCGTTGACCCTGTGCTGGCTCGATCCCCAGCATTCCATAAGACCCTGGCCCGCTGCCGAAAGGTGGCGGGCTTTTTTGTGTTTTAGATGCCACTCGTAGACCGCTGGTGAAGATCAATCCCTAAACGACCGACGCGCCGTGGCAACGGAACCAAAGCGGTCGCGCCATGTTTACCCCGCGAAGGGCAACTCATTTTTTGGAGAATTCGAAATGAAAGTCATGATCCTGAGCGCGCTGGCACTCTGCTTGGCCGCGCCTGCGGTGGCTTCGGCAGACGAAACGTTCGTCATCCAGACCCACCGACATCATCGCCATCATTGGAGCGACAACAACAACAACGACGGTATGGCCATCTATCGGGACGGACAGCGTCTCCATCACCGCCATCATGGTGAGCAGGCGTTTTACGACAATGGCCAGCGCGCCTGGCAGCGCCGGCATCACGGCGGCCGCGATGCGGTCGTCATCACGGGCTCGGCCGACCGTCCGATGCATCGGCATCGCCACGTCATCATCCAGCAGGACGACAACAACAACGACTACTGATCTTAGCCCTATGGCCCGGCTCCTCGAGCGCGAGAGCCGGGTCATCTTATCCAATTTGCCTAAATTGTTCCGGAACCATTTTAGCGCATGCTAATTGAAGCGCGGCTTGCGAGACAGTTCATGCGTTTGAAGTTCATCCCCGATGATGCCAGTGGAGAAGCCTCCCCGAGGGCGACGCTGAAATTGGATGTGACCTCCCTTCGGGATCATCTCGGCCAGGATCTCGCGACGGTCTTCAAGAGGCATGTCGCGTAGGTCGTGGCCCTTCAGGTGCAGAAGATCGAAGGCGACGAAATAGAGGTCTTGCTGGCGCCGAGTGATCGCCTTCCGGCTAGATTCACGAGGTGAAGTTCGACGGCTACCGCTCCCAGATCGTTCTCGACGGCAACATCGTCCGCATTTTCACCCGCTGTGGGCTCGACTGGACGTCGGAGTATCGCGATCTAGCCGCCGCTGCCGCCTTGCTCGATGTGGAAAGCGCCACCATCATCGACGGCGAGATCATCGTTCTGAACGACGCCGGCTTATCTGACTTCGCCGCGCTACGAAGCGCGAGCCCGGCAAGCCAGCCTTCGCGTTGATGGCCGATCGGGCAACCGGCAAGTATGTCGGTTCTGCCTTCATCAACTCCAGCCGCGCCATCCGCGAACGGCTATGGAAGCGAGTCCAGGAGCACGCAGGACCGCCTCCCAAGGGCATGAAGCGGCCGGCCACGCAATGGGTCAAGCCGGGCCTGATCGGCCGAGTGAAGCACTTGCGCGGCGAGGACGATCTGCGGCATGCCTCGCTGCAGGATTTTCGGGAAGAAAATTGAGGTTTGGGGCGCAGGCCTACGGCGCTTGTGCTGGCGCGAAAAAGCAGTTTTCGTGCTCCTCGGTCGGGTGTAGGCAGATATGAAAATTGTCATCGCCAGACGGAATTACGGCATTCGCCGTGGCAGCAGGGCCTCTATCGAACGATCCTCGACAGCTGGACGATGCTCTTATGAAGTCGTTCCGCCTCCACCAGAAAGCGCTCGATTTCAGCCTCTGAAAGCTGCTTGGAAAGTTTGGTTCTAGCCATCGCGCCATGGCGGCTTTTTGCATTCATGGTCCGAGATCGAGGGGTTTATGCCCGGGCCTTTCATGCCAAATAATTTGCCGAAGATCCCGCATATCGACCAACTGGCCGCAGGTTGGGCAGGGATAGAAATTCTCACGCTCGTCCTCCGGTTCGCCGCCATGACCCTGGCCGGCAATCGGCGGGCCGAGTTCGCTGAGTTTTGTCTTCACGCCATCAGAACATTCAATTTGCCTAAAAAGTTCCGGAACCATTTTAGCGCACGCTAATTGAATCGCGGGTTGCGGGTCAGTTCATGCGTCTTAAGTTGTTCCGCCTTTGATGCCGACCTTGGTGGAGAAGCCTCCTGAGGGTGATGGATGGATTCACGAAGTCAAGTTTGACGGGTACCGCTCTCAGCTAATCATCGTCGAAGACGGCACCAGGATTTACACGCGCAACGGCCACGACTGGACAGCCAAGTATCGCGACCTGGTGAAAGAGGCGGCGAGCCTCGGCGCAGAGAGCGCCATCGTTGACGGCGAAATCATCGTGCTCAACGACGCCGGCCTGTCAGACTTCGGCGAGCTGCGCAAGGCAATCACAAGCCGGCAGCACGACCTCTATTTCGTCGCCTTCGACCTGCTGCACCTCAACGGCCATGATTTGCGCGACATGGCACTGGAGGAACGCCGCAAGATCCTGGCAGGCATGATCGAGCCGGGCGGCCGGATTCAGTTCAGCGAACCACTGCCAGGTGAAGCCAAGGCGGTCTTTCATCTGGTCGATCAAGCCGGGCTCGAGGGGATGGTGTCCAAGCGGCGCGATAGCAAATACCGCAGCGGCCCGTCGACGAACTGGCTGAAGGCGAAATGCTACACGATCGACGAATACGAGCTGCTCGGCATCGAGCGCGAGGCCGGCAAGCCTGCGTTCGCGCTGATGGCCGATCGCGTGACCGGGAGGTATGTCGGCTCGGCCTTCATCAACTCTCGGGGCGCAATCCGTGACCGGCTTGGCCACCGCCGACGGGCATGAAGCGGCCGGCGACGCAATGGGTCAAGCCGGGGCTGATCGGCCGCGTAAAGCACCTGCGCGGCGAGGAAGACTTGCGGCATGCTTCCCTGCAGGACTTCCGGGAAGAATGAGCAAGCGCGGCAGTGATTTTCTCTACCATTGGATGTCGGACCATTTGCCGGACGATCCGATCATCGACCCGGTTCTGCTGGTGATCGATATGGCTGTGGAGGCAAAACAGGCGGCGGGAACGCAAGGCATTCCCGGCGAAGAGATCGATGAAGAAATCGGCGCAATGTTCGAAGTCATCATGCAAGGGTTGCGCTAAAGCGGACATGCGACCGCTTGGCCGGTGCACATTAAGACAAGCTCCAGCGTTTGCCGCGCGGGCCTCATCCAAAAGGCTGTATTCCAACAACTCTGGCGAGAGCGATACACTCACTACTCGGCGCCGTTTCCCTCAAAGTGCCGCCGGCAAAGGCTCGGTACCCCTCTGGTTTGTTCAGTGTCAAAAGCAGGGGCGCCAGCCACCTTTTCCAGCACTTGCCACCGGCGGTCCGCTGGTGCGGTGGTGACCCGTAATGGATCAATAGGTTTGGCACCGCAATTGCATTTGACAGATTGGGTGGGGTGAAGACCCGTCGCTTCGCAAATGGAGTGGCGGGTCTTTCTGCCGAGAGGGGTTTGAATTGGGCGGCCCGGCACACTTGTTGGGTGGGGCGAGGGCACCGGGCCTAACCGGCGGGATGTGCTTGCGAGGAACATCGCCGCCAGCTGGAAACCTTATGCGCTTCTGCTAATTTAAAGTGAAGCAGAATGAAGGAACGCAACGGTTCTGGCGATGATCGACCAGCCGGCCACAACCTACGTCGTCAGCGTGTGAAGCCGCACTGACGCACCACGCTGACCACGAAGGACAAGCAGGCTGCTTTCGATATGGCCAAAGAGATCGGCGACAAGGTTCGGGTTGAAGAGATCACGCCGAAAGCCGAATAGGCGCTAGGCATGACGGAAGGCGCGGGCTTCCTTCTTATTGATGATGCTGTGTTTCGGCTGTCAGTTGTATAGTGGTCTCAGTCATTTCAGTGCGATAAATTCGGGAAGCAAGGTTCGGGTGCCACGGGAGGGTGTGCCATGCGAGAATTGCCATTGGACATCGATGCAGATGCCGTGATTGAAGTGGGTCGATATCTGGATGACGCGAAGACCACCGCAGTTTCGATATCTGAAGCGCTCCGTGTAATCAGGCGTCGCGTCAACAAATCGCGCGTCGGCGACAGCGGTTTGGAGGAACTGATTGTAGAAGGCGCCGCAGCCAGAAAGCTTGCACTCTTGTTGGACACCCACAATTAAGGAACGCCAATGGCGCCGGCCGAGCAAACCGCGCGGTCTGGCTTTCGGTCCTGGGAACTTTCCGACGGGTTTGCGGCTGGATATATCTTTCAGCCGACGGAACGTTTGTACCCGCCCGGTGTTATTGCTCCCCGCATAGGGATCATAAAGGGCCTTGCCCCTCTTGGCCCCTGCGCTTTTGGAGCCGTCGACAGCGGACCCGACGCATTTCAATGATCCCTCTAGGAAGTCAGCTTCAATGATCCTCTAGGAAGTCAGCTAAGGGACCGCTGGTCTGCCTCTGCGGTCCGATCCTGGCAGATCACGCAGGCGGATCGGCAATCTGGGCGAAGCGAGCAATTCGGCGCAGCTCGCCTCCCATCGCCCGAGATATTCGGCGATCGGTAGGCCGCTGCGGCTGGGCCAGCGGTTGAGTGCGCCCAGCGCCTCGACGCAGTCCGGCGCGCTGTCGTATTCGGCAAGGATGGTCACAGACATCGCCCGGGCGAACGGATTGAGGGCGGGCATTTCGATCTCGCCACGATGGTCGGCGAACCACGCCGCGGCGTCGCGCGTCAGCCCCTGGCTGTCGGCGAGCGCGGTATAGCCGCGGGTGATGTTCTCGCGGTAAGCGGCAATGGCATCGCCGAAAGCATTGTCGCCGGCGAACGGCGGGTTCTCCTTCCAGTCCTTCGCCAGGCGCCCCAGGCCTCGCAGCGAGAATGCTTCAACCAGGGCTTCCTCGAGCCACTGGCAGGGAGTCGCCGGCTTGGCATCCGGTTGCCAACTGTTGGCCGTGACATGGCCGAGCTCGTGCCCGAACTGGTAGGCGAGCTTGGACCAGTCGCGCTCGCCGATGTCAACGATGATCCAGGCCATGCTGCTGCCAGGCGGACGCCGTCAAGGCATGCATGCCGCATCCGCTCGACAACCTGATCGGCCGCGCCCTCAAGCATGCGTCCCCAGTCGCCGGCAAGCTCGATCGGCGCGGTGAGGAGAGTCGACGGTGGACCGGTTGGGGGAGATCTTACGGCCATTGGCTTTCCTTTCTCGATCGCGCCAACATACGGAACCTAATATTCGTGCGCAGATTATGGACCAATGAGCACACACGGAATAAACTTCCTGGATCAATGGTTTGCCAACAACGTCCACGAGACGACGAAGGCCGATTTCATTTCGGTCGACGAACTCACGCACAAGTTGATTGCTGACGCGGCGGTGGTAGGAATTCGGGGGATCGAGATCGGCGATGAAGTCGACAGCCTCCATCGAACGATCCTCGACGCGATTGTGCACAAAGATGCGGGTTTGCCCGAATAGACCTTGCCCGCCACCTACGGTTGGGTAGCGCTAGCATCAAAGCAGCGCGGCGAAGGATGATCTGCAAATCCGCTCGCGACATGTCCGCGATGCGGTCTGCGGCGCTCTCAAGCTCTTCGGTGATGGAAAGGCGCGTCACTTCGCCTTTCGCTTCATAGTCGCCTTCTTAGCTGGCGTGTCCGGCGCAGCCTTACGACCTAGACCACTTGCCTTTGCCAGGGCTGATCGTTTCGCGGCGTAATTCGGCGCGACCATTGGATAATCATGCGGCAAACCCCACTTGGCGCGATACTCATCTGGCGTCATGCCAAGCAAGCCAACGTGGCGTTTCATCGACTTGAATTTGCGGCCGTCTTCCAAGCTGACGATGTGGTCGGGAAACACCGACTTCTTAGGGTTGACCGCTGGTGTTTGCGGCTCGGCTGGTCTTGCCACTGGCCGCATGAGATCGGACATTGACTTGTGAACCGACGCGATCAGGTCAGGCAGACTTGCTGCGGGGATGGGGTTGTTGCTGACAAATGCCGATACAATCTCGGCCGTCAGTTCTGCCAATTCAGCGGCGCGGTGGTCGGCTTCGTCGGTCATATGCTGGTGCCCTTCGTTCTCTAATCAATGTTTTATTATTAGAGCGCCCTCAAGTGCGCAACCTGCCGCCCCGCCGGACGAAAAAGCCGCACTGAGGTCGGCGACAAGGCGCGGATCGAGGAGATCACGCCGAAGGTGAAGAATCGCTAGGGTATGGTGGAAACCTCGAAGGCGCTGGTGTGGCCAACTTGTCCACTCCAGAGACCCCAGCTTTCGCAACGGCTACAGCCAACATCACTGGCCAATCCGAACGCCGCACGCCTACTCCCATCGTGTATTGGGATGTTCGTTACTTCTTCGGCGTCTGAGGTGGCACTAGTGTGACATAGGGTGTCCTCGGCTCCTTGCCGGGCTCCCGGTAATACGGTGCCGACTCGCCGGGTGGTCCGAGCGATTTGATGTAAACATACACCGAACGCATGTCGCTTTCGGTCATGGCTTGGACTTGGTACCAGAGCATCGGCGGCAATTGGACCTTGTTCTTGAGGTGGTCGACCCAAGCGTCCTCATCAAAGCCCCTTGCCGAACCCCTGAGATTTACAGCGTAGGTCGTGCCCCAGGGACCCTGCCAGCCAATGGAGGAGCCTTTGAGCGCCTTGGCCGGATCGATTTTCCCATCGGCTTCACGGTATCCTTCCGTGTGGCAGAAATGGCAGCCGCCGATGATCGAAATATAC
>NZ_JBFUCU010000023.1:0-64561 GCF_056405075.1 Mesorhizobium sp. P2_A12
TTGACGGCGGCGATCACGAAGTATTTTGGCGAATACAAGCGCTACGACCAGATCGACGCGGCCCCTGAGGAGAAGGCGCGCGGCATCACGATCTCGACGGCGCATGTCGAATACGAGACGGCCAACCGCCACTACGCTCACGTCGACTGCCCCGGCCACGCCGACTATGTGAAGAACATGATCACCGGTGCCGCGCAGATGGACGGCGCGATCCTGGTTGTGTCGGCTGCCGACGGCCCGATGCCGCAGACCCGCGAGCACATCCTGCTTGCCCGTCAGGTCGGCGTGCCGTCGATCGTTGTGTTTTTGAACAAGGTCGACCAGGTCGACGATGCCGAGCTACTGGAACTGGTCGAGCTCGAGGTTCGCGAGCTTTTGACCAAGAACGAGTTCCCCGGCGACGACATTCCGATCGTCAAGGGCTCGGCTCTGGCTGCTTTGGAAGATTCCGACAAGAAGATCGGCGAGGACGCGATCCGCGAGCTGATGGCTGCGGTCGACGCCTACATCCCGACGCCGGTTCGTCCGCTCGACAAGCCGTTCCTGATGCCGATCGAAGACGTGTTCTCGATCTCTGGCCGTGGCACGGTTGTGACCGGTCGCGTCGAGCGTGGCGTGGTCAAGGTCGGCGAGGAACTCGAGATCATCGGCATCCGTCCGACGACCAAGACGACCTGCACCGGTGTCGAGATGTTCCGCAAGCTGCTCGATCAGGGCCAGGCTGGCGACAACATCGGCGCGCTGCTGCGCGGCGTTGACCGTGAAGGTGTCGAGCGCGGCCAGGTTCTGGCCAAGCCGGGCACGGTGAAGCCGCACAAGAAGTTCGTGGCCGAAGCCTACATCCTGACCAAGGACGAAGGTGGCCGTCACACGCCGTTCTTCACCAACTACCGTCCGCAGTTCTATTTCCGCACGACGGACGTGACCGGCATCGTGTCGCTGCCGGAAGGCACCGAGATGGTGATGCCGGGCGACAACATCACGGTCGATGTCGAGCTGATCGTGCCGATCGCCATGGAAGAGAAGCTGCGCTTCGCCATCCGTGAAGGCGGCCGCACCGTCGGTGCCGGCATCGTCGTCACCATTGTCGACGGCCAAGCGCACCGGTGCCAACGTCCGCGGCCCCATTCCGCTGCCGACGCGGATCGAAAAGTTTACGGTCAACCGGTCGCCTCACGTCGACAAGAAGAGCCGCGAGCAGTTCGAGATGCGCACGCACAAGCGTCTGCTCGACATCGTCGATCCGACCCCGCAGACGGTCGATGCTTTGATGAAGCTCGATCTGGCCGCCGGTGTGGACGTCGAGATCAAGCTCTAAGGGAATGAGAGCGCGGTAAGGGGCGGTGCCCCTGGCCCGGAACTCTAAAGGAATTGAACCGATGCGTTCAGGTGTGATTGCAAAGAAGGTGGGAATGACCCGCATCTACAACGATGCCGGGGAACATGTTCCCGTCACCGTTCTCCAGATGGAGAACTGTCAGGTCGTGGCGCAGCGCACGCAGGAGAAGAATGGCTACACTGCCGTTCAGCTCGGCGTTGGCCTTGCCAAGGTGAAGAACACGTCGAAGGCGCTGCGCGGCCATTTCGCGACCGCTTCCGTCGAGCCGAAGGCGAAGGTCGCCGAGTTCCGTGTCTCCGCCGACAACATGATCGATGTTGGCGCCGAGATCACCGTCGAGCATTTCGTCCCCGGCCAGAAGGTCGATGTGACGGGCACGACGATCGGCAAGGGTTTTCAGGGCGTCATCAAGCGCCACCACATGGGTGGTGGCCGCGCGACGCACGGTAACTCGGTCTCGCACCGTACGCACGGTTCGACCGGCCAGCGCCAGGACCCGGGCAAGGTGTTCAAGGGCAAGCATATGGCTGGCCACATGGGCGACACCCGCGTCACCACGCAGAATGTCGAGATCGTTTCGACCGACGCCGACCGCGGCCTGATCCTGATCCGCGGTGCGGTTCCCGGATCGAAGGGCGCCTGGATCCTGGTCCGCGATGCGGCCAAGGTGGCACTGCCGGCCAACGCGCCGAAGCCTGCCGCGATCCGCGCCGTTGCTAAGAACGAGGCTCCGGCCACAGAGGGAGCGGAATAATGGATCTCAAGATCACAACGCTTGGCGGCAAGGACGCCGGCAAGGTGGAACTCTCCGAGGAGATTTTCGGCCTTGATCCGCGCGAGGACATCCTGCAGCGCGTCGTGCGCTGGCAGCTCGCCAAGAAGCAGCAGGGCACGCACAAGGCCAAGGGCCGCGCCGAAATCGCGCGCACCGGCGCCAAGATGTACAAGCAGAAGGGTACGGGCCGCGCCCGTCACCATTCGGCACGTGCTCCGCAGTTCCGCGGCGGCGGCAAGGCTCACGGCCCGGTCGTTCGCAGCCATGAGCACGAACTGCCGAAGAAGGTTCGCGCGCTTGGCCTCAAGCATGCTCTCTCGGCCAAGGCCAAGAGCGCGTCGATCATCATCATCGACGAGCTGAAGCTGACCGAGGCCAAGACCAAGGCGCTGATCGCGAATTTCGCGACGCTGGGCCTGACCAACGCTTTGGTGATCGGCGGTGCCGAGCTTGACAAGAACTTCAAGCTGGCGGCGACGAACATCCCCAACATCGACGTGCTGCCCATCCAGGGCATCAACGTCTACGACATTCTGCGCCGCGGCACGCTGGTCCTTTCGAAGGCCGCCGTCGAGGCTCTCGAGGAGCGCTTTAAATGACCGACCTTCGTCATTATGACGTGATCGTCTCGCCGGCGATCACCGAAAAGTCGACCATGGCCTCCGAGCAGAACCAGGTCGTCTTCAACGTCGCCAAGAAGGCGTCGAAGCCGGAAATCAAGGCCGCCGTCGAAGCGCTGTTCGGCGTCAAGGTGATGGCCGTGAACACGCTTGTCCGCAAGGGCAAGATCAAGCGCTTCCGCGGCACGATCGGCCGCCAGAGCGACGTCAAGAAGGCGATTGTGACGCTGGCCGACGGCCAGTCGATCGACGTCGCGACGGGTCTCTGAGCAAGGCCGCGAGGACAGAACAATGGCACTGAAAAAATTCAACCCGGTAACGCCGAGCACCCGCCAGCTGGTCATCGTCGACCGCTCGGGCCTCTACAAGGGCAAGCCCGTCAAGGGTCTGACCGAGGGCCTGACCAAGTCGGGCGGCCGCAACAACTACGGTCGCATCACCGCCCGCTTCATCGGTGGTGGCCACAAGCGTTCGTACCGCATCATCGACTTCAAGCGCCGCAAGTTCGACGTTGTCGGCACGGTCGAGCGCATCGAATACGATCCGAACCGCACCGCCTTCATCGCGCTGATCAAGTACGACGATGGCGAGCTGTCCTACATCATCGCTCCGCAGCGTCTGGCCCCCGGCGACAAGATCGTTTCCGGTGAATCCGTCGACGTGAAGCCGGGCAATGCGATGCCGCTGGCCTCTATGCCGGTCGGCACCATCGTCCACAACATCGAGCTGAAGCCGGGCAAGGGCGCCCAGGTTGCCCGTTCGGCAGGTGGTTATGGCCAGCTGGTCGGCCGCGACCAGGGCATGGCGATCCTGCGCCTGAACTCGGGCGAGCAGCGTGTCGTGCACGGCTCCTGCATGGCCACCGTCGGTGCCGTGTCCAATCCGGACCACGGCAACATCAACGACGGCAAGGCTGGTCGTACGGTTTGGCGTGGCAAGCGTCCGCACAATCGCGGCGTGACCATGAACCCGGTCGACCATCCGCACGGCGGCGGCGAAGGCCGCACCTCGGGTGGCCGCCATCCGGTTTCGCCCTGGGGCAAGCCGACCAAGGGCAAGAAGACGCGGTCCAACAAGGCGACCGACAAGTTCATCCTGCGCTCGCGCCATCAGCGCAAGAGCTAAGAAGAGGTAACGCCAAGTGACTCGTTCTATTTGGAAAGGCCCCTTCATCGACGGCTACCTTCTCAAGAAGGTGGACAAGGTTCGTGAAGGTGGTCGCAATGAGGTGATCAAGATGTGGAGCCGTCGCTCCACCATCCTGCCGCAGTTCGTCGGCTTCACCTTCGGTGTCTACAACGGCCAGAAGCATGTTCCCGTCTCGGTGAACGAGGACATGGTCGGTCACAAGTTCGGTGAATTCGCTCCGACCCGGACCTATTACGGTCACGGCGCGGATAAGAAGGCGAAGAGGAAATAATCATGGGCAAGGCCAAAGCTCCGCGCAGGCTTGCTGACAACGAAGCGCGCGCCGTATTGCGCACGATCCGTATCAGCCCGCAGAAGCTGAACCTCGTTGCCGCGCTGATCCGCGGCAAGAAGGTCGCGACAGCGCTTTCCGATCTCGAATTCTCGGCCAAGCGGATTTCCGGCACGGTCAAGAAGACGCTGGAATCGGCAATCGCCAACGCGGAAAACAACCACGACCTCGACGTCGATGCACTGATCGTGGCGGAAGCCTATGTCGGCAAGTCGATCGTCATGAAGCGGTTCCATGCCCGTGGCCGTGGTCGCGCCAGCCGTATCGAGAAGCCGTTCTCGCACCTCACGATCGTCGTTCGTGAAGTCGAAGAAAAAGGGGAGGCCGCATAATGGGCCAGAAAGTCAATCCGATCGGTCTTCGCCTCGGCATCAATCGCACCTGGGATTCGCGCTGGTTCGCGAACACCGGCGAGTACGGCAAGCTGCTGCATGAGGACATCAAGATCCGCAAGTATCTTGAGAAGGAACTCAAGCAGGCTGCGATCTCGAAGGTCGTCATCGAGCGTCCGCACAAGAAGTGCCGCGTCACCATCCACGCCGCGCGCCCGGGTCTTATCATCGGCAAGAAGGGCGCCGACATCGAGAAGCTTCGCAAGAAGCTGATGGAGATGACGAAGTCCGAGACGCACCTCAACATCGTTGAAGTGCGCAAGCCGGAAATCGACGCGACCCTGGTCGCCCAGTCGATCGCCCAGCAGCTCGAGCGTCGTATCGCCTTCCGTCGCGCCATGAAGCGCGCCGTGCAGTCGGCGATGCGCCTCGGTGCCGAAGGCATCCGCATCAACTGCGCCGGCCGTCTTGGCGGCGCCGAGATCGCGCGCATGGAATGGTACCGCGAAGGCCGCGTGCCGCTGCATACGCTGCGCGCCGATGTCGACTACGGCACGGCCGAGGCGAATACGGCGTACGGCATCTGCGGCGTCAAGGTCTGGGTGTTCAAGGGCGAGATCCTCGAGCATGACCCGATGGCTTCGGAGCGTCGTGCGACCGAGGGTGACGCTGCACACGGCGGTGGTGGTGATCGCGAACGCGGTCGTCGTCGCGAAAACGCCTGAGACATTTAGGAATTTGGAGTTAGAACGATGCTGCAGCCAAAGCGCACAAAGTTCCGCAAGCAGTTCAAGGGCCGTATCCATGGTACCGCAAAGGGCGGCACCAACCTGGATTTCGGTGGTTTCGGGCTGAAGGCGCTTGAGCCGAACCGCGTCACCGCACGTGAGATCGAGGCGGCCCGCCGCGCGATCACCCGTGAAATGAAGCGCGCCGGTCGCGTCTGGATCCGTATTTTCCCGGACGTGCCGGTCACTTCGAAGCCGACCGAAGTCCGCATGGGCAAGGGCAAGGGCGCTGTCGATTACTGGGCGGCGCGCGTCAAGCCGGGCCGCATCATGTTCGAGATCGACGGCGTCAATGAAGAAACCGCCCGTGAGGCACTGCGTCTCGGCGCGGCCAAGCTCTCGGTCAAGACGCGCTTCGTGCAGCGCATCGCAGAATAAGGACGGGCTGATCATGAAAGCCGAAGACATCCGGACCAAGACCCAGGACCAGTTGACCGACGACCTGGCCAGCCTGAAGAAGGAGCAGTTCAACCTGCGCTTCCAGAAGGCCACCGGCCAGCTCGAGAAGACCGCGCGCGTGAGACAGGTCCGTAAGGACATTGCGCGTATCAAGACCATCGCTGCGGAAAAGTCCGCGGCTAAGAAGGCTTAAGGACGAAAACCATGCCAAAGCGCATTCTGCAGGGCACCGTCGTCAGCGACAAGAACGAGAAGACGGTTGTCGTCAAGGTCGAACGGCGCTTCACGCATCCCGTGATGAAGAAGACCGTGCGCATGACCAAGAAGTACAAGGCGCACGACGAGAACAACGCCCACAAGGTTGGCGATCAGGTGTTCATCCAGGAATCAAAGCCGATTTCCAAGGATAAGCGCTGGATCGTCGTGTCTTCGGACCAGGCGTAAACAACGAATTTTGGACAGACCGGGGAGGGGCTTTGAGCCCGTCCCGTTAGAAAAGAAGAAGGCGGCCAGTCATGATTCAGATGCAAACAAACCTCGACGTCGCGGATAATTCCGGCGCCCGTCGTGTCATGTGCATCAAGGTGCTGGGCGGCTCGAAGCGGAAATACGCTTCCGTGGGCGACATCATCGTGGTGTCGATCAAGGAAGCCATCCCGCGCGGCCGCGTGAAGAAGGGCGATGTGATGAAGGCGGTCGTGGTTCGCACGGCCAAGGACATCCGCCGCCCGGACGGCAGCGTGATCCGTTTCGACAAGAACGCAGCCGTTCTCGTCGACAACAAGAAAGAGCCGATCGGCACGCGTATCTTCGGACCGGTTCCGCGCGAACTCCGCGCCAAGAACCACATGAAGATCATCTCGCTCGCGCCAGAAGTGCTGTAAGGAGCCGGACCAATGCAAAAGATTAGAAAAGGCGACAAGGTCGTCGTGCTGGCCGGCAAGGACAAGGGCCGTTCGGGCGAAGTCCTCTCGGTTCAGCCGAAGGAAGACACCGCGCTGGTGCGCGGCGTCAACATGATCCGTCGTCACCAGAAGCAGTCCCAGTCCCAAGAGGGCGGGATCATCACCAAGGAAGCGCCGATCCAGCTGTCGAACATCGCGCTGGCCGACCCCAAGGATGGCAAGCCGACCCGCGTCGGCTTCATCTTCCAGAAGGACGGCAAGAAGGTGCGCGTCGCCAAGCGCTCGGGAGAAGTCATCAATGGCTAAGGCTCAAACCACGAAGCCCAAGGCTGAAAGCAAGCAGTCCAAGGCTCAGAACACGCCGCGCCTCAAGCAGGTCTACAACGAGACCATCCGCAAGGCGCTGCAGGAGCAGTTCGGCTACGACAACGAGATGCAGGTTCCGCGCATCGACAAGATCGTGCTGAACATGGGCGTTGGCGAAGCGACCGGCGATTCGAAGAAGCCTTCGATCGCGGCCGAAGACCTGGCGATGATCGCCGGCCAGAAGGCCGTCGTCACCCGCGCCCGCAACTCCATCGCCGGCTTCAAGGTCCGCGAGAAGATGCCGATCGGCGCCAAGGTCACCCTGCGCAAGGAACGCATGTACGAGTTCCTCGACCGCCTCGTGAACATCGCACTGCCACGCGTCCGCGACTTCCGCGGACTCAATCCGAAGAGCTTCGATGGCCGTGGCAACTACGCCATGGGCATCAAGGAACACATCGTGTTCCCGGAGATCAACTACGACAAGGTTGATCAGATCTGGGGCATGGACGTCATCGTTTGTACGACTGCGAAGACGGACGACGAAGCCAGGGCGTTGCTCAAGGCTTTCAACTTCCCCTTCCGCCAGTAACGGCAGCGAGAAAAGGAAAAATCTGAAATGGCAAAGACCAGCTCAGTCGAGAAGAACAACAGGCGCCGCAAGCTTGCCGACCAGTACGGTCCCAAGCGCGCTGCGCTGAAGGCGATTATCATGGATCAGTCCAAGCCGATGGAAGAGCGTTTCCGCGCTCAGCTCAAGCTTGCCGCCATGCCGCGCAACTCGGCCAAGATCCGCATCCGCAACCGCTGCGAAGTCACCGGCCGTCCGCGCGCCTACTATCGCAAGCTCAAAGTATCGCGCATCGCGCTCCGTGATCTAGGCAATAACGGCCAGATCCCGGGCCTGGTCAAGTCGAGCTGGTAAGGAGGACATAACATGTCATTGAGCGATCCTCTCGGCGATATGCTGACCCGCATCCGCAATGCCTACGGCCGCAAGAAGTCGAGCGTCTCAACGCCGGCCTCGCGCCTGCGTACCCGCGTCCTCGACGTGCTGAAGGCTGAAGGCTATATCCGCGATTACAGCCAGACCGACTTCGACAACGGCAAGTCCGAAATCGAGATCGAGCTGAAGTATTTCGACGGCGCGCCCGTCGTGCGCGAAATTGCCCGCGTCTCGAAGCCAGGCCGCCGCGTCTACGTTTCGGCCAAGTCGATTCCGCACGTCGCCAACGGCCTCGGCATCGCCATCCTTTCGACACCGAAGGGCGTGATGGCCGACCACGAAGCGCGTGAACAGAACGTCGGTGGTGAAATCCTCTGCCAGATCTTCTGATCTGGCGTGATCGGCAAAATTGGAATCCGGTCTTCGGGGTCATGCCCGAAGACAGAGACCTGAAACAAGAGAAGTGACGAGGACAACAAAATGTCTCGTATTGGAAAGAAACCCGTTTCGCTGCCGCAGGGCGTGACCGCGACCGTCAACGGCCAGACCGTGACGGCGAAGGGCCCCAAGGGCGAGCTGAAGTTCGTGGTGAACGAAGAAGTGCTGGTCAAGATGGAAGGCAGCGAGATCGCTGTCCAGCCGCGCGACCAGACCAAGACGGCGCGCTCCAAGTGGGGCATGTCGCGCACGCAGATCGTCAACATCCTGCAGGGTGTGAAGGACGGCTTCGAGAAGAAGCTCGAGATCACCGGCGTCGGCTATCGCGCCGCCATGCAGGGCAAGAACCTGCAGCTGGCACTTGGCTTCAGCCACGACGTCGTCTACGAGACGCCGGTCGGTATCACGATCGCTGTGCCGAAGCCGACGGAAATCACCGTCACCGGCATCGACAAGCAGCAGGTCGGCCAGGTTGCCGCTGAAATCCGCGAATACCGCGGTCCCGAGCCCTACAAGGGCAAGGGCGTCCGCTACGCTGGCGAGAAGATCGTCCGCAAGGAAGGCAAGAAGAAGTAGTGGGCTTGGCCCCGAAAAGTTGCAGACTTTTCGGAAAGGGCCAAGCCAAAGAAGTGTAACGCCGCGGGGAGCGGTCGCGGGAGGCGCTTTCGCCTACCGCATATGGCGGCCCCCGTTTTTTGAAGGCAAGGAAGACTATCATGGGTACCAAGGAATCCACGCAGCGCCGCGCGCAGCGCGTCCGCCGTCAGATCAAGAAGGTCGCCGGCGAGCGTCCGCGTCTTTCGGTTCACCGCACGTCGAAGAACATCTATGTGCAGGTCATCGACGACGCCAAGGGCCACACCATCGTCGCTGCCTCGACGCTCGAGAAGGACCTCAAGGGTTCGCTCAAGACCGGCGCCGACACTGCCGCTGCCGCCGCGATCGGCAAGCTGATCGCCGAGCGCGCCACCAAGGCCGGCGTCAAGGAAGTCGTCTTCGATCGCGGCGCCTACATCTATCACGGCCGCGTCAAGGCGCTCGCCGAGGCTGCCCGTGAAGGCGGCTTGAGCTTCTAAAGAACTTTCGCCCCCGGTGACCCACAGAGGCGCCGGATCTTATCAGCAACCGTGCTTCCGGAAAAAAACAAGGAACAGGATATGGCACAGGAACGTAGGGATGGCGGCCGCGGCCGCGATCGTGAAGAACGCGATGACGGCATGGTGGACAAGCTCGTCCACATCAACCGCGTCGCCAAGGTCGTCAAAGGCGGCCGTCGCTTTGGTTTTGCAGCACTCGTCGTCGTCGGCGACCAGAAGGGCCGCGTCGGCTTTGGTCACGGCAAGGCGCGCGAAGTGCCGGAAGCTATCCGCAAGGCAACTGAATCGGCCAAGCGCGACATGATCTTCGTGCCGCTTCGCTCGGGTCGTACGCTGCACCACGACGTCGAAGGACGCTGGGGCGCGGGACGCGTTCTGCTGCGCGCTGCCAAGCAAGGTACCGGCATCATCGCCGGTGGCCCGATGCGCGCCGTCTTCGAGACGCTCGGCATGCATGACGTGGTCGCCAAGTCGATGGGTTCGTCGAACCCCTACAACATGGTTCGCGCCACCTTCGACGCGCTGAAGAGCCAGATGCATCCCAAGGATGTGGCTGCTGCTCGTGGCATCAAGTATTCGACCCTTCAGGCCCGCCGCGGCACCGCCGTTGCGGCTGAAGAATAGTCGATCTGACCAGGGATTTTGACCATGGCCAAGAAAGCAACAAAGACCGTCACCGTTGAGCAGATCGGCTCGCCGATCCGCCGCCCGAAGGAACAGCGAGCGACGCTGGTCGGGCTCGGCCTCAACAAGATGCACAAGCAGCGCACGCTGGAAGATACGCCCTCCGTGCGCGGCATGATCGCTGCCGTCCAGCATCTCGTCCGCGTCGTGGACGAGGGCTGAGCCAGAGCGCAGGAGAACCCAGATGAAACTCAACGATCTGCGTGACAATGACGGCGCGACGCACTCCAAGAAGCGTCTCGGCCGCGGCATCGGCTCCGGCTCCGGCAAGACCGCCGGTCGCGGCGTCAAGGGCCAGAAGGCGCGCTCCGGCGTCGCCATCAACGGCTTCGAGGGTGGCCAGATGCCGCTCTACAGGCGTCTGCCGAAGCGTGGCTTCAACAACATCTTCGCCAAGAGCTTCACCGTCGTCTCGCTGGCCCGTATCCAGGTGGCCATCGACGCCAAGAAGCTCGACGCCAAGGCAACCGTGACGGCTGAATCGCTGGTCGCTGCCGGGGTCATCCGCCGCGTCAAGGACGGCGTGCGCATCCTCTCGGACGGCGAGATCAAGGCGAAGCTCGCCTTCGACGTCGCCGGCGCCTCCAAGGCCGCGATCGAGAAGATCGAGAAGGCCGGCGGGTCGGTCAAGTTGCCGGAAAAGGCAGCTGCCGAGTAACGGCAATTTGAAGCGCGAGCGGGATCCGTTTTTGCTCACGATCGTGCTTTGATCTGCTCAATTAGGCGGCCGCGTCAACGCGGCCGCTTGCATGTTTAGAGCCCGGAGCTTATCTCGTGAGCTTCGGTGAAACGCGCCGCCTGACCTCAAGGGCCATCAAGCGTTACCAAGCGGAGAATCAGGCATGGCTTCGGCTGCTGAACAACTAGCCTCGAATCTGAATTTCTCGGCCTTCGCCAAAGCGGAGGACCTGAAGAAACGCATCTGGTTCACCATCGGCGCGTTGCTCGTCTATCGCCTCGGCACCTATATTCCGCTTCCCGGCATCAATCCCGACGCCTTCGCCCAGGCCTTCTCTTCGCAGAGCAAGGGCGTGCTCGGCATGTTCAACATGTTCGCCGGCGGTGCCGTGCAGCGCATGGCGATCTTTGCGCTAGGCATCATGCCTTACATCTCCGCCTCCATCATCATGCAGCTGATGACGTCGGTCATCCCGTCGCTGGAAGCTCTGAAGAAGGAAGGCGAACAGGGCCGCAAGGTCATCAACCAATACACGCGCTACGGCACCGTGCTGCTTGCGCTGGTTCAGGCCTATGGCATTTCGGTCGGCCTGGAGGGTGGCAACGGCATCGTCAGCGATCCCGGCATGTTCTTCCGTATCTCGACCGTCGTCACGCTCGTCGGCGGCACCATGTTCCTGATGTGGCTGGGCGAACAGATCACCGCCCGCGGCATCGGCAACGGCATCTCGCTGATCATCTTCTCCGGTATCGTCGCCGGCCTGCCGCATGCCATCTCCGGCACGCTGGAGCTTGGCCGCACCGGCGCGCTGTCGACCGGCCTGATCCTGGCGATCATCGTCCTGGCCATCGTCGTCATCGCATTGATCGTGTTCTTCGAGCGCGCCCAGCGCCGCTTGCTGATCCAGTATCCGAAGCGCCAGGTCGGCAACCGCATGTTCCAGGGCGATACCTCGCATCTGCCGCTGAAGCTCAACACGTCAGGCGTCATTCCGCCGATCTTCGCGTCGTCGCTGCTGTTGCTGCCGGCCACCGTCGCCGGCTTCTCGCAGACGACCAACATGCCGGCCTGGGCCAGCACCGTGCTGGCGTCGCTCGGCCACGGCCAGCCGCTCTACATGGCATTCTACGCGGCGATGATCGTGTTCTTCGCCTTCTTCTACACTGCGATTGTCTTCAACCCGAAGGACACCGCCGATCAGCTAAAGAAGCATTCGGGCTTCATCCCGGGCTATCGTCCGGGCGAGCGCACCGCCGATTACATCGACTACGTTCTCACCCGCATCACCGTCGTCGGCGCCATCTATCTGGTGCTGGTGTGCTTGCTGCCGGAGTTCCTGATCTCGGCGACTGGCGTACCATTCTACCTTGGTGGCACATCGCTTCTGATCGTGGTCAGTGTCACGCTCGATACGGTTGCGCAGATTCAGGGCCACCTGATCGCGCACCAGTATGAAGGCCTGATCAAGAAGTCGAAGCTGCGCGGGGGGAAGAAAGCCAGATGAGGTTGATATTGCTTGGGCCGCCAGGGGCGGGCAAGGGGACACAAGCACAAAGACTGGTAGAAAAACACGGCATACCCCAGCTCTCGACGGGCGACATGCTGCGTGCTGCAGTCCAGGCTGGCACCGAAGTCGGCAAACGCGCCAAGGCGGTGATGGATGCCGGTGAACTGGTTTCCGACGCCATCGTCAACGCCATCGTCGCCGAACGTATCGATCAGCCGGATTGCGCGAAGGGTTTCATCCTCGACGGATATCCGCGGACCCTGGTGCAGGCGGACGCGGTTGAGCAGATGCTTTCGGATCGCTCGCAGGGCCTCGATGCGGTCATTGAACTTGTCGTCGACGACAAGGCGCTGGTTGGTCGTATCGTCAAGCGGGCCAACGAAGCACAAGCCGCCGGCCAGCCCGTGCGCAAGGACGACAATCCGACCGTGTTCGAGGAGCGTCTGAGGGAATACTACAAGAAGACGGCGCCGCTGATTGGCTACTATTATGCCAAGGGCAAGCTCCGCAGCGTCGACGGCATGGCCGATATCGATGCCGTGACGGGACAGATCGAAGCGGTGCTCAGGGACGCAACGCGGGGAATTTAAACGATTGGACTTGACGGGAGCGGTTCGCTGCGGTATGGCGGCCCGTCTTCCTATCAGGCATCGGGTTTGCTTGTCCGCAAGGGCAAGGCAGCCGCTTTGAACTGGAAACTCCCGCATGGGCCGGCCTCCACCGGACGCGGGGCAAACTTAAGATAGCGCCGGTTCGTCCGGCCCACATGGAGAAGAGAAGAATATGGCTCGTATAGCCGGCGTCAACATTCCGACCAACAAGCGCGTCGTCATTGCGCTTCAGTACATTCACGGCATTGGCAAGAAGTTTGCCCAGGAGATTGTCGACAAGGTCGGCATCCCGGCCGAGCGTCGCGTCAACCAGCTCACCGACGCGGAAGTGCTGCAGATCCGCGAAACCATCGACCGCGACTACCAGGTCGAGGGCGATCTACGCCGCGAAGTCTCGATGAACATCAAGCGGCTGATGGACCTCGGCTGCTACCGCGGCCTGCGTCACCGCCGCTCGCTGCCGGTTCGCGGCCAGCGCACGCATACCAATGCGCGCACCCGCAAGGGCCCGGCCAAGTCGATCGCCGGCAAGAAGAAGTAATTGAGCGAACAGCGATTGGCTCGTAGCGAATAGGTTTCTACCCACTATTCGCTACTCCCCACTCGCTTTTGCAAGGTGGAGCCGCTGGCATTACGGCGGTGTAGAGATCAACTGAAAGGACTATCATGGCCAAGGAAGCCGCTCGTGTTCGCCGTCGCGAACGCAAGAACATCTCGTCGGGCGTTGCCCACGTCAATTCGACCTTCAACAACACGATGATCACCATCACCGACGCACAGGGCAATTCGATTGCCTGGTCGTCGGCCGGTGCCCAGGGCTTCAAGGGTTCGCGCAAGTCGACCCCGTTCGCTGCCCAGATGGCTGCCGAGGACGTTGCCAAGAAGGCCCAGGAACACGGCATGCGCATGCTCGAAGTCGAGGTCTGCGGACCAGGCTCCGGTCGTGAATCGGCACTGCGCGCCCTGCAGGCGGCCGGCTTCACCATCACCTCGATCCGTGATGTGACGCCGATCCCGCACAATGGCTGCCGCCCGCGCAAGAAGCGCCGCGTCTAAAAAATTACCGAACGCCGCGCGAGCGCCCCTTGGGGCGCTCCTCCACGGCATTCCAGGTCGCCCGCCACGATTGGATGGTGGCGGGTCAACGGAAGGAAAGCATCATGATCCAGAAAAATTGGCAGGAACTGATCAAGCCGAACAAGATCGAGTTCTCGTCGAAGAAGAAGACGCTGACCACGTTGGTCGCCGAGCCGCTCGAGCGTGGCTTTGGCCTGACGCTCGGCAACGCGCTGCGCCGCGTGCTTCTGTCTTCGCTGCGCGGTGCGGCTGTTACCGCCGTGCAGATCGACGGCGTTCTGCATGAATTCTCGTCCATCGCCGGTGTGCGCGAGGACGTGACCGACATCGTCTTGAACATCAAGGAAATCGCCATCCGCATGGAAGGCGATGGCCCCAAGCGCATGGTCGTGCGCAAGCAGGGACCGGGTGCGGTTCTCGCCGGCGACATCCAGACGGTTGGCGACGTCGAAATCCTCAACCCCGACCACGTCATCTGCACGCTGGACGAAGGCGCTGAAATCCGCATGGAATTCACCGTTGACACCGGCAAGGGTTACGTGCCGGCCGACCGCAACCGCGCCGAAGACGCGCCGATCGGCCTGATCCCGGTCGACAGCCTGTATTCGCCGGTCAAGAAGGTCTCCTACAAGGTCGAGAACACCCGCGAGGGCCAGGTTCTCGACTATGACAAGCTGACCATGACGATCGAGACCGACGGTTCGATCACCGGCGAGGACGCGGTGGCTTTCGCTGCCCGCATCCTGCAGGACCAGCTCGGCCTGTTCGTCAACTTCGACGAGCCGCAGAAGGAAGTCGCCGCCGAAGCCGTCACCGAGCTCGCCTTCAATCCGGCGCTGCTCAAGAAGGTCGACGAGCTCGAGCTTTCGGTGCGTTCGGCCAACTGCCTGAAGAACGACAACATCGTCTATATCGGCGACCTGATCCAGAAGACCGAAGCCGAGATGCTGCGCACCCCGAACTTCGGCCGCAAGTCGCTGAACGAGATCAAGGAAGTCCTGGCGGCAATGGGCCTGCACCTCGGCATGGAAGTGCCGGACTGGCCGCCGGAAAACATCGAAGACCTCGCCAAGCGTTACGAAGATCAATATTGAGGCGTTGCCTCTGAACCCGCAATGAAGGAGAAGAGCCATGCGCCACGGATTTAAGGGCCGCCGGTTCGCCCGCAGCATAAGCCACCGCAAGTCGATGTTCGCCAACCTGGCCGTGTCGCTGCTCGAGCACGAGCAGATCGTCACCACCCTGCCGAAGGCGAAGGATCTGCGTCCGATCGTCGAGAAGCTGGTGACGCTCGGCAAGCGCGGCGACCTGCACGCCCGCCGCCAGGTGATCGCACAGATCGGCAACGAAGGCGTCGTCAAGCGCCTGTTCGACACCATTGCCCCGCGCTATGCCACCCGCAACGGCGGCTACCTGCGCATCATGAAGGCGGGCTTCCGTCACGGCGACAATGCCGCCATGGCGGTCATCGAGTTCGTCGATCGCGACACCTCGGCCAAGGGCGCCGGCGACCGCGCACGCATCGAAGCCGAAGGCACCGACGCGGACGCCGCAGCCGCATAAGGCTTGGTTTCCGGAATGAATTCGAAGGGGCCTGCGGGCCCCTTTTTTGTTGTTGAAGGGCTCTGTCCCTTACCGGGCAAGATCGAGATAGTCTCGACCGCCAATCGGCTTCCAATCGATCGCTTGTGAAATCTGTTGAACCGCCGGATGCGGGTAGGAGTAGATGCTGTCTACTGCCGTTCGACGGTCGATATCGCTGATCAATTGGGAAGCCGTAGCGCTGTTCAGATATTCTCCGATGTCCTGATCTTCGATGAAATCCGCATCAACCCGGAAATGAATCTGGATGGGACCGGCACATATGTTCAGCTCGATATCGCCGCCGGCCGAGGTATAGAAGACCATGACCTCTTCTGGCGGCCACAAGGCCGCAGCCAGGAATTCCGATGGCTTCGTGTTTCCATTGAAGCCATCTAACGAAAGCGCAAGGGTCTCGGTAAGAATCTCGAAATCGCCTTCGAGGGAACCGGCTTCTTCGATTTGAAACCAGTTCATCTGGCACGGCGCCTCGTCATCAAAGGAAATCTCGAGCTTTCCGAAAGTCCAATAATCTGGATCGGAGTGATCAGGTGTACCGAGCACGTCGGCGATCTCGATCATTTTCATGCCATGGAAGACCGGGCCCAGTTTGCCGGTCCTCAAAAAGTCACGGAATGAAACGAACTGTCTTTTCATGAGGGCCGACGAGGGTTTTCAGGTTCAGGTCTACCTATAGCTGCTTTGCTGCATAAAATAATCGGATTTCAGCGGCTTAGCCTTTCATTTTGCACAATCGTCGGGACAATGCCCCCGAACTCGCCTTGGAGGATTCGTGAATGCGCGCCAACCGACTGTCCCTTGTCCTGCTCTTCGCCATGATGGCGTTCGCAGCCGCACCGGTGGCCAGGCAGGCATTGGCCGAAGAGACCAAGACCGATCCTGGCCTGTCCGACGTGCTGACCGACCTCTTGCATGGCGTCGAAGGCGAGAATTCTACATCCGGTCCCGACAAGCGCGTGCCGTTCGGCCGCGAAGAGGTGCAACTGTCGTTCGCCCCGCTGGTCAAGCAGACGGCGCCGGCCGTGGTCAACGTCTATGCGTCGCAGACCGCCAAGGTGACGTCGCCCTTCGACGGTGATCCGTTCTTCGAGGAATTCTTCGGCCGCTCGCAGCCGCGCGCCCAGTCTTCCCTGGGCTCCGGCGTGCTGGTCGATCCGACCGGCATCGTGGTCACCAATTACCACGTCATCAAGGATGCCGACCAGGTCAAGGTGGCGACCGCGGACGGGCGTGAGTTCGACAGCAAGGTGATGCTGAAAGACGAGACACTCGACCTTGCGGTGCTCAAGATCACCTCGGACAAGCCGTTTCCGGTCATCGCCATCGGCGATTCCGACGCGCTCGAGGTCGGCGATCTGGTACTGGCCATCGGCAATCCTTTCGGTGTCGGCCAGACCACCACCAGCGGCATCGTTTCGGCACTTGCCCGCAGCCATATTGGCGTCGCCGATTCAAGCTTCTTCATCCAGACCGACGCCGCCATCAATCCCGGCAATTCGGGAGGTGCGCTGATCAACATGGGCGGCCAGCTGGTCGGCATCAACACGGCGATCTACAGCCGCAGCGGCGGCTCGATCGGCATCGGCTTTGCCATCCCCGCAAACATGGTGCGCGCCTTCGCCGATGCGGCCAAGGCCGGGCTCGACTTCTTCGAACGGCCCTATATCGGTGCCGAGTTCGAAGCGGTGACGCCGCAGATTGCCGAATCGCTCGGCATGGAGAAGCCGACCGGTGCTTTGGTCTCGTCGGTCGAGGCGACCGGTCCGGCCGCCAAGGCGGGGCTCAAGCCTGGCGACGTCGTGATGCAGCTCAACGGCAAGCCGGTCGAGAGCATCGAAGCGCTGGATTACCGGATGGCGACGCTGTCGATCGGCACCACCGCCAATTTCGCGGTTCTGACCAAAGGCCAGCAGGCGGCGATGGACATTGCGCTGGAGCGCGCTCCCGAGGGCATGAAGGCGGCTGAAGTGACGCTGCACGGCCGCAGCCCGTTCTCGGGCGCCAAGGTCGCCGAACTGTCGCCCCGGCTCGCCCAGAAGCTTGGTCTGCGCACTGATATCAAGGGCGTCACCGTGGTCGACATCAACCGCGACTCGCCGGCCGCCGATTTCGGTTTCCAGCCGGGCGACATCGTGCGCGAGGTGAACGGCACTACCATCGATACCGCGGCGACCCTGGAGCAGGCCGCCCAGGCGGATACGCGCTGGTGGCGCTTTACCGTCGAGCGCGGCGGGCAGATACTGCGTCAGGTGTTGCGTTATTAAAGCACGTCCCTTCGGGTTCATGCTCCAACCAAAAAGAAGTGCATGGCCGATCTGTTCAGCGTCGATGAACCGGAAAAGGCGTCGCCCGGGCGGCCGCTCGCCGACAGGCTGCGGCCGAAAAACCTCGGCGAGGTCGTCGGCCAGGAGCATCTGACCGGCCCTGATGGGGCGCTGACCCGGCTGATTGGTTCCGGCTCACTTGGCTCGATGATCTTCTGGGGACCGCCCGGCACTGGCAAGACCACTGTAGCGCGGTTGCTTGCCGGCGAAACCAGCCTTGCCTTCGAGCAGATATCGGCGGTGTTTTCCGGCGTCGCCGACCTGAAAAAAGTGTTCGAAGCCGCCAAGCTGCGCCGCACCAACGGTCGCCAGACCTTGTTGTTCGTTGACGAGATCCATCGCTTCAACCGCGCCCAGCAGGATTCCTTTCTCCCTGTCATGGAGGACGGCACGGTCGTGCTGGTCGGTGCCACCACCGAAAACCCGTCCTTCGAACTGAACGCGGCTCTGTTGTCGCGCGCGCGTGTGCTGGTCTTCCACTCATTGGGCGAGGAAAGCATCGCCAAGCTGATGGCGCGAGCCGAGGAGACCGAGGGCAGGGCGCTGCCGCTCGACGACGAGGCGAGGGCGATGCTCATTCGCATGAGCGATGGCGATGGCCGTGCCTCGCTGACGCTTGCTGAAGAGGTGTGGCGGGCTGCAAAGCCAGGCGAGATCTTCAACCCCGAAGGTCTGCAGCGCATCGTCCAGCGCCGCGCGCCGATCTACGACAAGGGCCAGGACGGCCACTACAATCTGATCTCGGCGCTGCACAAATCGGTGCGCGGTTCGGATCCCGACGCCGCGCTCTATTATCTGGCGCGCATGTTCGATGCCGGCGAGGATCCGCTCTATCTCGGCCGCCGGCTGGTGCGCATGGCCATGGAAGACATCGGCCTTGCCGACCCGCAGGCGCTTGTCGTCGCCAATGCCGCCAAGGACGCCTACGACTATCTCGGCTCGCCCGAGGGCGAACTCGCCTTTGCCGAGGCCACCCTCTATCTCGCCACCGCGCCCAAATCCAATGCCGTCTACACCGCCTTCAAGGCAGCCACGCGTGCGGCGAAGGAGCATGGCTCGCTGCTGCCGCCGAAGCACATCCTCAACGCGCCGACCAAGCTGATGAAAGAGGAGGATTACGGCGCCGGCTATCGCTACGACCACGACGAGCCGGATGCCTTTTCGGGCCAGGACTATTTTCCCGAGAAGATGGGCCGGCAGACCTTTTATGATCCGCCAGAGCGCGGCTTCGAGCGTGACATCAGAAAGCGGCTCGACTATTGGGCGAAGCTGCGCAAAGAGCGGGAATAGCGGGCTTGCGTGGCCCAGTCGTCACGCTTCCAAACCAGGCTTCGCCTTGGGGCATCTCCGCTTCGGTCGTTCTGCACACGCTGCTGGCTGCGACGCTGGCCCTGATGCCGTTGCCGAAGCGGCCCAAGCGGCTGGAGGAGGAGCGGGTGTCGGTCGATATCCTGACGCCGCAACAGTTCGAAGCGGCGACCAGGCCACCGCCTGCTCCCGTGACGCCGGCACTGCCCGAGGCACCTGCAGCGGCGCCTCCGCCCGCTTCGAGCCCGCCCAGACCGCAACCGCCCGCCGCGCCTGCCATGATCCGGCCGACCGAAATGCTGTCGGCCAAGACGCTGGCCGATCCGCGCAGCCGGCAGGCGCGCGCCGATCTCGCCACCTTCGCTTCCGACGAGCGCATGGTTCAGCTGTGCAATCTCGAAGCCATGGATCAGATCCGCAAATGGCGCACGGATTTTCAGCCTGAGCGGGTCGTGCCCTACGCGACGGCGGAGGAAGAAATCACTGGAACCACCATCGCCGCGAATGGCGCGGCTTTCCGCAGTCGCAGAAACTGGTATAGCTTGAGGTTCAGATGCCAACTGGCTGGGGACGGCGAAAGCGTCGTCGGCTTCGAATTCCTGGTTGGCGATCTGGTCCCCAGGGAAAAATGGGACGAGCTTGGCCTGCCGGCGGTGCATTGACCGAAATCCGGAAGGCTTCACAAGGCAGCCAGCCGGCCGCGATACCACGGCCGTTGTGTGGTGACCCAAAAAACCTTATCAAGGCGCACGGCCGGGCGGTGGTCGTTGCCATGATTTTGGCACCTCATTCGCAACAGGATCGCGCTTCGCGCGTGGAAAAATGACAAGAACCCTTCGCAAAACCCTTCGCAAATTCGCCATTGCCATCCCGCTTCTCGCCCTTGGCTTTTACTTCATCCCGATCCTGACATCGGTCTTTATCGTCCTCGGCCTCATCGATGTCCTGCGCAATGACCGCAAGGACCTGTCGCTGTTCTCAGGCTATTTCCTCGGCAACGGCCTGTTCACCTGGCTGCTTTCGCCTTTCAACCTGTTGGTCGATCTCTTGTGCTACCGCAATCCCGGCGTCTGGAAACTGGAACAGTTCCCCGCTGACTATCAGCGCGAGGTCAATGAGGTCCTGGACATCTTCAAGGCGCGCAAGGACGAGATCATAGCCGACATCGACGCCAATTTCGGCGCCGGCCGGCGCGGCATGTACGTCTATCAGTGGTACGGCAAGCACAAGATCGACAACGTCGCCGAGTTCAACAAGGACTTCAAATACATCAAGACCATCGCAGTTTCCGTCTTCAGCAAGCGCGAATCGACCTCATGGCACTTCGGCCCGCTGCGGCTCAGCCTGCGGATTCTCTACAATCTGATCCCAGTGAAATCGGAGATTTTCGTCGAGTGCGGCAACGTCAAGAACTACTGGTACGACAACCCGCTGTTCATCTTCGACGACACGCTGCTGCATCGCTCGGTCAATGAATATGATGGCCGCCGCTACTGCGTGTTCATGGACATTATCAGACCATCCCCGGTTCCCGGGCTGATCGCGGGCATGCTCGCCGTCGTCTCGGTGAGTGTCGAGCGCATCAACTCGATGTTCTACAAGAACTGGAAGATGATCGGTTCGACCAAGCCGAAGAAGGTCGGGACGACCTGAGCCTGAAATCGTCAATGCTGCCGGCCCTGCCGGCGGCATTGAGGCGCTTTTGACGCGCCACTCATCCACCGCCCCGTCATCGCTGTTCCGCCCGGTGTCTTTTGAGGGCGTTCTGAATGCTTGCGATGGCCATGCGTTCAAGTATACATCCCGCCAAGCTCTCAACAGTTCCTGATACGAATCGCGTGGGGTTCCTGTTTGCCGAAACGGCTTCCTTGCTGCATCGGCGGGAGTCCCGGTTTGCCTCGACAGTCCTGTCTCTTCCCTTCCTTGGCGGCCTCAAGTGACGAAGAACGAAACCCTCGGATTCTGGCTAAAAATCTACATATGTACCGCGTTGTTGGGCGTTGCTTTCGCCGCGACATACGTATGGCTTGAGGAGCCCGTCTACTATTGGGATTTTGCCGCTTACTTCAATGGGTTTGACCAGTATGGCTCACTCCTGGCCGAGAGCCCGATCGAGTGGCTGAGCCAATTGAGGGCCTCTGTCGCGAGGGATGACTACAGTGCGGCAATTCTGGTGCCGCTTATGCCGTTTCACATGTTTTTCGGCGGTTCAAGGCTTTCCTTTATCGCTGGAATAGTCATCGTTTACCTGGTCCCGACCGCTCTTTTCATAGGACGAATGAGCTACCTGGAGGCGGTCTCCGATACTCCTTCGCCCCGAAGCTGGTTTGTCGTGTGGATCGCGGCCTTTCTCTACACGCCGTTCTGGTCGGCGACGCTTCGTGGATTGCCGGATATTGCCGGTTGCCTCGCGCTTTCTGCGGCAACCTATTGTCTCTGGAAATCGAAGCTCCTGACCCGCGAACCGGTGATCAACGGAATACGCATCGGCATATGCCTGTGGTTGGCGTTCATGCTGCGCCGTTGGTATGCATTTGCTGTCATAGGGATCGCACTTTCTGCAGCCTTCTTTTGTTTGTTGCAGGTCGCAAAAGACCGCGACTTCGCGGCATTCCGGAACGCCGCATTAGGGGGCGTGTGCGCGCTTTTCGTGATTGCCGGAGCCGCATTGGCCTTCCAGCAACCCCTGATCCTCAAGATTCTGGGAACCAGCTACGGTGACCTTTACAGCGGATACAAAACCAACTTCGTTTCGCAGATCGACCAGGTAGGAGCGCGGCTCAGCTATGTGACCTGGCTGTTGATCATAGTGGGCCTTTATATCTCCATTATACGCCGCAACAGTTTCGCTTTGTTCTGTGCTCTCGCCTCGGTACTCACCTTCTTCCTCTTCACCCGGACGCAGGATCCGGACCGTCATCATTCGATGCCAATGTTTCTTTGGCTCTTTCCTGCATATGCCCAGGCAATCGTTGCGATCGTTTCGATGCCGGCGCTGAAATCTCGATGGTCAACCGTCGTCATAGCTGTTGTCGCCTGTTTTGCGTATTTGGGTACCTTTTTCCCAATCGGCCGCCAGTTGCTGTCACCGATCGGCTATGTTTTTGCCAGGGAAGATACGCTTCCTCTTCACCTCGACAATCTGCCCGAATACAGGCGCCTCATCGACGATCTTGTTAGGGAAATGCGGCGCGAGGACCGCTTCTCGGTGTTTGCCTCAGGCGCGGTCATGAATAGTTCGCTGTTGTTTGAAATGGATATGGACCTTTACCCTCGTGTCGGATGGTCTTGCCAGGTTGATAGTCGCGATCAATTCGCACCGGAGGCGTTGAAATCGAGATATGTCGTCGTAACCGACCCTCCTGTTACCCATTTGCAATCGGGTGCGCAGATCTGTGTCACGATACCGGACCAGGATATTGTCGAAGGGAAAGGTATCGGCGCCGCCTATAAGCGCATTGCGACATACCAGCTGTCCGACGGCGTCAAGGGCTACCTCTATGAACAGGTGCGCTCCGTCAGCAAAACGGAACTCGATGCCCTTTACAGTGAATTCAGGAAAAAATACCCAGGCTGGACAACGCCTGACTGGTGACGATCAGGTTGACGACCTCTGAGCAACTCGACGACGGGCGCGAAAGGTGGTTCGCGCTCGATTGTCTGCGCGGTCCCAACCGCATCGTCTTCACCTTCAGGGGATTGACCATGCCGCGCTAGTGGAGGCAGTAAACGGCCATGTTCAATCTGCTTCTCGTTGTGGTCGGCGGCGGCATCGGCGCCGGCATTCGTCACCTCACCAACATCGGCGCACTGCGCCTTGTCGGCCCCAACTATCCCTGGGGGACGATGGCCATCAACATCGTCGGCTCGTTCGCCATGGGCCTGTTCATAGCCACGCTGGCGCGCCGCGGCGGATCGAACGAACTCAGACTGTTCGTCGCCACCGGCATATTTGGCGGCTTCACTACCTTTTCCGCGTTTTCACTCGATTTCGCAACTTTGTGGGAGCGGGGGGCCACGCTGCCGGCGTTTGGATATGCCCTTGCCAGCGTCATTGGCGCCATTATCGCCCTGTTTGTGGGACTTTGGCTCGCAAGAACCGTTTCATAGTGTTATTGCCGCGCCGAGAGCGGGCCGAACCCTGCTCGGGAAACGGATAAGCGAACAAACATATGGCAGGCGTTGAACAGATCACAGTGGAGGCCGGCGAGGCGGGCATGCGGCTCGACCGCTGGTTCAAGACCCATTTCCCGGGCCTTGGCTTCGGCCACCTGCAAAAGCTGCTGCGCTCCGGCCAGATCCGCGTCGATGGCGGCCGCGTCAAGGCCGACACGCGTGTCGAGCCCGGCCAGATGGTGCGCGTTCCGCCGCTCGAGGTGGACAAGAAGGGCGAGAGCGCGCTGACCGGTCACTCGATCCGCAACCAGGGCGATGCCGATGTCCTGGCGAAAATGCTGATCCATGAAGATCCGAAGGTCTTCGTCTTCAACAAGCCGGCGGGCCTTGCGGTGCAGGGCGGATCGGGCGTCACCCGCAATGTCGACGACATGCTGGAAGCCTGGCGCAACCAGAAGGGCGAGAAGCCGCGGCTGGTCCACCGGCTCGACCGCGACACTTCGGGCGTGCTGGTCGTCGCCCGCACCCGGCTTGCCGCCATGAAGCTGTCGGAAGCGTTTCGCGCCCGCGAGACCAAGAAGACCTATTGGGCGCTGGTCAAGGGCGTGCCGCCCAAGCGCGAGGACAAGATATCGACCTGGCTGATCAAGGAGCCGACGCCCGATGGCGATCGCGTGCGCGTCGCCGCGCATGGCGAAAAGGGCGCCGACCACGCCGTGTCCTACTACCGCATCATCGAGCAGGCGGCGCAGACGATGACCTGGCTGGAAATGGAGCCGTACACCGGCCGCACGCACCAGCTTCGTGTTCATGCCGCCTATATCGGCTGCCCGATCATCGGCGACCCGAAATATTTCGAGGCCGATACCAACTGGGATTTCCCCGGTGGCATTCAGAACCGCCTGCATTTGCATGCGCGCCGCATCATCATTCCGCACCCGGACAAGGGCGTGATCGATGTCACCGCGCCGATGCCGCCGCATATGCGCCAGAGCTGGAACCTGATCGGCTTCGACGACGCCAGCGCGGAGGACTGATCGTGAGCGGCGCGACCGATACGCTCGACCGGCGCGACACGGTCGACATGGCCGCCGCCGCAATCATGGTCGGCCTGACCTTCTCCTGGGGGTTGAACTACGTCGCCGCCAAGATCTCCTACGCCGGTTACGATCCTGTCTTCCTGTCGATCGCGCGCTCGATCATCGGCGGCCTGTGTGTCTTCGGCTGGTGCCGCTGGCGCGGCATCGCCCTTTTCACGCGCGACGGGACATTGCTCGCCGGTATCGCGGTTGGCGCGCTGTTCGGCATCGAGTTCCTCTGCCTCTATGTCGGCTTGGAGCACACGACCGTCGCCCGCAACACGCTGCTGGTCAACACAATGCCGTTCTGGATGTTGGTCGGCGGCCACTTCCTGCTCGGTGAGCAGATCACCTTGCGCAAGCTCCTCGGCCTGCTGCTGGCCTTTGCCGGCCTTACCGCGGTCTTTTCCGACAAGCTTGGCGGCGGCGGGGACATGCTGTTCGGCGATCTCTTGAGCCTTGGCTCCGGATTTTTCTGGGCCTTGACCAACATCCTCATCAAGCGGTCCAAGCTGGTTGAGGCGAGTGCCGAGAAGCTGCTGCTTTATCAGCTCGCCGGTGCGGCAGTCGTCGGCATACTGGTGCTGCCGCTCGCCGGTTCGCCCATCCGCGACCCTGCCGTGCTGCCGACATTGGCTCTGCTTTTCCAGGCAGTCTACGTCGTTGCCTTCACCTATGTGCTTTGGTTCTGGCTGCTGAGGCGCTATCCGGCCTCGGGCCTGTCCAGCTTCACCTTCCTGTCGCCGGTTTTCGGCGTGCTGTGCGGCGCCATGTTCTTGAATGAGCCGCTGACCATGCGCATCTTCCTGGCACTTGGCCTGATTGCCGCCGGCCTGATCATCGTCAACCGGCCGTCGCGCAAGCTCGTGCCGGTTTGAGAGAGACTTTCTATGCGTGATATCCTCAACGACCTCGAAGCGGGCAAGCAGCTTTCCGATCCGGATCCGGTGCGCCGCGCCCAGATCCAGATGAAGACGCCTCTGCCGAAGCGCTTCTACAAGACCGTCGCGGTGGCGCCGGTGGAAGACGGCTTTGCCGTGCATCTCGACGGCAAGCCGGTGCGCACGCCAGGCAAGGCGCTGCTGGCGCTGCCGACCGAGGCGGCGGCTGCATTCGTCGCCGACGAGTTCGCAGCGCAGGGCGAAACCATCAACCCGGTGACGATGCCGGTGATGCGCCTCGTCAACACTGCTATCGACGGCGTCGCCAGCGATCCGCAGGCGGTGCTGGAAGACATTCTGCGTTTCGCTTCGTCCGATCTGCTCTGCTACCGCGCCGATGCGCCGCAAGGCTTGGTGGAGCGGCAGAACGAACATTGGGACCCAGTCCTTGATTGGGTGCGTGGCAGCCTCGGGGCTCGCTTCAACCTCGCCGAGGGCATCATCCATGTCGAGCAGCCGCGCGAAACGATCGCCGTGCTGGGAAGTCATCTTGCTCAGCGTGCCGAACCGCTGCGGCTCGCTGCCATCCATGTGATGACCTCGCTGACCGGTTCGGCGCTGCTGGCACTGGCTGTCGATTTCGGCGAACTCGACGCCGAGGCGGCCTGGGCCGCCGGCCATGTCGACGAGGACTGGCAGATCGAGCATTGGGGACAGGACGCCGAAGCGGTCGCGCGCCGCTCGGCCCGCAAGCGCGACATGATGGCTGCCGCCGGGTTATTGGAAGCGCTCAAGGGCTGACGGCTCCGCCGCTGGCTCCGCTTCATCCCGCAGCGCACCTAATACCAAAGTCATAATCCCAAAGACGCCCTGACGTTGGCGCGCGCTTTCTGTCATTTTTTCCGTGATCGCAGTGCATGAGTCCGTGTTCGGAGGAGAACGCGGACAATGAGGCACAGCATCGAGGAAAAGGTCTCACGGGAGGACAATTCTATGGCAATGGCATCGACCGCCGGCGGAACCAGCCGCGGCATGACGCGGGAGGAAAAGAAGGTCATCTTCGCTTCCTCGCTGGGTACCGTTTTCGAATGGTATGATTTCTATCTTTACGGCTCGCTCGCGGTGTTCATTGGTTCGACCTTTTTCAGTCCAACCATTCCGGAAGCGACGCGCAATATCTTCGCGCTGCTGGCGTTCGCCGCCGGCTTCCTGGTGCGCCCGTTCGGTGCGCTGCTGTTCGGCCGCATCGGCGACCTTGTCGGCCGCAAATATACGTTCCTCGTCACCATGACGATCATGGGCCTGTCGACCTTCCTGGTCGGCCTGCTGCCCGGATATGCGACTTTGGGCATCGCGGCTCCCGTCATCCTGATCATCCTGCGCATGCTGCAGGGCCTGGCGCTTGGCGGCGAATATGGCGGCGCGGCCACCTATGTCGCCGAGCATGCGCCGGACAACCGACGCGGCTACTACACCTCGTGGATCCAGACGACGGCAACGCTCGGCCTGTTCCTCTCGCTGGTCGTCATCCTGATCGTCCAGGGTTCGATGAGCAAGGAAACCTACGCCTCCTGGGGTTGGCGCATTCCGTTCATCGTCTCCTTCCTGCTGCTCGGCATCTCGATCTGGATCCGGCTTTCGCTCTCCGAATCGCCGACCTTCCAGCGCATGAAGGATGAGGGCAAGGGCTCCAAAGCGCCGCTTTCGGAAGCGTTTGGTCAATGGAAGAATGCCCGGATCGCGCTCCTGGCGCTGCTCGGCCTCACCGCCGGTCAGGCCGTGGTCTGGTACAATGGCCAGTTCTACGCGCTGTTCTTCCTGCAAAACGTGCTCAAGGTCGACGCGCAGTCGGTCAACATCATGATCGCCATAGCGCTCGCCCTCGGCTCGATCTTCTTCGTCGTCTTCGGCTGGCTCTCCGACAAGATCGGGCGCAAGCCGATCATCATGGCGGGCCTTGCCTTGGCGATCGTCTGCACCTTCCCGTTGTTCAAGGCATTGACCTGGGCCGCCAATCCGGCGCTCGCCACGGCCCAGCAGAACACACGTGCGACGGTGACGGCGGCACCCGGCGACTGCAAGTTCCAGTTCAATCCGGTCGGCACGGCGAAGTTCACGACGTCTTGTGACATCGCGACCTCGTTCCTGACCAAGAACTCGGTTCCCTATGACGTGGTGTCGACGGCCGCGGCCGGGATGGCCGCGTCGGTCAAGATCGGCAACGAGACGGTGGAATCCTACGATGCCATCGCCGCAGGCGATCAGGCGAAAGCCAAGGACGCCGCCTTCATCAAGGCCGTCAACATGTCGCTGCGGGACGGCGGCTATCCGCTGAAGCGCGCGGCGATCAAGATCCCGGACCAGAAGCTTGACGCGTTTGTCGCCGCCAACCCGGAACTGAAGCTCGATGCCGCCGCCATTCGCGCCGGCGAGAAGGCGACGGTCCCGACCGATCTGGCGATCAAGGACAAGCTGCTGACCGCCGACGAGGCAGCGGGTGCGCCCGAGGTCACCGTCTACAATATACCGGGCGGCGGTGCTTTCGCCATGTTCGCCGACCCGGCGGGGATCAACTGGCCGATGACGATCGGCATCCTGTTCATCCTGGTCCTGTTCGTGACCATGGTCTACGGCCCGATTGCCGCAATCCTGGTCGAGATGTTCCCGACCCGCATCCGCTACACCGGCATGTCGTTGCCCTATCACATCGGCAATGGCTGGTTCGGTGGCCTGCTGCCGGCGACGGTGTTCGCACTCAGTGCCTACAGGGGCGATATCTACTTTGGTCTGTGGTACCCGGTGGTCATCGCCGCGATGTCGCTGGTCATCGGCATGATCTTCGTCAGGGACACGCTGGGAACCGATCTGAACACCAAGCAGTAACGACTGCTCGGTAGTCAACGAAAACCCGGCGCGAGCGATCGCGCCGGGTTTTTCAATGATAGTCATGCGATGAGGGTAGGGGCTTAGCTTTGACGGTCCTGCTTCGCGTCCTCTATCGCCGCATCGTGATACCAGCCGTCGCCGAAATCCGCCCGAACACCGCGCAGTGAGGCAAGCTCTGCCGCAAACTTAGCCTTGCCGCTCAAATTTGAGGCAGAGACGCGCGCTGCCGCCGGGAACATCAGAATTTTTGCCGACGGACGCGTGGAAATGATTTCCATTGTCGGGCTCCTTTCTTCTGTCGAACCTTGTCGATTCAACCTAGTTCGAAGATAAGGTCTGCAATCAAGTTAGGCAATATGCCTACGAAAAGATCAGTATTTGCCTATTATTTGTGCGAATTGCGATTGTGATTGATCTCAACGCATTGCTTAGGCGGCTTGCCAACTTCAATGGAATCCGGCGTCAATTTTGCCGCACCCTGCAGGTCAAGAGTGGCACACGAATTGCATTTTAGTGATCCGGCAGGCCGGCTGCTGGTGGCAGACGCATGTCGACGCCGTCCAGTGTTCGGTGATCAAGCAACGAGAGGCTAGAATGACGAAATACAAGCTCGAGTACATTTGGCTCGATGGATACACCCCGGTCCCCAACCTTCGCGGCAAGACGCAAGTCAAGGAATTCGCCGAATTCCCGACGCTCGAGCAGCTTCCGCTGTGGGGCTTTGATGGCTCGTCGACACAGCAGGCCGAAGGCCACAGCTCCGATTGCGTGCTGAAGCCGGTCGCTGTCTATCCGGATCCGGCCCGCAGCAACGGCGTGCTTGTCATGTGCGAAGTCATGATGCCAGACGGCGTCACGCCGCATGCCTCCAACAAGCGCGCCACCATCCTCGATGACGAGGGCGCCTGGTTCGGTTTCGAGCAGGAATATTTCTTCTACAAGGACGGCCGCCCACTGGGCTTCCCGGAAAGCGGCTATCCCGCACCGCAGGGCCCGTACTACACCGGCGTCGGCTATTCCAACGTCGGCTCCGTCGCCCGCCAAATCGTCGAAGAGCATCTCGACCTCTGCCTGGCGGCCGGCATCAACCACGAAGGCATCAACGCCGAAGTGGCCAAGGGCCAGTGGGAATTCCAGATTTTTGGCAAGGGCTCCAAAAAGGCCGCCGACCAGATGTGGATGGCCCGCTATTTGATGCAGCGCCTGACCGAGAAATACGGCATCGACATCGAATACCATTGCAAGCCGCTCGGCGACACCGACTGGAACGGCTCGGGCATGCACGCCAACTTCTCGACCGCCTATATGCGCGACGTCGGCGGCAAGGCCTATTTCGAAGCGCTGATGGCAGCCTTCGACAAGAACCTGATGGATCACATCGCCGTCTACGGCCCGGACAACGACAAGCGTTTGACCGGCAAGCATGAGACCGCACCGTGGAACAGGTTCAGCTATGGCATCGCCGATCGCGGTGCTTCGATCCGCGTCCCGCATTCCTTCATCAAGAACGACTACAAGGGCTATCTGGAAGACCGCCGCCCGAATTCCCAGGGCGACCCCTACCAGATCGCATCGCAGATCCTGAAGACGATCGCCTCGGTGCCGGCGAGCGCTGAGGTTTCGGCAGCCGCGTAATCATTCGAATCGGGACTTCACGTCCATGCCGTGACAGTCTGAGATTTTTCCAAGTCCATCCAAGAACCCCGGCGAAAGCTGGGGTTCTTTTTTCGCCGTTACCCGGCGGATCGGGCCTCGGCAAAATATACCCAGAAAAAGTCAGGCAATTTAGGCGGTCGCGAATCCGGTCGAAGCCTCGGCTGCCATTGTTCCAGTTTCCAGCGGCAGTCCGTCAGAAAGCCCGGAAAACTGGCATTTTGAGTACTATCCGTGACCTCGCACCTTTCCATAACCATCTGTTCATGTTGCGGAATCGGCTGTCCGCAGCCGGTTTGGCGGCGTTGACAGATCGCAGTGCAGCATGCGTATTCGAAGCTCTTGGGGTTACGTCACGCGATGCTGTTCGGACGGGCGGGGTTTACTTGAACGGCGGCATAGGCGTGGGCGCCGGACGAGCGGTCACTGTAGCCTGAGGCAGTGCGCCGCTCGCTCCTGGCTTTCATGTTCAACATCGACCGACCTCTTTTTGCCAGCCCATGAAACGCGGGCTCAGCAACCCAGGCATTCACACACGCCGAAAAGCTCAATGGCAAAGGGGCGTCCATCGCGATGGGCGCGGACCTGTCGGTACAGGCGGGGCCTATCTGAGCGCAGCAAAAAGCCCTTGAAAGAGGGAACTCTTTCAAGGGCTTGAATAGTATATCGAATCTTAGACCGAGTAGTACATGTCGTACTCGACAGGATGCGGGGTCATTTCGAAGCGCATCACCTCAGCCATCTTCAACTCGATGTAGCTGTCGATCTGATCGTCGTCGAAGACGCCGCCGGCTTTCAGGAAGCCGCGATCCTTGTCGAGGCTCTGCAGCGCTTCGCGCAGCGAACCGCAGACGGTCGGGATCTTCTTCAGCTCCTTCGGCGGCAGGTCGTAGAGATCCTTGTCCATGGGCTGGCCGGGATGGATCTTGTTCTTGATGCCGTCGAGACCGGCCATCAGCATGGCGGCGAAAGCGAGGTAGGGGTTCGCGCCCGGATCGGGGAAGCGGACCTCGACGCGCTTGGACTTGGGCGAGGAGCCGAACGGGATGCGGCAGGATGCCGAGCGGTTGCGCGCCGAATAGGCGAGCAGCACCGGCGCTTCGTAGCCCGGCACCAGACGCTTGTAGGAGTTGGTCAGCGGGTTGGTGAACGCGTTGATCGCCTTGGCATGCTTGATGATGCCACCAATGTAGAACAGGCAGCTTTCCGACAGGCCGGCATATTCATTGCCGGCGAAGGTCGGCTTGCCGTTCTTCCAGATCGACTGGTGGACGTGCATGCCCGAACCATTGTCGCCGAAGATCGGCTTCGGCATGAAGGTCGCCGTCTTGCCGTAGGCGTTGGCGACCTGGTGCACGACATACTTGTAGATCAGCATCTTGTCGGCGTTGCGCACGAGCGTATCGAACTTGATGCCGAGTTCGTGCTGGGCGGCCGCCACCTCGTGGTGGTGCTTTTCGACCCGCACGCCCATTTCGGCGAGCACGGTCAGCATTTCTGAGCGCATATCCTGCGCGGAATCGATCGGCGGCACCGGGAAATAGCCGCCCTTTATGCGCGGACGGTGGCCGAGATTGCCGGTCTCGTAGTCAGTGTCGTCGTTCGACGGCAGTTCGGTGGAATCAAGCTTGAAGCCGGTGTTGTAAGGGTCGGCCTTGTATTTCACATCGTCGAAGACGAAGAATTCGGCTTCCGGGCCGACGAAGATCTGGTCGCCGATGCCTTCCGACTTCATGTAGGCCTCGGCCTTCTTGGCCGTGCCACGCGGATCGCGGTTGTAGGATTCGCCCGAAACCGGATCGAGGATGTCGCACAGGATGACCATGGTCGACTGCGCGAAGAACGGGTCCATGTGGACCGTGTCCGGATCGGGCATCAGCACCATGTCGGACTCGTTGATGGCCTTCCAGCCGGCAATCGAAGAGCCGTCGAACATGACGCCATCAGCGAACATGTCTTCCTCGACCTCGATGACATCCATCGTCACGTGTTGCAGCTTGCCCTTCGGGTCGGTGAAGCGCAGGTCGACGAATTTCACGTCGTTGTCCTTGATCTGCTTCATGATGTCTTTGGCTGTCGTCATGTCATGTATCCCTGTTTGATGACGTTTTTTGATGATGACGGTTTTCAGGCGGATGGGCGGGTCGGATCAGACCGCGTCCATGCCGGTTTCGCCAGTGCGGATTCGCACGACTTCCTCGATGTTGGACACGAAGATCTTGCCGTCGCCGATACGGCCTGTCTGGGCCGCCTTGCGGATGGCTTCGATCGCGCCTTCGACCGCGTCGTCGCCAAGCACGACCTCGATCTTCACCTTGGGCAGAAAATCGACGACATATTCGGCCCCGCGGTAGAGTTCGGTATGGCCTTTCTGGCGACCGAAGCCTTTGGCCTCGGTGACGGTGATGCCTTGCAGTCCGGCCTCCTGAAGCGCTTCCTTCACTTCGTCCAGCTTGAATGGCTTGATGATCGCTTCGATCTTTTTCATGTAAAAAGTGGCCTCCACTGCCAAAAAAACGGGTTGTGAACCCCCGCTTGCGCCTCCATCAAGCACGAACTGTGCCAATTGGACGGATTTGAAGCGGTCTCATACGATTTCAAAGCCGCGCCGCACCGGGAAGCAAATTCGCGTCATTCGCTGCATCAGGTGCGGCATGGGCTGCTGGAGCCGACAGGGCGCCAGCATGTGCATCCGCATAATAATTAGGCATATCGCTCATTCAGCGGGCAGTTTTGTGCCTGCGATGCCTTCATCCCAACGATATGGCCGCAAATTTCGCCAACTCCCCTTTGTTTGCTTCGGATCGAAAATTGGACAATGCTTGATCGAATGCGGATCGGCAATCCATGAGCAACGAACTTCTTTCCCCGGCCGAAATGAGCGAGGCCGATCGGCTGACGATTGCCGCTGGTCCGGTCGATGGCTTCGGGCTGATGAGTCGTGCCGGCGAGGCGGTCGCGGCCGTTGTGCTGGCGCGTTATCCCTTGGCGACACAGGTCCATGTGCTGTGCGGTCCCGGCAACAATGGCGGCGATGGTTATGTCGTGGCCCAATTGCTTGCTAAGGCCGGCGTCAATGTGGCCGTCTGGGCCGAAGGCAAGCAGAAACCCGGCAGCGATGCGGCGTTGGCTGCCGAAGCTTGCAGCTTGCCCGTAAATCATCTTGGCAATTGTCACCCGAGAGAGGGTGAAGTCATCGTGGATGCGCTCTACGGCGCAGGGTTGTCGAAGAAAATTTCTCTAAGTGCATCGGCCGTCTCGGGTCTCAGCAGCGCGGAACGCGTGCCGGTGGTCTCGATCGATCTGCCGTCGGGTGTGTCGGGTGAAACTGGGCTGGCCACTGCCTACTTCAAAGCTGATATCACGGTCACTTTCGTCCGGAAGAAGCCCGGTCACCTCTTGTTGCCAGGGCGCGACCTGTGTGGCGAAATCATTGTAGCCGATATCGGCATCCCCGATGCGACCGTCGACCAGCTCAAGATAGCGACGTTCGAAAACACACCAGAGCTCTGGCTACACTATTTGCCGAGCCCGGCTATCGATACGCACAAGTACAAGCGCGGCCACGTCTGTGTTTTTTCGGGCGGACCGAGCGCGACGGGTGCGGCGCGGCTGTCGGCCATGGCCGCGGCCCGAAGCGGGGCAGGGGCGGTGACCCTGCTGTCGCCTGGGGATGCCATGCAGGTAAACGCCGCGCATCTGACGTCGATCATGTTGCGCAAGGCCGACACCATCGATGAAGTAGGCGAATTCATCAATGACAGGCAACACACGTCATTCGTTCTCGGCCCTGGATTCGGTGGTGGCGAAAAAGCCCGGAATTTTGCTTTGCGGCTGCTTATGCAGGATCGCCACTACGATTTCGAACGCATGGGCTTGTTTGGAGGTGTTGTGCTCGATGCCGATGGCCTCACCTCATTTCGCGACGCTCCAGATGTTCTCTTTGAAGCCGCCCATCGAACCTTCGCACCGGCCCTGGTGCTGACGCCGCATGAAGGCGAATTCGCCAGGCTTTTTCCAGACATTGCCAAATCGAAGAAGCAGTCAAAGGTTGCCAAGGCCCGCGCAGCCGCCGTGCGTGCCAATGCCGTCATCGTCTACAAGGGCGCCGACACCGTCATCGCGGCACCGGACGGCCGGGCGGCGATCAACGCCAACGGCGCGCCCTGGCTTGCCACCGCCGGTTCGGGCGACGTGTTGGCAGGCATCGTTGCCGCGCTGCTGGCGCAAGGCATGCGGGCCTTCCACGCCGCCTGCGCCGCAGTCTGGATCCATGCCGAGGCCGGCAAGCGCTTCGGTCCAGGGTTGATCGCCGAGGATCTGCCGTTGGCTCTGGTGCCGGTGTTGCGTGAGTTGGTCGAAAGCCAACCGGACCTTCGATGAGACGCCTTGCTGTCCTTTTCACCTCAATCGTCATGGCGGCATTGGCGACACAGTCCGCAAATGCCTCTGAGCAGCCGGTGACGATCGTCGACGACCCGGCAGTGCTCGCCGCGCTCGATGCCAAGGGCTACGGCTTTGCCGGCCTTTTTGGCGCGGCGGGCGAGGGCGATCTGAAAACCCTCTACGACAAGGCGCCGGCCTATCACGCTGTCGTCGACACGGTGGCATCGGATGTTGCCGCACTGCGCGCCGACATGAAGGCCGGCGGGCGGCCGCTCTATGAGGTGACCGACGGCAATGTCGGCCGCATCATGGACATGCGCTGGCTGAAGACTGATGCCGCGCGCTTCCGGCTGGTCAGCGTCGTCAACCGGCTCGACCGTCGCGACTTCGCCGCCGTGCTGGGTGACAAGAGCTGCGGCGAGGTGCGCTTCATCTACCGCCTTGCCTACAGTTTCCGGAAAAACGGCAAGCTGCTGGCGTCGCGTCTGCCGTTCAATTTCAACGCCGTCTACAGCGCGGCGCCCGATGCCGACGGCGGCTGCGTCGGCGTTGCCGGACGCTGGACGCCACAGCTTGACGAGACCGTCGATGCTGGCTGGCTGACTGGCGGTCCGCTGGAGAAGGCCGGGCTGACCTTCAAGCAGCTGGAGCTCAACGCCCAGGTGGTGCGCTTTCCCTCTGGCCAGGAAACCGAGTTCGGCGGCCAGGCCGCCTATCTCATGCGGATATTCGGCATCGATGGCGGTACCGTCAGCGAGAAGCCGCTGGAGAACACGCCGGATGCCGCACGGCTGTCGCAAGACGCGGCGCTGAAGGCAAGGCTGGCGGCCTATGTCAGCGCCAACCTGCCGGCCGTCGACGAAGGCGTCTACGAAATCCCCGACGAATTCCTGGCCAGGAAGGTCATCTCGTGGTCGACCTTCGGCAGCGCGCGGCAGGCCAACCACCCGTTCACGCCGCTGCTTCAGCCCGGGGAATTCGCATCGCTCGACTATTCCGGGCTCAAACTGCTGAGCACGCCGGAAGCTCTCATCGAACGGCTGGACAATGGCGCCTGCCAGGGTTGCCATCAGGCTGGTTCCACCGCCGGTTTCCATTTCATCGGCCTCGACGACAAGACGACCTCGCCGCTCAACCGCATCGAGGTCGGCATTTCGCCGCATCTTCACGCCGAGATCCCGCGCCGCCAGGCCTGGCTGCGCGCCATGGCGCAAGGCAAGGAGCCGAACCGCTTCCGCCCGCTCTCCTTTGCACCACCGGCAGCCTGGACGGACGCCGGCGCGATTGACTACGCGCCGGCAGAGATGGCAATGCCGTGCCTGATGCCGGACGATGCCGCACGCTTCGGCAAGACCTGGCAGTGCGGTGGCGGCACCATCTGCACGCCGCTAGCCAGCGCTTCGGGTGTGCGGACGAAGCTGGCGCAATGCCTGCTGCCCAAGGACAGTCCCGACATGTTTTCCGGCCATCCCTGCCTGACCGGATCGATCGCCAGCAACGCAACGCAGCCTTTCAACGACCGCTTCAAAATATCAGGCCAGTTCGCGGCCTTTGCGCAGGATGTCTCGCGCACTGCCTACACCTGCCGTCCGCCGAAGATCGGCGTGCCTGGCGGCATCGCTTATCGCGGCTGCGGCGACAAAGACCGCGCCTTCGCGGCCTTCAAATCCGGCAAGCCGATGCCGAACGAGATCTGCGGGCTGGTCGGCGGCAAGAAATTCGACATCTGCGTGGCCACCAACAATTTCGACCAATGCCTTGGCGGCGCCGTCAACCGCGGCAACCGGCCGGCTTGTTCGGCCGATCATTTCTGCCGCGAGGACTATATGTGCCAATCGCTGCCGCCCGATACGCCTGGCATCGGTAAGATCAAGGGTATCGGCTTCTGCTCGCCGACCTATTTCATCTTCCAGATGCGCATCGACAACCACGCGACGCCCTGGGGCAGTTCCGTCCGTGCCACCATGGGGGCAGGATTTGGCGCGGCGGAAGAGGAGTAGCCGCTCCCAGAAACAATCCGGGTGGCTATCTATCGATCAAGATGGTCGGCGACCTTCGATGTCCATTCACCATCGAAATGATGAACGCGCTCGGTAACAACTTCATTGCTCAAAAGGCTGGAAAGGGCTGAAACCAAAACCGGCTCCATCGCAGGGACCGAGCTATATCCGAGCGCAGCCAGACGTTCGGACCATGGCGGATGATCGGCACTTTCGTTGTCTGGGGCATCCCAGGCCTTTTGAGCATACTCTTGCAGGATGGAGTGGCTCGTCAGTTCCTTGGCTGCCCTCAAAACTCTATCGAGCGGTGGAGGAGGTGGAACCATCGTGCCAAGCAATTCACGCTTGAGTGGATCATAAACCCGATGCTCGAAGAACGCGTCGGCTGCGCCGATCAGCAGCAGCGCACGCGCTGCCTGGTATGCATCGCCGGACGTCGCTGCATGACGATCGGCATCGATCTCCGCCCGTCGTGACAACCGTATTCCTTCGCGTTCCATGGCGGATGACAGTGGACTGAGCAACCAGTAAAACAAACTGCCGGAAACGGTCCTCCCCGGAGGGGCGTAGTCGAAGATCAAGTCGAAGCTTTTGTCGAGTTCGGCAAGATTGAGTCCGCCGTTTGTATCTCTGTTTCTCAGATGCGCGTCCTCATGGGCCAAGATCGCCGCAAACGCCTTGTCGTCGGTCACCGCAAGCAACGGAATACCGACCATCAAGATCACCCGACGACCAAGCAGGCCGAGAAACGGACGCTCTTCCCCTATACTGGCGTTGAGGTTGTCGCTCAGCACGATCGTTGTTCGGCCGGCACGATGTTTGCCAGCAACACCTTCCCACACAGCCCACAATTTGGGAGCCGAGTGCTGGGAGATGCCTTGTACCTGGCTGGATCGAAAGCCGGCGAACAATGCTCCGATCAACAAAACAAAAGCCAGCATTGCGGCCGGTATGGCAATAACCCCGCCCGCGATAACCGCGAGCGGATTTCGGTCGAGCAACAACAGCCACAGCAGCACAGGGCAGAAAAGCGGCAGGGCAAAAAGCAGGATGGCAAACCTGCCGAAGCTCGTTCCCATAGAAAGGACCAGGCGCGACATCAGCGCCTCACAGCGGGATGTTGTCGTGCTTCTTCCAGGGGTTCTGCATGTCCTTGTTGCGCAGCATCCGGAGCGCGCGCGCGATGCGGCGACGGGTCGAGTGCGGCATAATCACCTCATCGACATAGCCGCGCTCGGCGGCGACAAAGGGCGACAGGAAGCGATCTTCGTAAGCCTTTGTATGGGCTGCAATCTTTTCAGCATCACCGATGTCCTTGCGGTAGATGATCTCGACCGCGCCCCTGGCGCCCATCACGGCGATCTGCGCTGTCGGCCAGGCATAGTTCATGTCGCCACGCAGATGCTTTGACGCCATCACGTCATAGGCGCCGCCATAGGCTTTGCGGGTGATGACGGTGATCTTCGGCACGGTCGCCTCGGCATAGGCGAATAGGAGTTTCGCGCCATGCTTGATCAGCCCTCCATATTCCTGAGCGGTGCCGGGCAGGAAGCCGGGGACATCGACGAAGGTGACGATCGGGATCGAGAAGCAGTCGCAGAAGCGCACGAAACGCGCCGCCTTGCGGCTGGCGTCTGAATCGAGCACGCCGGCCAGCACCATCGGCTGGTTGGCGACGAAGCCGACGGTGCGGCCCTCGACCCGTCCGAACCCGGTGACGATGTTCTTGGCGAAATTCTGCTGGATCTCGAAGAAGTCGCCTTCGTCGGCGACTTTAAGGATCAACTCCTTGATGTCGTACGGCTTGTTGGCGTTGTCGGGAATCAGCCGGTCGAGCGACTGATCATGGTCGGTGACCGACTGATAGCATTCGATCTCCGGGAGCTCCGATGTGTTGGAGGCCGGCAGCAGGTCGACCAGCCGGCGCATCTGCAGCAGCGCCTCGACGTCATTGTCGTAAGCGCCGTCGGCGATCGAGGATTTCGTCGTGTGAACGGAGGCGCCGCCGAGGCTCTCGGCGGTTACCGTCTCGTTGGTGACGGTCTTCACCACATCCGGTCCGGTGACGAACATGTAGGAGGTGTCGCGCACCATGAAGATGAAGTCGGTCATCGCCGGCGAATAGACGTCGCCGCCGGCGCAAGGGCCCATGATCAGCGAAATCTGCGGAATGACACCGGAGGCGAGCACGTTGCGCTGAAAGATCTCGGCATAGCCGCCCAGTGCGGCCACGCCTTCCTGGATGCGCGCGCCGCCGGCATCGTAGAGGCCGATGATCGGCGCGCGGTTGCGTAGCGCCATCTCCTGCACCTTGATGACCTTTTCGGCATGCGCTTCCGACAGCGAACCGCCGAACACGGTGAAGTCCTTGGCGAAGAGATAGACTGGGCGGCCGTTGACGGTGCCCCAGCCGGTGACCACACCGTCGCCGGCGATCTTGGTCTTCTCCATGCCGAAATCGGTCGAGCGGTGCTCGACATACATGTCGAATTCCTCGAACGAGCCCTCGTCGAGAAACACCTCGATGCGTTCGCGCGCGGTGAGTTTGCCCTTCTTGTGCTGTGCATCGATGCGGGCCTGGCCGCCACCCATGCGGGCGATGTCGCGGCGGCGCTCGAGTTCCTTCAGCACGTCCTTCATCGGTTACCTCCCAAGCCAGCGGTATTTCGTGGTAATCGTGCCGGCAAGGGAGCGCAAGCACCGCTTGCGCCATGGTTTTGTTGCGCTGCAGCATGACGCCCCTTGCATTTGGCCGCGAACTGGGCCATATGCGGCGACATAGGCGCTTGGGCCGGGAACAATCCGGCCTTCTCGACAAATGAGACTGGTTGCGTCTGTTTTCCCTCTTTCCGGTATATCGGCCCCTTTCCGGTACATCACAAAGTGGCGAAAAAGCCCCGTGGCATGATGCCTGCGGGCACGACAGCGCAGCCGCGCGGACGAAACCGTCCGCCGCCTTGTCGTTCCATGACAATTTATCCGACGGCAGGTTGCGCCCTGCCGCCATTGATGTTTGCGGCCAGGGGCCGCGTGAAAGAAGAATATTTTGACCAACGAAAACACTTTGCTTGCTGATAAAACTGGGGAACTCTCCGGTTTCGCAGCACTGGGAATTACGGGTGCGCTGCTCAAGGCGACCCATGCCGCCGGCTTTACCGATCCGAAGCCGATCCAGGCGCAGGCGATCCCGCCGCAGATGGAAGGCCGTGACATTTTCGGCATCGCCCAGACCGGTTCCGGAAAGACGGCTGCCTTCGCGCTGCCCATCCTGTCGAAGATCATCGCTCTCGGCACCAAGCGCCGGCCGAAGACGGCCCGTGCGCTGATCCTGGCGCCGACGCGCGAACTTGCCGTGCAGATCGAGGACACCATCAAGATCCTCGCCAAGGGCGCGCATGTCTCGACCGCACTTGTGCTGGGTGGCGTCTCGCGCTTCAGCCAGGTGAAGAAGGTCGCGCCCGGCGTCGACATCCTGATTGCAACGCCCGGTCGCCTGACCGATCTGGTGCGCGAAGGCGACCTCATGCTTGCCGACACCAAATGGCTGGTGCTGGACGAGGGCGACCGCATGCTCGACATGGGCTTCATCAACGACGTCAAGCGCATCGCCAAGGCGACTGCGCCCGACCGTCAGACGGTGCTGTTCTCCGCGACCATGCCCAATGAAATCGCCGACCTGGCCAAGGGTCTGCTGAAGAACCCGATCCGCGTCGAAGTCGCGCCGCAAAGCACCGCGGCCGCCGAGATCGTGCAGGGCGTCGTCTTTGCCCGCACCAAGCAGAAGCGCCAGGTGCTGTCGACGATGCTCGCCGACGAGGCGATGAAGTCCGTCATCATCTTTTCGCGCACCAAGCACGGTGCCGACAGGGTGACCAAGGACCTCGAGCGCGACGGCTTCAAGGCCGCCGTCATTCACGGCAACAAGTCGCAGAATGCTCGTCAGAAGGCGCTGAACGATTTCCGTGAGGGCTCGGTGCGCATTCTGGTGGCTACCGACATTGCGGCGCGCGGCATCGATGTGCCCGGAATCAGCCATGTCGTGAATTTCGACCTGCCGGACGAAGCCGAAAGCTATGTCCACCGCATCGGCCGGACCGGCCGCAACGGCATGGACGGCATCGCCATCACGCTGTGCGATCCTTCGGAGAACAGCAAGCTGCGTCAGGTCGAGCGCATCATCCGCACCAAACTGCCGATCGTTGCCGACCATCTCGGCAGCCCTGATCCGCTGCGCAATCCGGCTGAAAAGAACGAGCGCTTCGAGCCCGCCAATGACCGCAACGACCGCAATGGTCGTCGTGACGGCAGGCGGCCGGGTGGCGAGAACAAGGGCAATGGCTTCGGCAAGAAGCGCTTCGGCGACAAGCCGGCCTTCGCTGGCGAGCGCAAGCCGGAAGGCGCCAAGCCTTTCAAGGGCAACAACAAGCGCCGCTTCGGCGGCAAGCGTCCGGCGGCGCGGGCTGCGTAAGCCTGACAGCGTTTTGGTCGGCCAAGCTCAGGCTGGCTGATTGCCGTGACTGACAAGGAAAGGGCAGCCGAAGCGATACTTCGGTCGCCCTTTTTCGTCAGGAGGCTATTTGGCCACCGCCTCGACCCAGACAGCGATCCTTTGCGCGAGATAGGCCGTGGTCGAAGGCGACAGCGCGTCGCCGGCGATGACGTGGTGGTCGGGATCGCCAGTGTCGTCGACCGGCACCAGTTCATGCGGCGCGCCCCAGCGCCCGGCGATTTCGCGGGTGCGGTCCTCGCGCACTACCTCGTCGGAATCCGAGAAGATGAAGAGGGCCGGTATGGTCGCCTTTTCCACCGGCGCGGCGTAGGCGAGCTCCGTCAGCGCCGCCATCGGCAGTGTCGCGGCCATCGGATATTTGTGCGTCCAGAATTTCTCGTGCAGGGCGTTGCGGGTCGGAAAGCTGCGCTCCTTGCCGCCGACGAGCTCGGCAATCTGCTTGCCCCAGGGCATGGTCAGCAGTTCGGCGCCGGAGGCCCTGACGCCGAAATTCGGCGAGATGAACGCAATCGCCGCCACCCCGTCCGATGCGCCCGGCTGCGTTGCAGCCCATGTCGCCAGCGAGCCGCCTGTCGAGGTCGAGATGACGATCACCTTGTCGCCAATCGCCCTGCCGATGGCGAGCGCCTCCTCATAGTCGTTGATCCAGGCATTGACGCTGCCTTGCGTCATCGCCGCGCCGTCCTGCCCGTGACCGGTAAGGCGGGTGTAGAACAGATTGGCGTCGAGCTGGTCGGCCACCTCGTCCGACAGCGGGCGGACCTCGCCCTTCGATGCGGAAAAGCCGTGGATATAGACGATCGACAGCGGCGTCCTGGCATGCACCATCGGATTGGCCCAGACGATCTCTTTCTCCAGCCCGTCACGGATTCCGGGTATGGCAGCCTCTGTCTTCGCCACATAGGCCTGCGGATCGTCGCCGATGACCGAGGGATCGAAACGGATCGTGGTGTCGACGGGTACGCGCGGGCCAAGCACGAAAGCCAGTGCGAGGACAACGACAAGGCCAAGCACAGCAAGCACGATCCGTCGCCCCATCGCAGACTCCAAAGAACAATTTCTCAACCTATGGCGGCGGTCACTATCGGGCAACGCCATGCCCCGGAGAGGGAGCCTGCCAATCTCGATGGCGTTCTATTCGCTTTGGGGCTTGCGGTCGTAGTGCAGCGGCCGCGCCTTCCAGCTGGTCATCAGGCTGATCACCCCACTGCGCAACGGCCTCGGCAGCAGGCTGAGCACTTTCAGGGGCCAGCTCAGCCGGCGCGGGAAGGTGACTTCGAAGCCGCCGGACTTGATGCCCCGCGCCATGCGGCGCGTCGCGCGGCTGACTGGCATCAGCCCCGGCATCGGCAGCATGTTCTTCTCTGTAAGAGCGGTGTCGATGAAGCCTGGGTTGATCACCTGGACACGCACATTCATCTTGTCGAAGTCGTATTTCAGCGACTCGGCCAGGATGTTGATCGCCGCCTTGGTGCCGCCATAGGCGGCCGTGGTCGGCCAGCCGAAATAGGCTGTGACCGAGCCGACCAGCACGACGTGGCCGCGCGCCCGCACACGCATGCGCTGGATGACCGGCACCAGGCCGTTGATGATGCCGAAATAGTTGACATCGAAGGACCGGCGAAAGTCGTTGACGACAAGATTTTCACCCGGCGTCGAAATGTAGTTCCCCGCATTGAAGACGGCGAGCACGATGGGCCCGAGTTCCTTCTCGATCGTGGCGACCGTCCTTGCCATGCGCGGCTCGTCGGTGACATCGCAGGGAAAGGCCGTGACACTGCCCGGCATCTGCGCGGTCTCGACGACAAGCGTGTCGATCGGATCGTCGTCGAGCGCCGTCACCGCGACGGTATAGCCCTGGGCCGCAAGATCCCTGGCCAGCGAACGGCCAATGCCGCTGCTGCCGCCCGTGATCCAGGCGACGCCGTGCTTCGGATTGGCCCGATAGAGTGTCATGCTGCGCCCTGTCGACTTGCTCGTACCTTGCTCTAGCGATGAAGAAATCGAATGAAAAGAGTGCTTTCATCACAGTGAGGAAATGAACTGTGGCGCATGAAGGCGATATTGAGAAGCGTCGGCCGCGATAACAATGCCGCAAATGCGACTGGTCCAGACAAATTCTTGCCTTGAAACCGAAGCTTCGGGTTTCTACGGTTTCGGCACAGCTGCACAAGGAATCCTGAATGCCCCGTTCTGTGATCGACGCGATCGGCAACACGCCTCTGATCCGCCTCAACAAAGCGTCTGAACAAACCGGCTGCGAGATCCTGGGCAAGGCCGAGTTCATGAATCCAGGCCAGTCGGTCAAAGATCGCGCCGGCTTGTTCATCATCCGCGACGCCGAGCAGCGCGGGCTGCTGAAGCCCGGCGGTGTGATCGTCGAGGGAACGGCCGGCAATACCGGCATTGGGCTGACGCTGGTCGCAAAGGCGCTGGGATATCGCACGGTCATCGTCATTCCAGACACGCAGAGCCAGGAAAAGAAGGACACCATCAGACTGCTCGGCGCCGAGCTGATCGAGGTGCCCGCGGTCCCTTACAAGAATCCCAACAATTACGTGAAATTGTCGGGGCGGCTGGCCGAGCAGATGGCGCGGACGGAGCCGAACGGCGCCATCTGGGCCAACCAGTTCGACAATGTCGCCAACCGTGACGGTCATATCCGCACCACGGCGGAGGAAATCTGGAACCAGACCGGCGGCAAGGTCGACGGTTTTGTCTCGGCAGTCGGTTCGGGTGGAACGCTGGCCGGCGTCGCCTTCGGATTGAAGGCCAGGAGCAAGGACGTCAAGATCGCGCTGGCCGATCCGCTGGGAGCCGCGCTCTACAGTTTCTACACCAGCGGTGAGTTGAAGTCCGAAGGCAGCTCGATCACCGAAGGCATCGGGCAGGGGCGCATCACCGCCAATCTCGATGGCTTCACGCCGGATTTTTCGTTCCAGATCCTGGACGAGGATGCGCTGCCGATCGTCTTCGACCTAATCCAGGAAGAAGGACTTTGCGTCGGCGGCTCGACCGGCATCAACATTGCCGGCGCGATCCGGCTGGCGCGCGAACTGGGCCCCGGCCACACCATCGTGACTGTTCTTTGCGACTATGGCACGCGCTATCAATCGAAGCTGTTCAACCCGGAATTCCTGCGCGAGAAGAACCTGCCGATACCGGGCTGGATGGAGCAGCGGAGCACGATTTCTGTGCCGTTCGAAAAGGTCGCGTGATGGCGCACAGGACCGAAGCGCTGTTTCGCGACGACGCCTATCTGCGCACCGCGGACGCCACAATCATTGCCGTCAACGACCGCGGCGGCATCATTCTCGACCGGACGATCTTCTACGCCACATCGGGCGGCCAGCCGGGCGATATCGGTCATCTGGAGCGTGCCGACGGCAGCCGCATCGCCATCGCCGCCACCATTACGGGCGAGACCAAGGACGAGATCATCCATGTGCCGGCATTGGAGCAGAGGGTTCCAGACGTCGGTGAACGCTTGAGCCTGGCGATCGACTGGGACCGCCGGCATCTTTTGATGCGCATGCACGCGGCCTGCCACCTGCTCACTGTGGTCTGCCCGTTCCCGATCACGGGTGCGTCCGTTTCCGAGGATGACAGCCGCGTCGATTTCGATATTCCCGACGCCAGCTTCACCAGGGAAGACGTAACGGCGAGCCTGATGGATCTGGTGCGGGCCGATCACCCGATCTTCACCAGGCTGATCAGCGACGAGGAGCTGACCGCCAACCCGGGCCTGGTGAAATCCAAGAATGTCCGGCCGCCGGTTGGCACCGGTAAGATCCGCCTGGTCTGCATCGGTGACAACGCTTCGGTCGATAGCCAGCCCTGTGGCGGCACCCATGTCAAAAGCACTGGTGAGGTCGGCGAAATCCATATCGGCAAGATCGAGAAGAAGGGCCGTGAAAACAGACGCTTCCGCATCCGCTTCGGCCCGATGCCGGCGACCTGATGCATGTCGCCCAAGAAAGTGGCCTCTATGTTGGGTCAACGACATGCATGAGAACAAAGACTTAAAGCGCGTCCCTTGAATCCGCTTCAACGCGACGCACTTTAATCGGACAATCACCGCCAGACGGCGAGCAGGAGAGAAAATGGCCGAGGACAGTCCTTTCACCGTCGACGCGGATTGGCTGCAGCAGCGCCTCGGCGAGCCGGGCCTGACGATCATCGACGCATCCTGGTATCTCCCGGCGCAAAAGCGCGATGCGCGCGGCGAGTACGGCGCGGCCCACATTCCGGGCGCACGATTTCTGGACCAGGACGCGGTTTCGGACCCGGATTCGCCGCTGCCGCATACGCTGCCGTCACCGCAGCATTTTGCCCAATATGTCGGGTCGATGGGCGTTTCGGCCGACGACACCATCGTCATCTATGATGGTCCGGGCTTCTTCTCGGCGCCTCGGGCGTGGTGGATGTTCCGAGTGATGGGCGTGTTCCAGACCTATATTCTGGACGGCGGCTTCGATGGCTGGAAAGCGGCCGGCCGGCCGGTAACGGCCGAGCCGACCAGGATCGCGCCAAGTGTGTTTCATGCCGATTTCGACGCCGGTCGCGTCGCCAGCCTCGCCGACATGCGCCGGATCGTCGATACCGGGGAAAGCCAGATCGCCGACGCCCGTGGACCGGGCCGCTTTGCCGGCATGGAGCCCGAGCCGCGCGCCGGTATCCGCTCCGGCCATATGCCTGGCGCGCGCAATCTGCCCTACTCGGCGCTGTCGGAAAACGGCGAGCTGCTGTCGAAGGACCGCTTGCGCAAGGTGATCGAGGCGGCCGGCATCGATCTGTCGAAACCCGTCATCACCTCGTGTGGTTCCGGCATTACAGCCGCGGTGGCGACGCTGGCGCTGGAAACGCTTGGCCATACCGACAACAGACTCTACGACGGTTCATGGACGGAGTGGGGTGGGCTCTCCGACACGCCCGTCGTGACCGGCAAGGAATGAAGACGATGGAAAACGGCGCGCTGGAAGACATCGATGTCACGGTGACGTTCCTCGAGATGCATGTGCCGCCGGCCTACTCGCCGCCGGTGCCCTACAACCGTCAGGTCGCGCTGCTGAAGACCAAGGACATTCCCCTGCATTTCTACCGCTATTTGATGGACCGGGTGGGACGCAAATGGCACTGGGTCAACGTGCTGAGGCTGGATGACGAGGAGCTTTCGGCCGGCATCCACCGCGAGGACCGCGACATCAGGGTGCTCTACCTCGACGGTGCGCCGGCCGGCTTCTTCGACCTCAAGCCGCATCTGCCGGAAGAAGTCGAGCTCGCCTATTTCGGCATGATGGAACATGCGACCGGGCAAGGCATCGGCCGCTGGTTCCTGGGGGCGGCGATCGCAGCCGCGTGGTCGTACGGGCCAAAGCGGGTGACAGTGCAGACCTGCACGCTCGATCATCCGGCGGCTTTGCCGCTCTACCAGAAGCTCGGCTTTGCGCCGGTGGCGCAAAAGAAGGAAATCGTGCATCCGCTGCCTTTCGGAGAACGCTCGGCCAGCGTCATGAGGCCGTGACATCAGCTAAAATCCGAAGCACCCGCCACTGCGCAGGAATCGGGTGGGAAGCGTGAACTTGAGGGCATAATTTCCGGTCGACAACACCGGAGATCCCACCATGACCATTCAGTTCAAAGCGCTGCCAACTCAGGATGTCAGGGCATTGCAGCACGGCGGCGCCGACGCCTATGGAAACACACCCGAGCGCAAGATATCCGACGGCGACGGCATGCCTTGCCGGCATTGTCTGAAGAACATCGCCGCCGCCGACGCTTACCTCGTTTTGGCCTACCGGCCATTCCCGGAGCTTCAGCCTTATGCCGAAACCGGGCCGATCTTCCTGCATGCCGACGAATGCGACCGCGCCGCCGAGAGCGAGGTGCTACCTGAGATTCTCGAAAGCCCTGACTACATCGTGCGCGGCTACGGCAGGGATGATCGTATCGTTTACGGCAGCGGCGGCGTCATCCCGACCGCGGCAATTGCAGCGCGAGCCGAGGCCCTGTTCGAGCGCGACGATATCGCCTACGTCCATGTCCGCTCGGCGCGCAACAATTGCTACCAGTGCCGCATCGAGCGCGTCTGAGGCATTGGAACGCTGGGCGAGGGCTTGTCGTACTCCCGTCGCACAATCGCGCTAGAAAGCCATTGTCGATCGATTTGCCGACCGCGGATGAACCGGCGGCAAATCTCGATATCGAGGAAGCGGGGCTTTGGCTCCGCTTTTTTGTTGCCCAGCCTCGCGCTCAAGAAAACCTTCACGCCCAAGAAAAAACCCGCCGGCAAGAACCGGCGGGCTGACGGAGGAGTTCTGAAGTAGAATCAGGCCGCGAGAACGGCTTTCGGCTCAACCAGTTCGTAGCCGAGCGCTTCGGCGACCGCACGGTTGGTGATCTTGCCCTTGTGGACATTGAGGCCATTGCGCAGATGGTGGTCATCGACCAGCGCCTTCAGGCCCTTGTCGGCAAGCTGCAGGCCATAATGAAGCGTCGCGTTGTTGAGCGCGTGGGCCGACGTGACGGGCACCGCGCCGGGCATGTTGGCGACGCAGTAGTGGATGACGCCATCAACCTCGTAGGTCGGCTCGGCATGGGTGGTGGCGTGCGAGGTCTCGAAGCAGCCGCCCTGGTCGATGGCGACGTCGACCAGCACGGAACCCTTCTTCATGCCGGACAGCATTTCGCGCGTGACGAGCTTCGGCGCCGCGGCGCCTGGGATCAGCACCGCGCCGACGACGATGTCGGCCGAAAAGCACTCTTCCTCGAGCGCTTCGACAGTCGAGTAGCGGGTGTGCACGCGGCCGGTGAAGAGGTCGTCGAGCTGGCGCAGGCGCGGGATCGAGCGATCGATGATGGTGACGTCGGCGCCAAGCCCCACCGCCATCCTGGCAGCATGCAGGCCGACGACGCCGCCGCCGAGAACAGTGACCTTGCCGGGCAGCACGCCGGGCACGCCGCCGAGCAGCACGCCGCGGCCGCCATTGGCCTTCTGCAGCGCCGTGGCGCCGGCCTGGATCGACAGGCGTCCGGCAACTTCCGACATCGGCGCCAGCAACGGCAGGCCGCCACGGTCGTCGGTCACGGTTTCGTAGGCGATCGCGGTGACACCGGAAGCGAGCAGGCCCTTGGTCTGCTCCGGATCCGGAGCCAGGTGGAGATAGGTGTACAGGATCTGGCCTTCGCGAAGCTGCGCCCATTCGTTGGGCTGCGGCTCCTTGACCTTGACGATCATGTCCGACTTGGCGAACACATCGGCAGCCGTCTTGGCGATTGTCGCACCGGCGGCGCGATAGGCATTGTCATCGGCGCCGATGCCGGCGCCGGCGCCGGTCTCGACCAGCACTTCATGGCCGTGGGCGACATATTCGCGGACCGAGCCGGGCGTGAGGCCGACGCGATATTCGTGGTTCTTGATTTCCTTGGGGCAGCCGACGCGCATTTTCTTCTCCTGATCCGGCCCTTTTTGGGCTCGTTCCCTGTATGGGTGGAGTGAACCACAAATCGCTGCGCAGGTGTTTGCGAATGCGCTTGCGCCAACGGGCGGTTTTCGATAATCGTTGCGCAAAATGGTGGGATATTCGCAGGATTCACGAAAAATGCCGCTCGACAGGATCGATATCGCCATTCTCGAGACTTTGCAGAAGGATGGCCGGATACCGAATGCTGCACTGGCCGAGAAGGTTGGCCTGTCGCAGTCGGCGTGTTCGCGCCGGCTCGACAATCTGGAGAAATCCGGAACCATCCGCGGCTACCACGCCCGGCTTTCCAATGCCGCCCTTGGCCACCAGATGACCGCGATCGTGCATATTTCGCTGTCAGGACAGTTCGAGAAGACGCTGTCGGATTTCGAGGCGGCGATCAAGCGCTGCCCGAATGTGCTGTCATGCCACCTGATGTCGGGCGAATACGACTATATCCTGCGCATCGCGGCCAAGGATCTCGTCGATTACGAACGCATCCACAAGGAATGGCTGTCGGCGATGCCCCATGTGACCAAGATCAACTCGTCATTCGCCTTGCGTGAGATCGTTGACCGCACGGCGATGGGCATGAAGCCGGAAATGGCTTAACGCCAAAGGCATACCCGGACGCCCTTCCCAACATAGCATGCGCCTTCGCGGCGAAGGTCTTCCCAGCGTTCGTCACCGTGAGTTTCGGAAACGTCCGAGTTGCTATAGCCTTCCCAAAGATCACCGTCCTTGTATACAACTGCCCAGTAGTCTTTGGACATTTCACCAGCCCCACTATGCGTGTCAGGATAGTCGATACCTGCAAAAACTTGCCGAGGCCCCTGGATATTAAAATCGCCGCCCTTTTCGATTTGATAGTAGCATCTTCCGGATATACGAGTCTGACCGTCAACAGTAAGCAGGCAGCGGCCCCACTTATAGCCGCTCGGTAAACGGTGCTGTGGTTGCGCCTGCGAAGGCGAAAAGGAAAACGCAATTGCAAGGGCAGCCACTATGGTTCGTCCGACCATCTTATCATCCGTTGCGAAGCAGCTAATCCTAGGAGCTACCGGACACTGTTGGATCCGCCCGGAGCGCATGTCGAAACGCAGCAGCATGGTTCCCTTAAAGATCAGATTATTTATCGACCAAGTCGGATTTTTTGTCACATGACATTTGCGCTGCTTCGCCGCGAAACAGAAATCCAGCCGGTCTCATTTTCCAAACAGGCTCTTAGGCCTCGGTGACGATCCGATCCATCGGGATGTCGTGCGGCTGCGGGTAGATGGTGGCTATACGCTGCAGTTCGTAGCCGACGCCGATCACCAGCGGCTTGAACGGCATCGCCGCCAGCGTGCGGTCGAAGAACCCGCCGCCATAGCCCAGGCGGTAGTTTCTAGGATCGATGCCGACGATTGGCGCGATGACGATGTCGGGCAGCACCGGATCGCCCTCGGCCGGGATCGGGATGTTCCAGACACCTTTTTCCAGTCGGTCGCCCGGCGCGTAGGGGCGAAAGATCAGCGGCTGACCTTTCTCGATGACAACGGGCAGGGCGGTGCGGCCGCCGCGCGCATTGACGGACGCCATCCATGGGCGCAGGTCCGGCTCGCCGCGAAACGGCCAGTAGAGACTGACCATGCGGCCGACGATCTCGCCGACGATTGCGTCGAGACCTTGCGCAATGCGCTGCGACATCACCGTTCGCGCGTCGGCCGAAACGGCGAGACGCGCGGCGATCAGGCGTTCGCGCTCGGCCTTGCGCCAGCGCCGGACGTCGGTCCAATCGGTTAGTGGTGTCTGAAACGCGGGATCTAGTTCATGCATGAAGCAGGGAGGGGAGGCATATTGCGCCGGGCCTTGGTCGTCATGATCGTTAGCCATGCTTTACCTCATCGAGTATTTGATCACGCTATACCTCGTAACACGATACGACATGTGCGTTCACGACATAGGACGACGAGTCTCAGGCACCACCCTTGCGTTGCTGCGATGCACAAAAGTACCTACATCTAGGTTAGGCAATCTTGCCCGTTAGCGGTGAATGAGATGAACCAGGCCAGGCATCATGTCGTTGTTGTCGGCGCGGGTTTTGGCGGTCTCGAATTCACCCGAGCGCTAGCCGGTGCGCCGGTCCGCATCACCATGATCGACAAGCGTAATCATCACCTCTTCCAGCCTCTGCTCTACCAGGTGGCGACCACGGCGCTGGCAACGTCCGAAATTGCATGGCCGGTCCGCCACCTCCTGCGCAAGCGCAAGGATGTGACGACGCTGCTTGCCAATGTCCTCGGCGTCGACCGCGCCGGCAAACGCGTGCTGCTCGATGATGGCAATGCTGTCGCCTACGACACGCTGCTGCTCGCCACCGGTGCGCGCCACGCCTATTTCGGCCACGACGAATGGGAGCCTTTCGCGCCCGGCCTGAAGACGCTGGAGGATGCCACCACGGTTCGGCGGCGCATTCTGCTGGCCTTCGAGCAGGCCGAGCGGGAGACCGATCCCACCAAGCGCCAGGCGCTGCTGACCATTGCGATCGTCGGCGGCGGGCCGACCGGCGTCGAGCTTGCCGGCACCATCGTCGAACTGGCCCATGACACGCTGCGCGGTGAATTCCGCAACATCGATACACGGCAAACGCGTGTCGTGCTGATCGAGGCCGGTGACCGAATCCTGGCCAATTTCGTACCGAAACTTTCCGACTACGCGATGAAGGCGCTCAAGCGGCTCGGTGTGACCATCGAACTCGGCAGGGCTGTTACGCGGTGCGACGCCGAAGGCGTCGTCTTCGGCGACAAGCACTTGTCGGCAGGCACAATCCTGTGGGCAGCGGGCGTCGCCGCCTCGCCGGCCGCCGAGTGGCTCGGCGCGGCGGCGGATCGGGCGGGCAGGGTGCTCGTCGAGCCTGACTTGAGCGTGCCCGGCAGCCCGGAGATTTTCGTCGTCGGCGATGCCGCGCATGTGCTGCGGCCGGACGGGCGGCCGGTTCCCGGCGTGGCTCCGGCCGCCAAGCAGCAGGGCCGCCATGTTGCCGCCACGCTAAAGGCGCGGCTTGCCGGCGACACCAGCCCACGGCCGTTCCGCTACCTGCATGACGGCGACCTCGCCACGATCGGTAAGCGCGCCGCCGTGATTGATTTCGGCTGGATCAAGCTGACCGGCTGGGCGGCCTGGTGGCTGTGGGGCATAGCCCACATCTATTTCCTGATCGGCTTTCGCAACCGGCTTGCGGTTTCACTGAACTGGCTATGGATCTACGCGACGGGCCAGCGCAGCGCGCGGCTGATCACTCAGGGCGACGACGACAAGGGCTGACTTCGTCTCCCCAGACCGTTCATCCGCACGTCATCTGTTGCTGATCGAGTGGCGACGTTATGCGCTCGACTTCTTGAATGGACTCGGATGGTTTTCAGCGCCAAGTTCGCTTCGGGGCAGGGCTTGTCACTTTGTCAAAGGAGAAAACATGTCTCGACTGCTCCATCCCGTCTCCCGCCGCGATCTCCTTGGCGGTGCCGCCGCCGCAGGAGCGTTGATCATGCTGCATCCGTTCTCCGCCCGCGCCCAGGCCAACCAGGCTCATCTTCGGATCATGGAAACCACCGACATCCATGTGAACGTGCTGCCTTACGATTACTACGCCGACAAAGCGAACGACACGATGGGCCTGTCGCGCACGGCTTCCCTGATCGACGCAGTTCGCAAGGAAGCCGTCAATTCGATGCTCATCGACAATGGCGACCTGCTGCAGGGCAATCCGATGGGCGACTACATCGCCTATGAGAGGGGCATGAAGGATGGCGACCTGCATCCGATCATGAAGGCCATGAACCTGCTCGGCTACGAATGCTCGACGCTGGGCAACCACGAGTTCAATTACGGCCTGTCGTTCATGGACAAGGTGCTGGCTGGCGCCAATTTCCCCTTTGTCTGCGCCAATTTGATCCGCGGCACCGAGCTTGCCGCGAACCCGCGTGACGACAAGCTTTATCTCAAGCCCTATGTCATCCTCGACAAGAAGATCAAGGACGGGTCAGGCGCCGAGCAGCCGATCAGGATTGGCATCATCGGCTTCGTGCCGCCGCAGATCATGGTCTGGGATCTCAAGAATCTGGAGGGCAACGTCAAGACGCGCGACATCGTCCAGGCAGCCAAGGCCTGGGTGCCGCAGATGAAGGAGGAAGGCGCCGACATCGTGATTGCGCTCTCGCATTCCGGCATCGACGTGAAGCAGGGCGACATGATGGAAAACGCATCGTTCTTCGTCGCCGGTGTCGACGGCATCGATGCGGTGTTCACCGGTCACCAGCATCTGGTCTTCCCTGGCAAGAAGGATTTCCAGTCGCTGGACGGCGTCGACACGCAAAAGGGCACGCTGCAGGGCAAGCCCGCTGTGATGGGCGGCTTCTGGGGCTCGCATATGGGGCTGATCGACCTGATGCTGGAGCGCGACGGGTCGAAATGGAAGGTCGTTTCCGCCACCTCCGAGGCGCGGCCGATCTTCGAACGCGTCGACAACAAGGCCAAGCCGATCGTCCCGGACGACAAACGCATCATCGCGGCACTCGAACAGGACCACCAGGCAACCCTGGCCTATGTGCGGCGTCCCGTCGGCAAGACCTCGGCGCCGCTCTATTCCTATTTCGCGCTGGTCGCCGACGATCCGTCGGTGCAGGTCGTCAGCCAGGCGCAGACCTGGTACCTGAAGGATATTCTCAAGAACACGCAATGGAAGGACGTGCCGCTGCTGTCTGCCGCGGCACCCTTCAAGGCTGGCGGACGCAGCGGCGCCGACTACTATACCGATGTGCCGGCGGGCGACATCGCCATCAAGAACGTCGCCGACCTCTATCTCTACCCGAACACCGTCCGAGCCGTCGAAATCACTGGCGCACAGGTGAAGGAATGGCTGGAAATGTCAGCCGGCATCTTCAACCGGATTGAGCCTGGCAAGGCCGACCAGGCCCTCATCAACACCGACTTCCCGTCCTACAATTTCGACGTCATCGACGGCGTTACCTACAAGATAGACCTGTCGCAGCCGCCGAAATACGATGCCAAGGGGGGACTGGCGAATGCCGGCGCCAATCGCATCGTTGACTTGATGTTTGACGGCAAGCCAATTGATCCCAAACAGAAATTCGTCGTTGCGACCAACAACTACCGGGCCGGCGGTGGCGGCAATTTCCCCGACATCAATGCCTCGAAGATCATCTACGAGGCGCCGGACACCAATCGCGACGTGATCGTTCGCTACATCGTCAGCGAGGGCACGATCAATCCGTCGGCGGACGGCAACTGGTCGTTCGCGCCGCTGCCTGGAACCAGCGCCGTGTTCGAAACCGGCGCCAGGGCCAAGGATTTCATTGCCGAGGTGAAGTCGCTGAAGATCGAGCCGGCGGGTGAGGGCGAGGCGGGATTTGCGAAATACCGAATCCTTCTCTGACCGTCGGCATAGGTCCGCCCGGCTACGGCAGCGTGGACCTATGCCTTATAGACCACCTGGCGCACGTCGATGTAGCTGGCGCGGAATCCGGCCTCGCAATAATGCAGGTAGAATTCCCAGAGCTTCTTGAAGCGGTCGTCGAAGCCGAGCGGGACGATCTTTTCCCATGATGCCCAGAACCGCTGGCGCCATTCGGCGAGTGTGCGCGCGTAGTCGTCCGGAAACACGCGCTCGCGCAGATGGGCAAGGCCATGATCGTTGCCGAGTGCCTTCAGGATCGACGGCGTCGGGAGCATGCCGCCCGGAAAAACATAGCGCTGGATGAAATCCGGCCTTGCGCGATACGTGTCGTAGGCGGCTTCGTTGATGGTGATGATCTGCAGGCCTGCGGTGCCGCCGGGCCTGAGGCAGGCCTTCATCTTGCTGAAGAACACCGGCCAGTACTTCTCGCCGACCGCCTCGAACATCTCGATCGAGGCGATACGGTCATAGGTGCCGGTTTCGTCGCGATAGTCCTGCAGCTTGATGTCGACCTTGTCGGCAAGCCCGGCCTTGGCGAGGCGCGCCTTGGCGAAGTCGTGCTGCTCGCGGCTGATCGTCAGCCCGGTCACACGGCAGCCGATCTCGCGAGCCGCGAATTCGGCGAAGCCGCCCCAGCCGCAGCCGATCTCCAGCACGTGATCCTTCGGTCCGATCCCCGTATCCTTGGCCAGTGCGCGATATTTGGCGGCCTGGGCGCTTTCGAGGTCGTTGGCGCCGTTGGCATAGAGTGCCGAGGAATAGGTCATGCTCGGATCGAGCCATTCCTTGTAGAAGGCGTTGCCGAGATCGTAATGCGCCGAAATGTTGCGCTTCGAGCCGGTTCGCGTGTTCTCGTTGAACCAGTGCCGGATGCGCTGCACGGTGTTGATGAGCCAGCTGGCGCCGCCAGCAACGCGTTCGCCGATGGCCGAATTGACCACGAACAGCTCCAGGAAGCTGGTGACGTCAGGGCTTTCCCAATCGCCGTCCATGTAGGATTCGGCAAGGCCGATCGTGCCGCCGGAAAAGGCACGGCCGGGCAAGCGCCAGTTCTTGAGCACCAGTTCGGCGTCCGGGCCCGGTCCCTTGCCACCGACCAGCACGGCGCGTCCGTCCGGCATCCTGACCTTCAGCGATCCGCGCGGCAGGTTCATCGCCGCCGACAGCACCATGCGCGCCTTCGCCGGCAAGCCCTTGACGATCTCGGCGAAATTGAATTCGTCCAGCCTGACCGCGTCGCTCGACGCCAGACCATGATGTTCCTTGTGTGCCATCTCACGCCCCTGGGCTTCCGCGGTGTCGGCGCAAATTGCCGAGCCTCGGTTCTCGCGGTTCATTCGCCAGGTTCGAACGCCAGTGCCTGATCCCGGCAACTGACCGGTTCGGCGACAGGCGGGCTCGAACGAAAGCGCGCGCCCCTCAACCAGAGCTTCAGCGCTTCCCAGTGAATCCCTGCCACAATCTTCCACGTCATGAGGGGGAACATCAAGAGGCAGGCTGCAAGCCGGGCTGTGCCAAGTGGAGGCGCTCGCTGTGGTGGATCCGGCTTTTACACAGCAAAGGCCGAACACGCCTAAAACGCCTATGGTTGCAGCCGTGCCTGTGCGATAGCTTTAGCCATGCGTTATGTAATCGTCATTGCCGCCATCACCTTTTTCCTGATCTGGGATGGGCTCTACAATCAGGGCCGATACCTCGACACCGCGGTAAGGGGTGTCACGCACGTGGTGCGATCCGTCACCGGCGAGAGCTAGCGCCCATCCCTCATGAAGCGCTGCCGCGACATCCTTGTCGATTGACGCAGCCGTCCTGACGTCACAAAAGACCCCGGCACTTAATGCATGTCGCCCAAAGGCGGCTCCGGTCTTGGGGCGGCGACATGCAGAAAAGCAAAGACGTAAAGCGCGTCGCCAGACGCGCTTTCGATTGAGGAGGCGGGGTTGATCCGGCATATCGTTTTCTTCAGCGCGCGGCGCAAAGAGGATGTGGAGGCCGTTCGCACCGGCCTGCAGGCGCTCGGCAACATTCCCCATTCCAGCCTCTTCGAGGTGACCATCAACACAAAGGTCGACCCGCTGTCGGACGAGATCGATGTGGTCGTCTATGCCGAGTTCGCCGATGACGTGGCGTTGGCCGCCTACAAGGCGCACCCGCTCTATGGGCAGACGACCAGCAAGGTCAAACCATTGCGCGAGCTGCGTTATTCCGCCGATGTCGTGGCCGGCGCCTGATTGAGGCTTGAACCGGTTTGCGGAATGATGCACATCGCGCCTGCATGAACCGAATAACAGCCGCCGGCACTCATCCACTCGATCATCTGGTGCTGCCGACACAGAACCTCGATGCGGCACGAGCCCGGCTCACCGCGCTTGGCTTCGTGGTTGCCCCGGCCGGCATTCACCCCTTCGGGACCGAAAACTGTTGTGTCTTCCTCGCTGACGGCACCTATCTCGAGCCGCTCGCGGTCGGCGACGAACAGGCCGCGATGATGGCCATTGCCGAGGGCAATGTTTTCGTCGCGCGCGACCGAATCTATCGCAACAGGCACGGCGACGAGGGATTTTCTGCCGTGGTCCTGGGCACCAGCAACGCAGACGCCGACCAGGCACGCTATGTCGAAGCCGGCATCTCCGCGGGAAACATGCTGAGCTTTTCGCGCGCTTTCACCGACACGGCGGGCAGAAGCGACATCGCATCGTTCAAGCTCGCCTTTGCATCCGATAGCAACGCTACGGATGCTTTCCTGTTTGCCTGCGAACGGGTCAACGCGCCGAACGTGGATCGGACTGCCTTGCAGGAGCACGCCAACGGCGCCACGGGAATTGTCGAAATCGTGGCGGTCAGCGACCGGCCTGCCGAGCAGCGCCGGCTGATTTCCTTGGCGGTGGACGATCCGGCCGACGGTGGGCAAGGCGTCGCGTTTCACTTGCCGAATTCAGCCTTGAGCGTGCTTGACCCGGCGTCTTTCACGGCACGCTTTGGCTTGCCGGCCGGCGCGCCGACGGACCTTCGCTTCGTAGCAGTGGTCTTTTCGGTCCGCAGCGTCGATATCACTTCGAGGCTGCTTGCAGCCAACTCCGTCAAACACGATATAGCGGGCAATGATATTGTCGTGCAGCCGGCATCCGGACAGGGCGCGGCTTTCATCTTCCGGGAGATCCAATGAGCAAGCCCTTGGCGCCCAATTCGTCGGTAACCGTCGGCAATGTCGTCTTCGACAACAACGCGGCCTTGTCGCTGATCGCTGGTCCTTGCCAGTTTGAATCGCGCCAGCATGCGTTCGACATGGCCGGCGCGCTGAAGGAACTGACCGGCAAGCTCGGAATAGGCCTCGTCTACAAGACCAGCTACGACAAAGCCAACCGCACCTCGCTGTCGGCGACGCGCGGCGCAGGCCTGGAAGCGGCACTTCCCGTCTTCGACGAACTGCGCAAGGAATTTTCGCTGCCGGTGCTGACCGATGTCCACACCGAGGAACAGTGCGCGATCGTCGCGCCGCACGTCGATGTCCTGCAGATTCCGGCCTTCCTGTCGCGCCAGACCGACATGCTTGTCGCCGCCGCCAGGACCGGCAAGGTGATCAACGTGAAGAAAGGGCAGTTCCTGGCCCCCTGGGACATGAAGAACGTGGTGGCCAAGATCACCGGTTCCGGCAACGCCAATGTTTTGACCACCGAGCGCGGCGCGTCGTTCGGCTACAACACGCTGGTGTCCGACATGCGCGCTCTGCCTATCATGGCCGAGATCGGCGCACCGGTGATCTTCGACGCCACGCATTCGGTTCAGCAGCCGGGCGGACAGGGCGGCTCCTCGGGCGGCGAGCGTCGCTTTGTCGAGACGCTGGCCCGGGCGGCTGTCGCCGTTGGTGTGGCCGGCGTGTTCATCGAGACCCACCAGGATCCGGACAATTCGACCTCTTCCGATGGCCCGAACATGGTGCCGCTGAAGGATATGCCGGCACTGCTGGAAAGACTTATGGCGTTCGATCGTATCGCCAAGGGTCACTGAAGCGTCCCACGGACGTTCCAGCGTCGGCAACTGACAATGGCCCCATGGCCCCGGCGCTTGTGGAAGACATAAGCCGGCTGTACGCTCGCCTCGCAAATGAGCGTTTTGGCAGGAGGAAGCCATGTCTGTCGCCCGCGTCACCGAAATCACCTCATCGTCGAAGAAGAGCTTTCAGGACGCCATCGAGAAGGGGATTGCGCGTGCCGCAAAGACGTTGAAGAACGTCGAAGGCGCCTGGATCCAGGACCAGAAGATCGTCGTCGAGGACGGCAAGATCGCTGCCTATCGCGTCAACATGAAGGTCACATTCATCCTCGCGGAGTAACCGGCTGCCGCCGAAAAAGTCGGGAACTTTCGCCCGCGCCCCTCATTGTCAAACATGGATCAACGACAATGAGGAGCACATCATGACAACCCAGACAGGCCACACCGAAGCCATTGCCGCTTCGCGCGTCATCGGCACGTCGGTCTACAACACCGAGGGCAGGAGCATCGGCAGCATCGAGGACATCATGCTCGACAAGACCTCGAACGGCATCATGTTCGCGGTGATCGGTTTCGGCGGTTTTCTCGGCATCGGCGAGAAGTATCACGCCATTCCGTGGGCCAGCCTCGACTATGACGAGGACAAGGGCGGCTATGTCGTTCCGTTCTCCAAGGAACAGCTAAAGGCAGCGCCCGCCTATTCGATCAACGAACTGGCCGGCGCGGATGGCGAGACGGCGCGCGACGCGTCCTATGATTATTACAAGGTCACGCCTTACTGGCATTGACGCCCGGAAACAAAAGGCCCCGTTCAGACGGGGCCTTTTGGATTCGATGCTGCGCCTATTCGCTGACATGCAAGGCCGGTAGCGGCCCTGCTGCCTTGGGTGGCGATTGCTGATTGTCGCACGACGTCAGAAACGCCGCCGCGATCAGGAACAGACTCACGATACCACTCAACTGGGACATGGCGAAACTCCTCCTGTTTCGCCCCGCGCACCCGTACCATAGCGGGAAGTACATCCGCCGCACATGACTTATGATGACAGCGATTTGCGCTTCGTGAATCGTCTGATGCATGTCGCCACAAAGTAGCCCCCGGTTTTGGGAGAACGGCATGCGGCGCCTGAATCCGTTCAGGCGTGACGCGCTTTAGGCTGACGTGGCGGCAATAATTGCGAGCGGGCCGATTGCCTTTTGCGGCACTTTGGCTAAGACGTGCGCGACCCTTCTTCAGATCAATCGAGGACATCGCAATGACAGCCATCATCGACATTGTCGGGCGTGAAATCCTGGACAGCCGTGGAAATCCGACCGTCGAGGTCGATGTCGTTCTCGAAGATGGCTCGATGGGCCGCGCTGCGGTGCCGTCGGGCGCCTCGACCGGTGCCCACGAGGCCGTCGAACTGCGCGACGGCGGCGCCCGCTATCTCGGCAAGGGCGTGCTCAAGGCTGTCGAAGCGGTGAACGGCGAGCTGTTCGAGGCCATCGGCGGCATGGAAGCCGAAAACCAGATCCATATCGACCAGACCATGATCGAGCTCGACGGCACGCCCAACAAGAGCCGGCTCGGCGCCAACGCCATCCTCGGCGTCTCGCTGGCCGTGGCCAAGGCCGCGGCCGATGCAGCCGGCCTGCCGCTCTACCGTTATGTCGGTGGCACCAAGGCGCATGTCCTGCCGGTGCCGATGATGAACATCATCAATGGCGGCGCCCATGCCGACAACCCGATCGACTTCCAGGAATTCATGATCCTGCCGATCGGCGCGCCGACATTGCGCGAAGGTGTTCGCTGGGGTTCGGAAATCTTCCACACGCTGCGCAAGAAGCTGAAGGATGCCGGCCACAACACCAATGTCGGCGACGAGGGCGGCTTTGCCCCGAACCTGAAGAGCGCGCCGGTGGCGCTCGACTTCATCATGGAATCGATCGAGAAGGCCGGCTTCAAGCCCGGCGAAGAGATCGCGCTCGGCCTCGACTGCGCCGCGACCGAGTTCTTCAAGGACGGCAACTACGTCTATGAAGGCGAGAAGAAGACCCGCGATCCCAAGGCCCAGGCCAAGTATCTGGCCAAGCTCGCAGCCGACTATCCGATCATCTCGATCGAGGACGGCCTTGCCGAGGACGACTGGGAAGGCTGGAAGTATCTGACCGACCTGATCGGCAAGAAGACCCAACTGGTCGGCGACGATCTGTTCGTCACCAACACGGCACGGCTGCGTGACGGGATCCGCATGGGCGTTGCCAATTCGATCCTGGTCAAGGTCAACCAGATCGGCTCGCTGACGGAAACGCTCGACGCCGTCGAGACCGCGCACAAGGCCGGCTACACCGCCGTCATGTCGCACCGCTCGGGCGAAACCGAGGATTCGACCATCGCCGATCTCGCCGTTGCCACCAATTGCGGACAGATCAAGACCGGCTCGCTGTCGCGCTCGGACCGCATGGCCAAGTACAACCAGCTGATCCGCATCGAGGAAGAGCTCGGCAAGCAGGCGAGCTATGCCGGCAAGTCGGTGGTCAAGGGCTGATCCGAAAAACACCCAGGCATGGGATATCGACGAAAGGGCGGGAGCATTCCCGCCCTTTTTCATTTCGGTCTCGCGCAGCCGGTCATCCGTAACCGTCCGTTAAGCACAATCGGGCGAAAAAGATGGGGAGCCGTAGGAGTTCGCGGCCGCGAGGACTTGGATATGTGGACGCGTCAGCACAAGCAGAGAAACACCGGCCGACTGATCATTCCTTCGCTCTGCGTGGCGTTCCTCGCCTATTTCGGGTTTCATGCCTACCACGGCGAATTCGGCATCAACTCGAAATATCAGCTGGAAGCCCAGACGGTTGCGCTGCAAGGTCAGCTCGACGCGATCAAGGCACGCCGGATGGAGCTCGAACGGCGCGTTCGGCTCATGCATGAAGGGTCGATCGAGAAGGACATGCTCGACGAGCAGGCGCGCAAGGCGCTCAATCTGTCCCAAGCTGACGAAATCACCATCATGTTGCCGGTCTCGGCGAAGTAACCAGCTTTCAGTTAATAGCCAATATTTTCAATGATTTTAATCGCTTAGACGCATGCGAGCTATGCAATTTCGGCATGGCATAACGCTCTAACGCGTGTTAGCCTCTCCAAAATCGGTGGGGAGGAGCTGATCTCCCCAGGGCGGATTTGATCCTGCCCTATTGTCCGCAAAGAGACGCCAACAGGGAGTGATGCATGGCCACCGCAGCCAGAAAAGCGCCTGCCAAATCCAAGTCCGACGGCAAGATGGGGCTTTCGGCCCCCAAGCCTGCAGAATTCACCAAGGATGAAGAGCTTGCCGCCTATCGGCACATGCTGCTTATCCGCCGTTTCGAGGAAAAGGCAGGCCAGCTTTACGGTATGGGCTTCATCGGTGGTTTCTGCCATCTCTATATCGGCCAGGAAGCGGTCGTCACCGGCATGAAGATGGCGCTGATCCAAGGCGACCAGATGATCACCGCCTATCGCGACCACGGGCACATGCTGGCGATGGAGCTTTCACCGCGTGGCGTCATGGCTGAATTGACCGGACGTCGTGGCGGCCTGTCACGGGGCAAGGGCGGCTCCATGCACATGTTCTCCAAGGAGAAGCATTTCTACGGCGGCCACGGTATCGTCGGCGCGCAGGTGTCGCTCGGCACTGGTCTGGCCTTCGCCAATCGCTACCGCGACAACAACAATGTGTCGCTGACCTATTTCGGCGATGGTGCGGCCAACCAGGGCCAGGTCTATGAAAGCTTCAACATGGCCTCGCTGTGGAAGCTGCCGGTGATCTACATCATCGAGAACAACCGTTATGCCATGGGCACCTCGGTCTCGCGATCGTCGGCGGAGACGGACTTTTCGCATCGCGGCGCATCGTTCAAGATTCCCGGCCTCCAGGTCGACGGCATGGATGTCCGCGCCGTCAAGGCTGCTGGTGATCTGGCCACCGAATGGTGCCGCGCCGGCAACGGCCCGCTGATCCTCGAAATGCAGACCTATCGCTATCGCGGCCACTCGATGTCCGACCCGGCGAAGTACCGCTCGAAGGAAGAAGTGCAGAAGATGCGCTCCGAGCATGACCCGATCGAGCAGGTCAAGGCGCGGCTGATCGAGAAGAAGTGGGCGACCGAGGACGAATTGAAGACCGTCGACAAGGAGGTTCGCGACGTCGTCGCGGACGCCGCCGAATTTGCCCAGAACGACGCGGAGCCGGATCCGTCCGAGCTCTGGACCGATATCGTATTGTAACGGGAGGGCAAGGACATGCCGATCGAAATTCTCATGCCCGCTCTCTCGCCGACCATGGAAGAGGGCAATCTTTCCAAGTGGTTGAAGAACGAGGGCGACAAGGTCGTCGCCGGTGACGTCATCGCCGAGATCGAAACCGACAAGGCGACGATGGAAGTCGAAGCAGTCGATGAAGGCACGCTTGCCAAGATCGTGGTTCCTGCCGGCACCGAAGGCGTCAAGGTCAACGCAGTGATCGCCGTGCTCGCGGTTGACGGCGAAGACGTCGACAAGGCCGGCGAAGGCATCGGCGAAGAGCCCCCCAAGGCTGAAACAGCGGCGCCTGCGCCGGTGGCGGCCAAAAGCGAGGCCTCAGCACCGGTCGCAGCTGCCCCGAAGACTGAAATCGCCGCCGATCCGGATATTCCGGCCGGGACGGAAATGGTCTCGACCACGGTGCGCGAAGCGCTGCGTGATGCGATGGCCGAGGAAATGCGCCGCGACGGCGATGTCTTCGTCATGGGCGAGGAGGTTGCCGAATACCAGGGCGCCTACAAGATCACGCAGGGACTGCTGCAGGAATTCGGGCCTCGGCGCGTCGTCGACACGCCGATCACCGAGCATGGCTTTGCCGGCGTCGGCGTCGGCGCGGCAATGGCCGGCTTGAAACCGATCGTCGAGTTCATGACCTTCAACTTCGCCATGCAGGCGATCGACCAGATCATCAACTCGGCTGCCAAGACGCTCTATATGTCGGGCGGCCAGATGGGCGCGCCGATCGTGTTCCGTGGACCGAACGGCGCCGCCGCTCGCGTCGCAGCCCAGCATTCGCAGTGCTATGCCGCCTGGTATAGCCACATTCCCGGCCTCAAGGTCGTGATGCCCTACACCGCTGCCGACGCCAAGGGTCTGCTCAAGGCTGCGATCCGCGATCCGAACCCGGTTATCTTCCTCGAGAACGAAATCCTGTACGGTCATTCCTTCGACGTGCCGAAGCTGGATGATTTCGTGCTGCCGATCGGCAAGGCGCGCATCCACAAGACCGGCAAGGACGTCACCATCGTCTCTTTCGGCATTGGCATGACCTATGCGGTCAAGGCTGAAGCCGAGTTGCGCGGCATGGGCATCGACGCCGAGATCATCGACCTCAGGACCATCCGCCCGCTCGACCTCGACACGGTCATCGCCTCGGTCAAGAAGACCAACCGGCTGATCGTCGTGGAAGAGGGATATCCGCAGAGCTCGGTCGGCGATCACATCGCCAACCAGGTGTCGCAGCGTGCCTTCGATTTCCTTGATGCCCCGGTCATCACCATTGCCGGCAAGGACGTGCCGATGCCCTATGCGGCGAACCTCGAAAAGCTGGCTTTGCCCAATGTCGGCGAGGTCATCGAGGCGGTGAAGGCAGTGATGTACCGGGGTTAACGAGATGGCTCGCGAACTCGAAGTTCCCGCAGTGGTCGTCGAGGATAGCGAATTCGATGAAATACTTCGCGTCTGGATTGGTTCGGACGCGGTCTTCGCGATGCAAGACCTCTTTGGACCAGACGCTCACAACTGGGGAATGGTGCTCGCTGATGTCGGCATGCACATAGCCAGGATGAGACTGGAACAAGATGGCATCCCTAAAATCGAGACGCTTCAGGCATTGGAAGAAGGCTATCGCGGCAGAATGTCGGAGCAGTTCAATATCCAGCACCGTTCGCTGACCGGGCGGAACTGAGGAGGAAAAATGCCAATCAACATCACCATGCCGGCCCTGTCGCCCACGATGGAAGAGGGCAATCTGTCAAAGTGGCTGGTCAAGGAGGGCGACAAGGTTTCGCCCGGCGATGTCATTGCTGAGATCGAGACCGACAAGGCAACGATGGAAGTCGAAGCTGTCGACGAGGGCACGGTTGCAAAGCTCGTCGTTCCGGCCGGCACCGAGGGCGTCAAGGTCAATGCGCTGATCGCTGTGCTCGCAGCCGAAGGCGAGGACGCCGGCGCCGCTGCGAACAGCGGTGGCGCTGCTGCGCCAGCGAAAGCGGAAGCGCCGAAAACGGAGGCTCCGAAGGCGGAAGCACCGAAGGCTGAGGCGCCAAAGGCCGAGCCTGCGGCCGCATCTAAGGCAGTAGCGGGTCCGGCCGCCAACGGCCATGCCGCTGGCGAGCGCACCTTTGCGTCGCCGCTCGCGCGCCGCATCGCCAGGGAAGCCGGTGTCGATGTGTCTGCCGTGACCGGCACCGGCCCGCACGGCCGCGTGGTGAAAGCCGATGTCGATACGGCGATTGCCGGTGGCGGCGTCAAGCCTGCCGCCAAGGCAGCGCCTGCAGGGGCACCGGCGGCTCCGGCTGCTGCCGCCGCGCCGGTGAAGGCGATGTCGGACGAGCAGGTGCTGAAACTGTTCGAGCAAGGCTCCTACGAACTGGTCCCGCACGACAATATGCGCAAGACCATCGCGCGCCGCCTGGTCGAGGCCAAGACCACCATCCCGCATTTCTACCTGACGCTCGACTGCGAACTCGATGCGCTCTTGGCATTGCGCACGCAGATCAATGCGGCAGCGCCAGTCAAGAAGACCGAAAAGGGTGACGTGCCGGCCTACAAGCTGTCGGTCAACGACATGGTGATCAAGGCAATGGCGCTGGCGCTGAAGGCGGTGCCGGATGCCAATGCGTCGTGGACCGAAAGCGCCATGGTCAAGCACAAGCA
>NZ_JBFUCU010000024.1:0-61581 GCF_056405075.1 Mesorhizobium sp. P2_A12
AGCGCCTTTTGCAGTTCCGGCAGGATGACGAAGAGGTCGCCGACGAGGCCGTAGTCGGCGACCTGGAAAATCGGTGCCTCCTCGTCCTTGTTGATGGCGACGATGACCTTCGAATCCTTCATGCCGGCGAGGTGCTGGATGGCGCCGGAGATGCCCACCGCAATGTAGAGATCGGGAGCGACGACCTTGCCGGTCTGGCCGACCTGCCAGTCGTTCGGCGCATAGCCGGCGTCCACTGCGGCGCGCGAAGCACCGACAGCGGCACCGAGCTTGTCGGCGACCGGAAGGATGACCTCCTGGAACTTTTCCGCCGAGCCCAGCGCGCGACCACCCGATATGATGATCTTGGCCGAAGTCAGTTCCGGACGGTCGGTCTCCGAGAGCTTGTTCTCGACGAAAGTGGAGAGGCCGGGGTTGGCCGCCGCCTTCACGGCCTCGACAGAGGCCGATCCGCCCTCGGGGGCTGCCTGGAAGGAGGCGGTGCGGACAGTGATCACCTTCTTGGCGTCGGTCGACTGCACCGTCTGGATGGCGTTGCCGGCATAGATCGGCCGCTTGAACGTATCGGGTGAGACGACTTCGATGATCTCGGAGACCTGCGCGACATCGAGCAGGGCCGCCACGCGCGGCGCGACATTCTTGCCCGACGAGGTCGCCGGCGCGATGATGGTGTCGTAGCCGCCCGCGAGCGACACAACGAGTGCCGCCGTCGGTTCGGCGAGGCGCTCGGCGAGTTCGTCGGCTTCGGCGAGCAGCACCTTGGTGACACCCTTCAGCTTGGCTGCGGCATCCGCCGCACCCTTGGCGCCCTTGCCGGCCACCAGCACATGCACGTCCGAGCCGATCTGCAGGGCCGCCGAGAGCGCCTTGGCGGTCTGGTCGGAAAGGGTGGCGTTGTCGTGTTCGGCGATGAGGAGAATTGTCATTTTCGTGGTTCCTTTCGCGATCGCTTACAAAACGCCGGCTTCGTTCTTGAGCTTGTCGACCAGTTCGGCGACGCTCTTGACCTTGACGCCTGCCTTGCGGCCGCTCGGCTCCTCGGTCTTGATGACCTTCAGCCGCGGCTTGACGTCGGCGCCGTAGTCGGCCGGGCTCTTCTCGTCGAGCTGCTTCTTCTTGGCCTTCATGATGTTAGGCAGCGAGGCATAGCGCGGCTGGTTGAGGCGAAGGTCGGCGGTCACGATCGCCGGCATCTTCAGCTCCACCGTCTGCAGGCCGCCATCGACTTCGCGCGTCACCTTGGCCTTGTCGCCCTCGAGCACCACCTTGGAGGCGAAGGTGCCCTGCGCCCAGCCAAGCAGGGCCGCCAGCATCTGGCCGGTCTGGTTGGAATCGTCGTCGATCGCCTGTTTGCCGAGAATGACGAGGCCGGGCTGTTCGGCGTCGACGACGCCCTTCAGCACCTTGGCGACGCCGAGTGGCTCGGTCTGTTCGTCGGTCTTGACCAGGATGGCGCGGTCGGCACCCATGGCAAGCGCGGTGCGCAAGGTTTCCTGCGCCTGCTGCGGGCCGATCGAAACGACGATGATCTCCTCGGCCTTGCCGGCTTCCTTCAGCCGGATCGCCTCTTCAACCGCGATCTCGTCGAACGGATTCATCGCCATCTTGACGTTGGCGAGTTCCACCGCCGAACCATCAGCCTTCACGCGAACCTTGACGTTCGCATCCACAACCCGCTTTACTTCCAGTTCGGTTCCAGGACTTTCCAGTTCGACCGGAAGGAGCGCAAGGGCGACGTCGTGTCCCAGAGTGTACGCATAGCTTCCGGAGGTTACCTGTCCGACCAGCTTGCCGTCGTGATAGACACCCTCATGGACAAGCGAGCTGGCTCCGTCGGTGTCGATGGCGATCGTGACGGACCGCCGCTTGATGCCCTGCTCCTTCTGACGCAGGAGCGCTTGCTTGCCGATGAACTCGCCCTTGTCGAGGCGAATGAAGCGGTCGAGTCTGCTTTCCCAGGCCGTGAGTTCGGGGTTCATGTCGCGATACATGGCCCGGTAGGACTTCTCCAACCTGAGCGATTCGAGCGCCTGCAGACCAATGAGCCTCAAACCGTGCGCCTCGCCTGCAGCCAACAACGCTTCAAGCAGATGGCGTTGATACGGGAGCGGATGATAAAGCTCCCAGCCGAGTTCGCCTTCGTAGTTGACGCGCAGCAGCCGGACGTCAGTCGCCAGCCCGACCGTGCCCGACTTGACCGCGAACCAGGGAAACTCTTCGTTGGAGAGGTCGATCTCAGTGAGCGTCTGTAGAACTTCACGCGCCTTGGGGCCGACGATGGTGAAGCATCCGCGTTCGTTCGTGACGTTGCGCAGCAGGACGGTGCCGTCCTTCGGCAAAAGCTTCGACAGGTCGTCGAAGTTCCAGCGTTCGGCCCGGGGCGTGGAAATCAGGTAGAAGGTTCCATCCTCCAGACGCGCGGCGACATATTCGGCCTGCACGCCGCCCGCCTCGGTGAGGTGATGACAAAGGTTGACGCGGCCAGCCTTCGGCAACCGGTTGGCAAGAATGCCGTCCAGCCACGCTTGGGCACCCGGGCCGGAGACCTCGAACTTCGTCATCGGCGTCATTTCGACCAGCCCCACAGCGCTGCGCACGGCATGCACCTCCTCAGCGACATACTTGCCCTTTTCGGTCCAGCGCCAGCTGTACTGATCCTTGGCTTCGACGCCTTCCGGAGCGAACCAGTTCGGCATTTCCCATCCGTTCAGTACACTCCAAACTGCGCCACGCTTCGTAAGGATGTCATAGGACGGGGCTGTCTTCTGAGGACGGCCCGCAGGCATATCCTGACCCGGATAATGCTGATCGGCATGGGTACCCCAGCTTTCGCGCACCTTGCGCCGCGTCCATTCCTTGTTGGCACAGTCACCGAAGCGGCGCGGATCGAGCTCGGACATGTCGAGGCTGTTCGCGCCCTCGACGATGCGTTCCGACAGATAGTAGCCGATGGCGCCGCCCCAAAGTATGCCGCCGGGAACGCCCTCGGCGAGCCAGACATTTTCCAACCCCCAAGCCGCTCCGACGAGCGGCAACTCATCCGCGGTCATCTGGAATGGGCCGCGCACGTTGGCCTTGATGCCGACACGGCCGAGCGTGGGAACGAGTTCGATGGCGCGCTCCCAGTTCCAGGAAACGGCATCGAAATCCTCTTCCAGAAGATCGGCACCGAACCATTTGGGAACGCCGTCCTCCGCGAAGAGTTTCAGATGCTCCGTCTTTTCATAAGGGCCGAACATCAGCCCGTCGCCCTCCTCGCGCAAGTAGCCTTCGAACCCTTCGTCACGAAGGATCGGCATTTCCGGCAGGCCCTGGCGCTTGCGCTCCACGATTTCCGGTACCGCCTCGGTGTTCCAGTACTGGTGGACGATCGGTATCGCGGGGATTTCCAAGCCGAGCATCGCGCCGGTCTGGCGGGCGTAGTTGCCGGTGGCGGAAATAATATGTTCGCAGACTATCTCCCCCTTGTCGGTGAGAATCTTCCACTCGCCGCCAGGCAGGCGCTCGAAGCCACGCACCTCGGTGTTCAGATAGACCTTCGCGCCACGATCGCGCGCTCCCTTGGCCATAGCCTGGGTGACATCGGCGGGCGCGATATGACCGTCGTCGGGATGGTAAAGAGCGCCCAGCATCTTGTCGTTCTCTAGCAGGGGCCAAAGCGCGCGAGCCTCCGCGGGCGAGAGGAGCTGCGCGCGGATGCCCTGCACGGCGGCGACGCTCATGTAGCTCTTGTATTCATCAAGACGGTCGCGGGTGTTGGCTATGCGAAGCTGGCCGCATTTGTGCCAGCCGACTTGCTGACCGGTTTCGGCCGTCAATCCCTCATAGATCTCGATCGTTTTAGCGACCATGCGACCGATATTGATGCTGCGTGCATAGGAAGGGATAAGGCCGGCGGCGTGCCAGGTCGAGCCGGCCGTCAGTTGTGTGCGCTCCAGCAGCGCCACATCAGACCAGCCGCGCTTTGTCAGACCGTACAGGATGGCGGCACCGACGCATCCGCCTCCTACAACGACGGCACGAGCATGTGTTTGCATGGCGAGACTCCCTGACCTGCTTTCCGACCAAGGTACCGGGGATGAGCCGGATTGTGGCGTTGCAAAAAAATGGGGCGCGGCATAACTTCAACTTATGCACCGACTGCGGTCTCTCGTACCCTCCGCAAACTATCTCTTCGTCTTCGAGGCGGCAGCTCGCCGCCGCAGCTTCACCGCGGCTGCCGAAGAGCTGAATGTCAGCCAACCCGCCGTGAGCAAGACCATCAAGCTCCTCGAGGACGCAACCGGCCTGAAACTGTTCAGGCGAGAGCACACCCGCCTTGAACTGACCGCCGAGGGCCAGAGACTTTACCAAGAGACGCAGAAGGCGTTCGACCATTTACACATGGTTCTGACCGCCTTGCGGACAAAACACTCGAACGACACGGTCAGGGTTTCCTTCTCCGCCTCTTTCGTGCAGCTTTGGCTGCTTCCGCGCCTAACGGACTTCAAGACAAAGCATCCCGATATCGCGCTGCGGATAGAGGAAAGCACCCGCGACGATCAGGATTTGGATGAGGAGGATATCGATATTTCGGCGCGCCTCGGGAACGGCAGGTGGCCGAATGTTCAATCATGGCACTTTGTGACGGAGGAGATAATCCCAGTCTGCAGTCCTCGCTATCTGCGAGAGCACGGCCCCATAGGCACCCCCGCCGATTTGCTAAGCCATCCGTTGCTGCATTTCGAGGAGCGGCATCGCATGCGCCTCGGTTGGCGCGAATGGCTGATCCACCATTCCGTCCCGATCATTCGCCTCAAGCAGGATTTTGTCTTCACCGATGCGCTCGGCTCCATCGAGGCAGCCGTTCTTGGACAAGGTATCGCTCTTGGTTGGAAACATCTCGTCCACGACCATGTCCAGGCGGGGCGGTTGATCTATCCGCTGAATGCCGTTTATCGTTCCGGCCAGGCAATTCACGTCGTGATGCCCGCGCAGCGTCCAGAAAAGCATGGCGCCAGATTATTTCGCGACTGGATTCTCGAACAGGACGCCGACGCACCGATTTTCGGCGAAGAGCAGGACGCGGCACCTGATCGATGAACACAGCAACAGCTTCGCTTGTTCAGCATATCGACACACCTAAATTCGGCCGCTTTCACTTGGTTTTCGATTGGCCGAAGGCGTAGCTCGACACCTCGGCAGCAGGTGTCCGTGCGACGACCGCCGACTGATCTTCGGTGCTTTACATGCTGCCGATATAGCGGCGGCGGGCGACGCTTTGCTGAACGTAGTTGATCATAGTGATGAAGTCGAAAACCGGCCGCCCCGTGGCAGCCTGAACTGCGTGGGCATAGGGCGGGAGATCGCTGCACTCCAGCAGGATGGAGCGAACGTCGGGATGCGCTTCAACCAGTTGGCGGGCCACCCCGATCACCTCACGCTCGATCGCAGCCGAGTCTAGCGTCCCCTTTTCTTCAAGGATCGCCTGCCGAAACTCCGTCTGTTCTTCCATGCCTGCTATCGCCAGAGGAATGTCGTCCGGCACGTTGCACGCCTCGAAATGGCGAGGCGTAAGCCGCGAGGCATTTGCCGTAACAATACCGACGCGACCACCGCAAAGCGCGCGCATGAAAGGAACCTGCATGAGGCTCGACAGGAAGACCGGAATATCGACCGACGCTGCGACTTCTTCCTGGAAATAGGCCATGAACCCACAGGCGCCGGTAATAGCCTTGACGCCGCGATTCTGCAGCTCCGCTGCCGCCTCTACGAAGGCCTCCTTCAAGGCTGGGTCACGTTGGTTCAGGAGCCTGTCGATCGACGCGCCGCGTACTTCCTGAAATCGAACGGGATAATCATATGTGGTGGCGTTGCCGACATTGCCTGGAATGCAGGGATAGGCAGCATCCAAAATAAGAATGCCGATCTGCTCTCCATACCAGGACTGTGTCTTGCGCGTGACCGTGTAGACAGTCATCGATCATGTCTCCAATCTGCGGAAAGACGGGGGAGATATTCCTCCCCCGTTCATCGTCTCACTGGATCAGGCGAGGAGCGCCCGTGTCGGCCGCCGTGCCATCAAGACCATATGACTTGAGAATCTTGACGATCGTGCCATCCTTGTGCATCTCCGAGATATCGGCATCGAGCGCTTCGCCGAATTCCTCTGCCTTCAGCGAATACGGGAAGCCCGCCTGCGCGGCTTCCTTCGTTGCCTTAACACGCGGATCCGAAGCTGCTACGGCTACCTTGACATCCTTCAGCGCGCCCTTTTGCTCGGCGACCACGCCGGTCGAGTAGCCGTCGGTGGCAACATCGATGCGGCCGGCGAACAGATCCTGCTGCATATTGACGGAATTCGGATAGAGCTTCAGCGAAGAACCGAGCACGGTCTTGAGATCCGCAACCCAGAGATAGCCCTGAACGGTGCCGACCTTCTTACCTTCGAGATCGGAAACCTTGTTGAAACCTTCCCGCGAATAGATCGCCATCTGATCGGTGTAAAGCGGCGCAGACAAGCTCATGACCTTCGCCCGCTCGGCGGTGCGATACCAGTCGCCGGTGGTAATGTCGGCTTGGCCGGAAAGGACGTACTGGATCGCGGCGGCAGGATCCACAGCGACAGCTTTAACCTTCAAGCATTCGCGCTTGGCGAATTCGGCAGCGATGTCGCCGTCGATACCTTTCATGTTCCCACTGTCATCCACAAAGGAGTGCGGGGCATAGGTCGTCACGGCCACCGTCAGCGTACCCGGCTCGATGGTGTTGAAGGCGTGCTTCGGTTTGCAATCCTCAGCGGATGCGATCTGGGCAGACAGGAGCAGACTGGCAATGCCGGAGAGGAGGAGATAATTCTTCGACTTGAATGCAGGCATGCCGGAAGTCCTTTCACTAGAGGTTAACGTTCAGCAAAGACACCTGCACGCCTCTCGACATGGCTGACGAGGAGGGCGGCAGGTATGGAGATGCACGCGTACAGGGCGCCCGCACAAATGAGGGCGGGGAAATAGCGGAATGTGGTGGAGCCGATTTCGTAAGCGCGGCTCACGAGTTCCGGCAACGCGATGGTAAAGCAGAGCGAGGTGCCCTGGAAAATGAGGATGGAGAAGCCGAGAAGAGCAGGCAGCGCGACCCTCAAGCTTTGCGGCAAAAGGACATACCGCAGTTCGTCCTTCCGACTCAGGTCAAGCGCCTCGGCTGCTTCGCGCTGGCCATGGGCGATCGATTGCAGGCTCGCCCGGATGATCTCGCTCGTATGGGCGCCGGTGTTCCAGGCGAGCGCGATCACGGCCGCCGCGAACGATTCGATCGTCAGCCCGGCGCTCGGCAATCCAAAATAGATGAACTGCAAAAGCACGAGCGCTGGGGCACCTCGTCCGATTTCAACAATGAATAGCGATCCCGCCCGAAGCACCTTGTTGCGCGCAAGCACTCCCAGAGCCAGGAAAAGACCGAGGGGAATTCCAAACAGAAGGCTGAGCACAGTCACTTGAAGGCTGATCGACAGGCCGCCGAGAAGTTCAGGGATCCATGTTGAAACTTCGCCATAGCTGGGAAACATCAGCGCGCCACCTTCGATCTGAGGTGCGCATCAGCGACCCGGGACAACCAGGCCACCGGCAGGCTGAGGAGGATGTAGAAAAGACCGACGAAGGCGAAGACTTCCAGGCCGCGGAAAGTGAGCTGCGAAAGCTGGTTACCCTGATAGGCGAGTTCCATGACCCCGATCGTCGAAGCGACGGCCGTCTCTTTCATCAAGCCGATCAGATAACTCGCCGCCGACGGCAGGGCGACTCGCAAGGCTTGAGGGCCCACGACGTCCCACATCGTGTACCAGCGAGGGAGATCGAGGGCGGCACAGGCTTCCCATTGTCCGTGATGAATAGATGTCAGGGCGCCCCGATAGATTTCGGCGATGTTGGCTGCAGCAATCAGGCCGAGGCCAGTCAGCGCAGCCGCGAAGGGACTTATCGGAAAAAGGCCCATTCCGATTCCGAAGAAAATGATGAAGAGCCAAAGGATCGGAGGGATCGAGCGCACGATCTGGATCATGACCGAGGCAAGGAGCCGCACCGGAAGCAGTCGACTCCGGCGCGCCGCCAGGAGTGGCGCGGCGAGGATTGCGCCGATGGTGAAAGAGCCGAAGGTCAGGGCTGCGGTCCAGGCGAGACCTCGAAGAAAGGGTATGAGATCCGATGCACTCATCTGTCGTGCACCGCGCGAAGGAATCGCTGGGTCCGCTCCTGCCGCGGATCGCGCATGACCTGGTCCGAAGGACCCTTTTCCACGATGTGACCGTCCGCCATGATCATGACCGTGTCGGACACGTTTTCGGCAAAGCCCATTTCGTGGGTGACGACGATCATCGTCATGCCGCTTTCTGCCAGCTCGCGCATGACGAAGAGCACTTCGAGCCCTAGCTCCGGATCGAGCGCCGAAGTCGGCTCGTCGAACAGCATGACCTCCGGGTCCAGCGCAAGAGCCCGGGCAATGGCGATCCGCTGCTGCTGTCCGCCCGAACAGCGGCCCGGAAACTGCGCGGCCTTGTCGGCAAGTCCTACCCGGCTCAGCAGTTGCATCGAGCGCTCGTCCGCCTCGGCCCGGCCACGGCTGAGCACCCGCTCTTGCGCCAGGCTGACATTGCGCAGCACCGACATATGAGGGAAGAGGTTGAAGGACTGGAAAACCATGCCGACGCGGCGGCGCAGGCTGGACAACTCGGAGCGCGACACCGGTTGCGCCGCGTTGATCGTCGTCGGCCCAATGGTGATTGTGCCGGCGGATGGCGGCTCGAGATAGTTGATGCAGCGAAGTAGCGTGCTCTTTCCCGATCCGCTGGGACCAATGATGGCAAGAACCTCGCCGGACGCGACTTCCAGATCGATATTGTTCAGAACAACATGCGTTCCGTAACGTTTGCTTACCGCATGCACATCGATGAGCGTGTTGCCGGAAGCAGCCTTCATTTTGCGCCGAGCCCCGATCTCGCGGCAGGATGAAATCCCCTGAAGATCGCCAGCATGGACGGCGTCATATGCACCATTCGAACTCCCAACGAGCCGCACGCACCCGTCAGGTGCGGCCGGCAACCTTGTTGATGACGTCGTGAAGCTGTTTGTTTTCGGCCGTCCCAGTTTCTGAACGGCTCGGTCCCCACTTCTTATTCTTCGAACCTAGCGACCGTTGAGCGGCCGTGGGAGCATGAAAAAAATGCGCCTCCAGATAACTTCAAGTTATTGCTTCGTGCGGCCTGGGCCATTGATTGCAAGCGGCGGTCCCGAGACCTCGACCGAGCAAGCGACGTGCGGCGTTACGCGGCCACGACTTTAGGTCCTTGGGACCACGCGGAAGTTCGGTCACGTACATATATCCGTGACGATCGAAGGCCACATCCGTCGGCCTGAACGTTGTTCAAAGCATTCAGGAACTCGCCGTCAGAAGAGAATATCTGTATTCGATCGTTCTCGCGATCACACACCACAACGCGCCCTTGCCCGTCGAGAGCGATGCTGTGTGGTATCACAAAACACCCTGGAGCGGCCCCCGCACCGCCCCACGAGCGGACCAGTTGTCCGTCAGGAGAAAATCGATAGACTCGACAATTACGATAGCCTCGCTGACGAACAATTCTCCAGTTCGCGACGATACCACTTTGGTGGGTCGGTTGAATGGTGCCCCCCGACATCTGGATTTTTTGAATCTCTAAGCTTCTGAGAGGTCCTGCACGAGGCCGCATAATGCCCACTGATAGCCAGTACATTCTCGAAAGCATCGAGCAGGGATGCGTGGTGCTCACCTGCGACGAGTTCCTCATCGACAAGCTGGAGAAGTATTTCGGCCACGGGAGGATCCGGTGGCACGTCGAAATTCGGTGGGCATCGCATCGAGCTGACGACAGGGCAGCTCAAGAAGCAGCCTACCTTCCGCAGGAAGATGCTCGAACAGGCTGGCGTGCTGCCGCCCCAGCGTGCCGGGGCCAGTTACAGGCGATGGGCTATCGATCTTAGGAAGAATGCCATCGAGCTTCCCTGGCGGGATAGACCGGTCGATGTTGATTTCGCCATCGACAGGCTCACCAGCCACGGAGATGGGCGGTGGACGGTTGAATACCAAGGCAAAGCAATCAAGTTCACGACCACCAAACTGCGCAGGCAAGTCAGTTTCCGCAAACGCATGCTGGCCAAGGCCAAGGTGCTGCCGCCTCAACTGGATCCGGTTGCCTATCGGAAGTGGGTGGACTGGTTCATTCAAAACGCCACCGAGGCTGTGCCACAGGCCGGCGATGCCTTGATAACGGAGAAAAGCTGGCTTGACGACCTGCCGGAGCTGGCCGGCTGGCAAAATGAAGCACCGCCCCGAGCGACCAACTAGGGCGGCAGTTTCCAAAGCAGAAGCAATCGCGCCACGGGGCAGCGGACGAATTCGCTGGCCCCTACGCGCCCCAGATCACGGCTTGCTCGTATAAGGGACTGTCGACTCTGGCGAATTGCCGAGCGAAGGCATCGACCGCCGGCGTGTCACCAACCCTCGCGACCCGTCTCCCAAACCGCAAGAGAACCGCTAGGCAGACCGAAAAGGCGATTCAACTTCTGAACGAGGCGCTGAAGCAGCGGGCATCTCCCTCGCTCTTTCCGCTGGTTAGCCTGGCTATTCCGATACGCCTGCGATCAGTTCGTCCAATCGTGAAAGGAATAGCTTGAGGGTCGGGGATGCGTTCGCCTTGCTGTAGCCGATAGCCAGATCGATTGTTGGCGCTTCGCCCTCCAGCGGACGGCTGACCACGGACCAAGGCAGCAGGTTCTTCGCGTAGGCAGGCATAAGCGCCAACCCGCGGGTGGAGGAAACCAGGGACATGGCCATTGCCAAATTGTCCACCCCATAATCCAGTTTGATGTCGAGCCCGCAGCGGCGCAGATAGTCTTCGGTCACGGCGGCGAGCACCCTCGCCTTGTTCGAACCACCGATGAAAATCTCGCCGGCCAATTCCCACGGGTGAATTGCTTCTCGGCTGGTGAGGCGATGGTCACTTGGCATCAGGACGATCAGCGGTTCGCGGTCCACGACCTGGTAGCACAGGTCGAAGGTCGGCTCGGCACCGAGTTGCGGTTGAAATCCCAGCCGCCACGCCGTCGCCGGCCAGCAGCGCTCCCGCACCCTCAGCGCCCGTCCGCCGGCTTCATGATGATCTCGCGGTGCGGATAGGGGATGCTTATGCCGTTTGCCTTGAATGTGTCCCACAGCGCCAGCAGTACCTTGCCGCGCACGTTGGTCAAGCCTTGCTGGGGGTCGCGGATCCAGAAGCGCAAGACGAAATTCAGCGAGGAGTCGCCGAAGTCGGTCAGCCAGCAGACCGGCCGCCGGTCGGCCTCGACCCGGCCGACGCTGATCGCGGCCTCTATCGCCAGTTCGCTGACCATGTGGGGATCGGCATCATAGGAGACGCCGAAGTTCACATCGAGCCGCACGAGGCTGTCGCTGAACGACCAGTTGATGACCCTCTGGGTGATGAAGTCCTCGTTGGGGATCAGGAATTCGCGGCCGTCGCGTGTCACCACCGAGACGAATCGTGCCCGCAATTCGCGGATCCAGCCGAAGGTGCCTTCCAGCGAAATGGTGTCGCCCGGCTTGATCGACTTGTCGAGGAGGATGATGACGCCGGAGACGAAATTCGAGACGACCTTCTGCAGCCCGAAAGCGAGACCGACGCCGACGGCGCCGGAAAACACCGTCAGCGCCGTCAGGTCGAGGCCGACGGCGGAGAGTGCGACGGCGCCGGCCACCAGCACGAGGCCGATCTTTGCGACCTTGCCGACGAGGACACGGATCGACGGCGTCAGCTCCTCGGACATGCGGACGCGCTCATCGATATAATTGCCGGTTACCACCGCAAGCCAGACGGTGGCGACCAGGAGCAGCGCCGCCTTCAGCACCATGAGCGCCGAAACGCGAACCGCGCCCAAAGGGATTGCGAGGCTGTCGAGGAAGGCGGCCGCCTCGTCACCTACGCCGAGGATGACAAGGGCCGCGGAGATCCAGGCCAGCCAGCCGAGCGTGCGCGCGACGAGGCGGTTGCGGATGATGCGAGACAGCACGGCCGCGAACAGCCACGCCAGCGAGAGCAACAGCACGACGAGCAGGAGATAGGTGCGGCTCGGCCAGGTGATTGCGCGCAAAATGTTGAGCGCGGCAAACAGCAGAACCGTGAAAAGGATCCAGTCGGTGCGCCGCAACAGCGCGATGACGACCCTCAGCAGTCCGGGATGGCCCTTGATCTGGCGTGCCTGGTTTTCGACCAGCGGCTCGACCCGCAGCGCCGCGAGCTTCGCCACCAGAAAGAGCGAGACGATGATGGCGGCCTGATAGACAGACCACGGCGTGGCGGCATAGTCGAACCATCCGCCGGCCCAGGCCAGCGATCTATCGATGGCGTCGCGAAAATCCATTGCCACACGACCACTTGGCTACGAATTGCACGTCCACAATGTCGTCGGCCCTGTGATTGGTCAAGTCGACCTTAGGGGTCAGTAGCCGTCGCTCTCGATACCGGCTCTGCCCCAAACGGACATCCAGAACGACTAATCATTGCTCCGCATGCGAGCTGGACCGGCTTGGGGTTTCAGCACTGCGGCGAGAACAATCCCCGCTACGAACACGCGCCAGAGGGCGGTTCTTCAACCTCGTCGATCTCGTCGACCAGCTTGAGCAGGAGAAGGCCGCCGGCGGCAGTGGGCGCTTGGCCGAGAAGCTGCTGCGCCACGATCTCATCGTCATCGACGAGCTCGGCTATCTGCCGTTAAGCCAGCCTGGCGGCCAGTTGCTGTTCCACCTGATCAGCAAGCTCTATGAAAACACCTCCCTGCTGATCACCACCAACCTCGCCTTCGCCGATTGGCCCCAGGTGTTCGGGGACGCCAAGATGACCACCGCCATGCTCGATCGACTAACCCATCACTGCGACATCATCGAGCCCGGCAACACCAGTTGGCGTTTCAAAAACCGCAGCTGACAAAACCCTCCCCCGGACCCCCGGGCCATTCTGCTAATGTGGGGAGATTAACTGCCCCTTGCCGCGAGATCTGTTCATCTACCGGGACCTTCTAGGCTGGTAGATGGGCAGATTTTCTAGGTCGATTCCAGAAAAGAAATCAGGGCGACCCGGCATGCCAACATTTCTGCGTTCCACCACGCCGGGCGGCAAGGATCTCTGGGTCTCCGCTGAGATTGGCGGGTTATCGGCAGCGCCACAAAAAACTGAAGTACGACGTCGTCACCAGCTGGCAAGCGTTCGACCGCAATCGACCAAACGGACCATCAGAGTAGCGCAAGAACAGGAACCTTTGGCCTTCAATTCACGCACGCATGAACCGCATGCAGATTGCTAAGGTTAGGAACTTGGCCACGTGCTACCATTGTTGGCCTGATTGTGGCGTCCGAAGCAGGCTCAACGGTGCTTGATCGCATATCTCCAGTCCACGGTTGAGATTGGCTTCGTTTCCGGGATTCGAACCGCCATGGCTCCACGCACCCAGTACGCGAAGTGCGGCAATCTATCGATCGCCTATCAGGTCCTTGGTGACGGGCCAATCGATCTTGTCTATGCGCAAGGTTGGGTCTCCCATTTGGAGTATGCATGGGAAAGTCCCGACTATGCGCGGTTCTTCAGGCGTCTCGCCAATTTCTCGCGCTTGATCAGGTTCGATCGTCGGGGCGTGGGTCTATCCGATCGAGATGTCGGGCCCGCGACGCTCGAAGAGCGAGTGGATGATATCCGGGCGGTCATGGATGCTGCCGGGTCGGAACGGGCAGCCCTCCTTGGCGTGTCCGAGGGGGGCTACATGGCGGCAATGTTCGCCGCAACTCATCCCGAACGTACGGCCGCGCTTATTCTCTGCGGGAGCTATGCTCGCCAAAGCTGGGCGCCTGACTATCCGTGGGGCATAACGCTAGAGGATCGTGACGCGTGGAACACGCTCATGGAAGAGAATTGGGGTGAGCCTTTTGAGCTCGACCAGGCTGCGCCGAGCATGGCAAAGGATGAGGCGGCGCGCTCATGGTTCGGCGCCTATCTTCGCTATTCCGCAAGTCCGGGTGCAGTTCGAGCGCTCAACGATCTGAGTTTTGAAGTCGATATACGCAGTGTTTTGCCGAGTGTTCAGGTGCCTACTCTAGTGCTGCATCGCAGCGGAGACCGCTGGCATTCTGTCCCCGAAGCCCAATATCTTGCCGATCATATTCCAGGCGCCAAGTTGGTCGTGCTTCCCGGCGACGATCACTTACCGTGGTGGGGTGACCAGGAACGACTGGTAGGTGAAGTGCAGGAGTTCCTGACTGGAACCCGAAATAATCCGCCCTCCGAGCGGGTCCTCCTGACCGTGCTCGTGACCGATATTGTTGGATCAACCGAAAAGCTCGCGGCAATCGGAGACCTCAAATGGAAGGAGACTCTGCAAGCGCATGACGGTGTCGTGCGACGAGAGCTGAAGAACTTCGGTGGCCAGGAAGTCAACCGCACGGGCGATGGCTTCGTTTTGGCTTTCACCGGGCCAACCCGGGCTATCCAGTGCGCGCGGGCAATCATACAGGAACTGTCGCGTCTCGGCCTCACCATGCGCGCTGGACTGCATACCGGTGAATGCGAGCGGCGCGAGACCGATCTGAGTGGGCTCGCGGTGCATGTTGCGTCACGCATCTGCAGCAATGCGTCGCCGGGCAGTATCCTGGTGTCCAATACGGTCAAAGACCTGGTTGTCGGCTCGCGGATCGGGTTCATTGACCAAGGCATGTACTCGTTAAAGGGGGTGCCTGGTGAATGGTCGCTTTTCGCCGTCGTTGAATAAGCCGCAGACTTCCGAGACGCGGTTGGTGGCTACGGTTATTCACTATGCACCATCCAATCTCGATCTCTGCTCGTACCTAGAAGGTCCGGCCAAAGCGTCATTTCGTGACTTGGTGATCGGGCTGGGGGCGACGATCCAAAAAAAGGGACGGCCGCCAGTATAACTGGCGGCCGTTTGATTCCCCACGTTAACCGAATGGCCCGCCGGACCCCCTCCCGGGCTTACCCGCGTGGGTGCACATGAACCTCCCACGCCCTCCGCTCCGCGCAACGCCGAGGGCGCTGCGCTCCGGGCGCGGGTCCCTCCTATGCACTACCCGGATAAGCCCAAACCTGGGCACCCAGAGGGGTCGCGATTGGACGCGAAAAGGGGGGCACGGTTGGAAGCGAATTGACATCAAGGATGGCGAGTTCGTCGCCATCAAGACGGTCACCCGAACAAGGCCGAAAAGATGGCCGACACCTTGGCCGCTGCCTCACGTACGCTGCGGTCGATGGAATCCCAGCTCCGGGGCGCGCATGCCCGCACGATGCTGATGTAACAGCCTCCGCCTTTTCTCCGTGGAGAGCGGGTGCTAGTGGTCAAAATCTGACGTTTGGTACCGAGGTCGTAAGCCCGCTCAGGGTGGAACTCCGCCGTTCCCTGGTCGTCGATAGGAACCGGCAAGTTGCGCCATGCGCCGACGCTTAGCATCGAGGCAATGAACGTCTCGATATGGGCCGGGAGCGGACGGGCAGCTTCGAGGAACAGATATTCAAAAGCGGACCTTCAGCCGCCGGCGGGCATCGACGTGATCTGAGCCCCGGAGCGGGCATCCAGCTTATATCGGCAGGTCCTCGATCTCCCCATCCAGGAGAGGCGGTTCCTCCTCCGCTTCCTGCTTGGGCTCGACCATGATCAGACCGACAATGATCAACCCCAGTGCTGCCCAAGTCCATAAGGGGATGTATTCACCCAGCAAGACGATGCTCCAGCCGATGCCAGCAGTGGTCGTTGCGTATGCAGTCTGGCTGGCAAAGACCGCTCCGGTGGTCGCTATGAGATAGATAAAGAGGATCATCGCCAGTGCCGAGGCGAGAGCAATCAGGACGACGATGATACCGAGTTCTCCAGCAAGAAATTGAACGGGAATGAGGTCGCCGAAGCCCACTACTAAGGGCATCAGCATGAAGCATGAGACAACGAGCGCGAGGCCGTAGATAGCCACACTGTCTATATCGGTGGGCCGCCTTTCGGATATGTAGAGGTCCTCCGCCGCATATGTCGCAGGGATCAGCAGCGCAAGTGCCATCCACAGCCAATGCTCCTCCCCTCCGGTCTCGCCGTAAACAACGATAATGCCGACGCCGGCCAGCCCTAGGACGAGGCCCAGAAAGCGCTTCAATCGAGGCGACTCGATGCGCATGACGGCAGCAAAAAGAAAGACCGCGAATCCTTCGAGGACAATCACAATCGACACGATGAAGGCGGGGAGCTTGCTCGCCATCCAGTAGACCAGCAATTGATTGATGACGGAGCTGAGAAAGGCCAACCCCGCGATGTATGTCCACTCTTTCCGTGTCAGAGTGTTCAAGGGCGGCAGCGTTTTCCGGGTTGCAGTAATTCCTATGCAAAGTGCCGCCCCGATCGCGTCAACGAGCAGTGCCAGGCCGATGGGGTGTGCGGCGATGTTTGCGGCCATCTTGGACAGCGGCACAATCAGTCCCCAGAGAGCACCGCAGGCGAGCAGGAGCAGACCACCACGAAACGTGCGAATATTCTGGCGCAGCTGGCGCTCGCGCTCATACACTTTCTGCGCCATCGTCGTAAACACGTTGGCGAGCTTGCCCAGGCCATCGGGTCTTCTGGTGACGTCCTGAAGTCCGAGTTTGGACGGGTTGAACCTGCCAGCTTCGAGGGCAGTGGCGGCTCGCGTCAGCTTGGCAACTTGCCGAAGGTATTCCTTTTCTATGTCCCTGAGCCGTTTCTTTTCGACGCAGGTTGAAACGCGCGCCTCCAGCAGCGCAGGCTCGAAATTCTTGGGCAGGAAATCTTCTGCACCCAGCCCGATGGCCTTTATCACGCTGCTCATTTCTTCATCGAGAGCCGAGATGACGATGACCGGCAGATCGCGTGTGCCACGGGAAGACTTGAGTACCTTGAGCACATCGAACCCGTCCATTTCGGGCATGACGATATCGAGAAGGACAAGATCAAAGGAATTTTGCGCCACCTGCTCAAGCGCCAGTTCACCATTTTCAACAGCTGTGGCTTCATGGCCCAGAGTCTCAATGGCCTTCTGCAGCTTCAGGCGCACCGTCCTCGAATCATCAACAATGAGTACTCGAGCACCGGCGCCCTTCCGTGGCTCACGCAGTGCTTCAGCCAGAACAGTACTCATTTGGACCAGGTCCCTCGACGCAACTCAACAAGATGCAGGTTCAGCTGGCTCTGGGCCGCTGTGCACTCGGCAACAATAGCGTCGACCTGCATCGCTGCCTGTTCGGGCATGCCATCCCGGCATTTCTTCTCAAGATCTTCGCAATAGATGGAGAGCTGGCCTGCACCAAAGTCGCGGGCGCTCGATTTCAGAGTGTGAGCCGCCCGGCCGAGGCTTATCCGGTCACCCCGGTCCAACGCCTGTCGCAATTGATCGAGCAGCGTCGGGGATTCATCGAGGAAGCTCTCGATGAGCTCAGTGAGGGAGTCGGAGCTTTCACCAATCAATTCGAAGAGTTTGATTAGTGCCTCGCGTTCAATCACGATCAACTACCCCCTCGACAACTGGTGAGGCTTGAGCTTGAGTTCGGCTCTATCCGCCTGCCAGTGTGGCTCTTCTCAACGAGGCGACAAGCTCGTCGACCCGCAACGGCTTGCTCAAATAGTCATCCATCCCCGCATCCAGATATCGCTCGCGGTCCCCGGCCATTGCGTTGGCCGTAAGGGCCACGATGTAGGGTTGGCGGATCTCGGGAGTGGCGGAGGTGCGGATCAGCCTTGTGGCCTCGAGGCCATCCATGTCCGGCATCTCGATGTCCATCAGGATAACGTCATGCCGTCCTTCGACATATGAGGAAATTGCCGACCGTCCATCTCCGGCCAGCTCAGCCTTGTAACCCAGGCGCTCCAGCACCTTGAAGCCCAGCTTCCGGTTGGTGGCGTTGTCGTCCACCAGCAGGATGCGAAGCGGCAACTTGACTGCCATATCGCCGTCGAAGACTGACCCCTTCGACTGATCGGGCCTGGCGGAGCGCAAGGGAGCCTTGGCAAAGACACCCATGAAAGCGTTAAGCAGAGGCGATGGCTTGATCGGCTTGGGAAGCATTGCCGCAAACTTGATGCCCTCAATATCCTTCTTGGTTCGCTCACTAAGAGGCACCAGGGAGCTCAGCAATATCAGTGGAAGGTCGCCTTTTTTCCCGAGTTCCCTTATTTTTGTCGCCAGTTCAATACCGTCCATCTCGGGCATGTTCATGTCGAGTACGACGAGGTCGAAGCCTTCGCCGCCTGCAATCCTGCGCAGTGCTTCCGAGGGTGACGCAGTCGAAGTGGGAGCCATAGCCCAGGACTGGGCCTGCATGGTCAGTATGCGCCGGTTGGTTGCATTGTCGTCTACGATCAGCAGCCGCTTGTCCACAAGTTCAACTTTGGCCTCGGATATTTGCGCCTGTTGGTGAGCGGGACCAGTGGGAGCGCGGATCGTGAAAAAGGATGTCGTGCCCGCGCCTTCGACACTCTCGACCCAGACCTCTCCGCCCATCAGTTCTGTGAGGCGCTTGCTGATCGCCAGGCCGAGTCCGGTGCCGCCATAGCGCCGGGTGGTGGAGGCATCGACTTGGCTGAACGATTTGAACAGCCGGTCCATCCGGTCTTTGGGGATGCCAATGCCGGTGTCGCGCACCGCGAACAGCAGAGTGCACACGCCTTCCTCGCTTTCGCCGTGGGGTCCGCCCGTGTCCGCCGCTTCGGGCGGAACTTTCGTCACGGAAAGTACAATTTCTCCCCTTTCTGTGAACTTGACGGCATTGTTGAGGAGGTTGATCAGAACCTGCAGTAGCCTGGTATTGTCTGCGACGATCCAGTCGGGGGTTCCGGGTTCCACCACATACGCCAGATCCAGTCCCTTCTCGGCGGTCCTGGGGGCTATCAGGTCAATCGCGCTCTCAAGGCATTCGCGCAGTTCAAACGGCCTAGGGTCGAGTTCCAGCTTGCCGGCTTCAACTTTGGAGAAGTCCAGTATGTCATTGATGATGGTCAGCAGCGCCTCGGCGCTGTGGTTGATCGTCTCACTGATTTCGCGTTGTTCGTCATCAAGTTTAGTGCCGAGGAGCAAATTGCTCATTCCGATCACACCGTTCATAGGCGTGCGGATTTCATGGCTCATGGTTGCCAGAAATGAACTCTTCGCCTCATTTGCCGCTTCGGCCGCTTCCTTTGCCTCCTGCAGTGCAGAGGACAGCTGCTTGAGCTCGGTGAATAGCTGCGCGTTGTGCAGGGCTGCACCGGCATTGGCGGCGATGGTCGAAAGCAGGCGGAGCGAGTCATCAGTGAATATGCCCTCCCGCGTTGTGCTCTGCACGCTGATCACGCCCATGGTGCCTTGGGCTGTCTTGATCGGAACGCCAAGATAGGACAGGGCATCCTTGCCCACAGGCGTCGCTCCAATTTCGGCGCCGCGCTCATTCACATCCTGGTTGATGAGCAAGGGCTCGCCGGTCTCTATGATCTTGCTTGTCAGCCCTTCGCCGAGGGTGAGAGTGGTGAAGGCTTCGCCAAACTGATAGGGGAAACGGATCAGCCTGGTTTCCGGGTCGAGCAGGGCCACATAGACGATGTCGGCGTTGAAGATTTCCTGCATCTGGTTGCCAATGAGCTGGATCGTATTCCCAAGTTCCGATTCGGCGATGAGTGCCTGGCTCACCTTGCTGATTGCACCCAGTTCGGCCGCACGGTCTTCGGTCTCTTTAAGGAGCCGTTGGGTCTCGTCAAACAGGCGGGCATTGGCGATGGCAACGCCCATGTTGGAGGCGACCGTCTGCAGCAGGCGCACATGGTTTTCGTCAAAAGCATTCTTCTGGTAGCTTTGCACACTCAGAACACCCAGTGTCCTTTCACCAGAGTTGATTGGCACACCAATGTAAGACGCGGTTCTGTCCTCTTCGTTGGGAAAGAAAGCGCCCAGCTCTTTCCCTTTCTCCAGAGTACCAAAAACCAACGGCTTACCCGTCAGGATGATCTTCGATGAAACTCCCACGCCCATCGGAAATGGTTCAATGAATCGATATCCGCGATAGTATGCATAGGGGACATGGATCAGGCCGGACGCATTATCGTGCAACACGATTTCACTGACCTCGGTGCCGAAGGCTTCCCGCACCTTGTCGCCCACGAGGCGAATAACAGTTTCCAGGTTCAGCGACTCCGTCATCGCCTCGCTGACACTATTGAGAATGGCCAGTTCCGCCGCGCGGTCCTCGGTTTCCTTGAGAAGGCGCTGGGTCTCATCGAAGAGCCGGGCATTGGCGATGGCAACGCCCATGCTGGAGGAGAGTCCCTGCAACAGACGCACATGCGATTCGTTGAAGGCGTCCCTCTCGTAGCTTTGCACGCTGACAACGCCCAGAGTTTTGTCGCCGGCAATGATCGGCACGCCCAGGTAGGATTCAGTTTCGTCCTCTTCCGTAGGCGTAAGAGCGCCCAACTCATTGGCCCGATCACCTGAGCCGATTACGAGCGGTTCGCCGGACAGGATGACTTTGGAGGTCAGTCCCTCGCCCATCGAAAATGGTTCAGGTTCCTGGTAGTCCTTGTAGAACGCATAGGGGACCGTGATCAGATCAGACGCGTCATCGTGCAACAGGATTTCAGTGACGTCCGCGCCGAATATTTCGCGTACCTTGTCACCGACGATGCGAGTCACTGTTTTGACATTTAGCGTCTTCGCCATCGCCTCGCCGACGCTGTTGAAAATGGCGAGTTCCTTTGCGCGTTGCTCAGCTATCCTGAGCAGACGCTTGTTTTCACCAGAAAGGCGCTCAAGTTCAATTGCTGTGGCCGCTTTGGCGATTTCCAGCTCGGCAACCTTCCGGTTGGCGGATTCCAGGCGGCTAGCAAGGTCGATTTCGACGCGGCCGGACATATCGGCTTTCTCCCAAAGGGACATCCCTCCAACAGGTCGAGCGGGGCCCCTGCCCATTGCCAATCAGGTTGTCCGTAGGGAATGTTACATGCCAGCGCTTTGATTGGCGAGTACGCTGGACGCACTGCCCCGTAGGCCGCCAGCCGAGCATCCACCCAGGCTTCGAAAGTGTCCGATCGCAGTGTCGAGTTCTGGCGCAACCGCGCGACCTCCGGTGCGGTCGCTAGCAACGTCTGCTTTCAAGCCGTGGTACGGCTGACCTCAACGGCCGAATTTGGGCGCGTTGCTGCCATTCGGTAGAAGATAAATGCGGTCAGCGAGTGGCTGGATCAGCTTCTTGAATAAATTTGGGCAAACCGCTTCGTAACCCATTGACAAATAACGATTATGTTAGTCGCTGAGGGTCACCGTTTTCTACAGGAAATCAATACGTTAGCGGATGGTTCGCCAACCCATATCTCTCGTATGATCTCGTATGGTCTGGCGAACCGAAGGATCAAGAGGAGGACTAATTTTCCATACAAATGGTGTCTCGTTTTCCCACAGGAATGACCGAATTTGGGCGCGAAGCTGCCGTCCCGACGTACGTCTGTTCCGGGTCACCCGTCTTGCCAGCGGCGTTCGTGAGACAACCGCTTCAGAAAACTCGCAGGCGGGGAGCCCAGCTACGATCCCGACAGGGAGGCGTGACAATGCCAAGGTACGATCAGGCTGAAGCAATTGTTCAGCGGCCGCGGCGCGCGCAAGGCCGGACGTGTAATCGCCGCCCAATTGAGGATTAGTAGTTAGAAGAATCCAGAACTCATGCGACCGCCCGTAGCGTCCTAGACTGTCCTGCCATCCTTCGCTCCGAAGGCCATAAACGAAAGTATTGGACATTCTTGCTCTTGGCACGATGGCTCACATCCCGCCACGGCCGGCATATTCCAGCTCTACATGAGGAAAACTCGAAGAGCGTAGCCTTGGCCTCTGGTTTGCTCAATTGCCGCAAACGCCATGGAGGCCGTTTTTCGACAATTTGGGAGTCGTGATCATGACCGATATCTCCGAACGGGAAACCGTTGTTGCCGAGCACGCATTGCCCGCTGAGGCGCTGGGCTCGGTCGAGGTCGACATCTCCTCTCTAACGCCGGGCATGTCGCTGGTCGTGAACTGGCACGGTAAGCCTGTCGTCGTGCGCAACCGCACCGAGAAGGAAATGAAGGACGGGGAGGCCGTCAACCTTGCCGATCTCAAGGACCCAAACGCCCGCAACGCCAATCTGCTGGCCGATGCGCCGGCGACCGATGCCAACCGCACCACACCCGGCAAGGAAGCCTGGATGGTGATGGTCCAGGTCTGCACGCATCTGGGTTGCATACCGCTCGGCCAGGAAGGCGATTTCGGCGGCTGGCTCTGCCCGTGCCACGGTTCGCAATACGATACTGCCGGCCGCATCCGCAAAGGCCCGGCGCCCGAGAACATGGCGATTCCGGTATTCAAGTTTCTTTCCGACACCAAGATCCGTATCGGCTGAGGCAGAGGACATTTCGATGAGTGAGGGACACTCGACCTACAAGCCAAAGACCGGTATCGAGCGCTGGTTCGACGCCCGCCTACCGCTACCGCGGTTGGTGCATGACTCCTTCATCGTCTATCCCGTCCCTCGCAACCTGAACTACGCTTATACGTTCGGCGGCATTCTCACGATCATGCTCGTGGCGCAGATCCTGACCGGCGTCGTGCTGGCCATGCACTATGCGGCCGACACCACTCTCGCCTTCGATTCGGTCGAAAAGATCGTGCGCGACGTGAATTCGGGCTGGCTACTGCGCTCCCTGCATTCGAATGGCGCCTCATTCTTCTTCATCGCAGTTTACATCCACATTTGCCGCGGGCTCTACTGTGGTTCGTATAAGTCACCGCGTGAGCTTCTGTGGGTGCTCGGTTGCACCAACCTGCTGTTGATGATGGCGACGGCCTTCATTGGCTATGTGCTGCCGTGGGGCCAGATGAGTTACTGGGGCGCCACTGTCATCACCGGCTTCTTCAGTGCCATTCCACTGGTCGGCGACTGGATTCAGCAATTGCTGCTCGGCGGTTACGCCGTCGGCAATCCAACGCTGAACCGCTTTTTTGCGCTGCATTACCTGCTGCCATTTTTGCTAGCTGGCGTGGTCACATTGCACATCTGGGCGCTTCACGTAGTCGGTCAGAACAATCCAACCGGCATTGAGGTGAAATCAACCACCGATGTTGTGGACTTCACACCCTACGCTACCGCAAAGGACGCGTTCGGCATCATCGTGTTCCTGTTCTTCTTTGCCTATTTCGTCTTCTATCTGCCAAACTTTCTCGGCCATCCGGACAACTACACGATCGCAAATCCGCTGAAGACGCCTGCGCACATTGTGCCGGAATGGTATTTCCTGCCGTTCTACGCGATCCTGCGCGCCATCACCTTCAATGTCGGACCGATCAATTCCAAACTGGGCGGCGTGCTCGCGATGTTCAGCTCAATCGCCGTGCTATTCTTGGTGCCGTGGCTTGACACCTCAAAGGTGCGCTCGGCGGTCTACCGGCCGTGGTACAAGTTCTTCTTCTGGCTGTTCGTGGCCAACGCACTCTTTCTTGGCTGGCTCGGGTCACAACCTGCGGAAGGCGCCTATGTCACGATGTCCCAAATGGCGACTATCTGCTATTTCGCGTTCTTCATCGTAGCCATGCCGCTGCTCGGATTTATCGAGACGCCACGGCGCCTGCCCAACTCGATAACCGAAGCAGTCCTGGAGAAGAACAAGGCAGCGTCAATTCTCGACGGTCCGCGAGACACCGGCCATCGGCCCCGTCCAGAGCAGAAATAGGCGGGTGACCACGATGGTCGATGCGAGTGCAGTGATGGACTGGTGGAGTTCCCCGTCCTGGACGTGAACCCTTCTACGGACCGACCTTGGTGATCGCAGGCTTCGTGTGAGGATTCTCAGCTATTTGGTTGCCGCTATGGCCTGATGTCGGCCCGCGCTCCGCCCGCAGGCAGTCGCAAGATCACGGTTGTGCCTGACCCGAGCGCGCTGTCGATTTCGACACTGCCATCGTGCTGCTCGGCGAAATGCTTCACCATCGGCAAGCCGATACCGCCCAGGCCCTGGCACTTCGTGGTGAAGAAAGGATCGAAGGCGCGGGCTATGGTTTCCTGGGTCATGCCGATACCGGTGTCAGCGACGCGGAGCTCGACAAGGGCGCCATGGCCATTATCCGCCAATGCGGCGTCTATCGAGATCGAGCCGCCGTCGGGCATCGCGTCGCGCGCATTGAACACGAGATTCAGGACCGCGTTCTGCAGGCCCAAACGGCCACATATCGCAAGAGGTAAATCGGATTCGATACGGACCTCGAGCCGGATCTGCAGTTCCCATGCGCTTCGGATGAGAGTTTCAACCTCAGCCAGGCAGCTCCTCAAATCCGTGTGTTCGATTTCTTTTGGAGCCTCCAAGGCTCTTGCCATTGTATCGCGGACGAGCGCGCCAGCGCGCTGCAGCGCCGTTCTGGCACTTGCGATCACGGGCTCAAGGTCCGGAGCCGTTGAGACGCCTGGGTCTCGCGCGACGCGATTCAGCGCGGATGACGCGACCTGGATGAGATTGCCCAGATCATGAACGATGCCGGCGGTCGGCTGCTCCGTGCGACGCGCGTTGGATGCGCTGTCGGCATCCCGACGAAAGTCGTTGTCGCCTGCCGTGCCTGGTCTTGCTTCTGCGCGTGACAATTGGCGTCCCCTGCGGCCCCTGAGTGCGTAGCTGATCTGGTCCTGCCAAACGCTAAGTGCGAGGGGTACGCGCGGTCGATTGGATCGAGGATCAGGGCGGCATGTCCAGCGGACCAGGGTGGCCTTGTCGCAAGCTTGCCGGGATGCGTTTTCTTATGTGCGGGAGGGTCGACCACTTACCCGAGAGCCCGGTCAACCAATCCACACGCATCTAGCCCTCCTCCTATCGCCACATAGGACTCCCGGTCTTTGGGCTCATCGCTCCTAGACCTTCGCATCGAACGACAGATGCTTCCGTTCGATAGTTTGGCCGGCAGCTCCGTCGCATTGTCTACAGCGAAGAAAGGCCAATCGCCAACTCAATCCATGGAACGCGAACGAGGAGTTTCGACATGAAAATCGTGGTTATCGGCGGCACCGGACTGATCGGGTCGAAGACGGTCGAGAGGCTGCGCAAGAAGGGCCATGACGTGCTGGCAGCGTCGCCGAATTCGGGCGTCAATACGATTACCGGCGAGGGCCTGACAGAGGCGCTGGCAGGAGCACAAATTGTAATCGACCTGGCGAATTCGCCTTCATTCGAAGACAAGGCCGTTCTGGAGTTTTTCGAGACCTCCGGCCGAAACCTGCTTGCAGCAGAAAAAGCTGCTGGCGTGAAACACCACATTGCGCTTTCGGTCGTCGGTACCGAACGGCTGCCAAAGAGCGGCTATCTGCGCGCCAAGGTGGCCCAGGAAAAACTGATCAAGAGCTCCGGCATCCCCTACACCATCGTTCATTCGACGCAGTTCTTCGAGTTTCTGGGCGGCATCGCCCAGTCGTCGATGGTCGGCGATGCCGTCCATCTGCCGGCAGTCTCCTTTCAGCCTATCGCTTCCGATGACGTCGCCGATGTCATGGCGGATGTTGCGCTTGCGCCTCCGGTCAACGGCACGATCGACATCGCCGGGCCTGAGCGGGTGCGTTTCAATGAGTTTGTCGCGCGGTTCCTGAAAGCGACGAACGATCCGCGCCAGGTGATTGCCGATCCTCGCGCACTCTACTTCGGTACGGAGCTGGAAGACGGGTCGCTGGTTCCTGCCGGCAACGCACGCATCGGCGCCATCCGTTTCGAGCAGTGGCTCCCCCACGCTTCGCTCCAGCGCCACTGATCCGCACCCGCCACGATCCGACCTCGTCCTGGATTGGCGAGGCCCCAGCGCCCAAACGCGAAGGAGCACGTGATGAGCAACAATTTCCCCACCCCTGCCGAAACGACGCGGCGCGATGTCCTGCAGGGCGCGATGGCCGCCGCCGTTGCAGCCGGTCTGCCCAGCGCAGCGCTCGCGAAGGCTGAGCGGGGGAAGAAACTTCTCTCTTCCAATTCAAGCAAAGGATCAACGACCATGAGCATGATCACCACCAAGGATGGCACCGAAATCTACTACAAGGATTGGGGTCCCAAAGACGCCCAACCGATCGTTTTCCACCATGGCTGGCCATTGAGCGGCGATGATTGGGATACGCAGATGCTCTTTTTTCTCGGCAAGGGCTACCGGGTCATCGCCCATGACCGGCGCGGCCATGGCCGCTCGGCCCAGGTCAGCGAAGGTCACGACATGGATCACTACGCCGAAGATGCCGCCGCGGTATTCGAGCACCTCGACTTGAAAAATGCCGTTCATGTCGGCCACTCCACCGGCGGCGGCGAAGCCGCTCACTATGTAGCGCAGCATGGTCAGCGCCAAGGCCGCGTTGCAAAGCTCGTGCTTATCGGCGCCGTGCCGCCGATAATGCTGAAGACGCCTGCCAACCCAGGCGGCTTGCCAATCGAGGTTTTCGACGGGTTGCGTAAATCGCTCGCCGACAGTCGTGCGCAGTTCTATTCGGATTTCGCCGGTGGTCCCTTTTACGGGTTCAACCGGCCCGATGTTAAGCCAATCCCAGCCGTGATCCAGAACTGGTGGCGGCAGGCGATGATGGGCAGCGCCAAGGCACAGTATCAAGGAATCAAGGCCTTTTCGGAGACCGATTTCACCGAGGATCTGAAGGCCATCAACGTGCCGACGCTCGTCATGCATGGTGACGATGACCAGATCGTTCCGATCACCGACTCGGCATTGCTGTCATCGAAGCTTCTGAAAAAGGCAACGCTCAAGGTCTACGAGAAATTCCCACACGGCATGTGCACCACCCATGCCGATGTGGTGAACCCCGACCTGCTAGCCTTCATCAAGTCATAGGCTCGCGCCGCTTCCCCCCGCGAGAGCCCGATCGCCGGTCGCCCCTCCCCGGCCGGCGATCCCCATCCACCCCCAAACCGGAGCCAAGACAATGATCAAGACGATCCTCTGCACCGCTGCAATCGCAACCAGTCTCGCAATGGGCTCTGCACTCGCCCATGATTCCCATGGCGACAAGGCCACGCTGATTTACGACCACCCGCTGCCCAATGTGCCGGGCAAGAGCATGCGCGCCGTGCTCGTCGAGTACGAACCGGGCGGCACCTCCGCGGGTCATACGCATCCCAAGTCCGCGTTCATCTTTGCGACGGTTCTCGAGGGCAGTATCCGCAGCCAGGTCAATGGCGGGCCGGTAACGACATATCGCGCCGGCGAGAGCTTTTCCGAGTTCCCGGGCGACGTTCACGGTGTCAGCGAAAATGCCAGTACGACCGAACCCGCCAAGCTTCTGGCTGTGTTCGTCGTCGATACCAGTGAAACCGAGCTGACCACATACAACGACGACTGAGGCCGAACATCGCACGGATCGGTTTGAACATGGAGGATGGCTGCAATGCTTGTCGACAAACTGCATGCCTTGACTTCGCCACGCCTTGCCGTGATCGACGTCAACGCCACTGTGCAAGCGGCCGCCCTCTCGCTTTCCAGGCCCGGCGTCGGCCTTGTCGTGGTCTGCAATGGCAACGGCGGCGCCGAAGGCGTGCTGAGCAAATCTGACCTCGTCCGCCATCTCGTCGGTTCGCCGTCGTCAGTGCCGCCAGTTTCAGCCCTTATGAGCAGACAAATCGTTTCGTGCACGCCGGAGGATGATCTGCATGAGGTGTGGCAGACAATGGCTGCCACTAACCTCCAGAACATGCCCGTGGTCGACATAGGCGCCAGGCCTATCGGTATTCTCGACATACGCGACGCGATGAAAGTTCTGTTCGAGCGGGAGGAGATCCAAGAGCAGATACTTTCCGACTACGTAGCCGGTGTCGGCTATCGCTAACCGCGTTTGTCAGCCGTCGGGGGCAACGAAACAACGCCGAGCCCCGCGAGAAAATGAACCTTCAATCGACATCATGGAGTCTCACATGACCAAGCGTCTGAATTTCCTGGCCCGCAAGAACGGGGGCATCGAGGGTCTCGTCGCCATCGAGAGCTGGCTTGCCAACAGCTTCGACCCAAAGCTGCTCGAACTCGTCAAGTTGCGGGTGTCGCAAATTAACGGCTGCGCGCATTGCCTGCATATGCACCGGCAAGACGCCATCAAGCTTGGCGAGACCGACGACCGGCTGCTGCTGCTCGACGCTTGGCGCGAGTCTGCCCTCTACACGGAACGCGAACGGGCCGCTCTCGCTTGGGCGGAAGCCCTCACCCGGATCTCAGAAACCCATGCGCCCAACGCTGTTTACGAGGAAGCCCGGAAGGCCTTCTCGGAAGATGAACTCGTCGCACTATCGATCGGCGTCGCTACGATCAACGTCTGGAACAGGCTGGCAATCGGCTTTCGCCTCCAGCATCCGGCGGATCGCATGCGCGCCGCCGCTTGAAACCGGCGACGACCTGGCCGGCGAAACCAGTCAAGAATGCGATGTGGAGAATTCGAGATGAACCGAACCACCAGCCAGATACTTGCAGGGATCTCGGTACCCGATTCCCCGCTCGTGCAGCAGGCTCTCGAATATGCGCGGAGAGAGTGCGAGGCCTATTTGTTCAATCACGTCGTCCGCTCCTGGTTGTTTGCGGCACGGCTTGGACAGCTCAGCAACATCGGCCACGACGCCGAAGTCGTCGCGGTCGGGACCTTGTTGCATGACATCACGCTCAACGAGCGTTTTGATGGTCCGCGCCGTTTCGAAGTCGAAGGTGCGGATCTGGCCAGGACCTTCTCGCGACAAGGCGGTGTCGACGAGCGCCGGGCACAGCTCATCTGGGACAGCGTGGCTCTCAACTCGACCCCATCGATCGGCCTCTACAAGGAGGCGGAGGTAGCCCTTTGTACTGCCGGCATCTGCCTGGATGTTGTCGGACTCAAGTACGAGACCATCCCTGCGGCAGAAATCGCCCGGATCGTAGGTGAATTCCCGCGGCTCGAGATGAAGCGGCGCATGACGCGGTGCATCTGTCATATCGCCCAGACGCACCCGGAAACCACCTACGACAACTTCGCCCGGGACTTTGGCAAACGCTTCGTGCCGGGATACCGGGCGCCCTCTTCCGTCGATGCCGTGGCGAACGCGCCCTTTGAGGAATAAGCCCTCCAAGCCCGGTGCGGCCGCCTTTGGTTCGCCCCGCCCGACGAATGGGCTTCCAGCCCCGCGCAGATGACGAGTTTCTCTCCGCGAGCTTAGGCATTCCACGGACGACCGTGGGATCAAGCCGAAGACGTGGCCGCGCCTGCATCGCGCATCGTTGCCGGCAATGTTTCCCATGCCCGGATCAGCTCGCCGATTGACGCGACCTCCATCTTGCGCATCACATTGCCGCGGTGGAGCTTGACGGTGATCTCGCTGATGCCGAGGTCGAACGCGATCTGCTTGTTGACTCGCCCCTGCGCGACTTCGCGCAGGACTTGACGTTCGCGTGGCGTCAGGGTCTCAAACCGCTCGACATTATGCTTGACGACCACTGCAGCCGCCCGTCGAGTTGCGTCCATGGCAATCCCCGCAACCACCGCGTCAAGTAGGGTTTGGTCGCGAGCTGGCTTTGTCAGAAAGTCGACTGCGCCGGCCTTCATAGCCTGGACAGTCATCGGAATATCGCCATGCCCGGTCAGGAAGATGATCGGCTTGGGGTTGCCGCTTTTTGCCAGACGATGCTGCAGGTCGAGACCGCTCGCTCCCGGCATGCGCACGTCGAGGACCAAGCATCCAGGCGTATCCAATACATCGGCGTCGAGGAATTCGCGGGTCGAGGCAAAGCAGATCGACTGGAAGCCCGCCGACAGGATCAACTCGGACAGCGCCTCGCGAACAGAGGCATCGTCGTCGACAATGATGACAACCGGCTGCTCCGCTTCTCGCTGCTGTGATTGCGGTGCCGATCTCCGCGGGAGTGGCTGCTCACCTGTCATGGTCATCCTCCATTTTTTGAATGCGCAAGGCGTCGCCGACCGCCGTCAGCAGGGCTTGAGCATCGAAGGGCTTGCGGAAAAATCCGCTGACGCCCTGCGCGCGATCCTGATCGGCTATCTCGTGGCGGCCTGTGATTAGGAATACCGGCAACTCCGGACGCGCCCTTCTCACCAGGTCACGAAGTTCAAAGCCGTTCATGCCAAGCATTCCGACGTCGGTGATGAGCGCGTCCAGGCCCGATAGCCCGCTGATGAGCAACTGTCGCGCCGATGAGAAGCTGCGGGCCACGTAGCCAGCGGACTCCAGAAGCTCCGCCTGCGACTCGATCAGTCGTGAATCGTCGTCGACAACCGCCACAACAGGCCTGACCTTGCTCACGCTAAGTTCCTTCGCGCCCGGCGCGAGTGGGTAATCGGTATTTCCAATCGCTCCGCGATACGCACGAGATCGGCGAGCGACGCCGCCACCATTTTCTGCATGACGTTCCTTCTATGGATTTCCAGCGTGACCTCGCTGATCCCTAGTTCGGCGGCGGCTTGCTTGTTCAGCAGGCCGCTCACCACGAGCGGCAGCACCTCGCGTTCGCGCGGCGTCAGGTCGAGATAGCGTTGCCTCAGCACGCCAAGCTCGGCGCGCGCAGATCTACTTGCCCGATCCTGCGCAATTACCGCGTGGATTGCGGCGATGAGATCCTCGTCACTGAAGGGCTTGCTCAGGAAGTCCACGGCGCCGTGCTTGATCGCGCGCACGGATGACGGGATGTCGCCATCCCCTGTGATGAAAACGATCGGCGGATGATCCCCTTCGGCGATCTGCCTCTGGAGGTCCAGGCCATTGATATCCGGCAACTCGATATCCAAGATGAGGCAGGCCGGCACGTCCGGCTTGGCTACGCCGACATAGTCGCCGGCTGATGCGAACGCGATGGCGTGCATGTTGTGTGACGCCAGGAGTTCGCTGAGCGCCTCACGAATGCGTTCATCGTCATCGACGATGTAGACAATATGGTCTTCCGTCGTCATGGCGCCGCTTCCGCTGCAACCGGCAACGTGAAGGGGAACGTCGTTCCGTGCGGTTCGTTGGTCTCCACCCACAGCCGGCCGCCATGGGACTCGACAATCGAACGGCAGATCGCCAGCCCCATGCCCATCCCGTGCCCTTTCGTGGTGAAGAACGGCTCGAATATTCTCTCTGGAAACTCGACGCCTTGCCCGCGATCGCTGATCTCCGTCTGGACCACATCGCCCAGTCGGCGCACGCGGACCCCAAGAACTCTGCCGCCCGCAACAGAGTCCATCGCATCCATACCGTTGCGCATGAGATTGACCAGGACCTGCTGGATCTGAACGCGATCGAGCAGGAGAAGCGGAAGATCGCGTTCGATGTCCGTATTGATGCGGACACGATGCCGCCCCGCCTCTTCCGCCATGAGATCCAGCGCCTCGGCAATGACGCTGGACAGCGCTGTGTCGGTCCTCTGAGTTATTACGGATTGTTTGAACAAGGCGCGGATGTGGCTGACGACATCCGCCGCTGCGTTGGCGTTCCGGATGACGCGCTCCACCGTTTTTTGCGCGCGCTCGATATTCGGGGGGTCGGCCGTGAGCCAACGCTGGCATGCATGCGAGTTTGCCATAACGGCCGCCAAGGGCTGGTTCACCTCGTGCGCGATCGACGCGGAGAGCTCGGCCAGGCTGGCCGCTTGGGTCTGACGCGCAAGGTTCTCCTGGGCAAGGCGCAGTTGTTCCTGCACCCGAACCTCGCTGTCGATGTCCAGGCAGATCACGTTCCACTGCACGATGGCGCCTTCGGCGTTGCGCATCGGCGCGGCGCGCGTCTCGACCCAGCGATATTCGCCGTCGAAACGCCGCAGACGATGCCTCCGCGCATAAGGCTCGCCAGTGGCTAGCGAATGGGCGTACCTCTCCTTGACCCCCGCCACATCATCGGGATGAACGCCGGCGTCGAGCGTGCCAGCCAACCGAGTCTTTCCTGTACCGTCCAATTCTTCAAGATCGTATCCGAGAAACTCGCGGAGCTGCTGACTGCGATAAACCGGTTCGCCATCCGGCGCGGCGCAATCAATCATCGCCGGCAGCGTTTCGACGAGCTGCCAGAGGAAGCGTTCTCTCTCGAGCAATGCCTCCTGAGATGTCACATGATCATGGATATCAACGTTGGCGCCGTACCACCGGATAATGCGACCACTCTCGTCGCGAAGTGGATCCGCGTGCCCCTCCGTCCATCGGTATGAGCCATCCCATCGGCGGTTGCGAAACTTCAGCTCGAACCGTTCGCCCGTGCTGAAGGAATGGGTCAAGGCGCCCAGCAACGCGGCCTTGTCATCCGGATGGACGATCGTTTCAATTGCACTTGGCAATCCGCCCTCGGCATCAAAATCTTCCAGCTTCAGACCGATATAATCCACCATGGTTTTGTTGATGTAGGCTGGCTCCCCGCTCGGCGAGACGCACCACATCTGCACTGGCACGGTGTCAATGAGCTGCTGCAGCTGTCGCTCGCTCCGGCGAAGCGCCTCCTCGACAAGCAGTTGATCGTGGACGTCATGCGTAAGCCCGTACCACTCGAGGATGCGTCCGCCCTCATCTCGCAGCGGCTCCGCACTACCCTCCACCCAGCGGTAGGCGCCATCCGCACGCCGCAGGCGATACTTCCTGAAGAAGCGCTCGCCAGTGGCGAAGCAATGGTTGAGCGCTTCCGCCAGGCCTGCAGCATCATCGGGATGGACAGCCGTCTCTATGACAGCCGCCAGACGGCTCATGCCAGGCTTGCCTGCATTTGCTATGTCCAGCCCAAGAAAATTCATCAGGCGCTTGTTGAAGAAGGTCGGCTCGCCCTCCGAACTCAGCCGCCAAAGCATGCTTGGAACCATATCCACGAGTTGCGCGAGCTCCCGCTCCCGGTCGCGCAATGCCTCCTGCGCGCGCACCTCATCGTCGATGTCAATGGCAGCCACATACCATTGCACGATCGTTCCCGTTTGATTCCGAAGCGGTTCTGCGCGGCCCTCCATCCAGCGATACACGCCGTCTGCGCGGCGTCGGCGATACTTGATGGTGTAGCGTTCGCCGGTGGCGAGGGCGTGGCCAAGTACTTCCCGCATGCGAGGTCCATCCTCAGGGTGAACGGTCGCCCCTATCATGGCTGCCACGCGACTCATCCCTGGTCTATCCAAATCCGCAACGTCATCCAGGCCGATAGATTCCAGCGTGCGCTTGCTGAAGAAGGTCGGCTCGCCGTCGGGCGCCATGCGTCCAATGTTAACCGGGACCATGTCGACCAGCAGTGACAGCTCCCGTTCACGCTCGCGCAACGCCTCCTGCGCGCGCATCTCTTCGTCGATGTCGAGGGAAACGCCGTACCATTCGGCAACCGAACCGTCATCATCACGCCGTGGTTCTACCCGGCATTCCGCCCACCGGTAGTCGCCGTCCTTCTCGCGCCAACGAAACCGCATCGTGGTGGCGTTGCCGGTTGCGAAGCAGTTCCCTAACGTCCGCTGGACCTCGGGGGCGTCCTCCGGATGAGTCAATTCCTGCACCAATGTCTCGATACGCTGGTGAGGATCGAAGGTCGGGATAACAGCTCGGAAATGGTCTTGGTATCGCTTGTTGAAGTACAACGGCTGGCCCGTTGACGTCGCGCTCCACACGCGAACAGGAAGTGCATCGATCATCCGCTGAAGTTGGCGCTCGCTTTGGCGCAGGGTGCTCAGCGCCAGTTGGTGCTGCCTGGATATGGCGGCAACGATGAGCGCCGAGAATGCCGAAATGGCCAGAAACAACTGAAGCATGATGTGCTTTTGCTTCAGCGATTCGGGATCGCCGGCAAATTGGCTGGCGCCGGATATCGTGAACACCGCCGTAATCAGCGCGAGGAGGACCAAGGCGACCGCGGCGCCTTTGAACTCGAAGCGCACCGCGGCCCAAAGAAGGGGCGGCATGATTATGTAGGCGAACGGCAGATAACCGCTGAGGGAAAGAGTTGCGACGCCGAGAAATATCAACCCCAAGACGCAGACTTCCATATAACGCGCGCCTGAGAGCTGAGTCACGTCGCGCCAGTTCTGGAACACGACCAGCGCCATTGGCGCCACGATCAGGACCCCTGTGGCGTCGCCGATCCAGAATAGCGGCCAGGCCGCCGTGAAGGTTTGCGATTGCATACCAAACCACGCAAGGGTGGCGCTTCCGACCGTCGCGCTCACGACTGGCGCGATTCCGGCGGCCAATGCCACGAATGCGAGAACTTCCTGCAAGGTTTCTAGCCGGACCGGCCGCCTGCAGGTCAGGTGCACGAGCCATGCGCCGACCACCGCTTCAAGAGCGTTGCCGGTGTAGATCAGGATGGCTGCAGCCAGGGGACTGTGGAACCATAAAAAATTGCTGAACAGTTCGGCCAGACATCCCGCCGTTACCCACCAAGGCCAGCTGGGCCTGGAGGCGAGGACAAGCGTGGCAATGAAAAGTCCGCTCGGGGGCCAAATGGAGATACCGGTTCCAGGTACGATCGCGAGCAACTGAGCAAATCCGCAACCCAGGACATATGCAGCGAAAAAAAGCCCCAAGTGCACCAATTGGGGGCGATGCGACCAGATGTGCATCATTTGCTGCTCCCTCCAGCACAGATACCGTCAGTGCTGAGTATGGCACTTGTCCCTGGTGTCTGGATCTGGGCTGGCGAACTCACGCCCCCACCGTAGTCCCACCATACCCCGACCGCACCTCATGGAACCATGGGGCGAGACGAACGGAATCGCATGCTCACCTAAGAGGAGCCATAAGGTGCAGGGCGAGGTAGCATAGTCCGATCGTGTAGGATTTCCAACACCTCGGTAGCAGGACTCCTTTGCAGCAATCGGTCGACGCGCAGCTCCGCAATTAACATGGGAGGCCCTGCGGCCACGACGGGTGGCTTCGAGTCCATCATATTCCGCCAGACCGTTTCCGGGGACGGCCGCGGCAGCAACTCCGCAAGTCCGTCCCCGATGGTCCCTTTGGACCATACATCTGTGGGCTTCGGAGTCAGTGCTTGAGGGCACCTGGGGACTTGCGACTTGCCGCAAGCTGCATGACAGCGATCGTCGCAACGCAAAGCCCGATTACAACGTGCGTCCACATTGGTCCCTGCGCCGACCCGAATCCGAGCAGGAATGGAGCAACCACTGCCCAGCTCCCTAAGGTGAGATTGGACCATTCGGTCCAAGCTCCGTAGCGATAGAGCGCCACAGCAGAGCAGCGTACGATCAGAGTGCCGACGATCCCCGCGCTCCAAGCCGCGAGGGGTAGCCCTGCGAACATGAAGGCAGCGCAGGCCAGGCAGGCGCCCATAATGAGGTTGGTCCATTCCAACCCCTTGCTTGGTACTTCACTTTGCATCTTCTTCTCCTTTGAGTTCTTAGTTGGCCTGACCATTTCGAATTACTGAATTCGAGGCAGGTTGGAGAAGAATGAAGCAGCCCGATGCACTAGACTATTCTACGCAGGCATCTGTTGGGCGATGCAAAGGGCTAGGGCAGTTGGTCGCGGAGATGGCACCCAAGTGCCGGGCATGGGGAATGCCCATTCGTCTCATGAGAACAGCGCGCTGCAGTCGACCGGGTGCGTGTCGCGATTGTCATCTCCGTCTTGCTGCGGGGGCCCCGATCCAGCCGCGGGCGATTGCGGAGCGACAGTCTGGATTCGAAGCAGCCTATTCACCGGCCACTGAAGAACCAGGTCAAAAGCAGCGGCATCTGGCGTATCTCTTCAGGCGTGGCAGCCTGCGGCAAAGTCATTCATCAAGGCCCATCGGCGCTGGCCGGCTACACGGGACTTACAGCAGAACCTCTTTTTGCGCCTCGTTGGCAGGCGCGGCGGCTGGAGACTGTAGCTTGCCTGGCGGACCCTGATGCGAGAGGTGCCGGTCGAACGGGGCCTCGCCATTCTGGACACGTTGTTGAGCTCAAAGCAGTCGGGCGCGCAGCGCATAGTCAAAGGCCTTTGGCGACTGCACCTCCGCACCGCCTGCAACAAAGGTCATGGCGCTTCGACCCGGTCGAGGCGTCATGTGCGATCGCCCGACCAGCTGAGTCGAGGATAGCGTGAAAAAGGAGTGGACTTAACAGGCGACGTGGACGGGCCAAGACCATCCGACAGTATCCTCCAAGCTGTGTCTCTCTTGGCGACGTCCCAGCACATCGGCGAGCAGAAGTAATAATGGTATGGTGGCCGGTGAAAAGTAGAGTCGCAATGGATGCAGTTCATTGGCTGCCTCCAAGGAATCCGTACCAAGCTGTATCGCGCCGGTGTTGGCGGCCTGCGGGCCGGACTTGGCCTCGCCCCAACCTTGCCGGCGCGACGCGCGCAGGCTGGTCCCAGGCCCCGCATGTAGTAGAACTCGGGCCTGTAGCGGGGTGTGTTGAATTTGCGAACCGCAGATGCCGCCACTTGACCAGTGACGTCCCGATGGCGGTCCAGGCTGCGAAAGCTGGCACGGCAAGGGATATGCGGCGCGACAGCATTCCCGTGAGATACATTGGCTCCTCCATGAGGTTTGCGACTTTGGGGACAGAATGCGTCGACTCCTCCCGCGAACCAATTCTGCGAGAGTATCTGTGAAGCGATGCCATGGTCTCGGCAGGATGGGCCAAGTGAATGGCGATCCTGATAAAATCAAGCCTTGGACTGATCCCTAAGTGTGTGAAGACTACCTTAAACGACACGGTGGATATATCCTCACCGCGATGCCGCCCGGTCGGATATCGGCCGAGTGCTTTCAATGACCTCACTCGGTTCGCAAGAACTTTGCCCAGCTGCGATCGCGTTTCAACAATCTATGCCTAAGAATAGGGTACCCTCTGCCCGAGTCTCATAGACTGCTAACTATGGGCTGTCGTATGGTGCAACCAGGTAGTGCATGCTGGCTGGTAGCGTCGCTGTAGAGCCACGAAGGAAAGCCTCGATGGCATCGGCGGAGCTGAGTTGAACAAGGGCATGAGACGCCCTCTTCGGCTAAGGATTTGAGTGCATATGGCTTGCCGCAGTCCCTCGCCAAAAGACCAGGCCAACGGGGACAATTGATGCAGACGTCCTATTCTCGCCCGGCCAAACAATCTTTCAGGGTCAGCCTTGGCCTCCGTATGTTGGGACTCGCGCTCGGTTTGCTGCTTTGGGTGGCGCCAGCGTTCGCTCAGGACGTATTACGCATTCCGTATGTGGCCGATATCGGCACATTCGATCCGGACAACGGGTTTGAGACCGGCGCGATGAGCGCCATCAACAACGTCTACGAAGGCCTTGTCGAATACCAGCCGGGTTCTACCAGGATCGTCGGTCGGCTTGCCCGGAGTTGGGACATCTCGGACGACGGGCTGACTTACACATTCCACCTGGTCCAAGGCGCCAAGTTCCACGACGGCACGCCATTCAACGCGGCAGCAGTCATAAAGTCGTTCGAAAGGCGACGCGATCGTGGGCTGAGCCTGAGCTACTCCCTGGCCAACGTAAAGGACATGAGGGCGCCGGACGATTCAACGGTCATGCTCGCGCTGGGCCATCCTCAGCCTTCGCTCCTCGATGCCCTCTCCAGTCCCTGGGGGCCCAAGATTATCAGTCCGGTAGCGCTCGCCGAGCATGACAACGGCGACTTTGCGAAGACCTGGCTCAATGAGCATGCGGTCGGTACTGGTCCATTCAAACTGGCTGAATTCAAACGTGGTCAGCGCTATGTGCTCGAGCGCAACGACGACTACTGGGGTGACAAACCGTTCTTCCGGCAGATCCAGATTTCGGTCGTGCCCGATATCAGCCAACAGATACTTCAATTGCAAGCGGGTGCGATCGATGCCGTGCCGCTCAACTATCCGTTCGCGCAACTCACCAGCCTGCCAGGGGGTCTGGAGATCACCGCGGCCCCAAGCATGATACCGTATGATCTCTTTGTGAAGCCAAACTCGCCGCTCGAAGACGCCGAGGTCCGCAAGGCCGTTTTGACTGCGATCAACCCGGCGCTGTGGATCAAAGACGCCTTTGGTGAGTTCGCAAGCGTGTCAAAGTCGGTCTATCCGAACGTGATGCTCACCCCAGTGAATTCGATCCGGTTTCCGACCGATTTCGAGGCAGCGAAAGCCGCGATAGCCAAACACGGGGCGGTCAATTTGGTCATTGGCCTCCATAGCGCCGCCCCGAGCTACAGCCGCATCGCCGACCTGATGATAGCGCAACTGGCGTCGATCGGGGTAAAGGCAACGGCTTACGTGCTGCCTTCCGGCGCTGCTTACGCCTTGAAAGACGACCCAAATCCTCCCGATTTGCTGCTCACGATCGCGGGCCCGGATGCCGCACATCCTGAGAGCCAGGCCAAGGTGTTCTTCACCAAAGGCGGTCCCCTTAACTTTTTTGGCCGGGTCGTGCCGGAAGCCGATGCCATCGTGGATCAAGCCGGGAAATTGACCGACGTCAAAGAACGCAACGCTCTCTACGAGCGAGCGGGGCAGATATATTTCGATGCCGGCGTCGTGATCCCGCTAGTCGACGTCAACGATGTGGTTGTCCACGTGAAGGGTCTAAGGGACCTTGGCCTCCGTCCCGTGTACCCACCCGGCAACATCGACTTCAGCACGGTTCGCTGGGGACACTGAACTCCGGACGTCCGGTTCGTGCCGGAAGCAGGTCAGGCTCGCACCGCAAATGATCAAGCTTTCGCACCAAATATCCGAACCTGTGACCGAGTCCGTTCTCGCCGTCAAGGACCTGTCGGTCTTCCTCAGCCGCGAAGGCCGTCCTTCCCGCGTCCTCGATGGCATCAGCTTCGACATGTTTCCCGGCGAGATCATCGCGCTTGTCGGGGAAAGCGGTTCTGGCAAGACAAGCATCGGGCTCACCCTTCAGGGGCTCCTGCCGCGCGAATACCGGCCGCAGGTTGCGGGCTCGATCCGGCTTTCTGGGATCGAGCTTGTCGGCGCGGGAAGGCGCACCTGGCAGTTGGCCCGCCGCCAACTCGTCCGTGCCATCTCGCAAGATCCGATGGGCGCACTCAACCCCACGATGACGATCCGCCGCCAGATGCGAGAATCCAATGGTGGGGCCGAGGGATCGATCGAAGACTGGCTCAGCAGAACCGGCGTGCCTGACCCGGACCGTATCGCCGATGCGCTTCCGCACCGCCTGTCGGGAGGGCAGCGTCAACGCGTGCTGATCGCCATGGCAATGATGGCAAGACCAAAGGTGCTCATCGCCGATGAACCGACCACCGCGCTCGATGTCACCATGCAGGCGCAGATCCTCGACCTGTTGCGCGATCTGGCCCACGAGCAGCAGACTGCAATTCTGTTCATCACGCACGATCTGGCTGTGGCGGCCTCTCTGGCGGATCGCGTCCTGGTTCTCTACGCCGGACGCATCGTTGAAATGGGCCGCATACACGACGTGGCCCGCAATGCCGCGCACCCCTATTCCGCCGGCCTGCTCGCTGCTCGATACGATCTGGACTCTGATCGACGACGCCCGCTTCCCACGCTTCCCTCCGAGCGCACGCCCTCCATAAATACAGAGAACGCCTGCGCCTACGCGACACGATGCCCGATCGCCCAGCCAGATTGCACGGCGATCCGCCCACCGCTGGCGCTTGCTTCCGTCCACGATGGCGCGGTCGCCTGCCTTTACCAGGACCAAACCCCATCGCTCTCAGCTCAACGTGCTGACGCTGAACCATGGCCGGCCCAGGCGATCCAGCAAACCGCGGCCTTGAGGTTGTCCAATATCGGAAAAACATTTCCGACAGGCCCTCGATCGTTTTGGGGACGTCGTCAACCGCGCGCCGCGCTCAGGTCGGTCAACCTCTCGATCAAGCTTGGCGAGTGCGTGGCGCTGGTGGGCGAGAGTGGCGCGGGCAAATCTACTCTTCTAAGGATTGCTGCCGGGCTCGTCGCACCGGACAGCGGCACTGTTATGCGCTCCGACAAGCATTCTCCGCAAGTCGTGTTCCAAGACCCGGTGGCGGCGCTGACGCCATGGCTCACGATCGGCGAGCAGATCGGCGAGCGCATGAGGACCATTTCGCTGGACAGTGACTACGGCCGCCGGCGCGTCGGTGAGGCAATAAAGTTGGTCGGACTCGATCCGGTCCTGATGGACGCGCTGCCGGGCGAGTTGTCGGTCGGGCAGTGCCAGCGCGCCGTTTTGGCTCGCGCGGTTATCGTACCCCCAAGGCTTCTGCTCTGCGATGAGCCGATCAGCGCCATGGACGTGTCGCTGGCGGCCACCACATTGAACCTTCTTAGCGATCTCCGGCGGCGGCTCGGCATGGCGATGCTGTTCGTGACCCACGATCTGGCGGCCGCCAGGATCGTCGCCGACCGTGTCGCAGTGCTGAAGGACGGCGAGTTGGTCGAAATTGCCGATCCAGATGCCATCATTGCGGCACCACAGTCCGCCTATACACTCTCCCTCATCGCGGCGATGCCGAGCCTGCAGGCGGGAGGCGCACGATGACCGGTCGGCCGAGCCAGGACACACTGCCTGCGCGACCTCGGTTCAACTGGCTCGATTTCTTCCGGCGTGCCGGTTGGCTTGAAAGCTTCGGCATTGTTGGCCTGCCCGTCGTCACATTTGTGGCCGTGCTGGCGCCCTGGATCACGCCGTTCGATCCACAACTGCGCGTCGCCGGAGCCTACCTGCCGCCTTCGGTCGAACATTGGTTCGGCACGGACGAGATAGGCCGCGACCTGTTCTCGCGGGTGATCCTCGGCGTTCGATATACCTGGCTGCCAGGGCTTGCTGTTATTGGCTTCAGCCTCGCTTTGGGCTCCCTGCTCGGACTGATTTCGGGCCTGATGGGCGACAAGGTCGATCTGGTCATCGAGCGGATCGTCGACCTTTTCTTGGTCCTTCCCGCAACGCTCATCGCGCTCGCTGTCGTGGCCGCGCTTGGCCCCGGGCTCGTCAACACGATGATCGCCCTCGCTATCTTCTGGTGGCCCTGGTACGCGCGCATATCCCGTGATGAAATTCGTCGCCTCAAGGCCCGTCCTCATGTCGAGGCAGCGCGTATGGCGGGGGTACGCGGTCCGCGCCTGCTGTTGCGATATTTGTTACCGGGCGTGATCCCGGCATTGGTCATCGGGGCGTCGTTGGATGTCGCCAACATAATCATGACGTTGTCGCTGATGTCCTTCCTTGGCCTTGGATTGCCGTCTCCGGCGCCTGAACTCGGAGCTATGACGTCACGCACCCTCGACAGTCTCACCGTCTATTGGTGGCTGCCGATCCTGCCGGCCGCGATCATCTTTCTCCTCTGCCTCCTCGCCAACCTTGCGGGCGACGGCATTCGCGCCGCGCTAAGGGGGACCTAGATGCTGGCGTATCTCACCAAAAGCATCGTCGGCGCCGTCGTCGTTCTCCTTGTGATGAGCTTCATCGTTTTCGGTCTCCAAAGCATCATCCCCGCCGATCCGGCCCGGGCCATTGCCGGTCCGAGCGCTCCGCCAGAAACGGTCGAAGCGATGCGCAAACAGCTCGGACTGGACGACCCGGCAGTCGTTCAGTACGGGCGCTTTCTATTGCGCCTGGTGCATGGGGATCTGGGCACGTCGGTAAGAACCCGGCGGCCGGTGTCTGACGACATACGGCAATATCTTCCCGCCACGCTTGAACTCGGACTGGCGTCTATCGGTTTGGGAGTGGCGCTCGCCGGCGTCATGGCGGCACTTCAGTTTCTGATTCCGAGGTCGGCCGGCATAAGGCTCGCTATGGTGGGGGTGGGCTCCACGCCGATCTTTCTATCGGCCTTACTTCTCGCCTACTTTTTCTGGTTCAGACTGGATTGGCTTCCGGGAGCGGGGCGGCTTGGCTACCGCGACTTCGCTGGCCCTACGGGATTCAACGTTATTGATGGAATACTGACCGGCCGCCCTGAAGTCAGCGCCGATGCGCTGCTGCATTTGATCTTGCCGGCGCTTGCACTGGCCTTGCCTATCGGCGTCGCAGTTGGGCGAAGCCTGAACGGTGCGCTTCACGACGTTATGAGTCAGGCGTACGTTCGCACAGCGCGCGGCAAGGGTCTCAGCGAGACAAAGGTGCTGTTGCACCACGGTTTGCGCAATGCTGCCACGGCCCCGCTGTCCATGCTGGGCCTGCAGGTCCGCCTTCTCTTCGGCAATTTGCTGATTGTCGAGCGTGTCTTCGGATGGCCTGGCCTGGGTCTTTACACGGTTCAGGCCTTTGCCAGCGCCGATCTCCCGGCAGTGCTCGGCGTCGCTATGGTCTTCGGAATCTTGTACATCTTGGTCAACACGCTTATCGAGATCGCGCAGTCGATAGCCGATTCTCGGATCAGCCTCTGAAAGCGCCCGCTCCGGCGCTTACGGTCGCAGCGTTGGGTGTCTTGGCCGAGTTGGCAGCGCTGATGGGGAGACTGAACGTTATCGATGCCCCTCCCGTCTCGACATTTTCGGCCCAAAGCCGTCCGCAGTGTGCCTCGACGATCGATCGGCAGATTGCCAGGCCCATTCCCATTCCATCGGGCTTAGTTGTGTAGAACGCCTCGAAAATCAAGTCCGGATTGCTGAGGCCGCGGCCGCGATCTCGCACTTCGACCTGCACTGTACCGTCATTCTGACGCCGCGACTCGATCCGGAGGCTTCGCGCGTTAGTGGCTACATCCTGCATCGCTTCGATGGCGTTGCGGATAAGGTTGAGGACCACCTGTTCCATTTGAACGCGATCGGCAGCCACCTCAGGCAGGTTGGGATCGAGGAGAAGGTCCAGCTTGACCCTGCTCGATGCGAGTCTGTCACCCAGCAGATCACACACCTCGCGGATCACGGCGTTCAGATCGATCGCGTGCGGTTCGCCCTCGGCCTTGCTGAACAGCGCCCGGATGCGGCTGATCACCTGCGCCGCCGCGTCAGCGTTTTTGATGATTTTTTGGGCGACCCGGCTGGCGTGATCGAAGTTTGGCGGATCAGCGTCCAGCCATCTCTGGAACGCGCCGGCATTGGACACGACCGCCTGCAGTGGCTGGTTGAGCTCGTGCGCTATGGACACCGACAGTTCTGAGAGGCTGGCGGCACGCAGAGCGCGTGCGAGCCGTTCGTCCGCCAGACGAAGGGACTCCTGAGCGCGGACCTCGTCGTCGATGTCGAAGTTGACGCCGTACCATCGAAGAATAGTGCCGTCCTCGTCGCGCAGTGGTTCGAAGCGTGAATCGATCCAGCGATATTCGCCATCCTTCCGGCAGAGCCTACCTTTGTGCTGGAGGGGCTCTCCGCGGGCAAAGGACTTCTGGAACACGGCCTTGACGGCCGCGCGGTCATCTGGATGGAACAACTCCACATGCGTGGCGAATTGGCGCGTGCCACGCGGTTCTATCTTGGTCGAGTCGATACCCGCCCAATCGACGAACCGTTTGTTGAAATAGTACGGCAATCCCGCCGGCGTCATGAGCCAAATCATGGTTGGAACCGTATCGACCAAAAGCCTGAGTTCCCTCTCGCTCTGGCGCAGCGCGGCTTCCGCCTTGCGCCGGTCGTCGATGTCCTCGGTATGGCCATGCCAACCGATAATTCGCCCACGCTCATCGCGCGCGGCAACACCGGTGTCGCGAAACCAACGATAGGTGCCATCGAACCGGCGCAAGCGCTGCTCTTCGATCATCGGCTCGCCCGTCTCTAAGCTACGGCGCCATTGCGCCATGCTCGTCTCGACATCGTCGGGATGGACAAATCTCAGCCACCAGGAAAAGTCGTCGGCATCCATGATCTCCCGCATTTCGTCGGCAGTGACGCCAACATACTCGAGGGCTGGAGCGTTGAGGAACCGAAGGCGCCCGTCCGGATTGGCGAACCAGCGGAAGCCCGGAATATCGGCGACATCAGGTCCCGCTTCCTGGTGGACCTGTTCAAAAAAACTCATCCCTCTGAATATGTTCACCACCAGCCAAAGGCCGAATGCGGCGACAACAAACGCCACCAACTTGAGCGCGCCATTCTCGGCCCCATATGCCGGCAGGACCGCCGCAGAAAGCAGACTGCCTGCGGCAACTGCCACCAATCCCATCCTCCATCCCACGCATATGCACACAACTGCAATTGCAACCAGCAGGCCGGAAGGCTCACCGGCAAATAATGAAAGTAAGACTGTCGCAACGCCGATCGCCGCAGCCACGGCGCGGCGTTGTGTCATTGACGTCAGTTCCATTTCAGACCCTCTCGAAGCCGGCTCCGCGCCGGTTTCGGCATCAACCAAGCTCCCGCCAACCACTGCGCCTCACTGCGCATAGGTCTTCCCTTGAGCGAGCCGCATCTCGAGTGAAGTTCAGCGCATCTCAGCCGGCAAGGACTGCCAGGCATTCAAGAGATGCGTGAGGGACCTGGCATTCATCTTCTTCATCATGTTGCTCCGATGGAGCTTCACAGTGATTTCGCTGATGCCAAGATCGAAAGCGATCTGCTTGTTCATCGCCCCGGAGACGACAAACCTAAGCACCTCACGTTCGCGGGGCGTAAGCGTCTCGTAAAGCGCCATGGTCTTGCGTGATACGGTCGCCGCTGCTCTGCGGGCAACATCAGCAGCGACGGCTGCCGATATTGCGTCGAGGAAGGTCTGGTCACGTACGGGTTTGGTCAGGAAGTCGACCGCTCCCGCTTTCATCGCCTGCACACTCATGGCGATGTCGCCGTGGCCTGTCAGGAATACAACCGGCGTCTGTATGCCCTTTGTCAGGAGGAGATGCTGAAGATCGAGGCCGCTCAGACCCGGCATACGCACATCGAGAACCAGGCAGGCCGGGCGGCCGGGAAGCTCTGCATCCAGCACTTCCTGTGTCGAAGAGAACGATATGGACTCGATGCCGACCGAATTAAGCAACTCCGCGAGGGAGTCGCGGACCTCTGTGTCGTCGTCGACGAGAATCGCCACAGGGCTGCCTTCGCTTCCTGAAAATCCTCCGGGTGCTGAATCTAGCACGCCCATGCTCCTCGCCTCAGGGAGATCTGCTGGACACGAAACTGGCTGCGTTTAGACTGTATATTATCAACCGGGCGTCCGCCACACGTCAACCAATGACCTGCGCTTCATGCCTGCCGCTGGGAACCGATTGAGTGACAGGTAACCCCGCACATGCCCCACCAACGTGTGACGAGCCGTCGAGACCTACATAGCAGAATTAGAATCGGCCGCGCTACTACGCCAAGGTGCGATCGAGCAGAGAGGTTTCGATGCCCAACCTATGCTTCGGTATGGGTCTACATAGCCCACGGAAAGCCGCGCTGTGACCGGCGCCTGTGCCTGACCACCCAACCGAAGGGCGATCCCGAAGACTAGCGGCCCGGCAATCAGCGCAAACATCGCAGTCAGGTACCGAGACGTCGTGCCGGCGTGCCAGGTTCCTGGTGCTCTAACCTCGCTAATTCTGATCAAAAGCACTCGGTTGATGCGGCGGATGATGAGCGCGCAGCGGCCGCATTTGGGGCTGCAGCCGAGACGGCCATAGACCTGGCCGGTAGAGTGCGGCCGCCCCGCCTTGACGGCGGAGCGGACATCCTGATCAGTCAACACATTGCACGAACAGACGATCATGGCGCTATGTTTCTCGTCAGCAACGTCATCAAGGCTGGTTCGCTCCTAGCCAAGCGAGCGTTCAGTAGTCCCAGACTGCCGGCACGCAACGAAAGGCCTCGCCGTCCACCGCCACATGGCAGAGAGACGGGAACGGCAAGTGAGTGGCCACCAACGGCTCGCGGTTCGCCGCGAGCTCCCGCATGAGACTGACGCGGACGCGGGTCGCTTCCTCGGGGTCGTGTTCGAAGCCATTGTGCCAGTCGGGATGGTCGAACCCGACCTGGAATACGAGGTCCCCGGCGAAAGTCAGCCGCTCGCCGCCGGACGCCAGGCGGACCACGCTGTGCCCGGGGGTGTGGCCGCCGGTGCGGCGAACGACTACGCCCGGCGCCACCTCGTGCTCGTCCTCGAACGTGCGTAGCTGGCTGCGGTAGTCCTGCACGAATCGCTTGGCAGCACGCCGAAGCGCGTCCGGGAACCCCTGTGGCATGGAGACGCGAGAGAAATCGGGGGCCTCCCAAAACTTGACCTCGGCGGCTGCCACGTGAATCCGCAGGTCCGGACGCAGCTGCTCCTTCACTCCGTCGATGAGCAGCCCGCCAATGTGGTCCATGTGCATGTGAGTCAGCACCACATCAGTCACCGATGCGAGATCGATGCCGGCGGCCTCCAGTCGATGAAGCAACTGCCCGGCCCGCGGCAAATGCAAGTCCGGGTCAGCCCCTAGCCCAGCATCGACCAGAATAGTCTGGCCGCTGCTGCGCACCACGACCACGTTCAGCGGCCACTCGAGCATCTCCGGCGACAGGAACTCGTCCTCCAGCCAGGCTGACCGGACGTCCGGGTCGACGTTGTATGCGATAGTCGGGGATGGAATTGGCAGTATCCCATCGCTGACAATCAACACGTCGATCTCGCCGACCTTGAGTGCGTAGCGCGACGGAACCAGCTCGTCAGGACCCGATCGGCCGGCGTGTGAAATGTTGTCCATGCTCGTGTTTGTGTCCATGTTCATCTCCTTCTGATCGCCTTACCCACGGCCGTATCGGCCACCTCCGCCGTTGGCGCCGTGGATTGGCACATGCCTCCATGGACGGCCATCCGGCGTCTGCTAAGGAGATTGCCCCGCAGCAGCCTACCCGACCATCGAACGGAAGCGTCGGTCATGCCATGCGAAGGTCTATGGCAGCCCCTTCGCGAGAGTGGGTGCCCCCGCGCAAACATCAGGCGTCCAGCTAACGGCGGCAGTGACTCTCCCCTGTCGGTGGCACACCAGCGGGTGGGGCATCCTGTTCCGAGGTATTAGCCACCAACGGCCTTGATGCAGTCGACTGCGCGCGCCCCCCTCAACATAGTTATCCGCATCGCTCTGATCGGCGCGTGTTCGATCGAGCAATGAGGAACACGGCATATCGTGCCAAGCAGAACGACGGAGAGACCAATGTCCAGAACCATCATGCTGATCCACGGCGCCTGGCTGAACGCCCATTGTTGGGAAGGCTTCAAGGCCCGTTACGAAGCCAGGGGCTACACTGTCGTCGCCCCAGCTTGGCCGCTCGACGACCGATCTCCGACCGACCTGCGTGCGTCCCCGAACCCCGCCCTCGCCCAGATCGGCATCAACGAGCTCATCAATCACTACGACGAGCTCATCCGCGCATTGCCCGAGCCGCCAATCCTGATCGGGCACTCGTTCGGGGGCACCGTCACGCAGCATCTGCTTGACCGCGGGCTCGGCGTCGCCGGCGTCGCCATCGACCCGGCGCCGACTTCCGGCGTGCTGGTCGGGTGGCAAACCATCAAGTCGACCTTCCCTGTATTCTTTTCCTGGGGAAGCTGGCGACGCGTCATGACCATGCCGCGGAAATTCTTCAGCACGCGCTTCGCACAGACCGTGCCGGCGGGGCAGGTCAATACCTTGTACGACCGCTACATCGTCCCCACACCGGGGAAGATCTACTGGGACGGTCTGGTCTCGGCCGCAGGGAAGATCCGCTGGGACAACCCCAATCGCGCACCTCTGTTGCTCATTGGCGGCGGCGTTGACCTCATTGCCGAGGCCAAGATGACCAAAGCCATGTTCGAGAAGCAGAAGCAGGCGCCGTCGCATACCGAGCTGAAAATCTATCCCAACCGTTCACACTGGACCTGTCTACAGCCCGGCTGGGAGGAGGTCGCGGACTTCGCCCTCGACTGGGCTGCCAAAAACATCCGGACGCCGAAGATCGTAGCGCTGCAGGTGGCCTAGCTATGCCGGCCGATATCACGTTTCGAGAGTCTTTGCGCACTAGGCGAAACCGCCTATTGCTTAGCGGAAAGTATGGGAGCCAGCACGGCAAAAGCGATCGACGGTGGCGTAGGTGAGGAGCTTGATCCGCTGCAAGCGAGCGCCTCCCCTGGCGCGCGCCATAATGGCTTCATGCAGCCGTCTGATGGTGACGCAAATTGGCGCACCGAAGGGACGCGATCCTCCCAAGTTCGGTGTTCCCAAGTTGCCTCCACAGCCCGGTTTAAGCCGGGCTTTCTTTTTGGGTCTGCGAGGCCAGCTTAGATCTGATTTCCTCGACGGCATTTGTGATGGCTTCAGCGGTCGTAAGGTCGATGGCCAATTCTAAGATGCCCTCGGTTGTCTGGATCGAAAGGATGCCTATGTTGCCGTTCTCGTCCTCTGCCGTACTGAAAGGCTTTGCCTTTCGTGCCGACTGAGATCCATGTCCATTGATAACCTATCGCTCCCAAGCCCGGACAATCGCGCACCCGGCCTGCGATTTCAAGCAGGCGCCAAGCTACCAAACTAAGGACACTGCCAGAGGTTGCCCTGTTGGTCGTCTCCAGCCCGACTGATCGCGCTGGCCACGTCGCTCAGTGCGCGCCGCCGCCTTCGATATGGCCGGGCTTCTTCAGAAGCAGAGTGGCCGCGAGCGCGATCACCAAACCAATCCCAAGCAGGAAAAAGGTGTCGCTGAAGGCCATGATGAAGGCCTGCTGCCGGACTCTCAATGCAATCGCGACCACCGCTTTGTGCGCGGCGAGCGCGTGGTCGCTGACACCATGCGACAGGAAGTAGGCAGTGAGCCTGTCGATGCGGGAACGCGTTGCCTCTTCAAACAATGAGACCGACTGCACCAGCACATTCGAATGGTACTGCTCGCGCTTGGTGAGGAAGGTCTGCAGCAGCGCGATGCCGACGGCGCCACCCAGGTTGCGGGTCATGTTGAACAAGGCCGATGCTGAGCCGGCGTGCTCCTTCTCGATGCCTGCTGTGGCAATCGCCGAGAGCGGCGCGAAAACCAGCGCCTGGCCGATGGCGCGCACGATGTTCGGCCAGAACAATTGGTCGCTGGCATAGCTGGCGGTCATGTCCACGTTCATGAAGTTCGAGGCGGCAAACAGTGCAAAGCCGGTCGCGATCACAAGGCGCACGTCAAAGCGCTGCATCAGGCGCGGAACCAGCGGGATCAACAGGAGCTGCGGCAGGCCGGTCCATGCCAGTACCATGCCGATCTGCTCGGCATTGTAACCTTGAATGCGCGCGAGATAGACCGGCAGGATGAAGACCGATCCGTAGAGAGCTGTTCCTAGCAGGAAATTAGCTAGGACGCCGAAGCCGAAATTGCGACGCCCGAGCAGTTTCAGGTTGAGCAGCGGGTGGATCGAGGTGAGTTCGATCCAGACAAATAGCGAGAGCGACACGGCCGCGACGATCGCCAGCCGCAAGATGAAAGGCGAGCCGAACCAGTCGTCCTGGTTGCCTTCCTCGAGCACCGTCTGCAGCGCCGCGAGCCCGACGGCCATGGTACCGATGCCGGGCCAGTCGCCCTTGCTGAGCAAGGCGAGCTGCATTGGCTGGCGGTCGAGCGAGAACCACAGCATGCCGACCATCAGCGCGCCTGGCACCAGGTTGACGTAGAAGATGTACTGCCAGCCCCAGTTCTCGGTGAGATAGCCGCCGATTGTCGGGCCTATCGCTGGCGCGAAGGTTGCCGACATTGCAAACAGAGCCAGTCCTATCGGCTGCTTGGCCTTGGGCAGCAGCGTGATGACGAGGGTGAAGGCCATCGGGATGAGCACGCCGCCAGTGAACCCCTGGATAGCTCTCAAGACAATCATCTGCCCGAGGCTGGCGGCGAACGCACAAGCCACTGAAAAGACGAGGAATAGCAGTGCGTTGGTGATGAGGTATTTGCGCAGCGAGAAGACCTGGGACAGCCATCCCGTCAGCGGGATGACGACGATCTCGGCTATGAGATAAGCTGTCGAGATCCAGCCGCCATCGTCGATGCCGGCTCCGATGGCGCCTTGAATGTCGGCCAGCGAGGCGTTGACGATCTGAATGTTCAGCACAGCCATAAACGCGCCGAGGGTGGAGCCGACCACCGCAACCCAGACCCGGGGCGAGGCGGCGGTGCCGGCGGCCTCTCTCCGCGCAGTTCGAGCCGGAATTGGGATGGACGACACGATGCCTGTCATGGCTGCTATTCCTCGCGTGCAATGGGACGAGCCTGATGCCCGCGAATTTGCTACTCGGCACGCTCCGTCGCGGCCTCGGCGCTCCAATTGAGCGAGAGCGTAGCGGTCTGTGCGGACCTGTCCTTCTCGGCAAGCACTGTTGCCTTGGTGTCGATGGTCGGCTCGACCGACATGCCGACCCTCAGCAGGCCGCCGAGCTCGTGGTCGTCGATCGCTATTTTCACCGGGATGCGCTGCACGATCTTGGTGAAATTGCCGGTCGCATTGTCGGGCGGCAACAGTGCAAACTCGAGACCGCTTGCCGGCGACAGGCTGTCGACGTGACCCTCAAGCTCAACGCCGGGGAAGCCGTCGACAGCAACACGCACAGGTTGGCCGTGGCGAACATATGTGAGCTGGGTCTCCTTGAAGTTGGCGACGACATAAACGGCACTCGGTACCACTGCCATCAACTGCGTGCCGGCCCCGACATACTGGCCAACCCTGAGCGTGCGCGCGCCGATAGTCCCGTCGACCGGCGCAGTGAGGGTCGTATAGGAAAGGTTGAGCTTGGCCTGCTCGCCCGCGGCCTCCGCACGGTCCACTTGTGCAAGCGCCTTGTCGCGTTCGGTGGCCAGGACATCAATCCTGACCTCAGCCGCAACGACTGAAGCCTGGTCGCGCGCCAGCCCGGCGGCGAGCTGGTCCGCTCCGGCGCGGCTCGCCTCGGCCTTCTGGGCAGTGCCGGTGCCACTCCTTGCCAAAGTTGCGTAACGGTCGGCGTCGGTCATGGCGAACCTCAGGGAGGCCTGCGTCGCAGCGACCGTTGCCTTCGCCTGCTCGATCAGCGCCCGCTGCAACACGATCTGTGCATCGAGATTGCGAACAGTTGCTCCGGCGGCCCTCATGTCGGCCTCGGCCTGGTCGAGCGCGGCGCGGAAATCGCGGTCGTCGATGCGTGCCAGCACCTGCCCCACCGTGATCTTCTGGTTGTCGCGGACCAGCACCTCGGCGATGTAACCTGAGACCTTCGGTGCGACCGTCGTCGAATCGGCCTTGAGATAGGCGTCGTCGGTCGATTCCAGATATTGGCCTGTCGTCCAGTAGCCGTGTCCGTAATAGGCGCCGGCAATGACCCCTGCCAAAAGGCCAACGACTGCAAGGACGCGCTTGAAGCTCCTGCGCCCCGGCGGCGCTACGATTTCGTTTGAGGTCACGGGCGCCAGGAGCGGCAAAGGGGCTGCAACTGGAGATCGAAGGTCGCTGCTCACAGTAGCGCTGGAAATAGCTCCGGAGTCGAGAAGGTGCTTCGTCATTGCCTATGCTCGCCCTTCAGTTTTCGCGATGCGCATCTTGCGTCGAACATCCCTCCACAAACCCCGCACTCAGACCTCGGGCAACGCATGTGTTGGAGCTCCGGCTGGTAGCTTGGATGCAAGGAGGTGCTCAAACGGTCGCCCGAGTTGCGCAACGTGAGACCAAGCTCACCAGTCGCAATTTCCTCTCGGCTTGCATCCCTCAGTGCGGCAGGAGCGCGGTGATCGCCGGTCAGCGCGCCGAGTTGCGTTTGAATCGGGAAAGTCCATCCGGGTGCCTCCCCTGCCATCCGCAGAAATTCCGGCCGCAGTCCATCGCCACGCTGAGCAGCAGTTCGATGCAATGCTTGCAGCAGAGGTAGCATGAACGAAACTCCTGTAGGTTGGTGGTCATGCGGGCCTGTCTTCCGAAGTGCCAGACATTGGCCATCACCATGTCAGCGACTTCGGCAAGAAGATCGCTTCCGAAAATCGCAGCTGGTGACTAAAAAAGCTACGCTACCAAACAGACAGGCCTGCCTATCCTGTCGTATCGTGGATCTAGGAATTGTGGCGCCGGCTCAGCGCCGCCGGCTTGGGACAAGCGATACGCGGAAGTCCCTGGCTACTAAACATCTACAGCATGCAGCCAGTGCACATCTGCTGTTCAGCCAGTCTACCTAATTCGTTTACTCAGGAAACATACACCGAGGTGTTGAATGCCCGATTTTCCCGATAGCCAAAGTCGCCGACGAGGAGGCAACGGTTCACCCAGGTCTCGCGACCTGTCGCCGAAAGGCGGTTGTCGCCTAGTCTCCCATGTAGGGCCGGGCACGGGTAATTCGTTTGGGACTGGCGATCCCCTGGCGCGGCCATCGCATCCGAGCTCACCCGAACGCCTTTCTTGATCGTTCTCTGCCAATGTGCGCCAGGATGTGAGCAAGCGGCGAACCGGCGCTCGGCGCTTTTGGTGTCACAAAGTTGTTGTCGAGATCAGTTGCCCCAGCCCCCCGGTTGAATTCTAGCCAGGTTTCATTCCTGGTTTACGTGCCTCATGGGCACCGAAATTCTTGACTGGAAGCGTGGGGGGCTGTTGGCGAATGATGGCGAGCAATTGGCCCACCATTATTCAGGCTTAAACAAGAATCGGACCTGGCTTGAGAATCGCAACCCATTCAGTTGCTCAATTCCGCGGCGATTGCTGGTAGCCACAGATCGATCGCAGTGCCATGTGCGAGGGTGCTGATTATAGAGAGGCGGCCACTCAAACTTTCCACAATCCGCCTGACGATCTCGAGGCCAAGGCCGCTTCCGTTCGCCTTTGTCGAGAAATTCTTACGACCCGCCATTTTGAGGGTCGCGTCATCCATCCCGGCACGGTTGTCGCAGACGGACAGGCGGATCATCCGTTTTGGCCGAACCGTTTTGCTCGAAGGTGGAAACTCTAGAGCGGCGGCAATGGAGAAATCGCCGCCAGCGGGCATCGCATCGCGTGCATTTAGGACGAGATTGAGAAGTGCACGTTCAACCAGCTCCCGGTCGATGAAGGCCAATGAGAGGCTGCCCGCGACGTGCAGAGTCAATCTGATGTTTGGCGAGAGGACGTTCGCAAGTACGACTTGGAACTCCTCGAGCAACTGGCGAACATCGGTCGGCTCAGGCCGTGCCGATCGCGCGTCCGCGGGTTCGAGAAGTTCCCGGGCGAGGACTTTGGCACGAAACGCGCAGTAGATCGCAGCATCGATCTTTCCGAGTTCTCTCGACGTACCGGCGCTACGGCGCTGCAAGTCTTCCAGGACGACCACAACAGGCGTGACCAGGTTGTTGAAATCATGGAAGATCGATGACAACTGACAGGTGTCCATCCGCGGATAAGGAGGAACGGACCCATCCGGACCGTCGTGATCGAATTGGGAGGACGTATGTTCTCGCATGGTTGTCTCCCCGAGACCGTTCTGAAATTGCTTCGATGGCAAGCAAACAACAGAGCAAGTCCGGCGCGCTATTATGCCGACGTATGGAACGGGCATCCTTTCCGACACAGCTCCTGATCATCGGAATCGACATCAGAGACGTCTAATAGGGTTGGAGGACGTCAAGCACCTAGGCACGATGGAGTTCCCGCCACGCCCTTCGGAGGTAGCGCACCCGCCCTACCCTGCACGCGATCCCATAGGGCCTGGCGCTTCTCGGCTTTGAAGGTGACAAAGGCGCGCCCATGTAGCGCCCCTTAGGCTATTGGACCGGCAAGGTCCGCCATTCGCTATCCTACGAAAACCTTCGCGAGAAGAGAGGCAAAGATCCCGCCTATCGGCCAGGCTGTTTCATTGCCGCGCTCCACGGCCTCGCCTCGCTCGGCTTTGCCACGCGACAGGAGAAGACGGGTCAGCTCGCATTCGTCTTTTAACCAGCAAGTGGCGGACTTGGTGCGATCACAGCTTCCGGCTTTCTTTCACTGATCGATATGATCCCGTGCTTGAAGAAGACGGTGCTGGTTTCGCTGCCAGGAGCGCCTAATTCTGCCGAAACGACGACGAGCTCGAAGTGTCCTTTTGAGCTGAGCTGATCCACAAGGCTTTCCAATGGTGCATTTTCGCTCTGGCCGAGATGCTGTCTTCCGTCAATCGTGGTCACAATAAAATCAGTCACACTGACCTCCTACCAGCCTGTCAGGACAACGAAGTCACAGGCTCGACAGACGGTCCAGACCGCGGCGTCCTGCTCTCTTCGGCCATCACCAACAGCGCTTCAAGTGTCACTGCAATGCCCGACATCAGCGCGGAGATATCGGTGTTGCCGCCGGGCAATGCGAGTTCAGCCGCCCTGGTTTGCATGCTGGTGCTGAGTTCCTTCAATTTCATGCGCAGATCGTCGTCCATGACTTTCCTCCGTTAGCTGGGGGCCTAACGTGTCGATGAAGGGGAAGTTGCCCCGCACGCGTCTAAAAGACTGATTTTAGCCGTTTAGGTCTTTGGTTTTCACAAGGACCTTCCTTGGCTTCCCGTAAACAGCGTGTAGCTTGTCCGCGACCTCCATAATCGTAGGGAATGCGGCATAGAAGGTCGACATGGTGTCGCCTCTAAGGCCGTTACGAGAAGCGTAGTCCTCCAAGGCTTGTTGCGAAACGGTCAAGGTGAACATGCCATCATCTTGGTCCCAGACTAGAACCTCTACATCGCCGGCATTTATGTAGGCTTCATTCTTACGCCGATGATCCAGCAGGGTAGCACCATACTGCGCCCACAGCTGCTCGCAGTCGTTTGCCCTCAGGCTTGGCGTACCCGGTTTGCCATAGAATACCATCGCTGCCCGGACGTCATATCCAAGCACCGATGCATTGGCGACGAACTGGATGGCGTTCCCGAGGCGAGTGGTACCGAGCTTGACTTCCGTCTTGCTCGCCAGGTCAACCACACCAATGATTTCGGCTTCGTTATTCCTGGCAGCCAACACCGCGCCTACAGTCGCAAGCATATGAGCCTCCGCTAATATCTTAACCTCCAGGAGCCGGCTGTTCCTCGCCGCTACTAGCCGACCTGCAAACCAACACAGACAGCCGGCCCAACCGGGCCCCTGATACCGTCGGCGAGAGAGAATGCCAGCACTTGTTAAAAAAATACCAAAACCTGAAAGGCCCTGGCCCAGGCCGGTCCAAAGGGATGCCGAACAAGACCACGGCGCTGCTTGAGGATGCTATTCTGAAGCGGAATACGCCTGACTGCGCGGGGCTTCACAGCCGGGGCGATGAGGGGCAAAATGCCGCCCCGACTGCCAAGAGAGTTGCGTCTTTCAATACCCCTGTGGGCGCTACTTCTTTCGCGCAGCCAGGTCGGCATATATTTTCTCTCGATCACCCTGATGCTTTTTCACCAGGGCAAGAGTCTGCTCACGATCGAGAAGCCCGAGCTTCATGATGAACGTCAATTCATGCTTGGGCACAGCCGTGTAAGGCAGCTGAGCCCGTACACCGAGCTCTCGCCTGCCACCGAAGGTTTGTTCCTCTGACATGAGCTATGGACTTGCCCCCTGTGAGGTCAACGCTGACCTCCATCTCAAGACCCCATGGTTGGCATTTGCCGCGAGACGATAAGCTTCATCGCGCGGCAGGCCGATCAAGGTTCGACCCGCGAAATCGGCCGGCAGACCGAAAATCTCATCGAACACCGCCCACGTTCCTGACGGTTCCTGTACAACCCTGAACCTTATCCAGCGCTCCCCACAATCGGCTCAGTGCTGGACCGTCGGATCATAGTCGCTGGTTTCATACGGGAGAGTATTTTCTCCTTCGAACAGGATGTCTTTCCTGCGAGCGAAGGCGATAAGCACCCCACGAGCTGTCTCGGCGTCGACGTCACCGGTCAGCGCTGCCTTACAGGCGCGTATCGCGGCCCTTTGCTCAGGACTGTTTCCGCACCATTCCGTGACGAACTGATATGCATCGGCCACGGTGTTGAGTTGACGAGGGAAGCCAAGACCGACCCATACGCGGACGGGCTTTTCAAAAGGCTTCGCAAGCATAGTGACCTCCTTAGCTCTTGGCCGGCAACCCGGCTCCAGTTTGATGAATGGCCGCAACGCGGCGTGAAAGAATTTGTGAAGCGCTGGCATTTTTTCAAGGGGCTACGCGCCACGATTCGAAGCGGTTACCAGCGGGCGTTTCCAACCCCTAATTCCTCATGGGGAGTTGAGTTCCTTGGCCGCCAGATTCATGACGGCTGCAGCTGCTTGTCTACGCTCCCAACCGGCCGCTTCGATCTCCAGATCGTCCTTCGCCGTACTGCCTTAATGCTCCGCAACGTCTCTGGCGTGCCACTGGAGCCGGCAACAGAAGATGCGCTGAAGTCCATAGCTGGCGAGATGGGAATCGGTCAGTCAGATCTCATTCAGATCGTGCTGCGAGAGTGGCTGGAAACGAACGCCTATCTGCCGGTCCAGATGATCTATGATGAAAGCGAGACAGACGGGAGCGCTTAGGCGGACTTCCGCCGTGTGATCGCGGAAGCCCAACCCGGCCGGCGCTTCAGTTAGGGGGACGCCGGCCACTACTCGATCGACTCGAAGGTGGGACTGCACTCGCCTTCGACATTCAACCCAGATTTAGTCTAGCCGCGGCGCCGGTCCTCATTTTGGCGCACCGTCACATCTCATCATTGGGATCACGCGGCATAAAGCTCGGCCGGCTTGGATGCGTGAAAAGACCCGTGCCACGGAGGGACCGATGGCGCGGGCCGACGATGTTTGCACACCAGCCTGCGACGGAGCCAAGCAACGGCATCCGAAGCATTAATCAACTATTCGGAACCGTCTCGCGATTCTCGCCCACCGGCATCTTTTATAACCGGCTCGCGTCCCACGGTGGACGCGAGCCAGGTCGAAATGTGCTTACTTGCCAAGAATGATGCGCTGCTTGTCGCGATTCTGGGCATAGGGTGCCCTTGTCGTAAGCGGCCTGCGCTTCGAGCTGTTCCTTCGTAAGGTTTGTGTAGAGGTAGCGGTTACCGTTTTTGTCGGTCATAAACTTCAGCTGTTCCATTCCAACCGCGACCGACTTTTCTCCCTGCAGTGCATCCCGAGCGCCTCACCCCTTTGCCGACAATGGGTCGGCGGAGTAACGAGCGTCGCGATCCATTGCAGGTCACCTTGTGGGGATACCGCGACGAGTGCATTCTCCCGTCGCTATGTCCCACCAGCAGTTCCTCGACCATCGATTGGAATGCCCCTACTGTCTCACAATAAGGCTGAGAATCCCGCACGACGCTCGCCCGGTGACACCAATCTTTTGCGATGATTGCGGAGAGTACCTCGGCACTTGGGATGAACTGCAGACCGACTTTGAGAAGCAGGGCGGGCAAAACGGCGTATTCCGCCTCGATAAGGGACGTATCAAGCGCATCGATTAGTCTAGAATCCTGCCGCCTAACGCGGCGCGCCAATACGGCTTCTCGAAAACGCTCACGATGCAGGTTGTGGCCGGCTCATCGCTTCCCCTGGTCCGAAAGCCCGCGCTCTCGGCTAGAGGGGCGCGGGCCGATCGGGTGGTGCGTATCCCGATCTACGACAGGCATGGGGTGAGCATCCTGCCGCAAACGAGAAACTTTTAGAGATCGCTAATGTTCCATTTCCCTGCGATGGAAGGCCGCCGCCCCATTTGCGAAGCGACGGTCCCTGCCCCAGCCCCTGGGAACTAGCTCTGGTCGGCAGCCGCGAGAGTGCCGTCGGGCGAACCCAATCGCTAGAATCCACGGGCTAGTTGCTAATACCGATACATGCCCCACGCACGCCTGCGGTAGCATCGGACGCGCCGGCGGCCATGTCGCCAGTAACTACGGCAGACCCTTCTCCAGCCCCGCCGGGGGTGGTGGCGACGGTAATAGGGGTCGTAATAGGGGTCGTGGTAGCGCCGATGGTAGACCGGCTCCACTTCCGCCTGAGTACCTTCGTCATCGAAGGTCGGAGAGTCTGGCGCGTCGAGTTCCTCGAGAATGCCGCTTTTGGCCCCTGGAACACCGGCCACTGCGTTGATAGGTCCAACGGCGCTTGCAAAGGCCGCGGCCCCTGCAATGCCAAACATTGCTGTCAAGAAGGATCGCCGATCCATAGAAAGCCTCCCAGTGTTACACAACTCTAATGTTACCAACTCTTAGGCGCGCAGCCGGGAAAGGCAGGCTTTGCGCCCGGTACAATCGAGGGTTTGCCACCGCCGTGCGGCTCGCGAACCCCATCAGCGCAGGAAGGGACATAGCTGCGCCGATTTGCAAAAATGTCAGCCAAGCACTACCCCGGTGACGGCGGTCGCGAACAGCGGTGCGAGCAACCAGCGCGCTTGGCTAACACTTCTATCCATCTGATTTCTCCTAGCTTTCCGGAGAAACAATAACCTTCGACGCAGGCTGTTCCACACAATGGCACGCATAAGACCATTGCGTTTTGCGATCAGACTTAAGTCCTTCCCGTCGCCCGACCGAAGCCTCAACCCCGGAACGTTTGAGATTGTCCCAAGTTCGGTTTTGGCGGTCGGTTTAGACGATGTCGTGGTTCGCCGGCCGCAAGCAAAAGGAGAAAATCATGAAAATGCATCTTACGGGCGCCGCTGCGGCGTTGTTGCTCTTCGCTGGTATCGGCGCGGTCGCTGCTCAGGACGTGGTCATCACGCCTGAGCAGGATACGGTCATCCATGAGTATGTGAAGAAGCAGCCTTTGGCATCGGTGAAGGTTCCCGGCGTGGAACTCAATATCGGCACAGCACTGCCCGACACGGTCGAGCTGAATGAAGTGCCCGACGTCAAATACCGCTATGTCGTGATCGACAATCGGACGGTTCTAGTGGATCCGGGCACTCGCAAGATTATCAAGGTCTATGACTGAGTAACCTTTCGGCTGAAGCCCGCCGCACATGTGGCTGCGGGCTCGCAGATGAAACCGAAACGGATGAGATTCAAAATATCGAAGCCTGAAAGCACACCCATACCTTGGGGACGCGTGTTGCCGACCTCACCACCAAAATTGCAGGAATCCCATATTACCAGGGGCGAAATATGAAGGTCGCGGCCATCATGGAGGATCGCCAGGGCCGCATTGACGGCGACGACCTGATTGCAGCATCGTTCCTCGCCGAGCCGCCGCTGGACAAGCAAGCTCGCCGCAACGAAGGATTGGCGGATAGTGCATCAGTTGCAACCGGACCGGCCCAAAAGCGCATATGAGATACTACCAGAGGGCGGGGCCGGCTTGCTTTGCGCTCGATTGGCGCAATGAGAGGGACGGCACGGCGTAGGTTCCCCTCAGAGGACCGCTACCGATAAGAGGAGAATGAGACCGATCCCCATCATCAGCAGGCCTGGCCAGTTCTGGGATAGGCCAAGGAAACGGAGGCCGCGATGACGCGGCTCAAGTGTTGGACCTGGGGTTGCAAGATTTGGAGTCGGACGATCTGCCGATGTCCGAAGGTGTATCGGATCACTGAGCCGACCGCGCCTAAGTGCTGCAACCGCCATGTACACAACACCAGCGATGGTGAGCAGCGCGCCTATGAGGATGACAGCCATTTGGAGAAAACAGTGGAGATGCCAGAGAGTTCCACGAGCAACACGCAAATGCCCGCGCTCTCGGCTAATCGCGGGCCGATCGGAGGCCCGATCTTCGGCGGGCGATGGAGGGCACCACCTGCCGCAAACGAGAAACCTTTAGAGGTCGCTAATGTTCCATACCCTTCGATGGAAGGCCCGCCGCCCCATTTGCGAAGCGACGGACCCACCCCAACCCACACCCGTTGACGCAATTGCAGTGCCAAACCGATTGACCCATTACCGGTCACGACGCGGCGAACGGCTGGAGGTTGCTTAAATGGCACTGGCCAAGCGGACGCCAAGTCCGCCGCCGGGCGCCGGCCATCATCCAAAAGGCTGTATTCCAACAAACTCTTGCGAGAGCGATACATTCACTACTCGGCGCCGTTTCCCTCAAAGCGCCGCCGGCCCAGACTTCCCGTTTGCAAACGTGAGTTGGCCGTATTGGCGCACGGACTGATCGAGAAGGCCGGGCGCTGTGACTGAGTCGATATTCGTGCCGAGACGCTCAAGACGTCCGATTTGAGCACTTGGTCGCGCGCAATGGCCACCTCAGTGGCGGGCCGCGAAGACATTCATGCCCTTCTTGATTGCCCTGCGAGCTTCCGCGCCATTCTGCCAGCCTTTGAACTTTATGATCTTGCCGGTTCCAACTACGGACGAGTGAAAGAACAGTTCGATCTCGCGCCGCAATTCATCGGGAACATGATCCGCCGCCACCGGCTCGTCCTGAGCGTCCTCTTTATGGGGACAGAAGACATAGCGATCGTTGCGTACGACCTTCCCGCCCTCGTCCTTCTGCTTGACGCGCAAGGCGCCTAGCAGATTGCATTTGATCACAACGCCAGGCGCAGTCGATGCCTTATGGATCACCAGCCCGTCCAGAGGATCACCGTCTTCGCCTAACGTAGACGGAATGAAACCCCAGTCATAGGGATACGTCATTCCGACCGGCAAGGGCCGGACATAGCCAAACACCTGCGTCCCCGGATCGAACGCAATCTTCGCCGTGGCGCCGCGTGGGGTTTCGATCACCACGCGAATGAGGCCCTTGGTGGTCGTCGGCAGCTTCAGGTAGTTGGGCATCGAGAATTCGTCTCCTTCGGATTTGGGCGGCGATCTCCGCAGGCCCATCACCAATCGCAGGGGCACGCGAGGGAACTTCAGAGCGCACCGAATGTTCCGAAGAGCCGACCAAGGAGAGATCCAGGATATGACGAAAGCTTCTTTGCACATGCTGAAGGGAGTGGGTTATCTCATCTCGACGACCAGCGTGATCATGCTCGCCATGGCAAGCTGGTCGGCCGCTTCGGAAAGCTATTTGCTCACAGCGTGTCTGGTTGGCGGCGCCGTCTTATCGATCATCGGCATGTTTTGCCGTTGAATAACATATGAAATTGAGAAGCGCCGAGAGAACAACTAGGCGGCAGATAGGTGGCTGGCGCGTTCTGGATGATAGCGATGGCGCTCACCTACAGTCACTCGAAGGCGGGCTCGGTGCGCCCGCCTTCGACGTTCAACCTAAATTCAGCCACCCATCATCTTTGCCATCGCACAGAAATCTGCGTGCGATTTGTTGAGTGTGGTGTCGCCGCAGTCCTTCAACACGGCCTTCTGTTCGTCGGGTTTCATGGCCATCCATGTGGTCTTGAAATCCTTTTCCGTCTTCAAAGTTTTCATGCCGGCATCGGTGAAGAACGGCGACATCTTTGCCGGGTCGTCGAGTGCGGATGTACTGCCAGCAAGAGCCGAACCAGTCATCATCGCAAGCGCCATCGCGCCCATCGTGAGCATCTTGATGTTCATTGTTTCCTCCGTCGTTAGGTCATTCAACGTGACCTTCCGGAAAAACGTCATGAGCTGAACTCGGTTCCCAGCGCCTACCGGCTTCTTTGAAATTGAACATCGTTTCGGGAGAGCGTGAAAAAAAGGACGTTTCCCATTGCTTTCCAGGGAGGCTGCGATGGATAACGTGACGTTGAATGGCACAGGTTTGCCCTTGCGTAGAGGTAGTCGAAGCCTGCGGAGAATGGTTCGTCCGCGTTGTCGACTCCGACGAAGAACTTACCGATCACCAGCTTAAGAGAACCGTCTCCATCTCGACCGTCTCGACCTGCTGCGCGAAGCGCTGGTGATAGACGGTCAGCAGTGCATCATGTGTCGCGTCAGAAGAGCTGCACAGCGCGTCGGTGACGAGAACCACCCGATAGCCGAAATCGATCCCGCCGAGCACCGTGGCCAGAACACA
>NZ_JBFUCU010000025.1:0-56812 GCF_056405075.1 Mesorhizobium sp. P2_A12
GTACAAAAATGGTACGCCAAATCGCAATCACCTTAACACTGCTCATTCAGTTTTCAGCTTCGGCATTTGCGGACACCTCCCAATATTGGGTCGCTAAGGATGCTGTTTCGAAGCAGTGCGAGGTGGTCACAAAGAAGCCGGACGGAACCCTGGTTATAGACCTTACGAAGGCCACATATAAGACCGAGGCGGAAGCGAAGGATGCCCTGAAGAAGCTTCCAGATTGCAAGTGACCGCGTCTGCTCGAAGCGCGTCAAAAATCGCCCGGCCTTGCCCTCGCCAGTACCGTATAGCCATCGGCGCCGTTTCCCTCAAAGCGTGCCGATAAGGCTCGGCGCCTTGCTGGTTAATGGTGCCGAACTGCAGACTTTCTCCCTGTAGGTGCTACAGGAAAATGGCCGACGCGGCTGCCCGGGTGGGAGCATTGCCTAAGCCGCGTCGGCGACTACGGCAATTTGAGGGGTTGCCGTCTGCCGGAGCTAGAGCGCGCAAACTGGCCGGCAATTGCAGACCAGCACTTGGTTAAAAACGTACAGTGAATCCTGATTGAAGCCCGCTCACAGCGTATTAAAATACCGAATGTCGCCGGCCTGAGTTATGGCGCGTCGGCGCTTGAGAGCAGAGCTAAGCTCCCGCCTATGAGGGGGTTGGCATCATGTCCCAGCCATGTGTTTCTGTGTCTGCTTTCGACTGCGATATCCTGCGCAGCGCCTTCATGAAATTGGTCACCGAAGAGAATATTCCAGAAGACCAATGGCGGTCAATCGCGGCGCTTTTGATCCGCGACTATACCGATGGCGATGACATCGATCCCGGCTTGTTGGAATGGCTGGTGCGGAAGTAGGCGTGGCACAGTTCATCTTAAGCATGTTGGTCAGGTGAGGCCCCGCGGCTACGACGTTGGATTTCGACGTCGAAGTTCAGCACCGCTTGCAGGACGATGTGGCCTCCATCGTCGCGCACTCTAATCTTCAGCTTGTGGTGGTCGCCGTCGGGAAGGCTTTCCCCGATCAATTCGACAAGAGATCGGATCGCTTCTTCCTTAACATGATCGAAGTCCCGGCAATCGGTCCCTTGGTCATCAGGGAAGTCGTGGCCATTGTCATTTACATCGAAATAAAAAAGAGCCATCGGCTACAACGAGCGTCGAAAAAGGAGGTTCCACGCGTGCTCATCAAAGCAACCCGTCTACCGCGCCGCCAATATGGCTCTGAGGGAGTTGCCGCGTCGACCCATCCAGGGCTTGCCAATTTGCCAGCAATAAATTGGTTCGCTTCCGTACCATCTTTTTTAATGAAGGACCGGTTTCTGAGGCCGTATAAATTCGCAATTGTCAACTAGGGGCGAGGACAATTGGGATGGATATCATTGAAGTAGGAGATACCGGCCGGACGGCGGTTAAAGTGGTCGGACCATGCGGTGAGTGGCACGTCCGAGTGATTGAGGCCGACCGCGAAAAAACCCTGACATTCGAGCTAAAGGTCCACGATGAGGCCGTTAGCCAGATCACAGCCGCGACGATACCTAGCCGTGGGGCCGCACACGGCCAATTGAATTGCGGCGCGGGCGGTGAAGCTCCCCGTTCCAGTGTCGCCCGATCTTTGCCGTGTTTAGCTATCAGTTCCTTTGGCTGCTGGACTGTTATGCCTGCCTTCTTGGTAAGTACTCGACCTCATAGTCCTCACTGCCCGACAGTCGGTCACGATCACGGAAATCGAGCTTGGTCTTGTCGTCGACCATTTCGGTTCCTCTCTGCGGTTGATGACGCCGGAAACGTGTAGCCGGCGAGTTTGTTGCAGCAGAAATCCATTGCCGTTCCGGAACCATTTTTAGAGCATGCCAATTGAACCGCGGTTTTGTTGAATCGCGGTTTTGCGGGTCAAGAAGCCTCCCGAAAGTGACGACTGGAGTCACGAAGTCAAATTCGACGGCTACCGCTCGAGGAAGACCTTCTAGAGGTCAATAGGACCGGCCGGCGAGATTATCCTGCATCAGCGCTGACGTGCCATGGCAGCGGTATTTGGGGCCGGGCATTCGGCGACCCGATACTGGTTGTCGCGATGTGCGGAAACCAGCTCATAGGACCCGCTAAGGCCGTCGATCACCAGATCGAGGAATGCGTTGCAGGCGGCAACCCAGTCCACACTATCAGACACCGCGAGCGAGAAGGTCGTGCCCTGGCAATAGTTGGCATACAAGACAGCTAGTGAGCCGCCTCCGGTGTACCCTATGCTTAGTTGAACCCATTCATCCGGCGATCCTGTCTGCTGGGGTGCAGCCCGGGCTGGAAGTCGACGGCGACTGCAACACTCCCCCAGGATCGATAGCCGCCGGTCAAATCCTCGGAGCTGGATCGTAGGCGATTTTCCCAACCTCTTGCGCGGCGCACGCCACCAGCCCGTCTGCGCAAGCACGGGATGGCCGAACGATTGCTTATTTACCAAGGCCGAAATGGCATCGGCCATAATTGTTCTGCGCGGAAGGTCTGCCCTCACATCAAACACCCCGCACTCATAGTATCCATCCTCGCGCATCATCATGGAATTCCAGTCTACGGCGCCGAACATTGACCAAGCAGTGACGGCACGCACGTCAATGCCCTCAGCCACGCATTCGCCTGCAGCCTCCCATCCCTCCATGAACCACCGCAGCTGTTCCTCACGGGTGCAGGCGTTGTGCACTTCTCCAATTGCCAACGGTAGAGAGTAGCGACGCCACACCTCGCGCAGGCGGGAGGCAAATCCGAGTTCGCAGGCTTGCGCGTCGGCGCGGACAGCGGCGAAGTCGACATAGGGATCGATGCCGTTGCCGCCGACCGGTTCTTGAGGGTGCCTTTCGACCCGATGATCGAGGAATCGATCGCTGGTGAGGTAGTAATCAACGCCGATGAGGTCCGGAGGGCAGGGCGCGCCCTCCAACTCTGCCAAGTGGGCTGCATCGACACCAGCGTCGAGGAGGCGTTCATGGAACGGATGGCTCTGACCGACATGCCCACAAAGCAGATCCAGCGATAACCATCGCCGGCCATTCTCGTATTCAGCCTGGTATGTCAGCTTTGGCGTCGCAAAAATCTTTCCGAAATCCTCGGTCTGCAGAAGGCGGGCATCGGGAATGACCTTGCGGATAGCCGACATTGTCATGGCTATCGCAAGGCACTGGGCAACAAGAAGCCGCAGGCAACTTGGCTCGTCCGCGCGGTGCGGATGCCAAAACCCATAAAGACCGCTTAGGCGGGCGGTTGCCATCGGTTCGTTGATCGGCGTGAAAGTCTTTACCCACGGGTACCGACGAGCAAGCCGCCCGCCAAACGCGGCGAGATGTTCCGCAAAATCGGGTGCGAGAATGGACGTCCAGCACGGCCCGCTCCCATGGTGGACAAGAGCTGCAATTGGACTGATGCCGAGTTGGCGCATGCGTTGGAACCGCTCGTCGAGCCAGTTCCAGTCATCCTGACCCTCCAAAGGCTCGACGTGCTCCCACAACGCAGGATATCGAAGTGTTTTGATACCGAGGGAAGCGACGAGATCTAAATCCTCAACGCGTTTTGAATGACCGGTTTCGGCGAGCTGATTGCGGGTCACGCCACCTACACGAACGACGCTGCATTCAATGCCGCCCCAAACTTCAACCATGACTACCCCGCCGCGCCCTTGGCAAGGGATAGCTCCTGCGCGCCCATCTTCTGAATGCGATTGAACGCGGCCAGCGCCTGACCAATTACTTGGTCCATATTGTAGTACCGGTAGGTTGCCAGCCGACCGACGAAAATCGCATCGGTCTGCTGAGCCGCGAGTGCCTCATATCGCTTGTAAAGCACTTCATTGTCCGCCCTGGGCACCGGATAGTAAGGATCGCCGTCATCCGTTGGATATTCGTAGGTCAGGCTTGTTTGAGGATGCTGCTGTCCCGTCATATGTTTGTATTCCGTGATCCTGGTGAAGGCCTCGGTCTGCGGGTAGTTGACGACGGCGACCGGCTGGAACCGTGGGGTGTCGAGTGTGACGTGCTCGAAACGCAAAGATCGGTACGGCAATTTTCCCAGCCTGAAGTCGAAAAATTCATCGATTGGACCGCTATAGATGAGGCGCCGATAGGGGATGACCTCTCGAACCTCGCGGTAGTCCGTTTGCAGCATCACCTTGATATTGGGATGGGCCAGCATCCGTTGAAACATGCGTGAGTAGCCGCCCCCTGGCATGCTTTGGAACGCGTCGCCGAAATACCTGTCATCGCGATTGGTTCGTGTCGGCACGCGCGCTGTCACTGACCTGCTCAGCTGCGACGGGTCGACCCCCCACTGTTTTCGCGTGTAGCCTTGAAAAAACTTCTGGTAGAGTTCGCGTCCCACCGTGCCCACGACCACGTCCTCGGCGGTGCGGATTTCTTGCACGCTCTCTCTCCGTTCGACCAGAAACTGCTCCATTTGCTCGGAGGTTAGCTCGAGGCCATAGAGACGATTGATCGTGTCCAGGTTAATTGGAATTGGCAGAAGCTGACCGTCAACCTTGGCTAGAACACGGTGCTCATAAGGGCGCCACGCCGTGAACTGAGACAGGTAGGCGACAATGGATTCAGAATTGGTGTGAAAGATATGCGGCCCATAGCGATGCACGAGAATGCCGGCTTCATCGTACCAATCAAAAGCGTTGCCGCCGATGTGACTCCGACGATCGACGACGAGCACTGTCTCGCCGCGCCGACTGGCTAGTCGCTCTGCCAAAACGCTTCCGGCGAAGCCTGCGCCGACGACAAGCCAATCAAACATGGTCGACCAACCTCTTGAACCCGGGGCGGCGCACAACCTTCCCGGGCTCAAACAGGGCGTGCATGGCACTCCAGGTCGAGTCCCAAGACATTCCGGAGAGGAACGCATCGACCTTGGCCATTGCACCGCGACCCTTGCGCAGAGCGGTGCTAAGGGCGGCTGGCATAGACCCTGTATCAGCAATCTCGACCAGTCCGCGACCGCCGTAGGTTCGCACCACATCGACGATAGCAGTCGAGACCACCGGCAGTCCGCCGGCTAGGAACTCAGGCGTCTTCGTCGGACTGATAAACCGCGTGGCGTCGTTCAAGGCGAAAGGCATCCACCCTACGTCCCAACCAGCCATGTATCTGGGCAGCTCGGCATACGGCTTAGCGCCCAACCAATGAATGTTTGGGCCGGCGGGCAGCGTGGCCGGGTCGATCTTGACCACTGGACCGATCGTGACGAACTGGACCGTAGGCATCGCTGTAGCGGTTCGAGCCATCAGGTCGACGTCGAACCGCTCGTCGATGACTCCGAAGAAGCCTACGCGGGGATGGGCAATGGTCTGCTGGTCGGCGGGGTCTGCCTGAGGCCGGCGCGCCTGATGGAAGTGTGCCGTGTCAATGCTGCTTGGAAATGCATGGACGGAGTGATGCCGACTGCGCTTGGACTCGTAAAGGCTCATTCCGCCCGTGAACACGACGTCGGCCTTGCCGAAGAGCTGCTCCTCAAGTCGCTCAAGTTCGGGAGGTGCGTTTTTGAAGGCAGAAAGTTCGTCCATGCAGTCGTAAATGCAGATATCCTCCTGCAGCGCGGCCGTGAACTTAAGGGCCATGGGCGTGTAGTACCAGGTCACCAGCTGGTCGTGCTCGATGCCCGCCACGAGATTCTCAAGCAGAATGGCGATGGCTCTGTCGACCTCCATTCCGGACTGGTGGTGTGGCAGTATCGGCGTCACAACGTCCAGGCTTGGCCCAACCGCTTTGCGACGAAGAAGAGGGATCTGGACGGGCGCGAAGACGGGTTCTTCGAAGAACACGACGGTGTAGTCGGCTGCGGCGCGCGTCATCAAATGTTGCGGGCGTTGAAAAACAAAATCCCACCGCAAATGGGAAAAACATAACAGAAGTGGGTTACTACAAGGCACGAGCAAGGGGTTGGATACAGTCTGATCCATTGCAACGATCCGCATTAGGTTTGACTTGTGCTGGTTCAAGTTCCGTCCGCAGATCGGGTTCCACGGACGACGGAATTTTGTCTTCCTTAGCCTGGCAACCCGGGAAACCACAGCCTGGCAACCCGACAAGCACGATTTCTCGTGATGGCTGGAACGGGCATCGCCTCCGTAAGTTGTGGGCGGGGAGGCGCCTATGATTGTCGATGCACACCTTCATACGTCGGGCCGAGAAACGACGGCAGATGTGCTACAGACGCTTGATGATGCAAGCGTGGATGTCGCGTTCCTGCTGGCGCCGTTCCTGACACCGCCCTATTCGCTGAATGACCGGGAGTCGTTGCGCGCTGGCAACCGCTACCTTTCCGACCTTATCAGAGGCCACTCGGATCGGCTCGTCGGGTTCGCGGTTGTCAATCCGCTCCATCCGCAGGCAGCCGACGATCTTGAGGAGGCAGCCGCGCTTCCCGGTATTCGCGCGCTGAAATTGGTTCCGACCGGATGGTATCCGTATGACGAGTGCGCCCATCGCGTGTACGCGGTCGCCGCAAGGCTCGACCTGCCCATTTTGTTTCATAGCGGAATTTTCATTGACGGCCGATCCGGCCGTTTCTGCCGGCCGTCTTTCTACGAGGCCGTTCGCGATCATCCCGGCCTTCGCGTCACCTTGGCTCACCTTGGCTGGCCATGGTGTGACGAAGCCAACGCGGTTGGTGTTATCGACCGGATAAATGGCGTTGACCCAGCCGAGAGCCAGTTTCGCTTCGACCTGTCCTTTGGACCACCTCCCATCTACCGCGACGAGGTCTTTCGCAAGGCAATCGACATGATCGGCCCACGCTCGCTGCAATTCGGCAGCGACCGATTCTTGCCGTGCAGTGGTCCTCATATCCACGCTGCTCTTGACGAGGTCACGGCAATTCTCGAGCAGCTCGACGTCGCAGCCGATGACCGAAATGCGATCATGTCGGGGACTGCAATGGATTGGCTAAGGCTACGCCCCTCGCAAGGAGGAAACTGATGGGCCGGACCCCGCGTGCGGTGCCAGGCGGCCAGACTGATGAGCGCACGCATGTGCTTGAGGTCTTGGGCAACGCCATCGTCGGAGGCATGGAAAACTACGTGCGTAATCTGGCTGCGAACCTGCCATCGAACGAGTTCAGAGTGTCGCTCCTGTGCCCGTATGAAAGCCCTTATACCGCATTGTTAAGGTCCGAAGGCAGAGACGTGTATATTGCGCCCCTGCGTGATGATCCACCTTGGAAGACAATCGAACTGATATGCACACTCGTCCGTGAAACCGGTGTCGACTTGCTCCACGCTCACCTGATGAACGCGCATACCGTGGCGGCAATGGCCGGCCGACTGAGCGGGACGCCGACCGTTGCCACGTTGCACGGGATGAGCTTGCATCCGCAGGAAATTAGTGTGGCGCGCACAACCGGGAGCCACACCATTGTTGTGTGCCGCGAAGCTTGGTCGCAAGCACTTGCGGTGGGATTGGCGCCGGAGCTTGTAAGTCTCGTTCCGAACGGGGTCGACCTCGCTGTGTATCATCCGATGTCGGCTGACCCCTTGGACTTCCGCCAAACGATTAACGTCGGCCCCGCCGATATTTTGGTCGGCTTTGTTGGCAGGCTGGCCTGGGAAAAAGGCCCTGACAAATTTATCAAGGCAGCCGAATTCATATTGCAAAGGCGCCCCGATGTGCATTTCGCAATGGTTGGCACCGGGTCAATGGAAAAGGATCTCACGGCCACCGTTCGACGTGCAGGGCTGGAGCCGCGCATCCATATGGTTGGCTTAGCGCGCGAACCACATCGGATTTATCCGGCATTTGATTTGCTGTTGCATACTTCGCGCGCTGATGCGATGCCGCTTACCATCCTGGAGGCCATGGCATCTGGCGTACCAGTCGTGGCGATCGGCGTCGGTGGCGTGCCGGAAATCGTCACTACGGGCGAGACCGGGATTCTCATAGGAACCACCGAATGGCCCGGCATCGTGTCGGAATATCCCGGCGACTGGGAAGGCGTCGCCCTCGCGGCTATCTCGCTGTTATCCAATCCCGTTAGGCTAAAATCGATGGCTGGCGCGAGCGTGAGGCGAGCGCAAGCGAGCTTCGATATCCGCCAGTCAGCCACTCTGACGGGTCATATTTTCCGGCAGTTGCGAGGATCTCGTCCCGATAAGGCCCGCCTCCACTCCATCCCCTGAATTCCAGGTAGCACGACCACAGGATTAGAATTTAGTGGCCCTGATCCCGGTAATGACAGGGTAAAGGGGGTCAACAACGTCGAGGCTTGCGCGGTCGATCTCCTCCAAAGCAAGACCTTGCAGAAAGGCTGTGGCGGCCAGAACATTGCCGAATTGCTGCACTTCCACTCCAGCCGAGCCAAACCTTTCCTCGAATAGGCGTCGTGCAGCACTCTGGGTCATGGCCCAGAACCACTTTTCTGGCCCGTCATGGGCGTCGATGGAAGTGATGCCTGGTACCGTCGCCAACACCACACCACTTGGTGCCAAGGCGCGGTGGATCGTTGCAAGTGCCCCCCGCACGTCGTAGATCATGTGCAGCGTCTGGGTCACGATGATGCAGTCAAGGCGCCCGCCCTCCACGGCATTCTCGTTCTGAAGATCGATGCGCATCGTGGCGTGAGGATTGGCACTCTCTGGCGAGTCGATAATGTCGGAAGTCAAAACCCGCTCCAGGCCAAAACGGAGCGTGTAGACATTGTCGCCGATCTCCGCGACGCGCCCTCGGATGTCCTCTGCGTGGCGCCGTAGGAAACTCTCGATGTAGTAGCGGTCGAGTGGCGTGCCCCGATCGCCCCCAAATTTCCGGCTTATAGGTTCGACCTCGCCAAGGTCTCCAAAGACCACCGAACCAGGTGCCGGGACAGCTCGCATCTGCGATTCAAACCTGGGAGCCAGGGGCGAGGATCTTGCTTGGGCTGTCATCACGTCGCTCCCTGAAGGCTTAGTTGGTGTGGCCTTGTCATGAATGCGAGGACCACTCGATCGACAGCATATCGCTGGCTCATGAGAGGCATGACCACCCAGATTGCTTCTGCCTCAGCCATCAGCTTTCTTCCTCGCTGCCGTCGCATTTTGACCGCTGGGGCCTGCAGTCTTTGCGTCCTTCGAGTGAGCTGCCAATGCAGGACCAGCCCCGGTCGCCTTGCACATGTCGCCCCTGCGCTTTTCTGGCTGTTCTTTTTTGCCCAAGAGGCCCGAAAATACTTGCCGAAGAACCCCATGATTTCCGCCTCGATTAAGCAATTCAGTCATACCTAATACGAATTTGCCGGGAGATGTTTTGTTCCTCCGGGAGCAACGTCGCTACGATTCCGGCTGTTCCTGGTTCAGGCGCTCTTCGTTTCAGCGCATTGGGACCCTCTTGGTGATTTGATGTCGTTCAAGATCCGGCAGGACGGCGCGATGCGTCGCGTTTTTAGCGGACATCGATTTGCGACCGACGCGGTGGAACGTCTTTACCCGATCGACGTTGGCACTGATCTCTACTCGAGGACACTTCGGTATGGTGATGTTCGCCGAGACCAAGGCTCAACACATAGCCGAAGACGGATTGCTTTCGACTGAAGAGAAGATCGCGCAGTTGTGCGAACTTGACGCTCGTCTCGACGCGTCAAGATCGAGACCGCTTTGTCTGATTAGGTCGGTCTGTAACAACGCTCGTTGGTGGCAGCTTCTTGTCTTCGGTGCACTGCGGAAAGCGTTCAGCGGTTTGGCGGGCCCGATGTCCAAAAAGGCGAGAGCCTTAATCAATTGCTGGGCAAACCGGTATCCGCAGTTCAATAGACGGCGATCGATTGTCCCTACTCAACTACCGCTACATCAACCCGGCCGGCTCAAGTCTTGACGTTCGCCGCAATGCGCGCGAATTTTGTGATCGTCGATCCACCTTGGCGATCGAGGAGCGGGCAATGCAGGGCCGCAGGTCGAGCGGACGGGGCAATACGGTGCAGACGAATTCGCATCGAAGCACGGCTTGTCCGAGAAGTCGGCGCGGCTCATTCTCAATCTTTATGGACCATCCAGGCCGGCATGCGATGCTGCCGCAGTGGCTTTCAAGGAAGCGGTCGCACAGCGGCAAGCTGGCCGGTTGATAAACCTCCTCAACATCGACTAGGACACGCGGCCCACTGCGGATAAAAGGATTCACATTAATCTCGTGATCTATGCGGCCTTTCTTGAGGGCCTCGACAAATCCGGACACATGCGCCGATGTGACGAGAAGGTGGCGACGGTCTGAGCAACAATCAGCCTGCCGAAATGCGGGTCGGGTGGCCCGACTTACCGTTTAATGTGCAGCCGGTTGTGACGGCTGCGCCCCTTGCTGATCACCGCCTGTGCTGAACTGCGGCGTTGGATTCTTGTCCACCTTGGGATTGTGATCGATCGGCTGGCTGTTAACACTGTCAGACTGAGATTGAACGCGATTGGTCGAGGCCGGGTTTGTGCTGGAGGCAGCGGGAGCCTGGCTGTCCTGCAGGTCTGTCGAGGGTCCTTTGATGATTACGCCATAGATCTCGACGACACCCCAGGCGGCAATGGCCAGCAGGAGCGCGGCTATGAGGACAATTAGGACGGGCCGCCCAAGAGGTCCTTGTCGAACTTGGTTTTCAGGAACGTTGTTAGTCATAGGACACCTTGGGAAAAGAGGGGTGGCCCGCGACTGCGGTCAAAGCTGCGCGGGCCGACGGAGACGAGTCAGCTTGGTCAGCGGCACGACCGATGAGAACGTGCTGCTCCGGCTTAACCTTGAACGATCCCAAAGGTTCCGGCCGTCTAGAGCGAGATGAGAAACGAACAATGAAGCTGAGTTCCCATCTGCGATCGGCTCATGAGTTCCGAAGTCATGAGTCTTGCCGTCAGCTGTTGCCTACCAATTGCGAGGGAGGGGAGAGACCTTGGAGTCCTCATACACCAGTAAATTTTGCCTGCGTTTTGACAAGCACCAGGCCCAGGCCTGCGCTGAGTCTCAACTCTCTGAGCCGGCGGTCTAAGCGTCTCTGGCCTGTCCTTCGGCGTCTATCAGCTTGCGCGCCTCGCGGTCGGCTCGTTCAAATTTTCCCTTGTCGATGCGATGTTTTTCCAAGGCAGCCTCCTGTTTTGCCGCCTTGCTCGAAATTTCGTCATCTACCAATGTCGAACTAGCTTTTTCCACACCGGATCCTCGCCTAGATCCGTGTGAAATCTGCGAGTGCCAAGCGTCGCCCTTCCGCATGGCGGGATAGTTAAGCGAGCTTGCCGCCTGTACGGGCTCAAGCGGCTGAGAGATAGGGGTGCTCGTGCTCTTGCCCCCAGACGGGAGGCAGAGCGTGAGCGAGGCTCAGTAATCGACCGCTCGCAATGTTGGAGGGCACCGGAGCCATTCGAGGGGTCACGATGCGCGATCGCGAGAAGCTGGAACATCTTGCTGGGCAGTCCTACGTGTTCGCGCTCCCTATCAAGCGAGGCCAGTGAGTTGGATGTGCGCTATTTCAACATCCGCTATCGCGGCCGTACCGATTATGAAGTCGACGAGTTGCCCGAGTCTTAAAGACCGCGACGAACCATGCCTACCTTTGTCTCTTAGGGAGGCTAAAGATGAACCACATTTTTCAGGCGCTCACGGTTGAGAAGGCAGCTGAAGCTTATGTTCTCTCCAGGAGCAAAGGGCCGGTTCATGTCCTGGCGCAGGCGATCCGCGCCATCAGAACGCTAATGCCGGACTGTGCATCTCCATAGATCTATAGCCAACGTCCTCCATAGTTTGAGGAAGACGTTGCCGCTTGACGAACATACGGATCGGGAGCTTGAGGAACTCATTGCGCTGATTGCTGTCGATACCGCAAACTGGATCCCACTCGGCATCAACTTGACCCCGCCTCCGTCGGCGTCGTCACCCAAACTCCCGCAGGTCTTTCGCTTCTCGTTCGAGGATAGCCGCCACCTCCTCATGACCGAGATGTGTAAGCATTACCGCGATGCAACATTCCAAATACGTGAGCGACGAGCGGCGCAAAAAGTCGGCAGTGGCGCTTTCTGCCAATCGGTCAATCCGCTCGACCTCACTCCTACGAACCTCACTCATCGCCTAACCTCTCAGCATTTTACGATCTGGCCAATCGCAGGGACAGCATGACAACTTCCGACATGCCAAGAAGTGTCATCTCAGTTTTCAGTTGTTCGTTCACAGCGATGCCCCTGCGGAGTGTGCTGGCCCGTGATTGGTAAAAATCGAACATTGAACCTTTTCCAACCACGGAAATTAGACGGCAATGGCGAGATATTTCTTCGATATACTGGATGCCGATATCGCTGATCCAAACGATCTTGTCGACGTGCATGACGCGCGGGAGGCAGGACTGCGAGCCCTCGCAGCGATCATGAGGGAATCACATCCGGACGGCACCAAACGCGCCTTCGAATTCAACGTTTGTGATGAAGTAGGCCGACACCATCTGCACCTCACCATCACACTCGAATGGAGGGATGCACCTGGCCATCCTTCAATGGCAAGCCATTAACCTGATTGAGGCCAGGAAGATCACCTTTGGTCGCCGCCGTGCTGCGCATCGATTTCGATCCAAGCCGGCGCGTGATCGCTTGGCTTCTCCCATCCGCGTGTCTCCACATCGACGCCGGCGCTTCGCAAATGGGAAGAGAGGGAAGGGCTCACCAGAAGGTGGTCCATTCGAAGTCCTGAACTTCGGTCATATCCGCCGCTATAGGAGAAGTTCTAGTAGGTGTAGATGGCGCTCTCTGGATGAGTATGACGAACGGCATCGATCCATCCTTGCGCGAGCATCCGGCTGTAGGCGTCCCTGCTTTCAGGGAAGTACACAGCATCGCCGATCCATCGCCTTGGCACGACCGCATCGCGTGGGGTCGGAACCACATTATAATCGCCGCAGAGCACGGTTGGCCTACCGGCTTCAAGCAACGACAACCGTAGCTGATGAGCCTTTCAAACCAGCCGAGCTTATAGTCGAATTTGGAGCCAGGCGCTGGATTGCCATTGGGCAGATAGAGACAGCCAACCACAAGCCCGTTTACATCGGCCTCGATATAGCGGCTGTGCGTATCGTCGGGATCGCCAGGCAAGCCGCGCCGGAGTTCTACGGGATCGGTCCCGCGGGCAAGGATTGCCACGCCGTTGTAGGACCTCTGGCCGTGCCAGATGGCGCCGTATCCGGCGTTACTGATCGCCCCCAGCGGAAAATTTTCGTCAGATGTTTTGAGTTCTTGAAGGCAAACGATGTCGTATTTGGTTTCATCCAGCCACCTGAGAAGCACCGGCAGCCGACCGTTGACGCCGTTTACATTGAAAGTTGCGATGTGGGTCATTCGCACCTCTTATTGGGCGGTGGCCTTCCTGCTGGAACGGGCGCGTCACTTATCCGGATCAAGACTATCGGCAACTTCATCCTTCTCATCGCGAGGCAGAACAGCAAAGGCACACGCCGTCGGTATGATGATGGGCCATTCTAGCTTCATGATGCCGAAGGCTAACCACGGAGACCAGCCCTTGTCTCGCGTTTTGATGATCTTCCAGGCCTGAGGCGTAAAGCTGGTCATGGAGCAGACGGTGCCAGGTAACCTACAAGAGTGACTGAGTTCATGCGTGCCGCCCTACCAACTCGGATCTTCAGACAGGCGTGCCCGCGGCGCCACTCGTCAAGATTATCGCGAAAATTACGCGGCTAGCTTCCCCGCTAAGGTGCAAACTCATGCCGGGAATGTGGTTTAGGTTAATTGCCCGCCTCTTCGAACGTGAAACACGCTGGGTTTTTCCGGCTGCAGCAGGTCTGACCCTTATGCACGGTCTTCCCGAGGCTTTCCCAGGTAGCCAACCTCCCAAATAGAAAAAATTAATAAAATCAAGGTGGTGACACGAGGATCTAGCATTGCCAATTTTCGCGACGCCCAAACCGGCCCGCTGCGGTTTCCAGAGCCAGTTCGGACACCGTCCTTAAGACCGGCCTCGCAGAGCCTGTGCTTCCCGTTCCAGTGTCTCGCGGCTGTTGCCGTGCTTTGCGATCAGGTCCCTCACTTGCTGAGGGGTGATGCCGGTCTTACTGGCGAAATACTCGACCTCGTAGTCCTCGTCCGCCGATATACGATCTCGGTCACGAAAGTCTCGTTTGCTTTTATCATCAGCCATTTTCGTTCCTCCACAGTAAAGCAATCGACCGAAACGCCATTCGAGGCGATTTGGCCGCCTTGCGAGTGTCACATCAAAGATCGCGTCCACGTCTATCCCGCTGTAGGTCTTCTCCGCTATAGACGTCGGCGTTCGGGTCGAAACCGGTCCAGCCGCCAGCCTCGTATTCATTGCGTCTGCCAGCGACGTCGACCGAATTGTATTGCTTGAGGATTTGTTCGGCATTCGGCGCAAGGTTATCGTCGACCTTGGCCGTGACCATCGTCCCACCGCGACGAACGCCTTCGGCATAGACATGGGCGTCGTTTTCGGGGACGCCGGCGTTTGTCATGGCGCCGATGATGCCCCCTGCTGCACCACCGACCACGGCCCCGCCAACCGCGCCGACAGCAGTGGCAGCCAACCACCCGGCTGCAACCACAGGTCCCACCCCAGGAATGGCCATCAGGCCGAGGCCTGTTGCCAGGCCGCCGGCGCCGCCAATGACGGCTCCCACGCCAGCGCCAGTAGCCGCGTCCTCGCCGGCGTCGGTCTCCTCATCCTTGTGCCAGCCGGTCGCATTGTTGGCCACAATGCTGATGTCATCGCGCGGGACGCCGGTGGCCACGAGTTCGCCTACGGCATCATTGGCATCGTCATAATTGTCGAACAGTCCGGTTACGATTTTCATCTGGGTCTCTCCTCGCTTTCTATTCACTTGGTGCCGGCCACAACGTTGCCTTGGTAATCGAGCGCGATCGGCGTCGACTTCCCGTCCTTGCTCGCTGTTCCGCGCCAGATGCCGTTGTCATCCTTTGTCAGCGCAGAGACGTCGGCATAACCCGCCTTTTCGATCGCGCTCTTGGCCTGGGCTTCGGTAAAGCTGTTGGCGCCGGGAACTGGAGCTGCCGGATTGGTGGCGCCGCTGGTGACAGCCGGTGTGCTACCGTCAGAAGCAGGCGCAGTCGTTGCAACCTTCTGAATCATGTCCTGATGCATCTTGAGTGTCGGCAAAGTTTCGGCCGCAAAGGATTTCAGGGCGGTGTTGTCGCCGTCCTTGGCGTAAGCCCCGAACAGACTGACCGCATCGGCATGGGCTGCCTTCTGCATCTCTGCATAAGGTACGTCTACTGGCGCGGTACCCGACTGTAGCTTGTCGACATCGCTCTTGTGCGCAGCATCGAGGTCGGCAGGCACCTTTAACTTCTGTTCGCCCGCGATGCTCTCAAGCTTCGCATTGGCTGCACCATGATCGGAGATCATCTTCTGGGCGAAGTCCTTGAGGCCCTGGTCCTGCAGCTTGTCTTGAGCAACCTTGCTCGATTGGACTTCGAACATCCCACCCATCGCGGCTTTCGTGACGAAGTTCTGGGCGGTCTCGGCAGCGAGGGCTGGCAAGGCAAATACCATCGACGCTGCTAACGATAGCGACGCGAGGCGGAAACTGTTTCTCATGAATGATATTCCTCAGTTGAGATTGATGAATCCAAACCTGCTCGCGGCGGGTTTGTTCCAGGCGATACGAACGCGCTGCGAAATTAACCAAGCCGCTGTTGGCGTTCACATGCATTGGCGCAGGCGACATGTACTCAGCGAATGAGGGGCCTGAGCAGTCCTCTCACTAGCTGACTTGTGCCCGGGCCGAATCCGTAACGGGGGCTCTCACGGGTTTCGCGGTGTGGATGTTCAAACCGAGCAATGGATCGCGCCGGATCAGAAGGCGCTGACCTGGCACGGCAAGAGTGACATACGCTGCGAGCAGGTGGATGACCCGATCATTGAGGACGACCGCGATGTCATCATCAAGGTTACGGCCTGCGCGATCTGCGGGTAGACCTTCATCTGATGGGTGGATTTGTCCCAGAAATGCACGCCCATGACGTGCTTGGGCACGAGACCATGGGCGAGGTCGACGAGGTCGGCAAGGGTCACTCCAGGTTCAAGATCGGTGAGCGTGTGGTAGTGCCGTTCACCATCTCCTGCGGCGAGTGCGGATGTGCAAGTGGCAGCTGTTTTCGCTCTGCGAGAGGTCGAATCCAGCCGGACGCCAAGCAAGCAGAGCAGATGGGTATCCAACTGCTGGGCTATTCGGCTATTCGCACATGTATGGCGGCTTCGCGGGCGGCCAGGCACGCCACCAAGCGCCAGCATCACAGCAAGCCCGATTGCGATGCACAGGGCCTGCGCGGCCGTGCTCGCCTTGTCGATCGCTGCGTTCGCGTCCGGCTGCAGCGGAAACCAGTCCGCGCTCACCCCTATGGGGCTCCCGCCGCCCATTCCCTGTCGAACACCTTATCGCTAGGCATCGTCGTGCGCGGCTCTCAAGGCGACAGCCCCTGGCCAGGATGGACCCTCGCCGGCCCCTGGTCGAAGAGGATTTTTGCGGGTCCGCGATTTTGTCATCGTTGCAACTGGGCGCCGCACCCTTGGGCTTGTAGGCGCCGATCGTCTGAACATAGCCCGCGAGCTGCCATATCTGCTCGGTCGCCATCCGGTCGCGAAACGCGGGCATGCCATGCGGCCGGCCGTCGCGGACGGGCGCAACGATGGAAGCGATCTCGGGTGCGTAGAGCCACCAGCCGTCCAGGAAGGACGGGCCCGCGCCGCCGCGACCATCACTATGGCAAGTTGGGCAGCCGAACCAGGCATAAAGACCTTGCCCTGACCCAGATTGTAGGCGTCCGTTTCATATGCCTTGCCCAACGCAAAATAACTCTCGGGCGGCGTTCCGCTGATGCCGTTTGGCATCAGCCGAAATCCATCAAGATCAGACGCGACAGGCGGATCCAGCCGAAGCTCTCGCGACTTGCCAAGCCATCCCAAGGCAGCACTGGCAATGCCGAGCGCTATCGCCGCAGCCGCAAAGGCGCCATTAGAGTAGCTCATCTCCCTCTTCATCATTCGCCTACAAGGGACTCAACCATCCTGGGACAGGGTTGATCGGCTCAAACGCACCGGCAAAAGTTTATACGAAGGGGTCTTGGACTTTGGATCGTGATGCGCCAAGGGAAACAGCGGATTTGTCTCAGGATAGTAAGCCGCACAACAGCCCTTGGGAATGTTGTACCGGACGATCCTGAGGCCACCGACGCTGCGAAGGCTGTTGTCGTCGATTGCTGTCGTCATGTCGACGATGTCACCATCGACAAAGCCCAGGCGAGCGATATCTTGTGCATTCATGAATACAATCCGGCGCGTGCCCTCAACGCCACGGAAGCGGTCGCTGTAGCCGTAGATGGTGGTGTTGAACTGGTCGTTGGAGCGCAGCGAGGCGAGATGCAAAACACCTGCTCTGTCGGCGGTTGAAAAGTCAGGGAAAAGCTTGTCCGGCGTGATAAAGTTCGCCTTCCCCGTTTTCGTCACCCATTTGCGCTCGCGCGCCGGCAGCGGTCTCGCGAATCCGCCGGGCTTGAAAAGCCGTCCGTTGAAATCCTTGAAAGTCTCGGGGTAAGTCCGCTCAATAGCATTGCGGATCTCGGCGTAGTCGCCAACCCAGGCGTCCCATGGAACCTTGTTTTGCCCAAGCGTAGCCTTGGCAATGCCGGCAATAATGGCCGGTTCGGAGAGAAGTTCAGAGCTCGCCGGTTTGGTCTTGCCCCGCGAGCCATGGAAATGGGCGATCGAGCTTTCCATGGACACCGCCTGCGGCCCACTCGCCTGCTGGTCGAGTTCGATGCGGCCAAGGCACGGCAGCAGATATGCGACCTCTCCATGCAGGACATGGCTGCGGTTGAGTTTGGTGGCTATCTGAACGCTCAAACGAAGTTTGCGCCATCCCTCTTCCATGGCGGCGGTGTCTGGCACCGCTCTGAGGAAATTGCCGCCAAGGCTGATAAAAGCACGAGACTGACCCGTCACAATCGCTTCGCACGTTTCCACCGTCGAGCGACCGGTCCATTGCGGCGGTTCAAAGTCATAGAGCTCGGAAAGTTTGTCGAGGGGGGCCAGGCCTGGCTTCTCCGTAATCCCGACGGTGCGCTGGCCCTGCACGTTGGAGTGACCGCGAACGGCACAAATATTCGCCCCTGGCTTGCCGATGTTGCCGCGCAGCAGCGCGAGGTTGCAGACCATGTGAACGTTCTCGACGCCCATGAGCTGTTGCGTCAGACCCATGCCGTAGACCATCATGACTGCGTTTGAGTTGGCGTATGTGGCGGCGGCCTTATTCATTTCGGCGCGTGTCAGCCCCGATACGCGCTCAAGCTCGTCCCATTGGTGGGCGCGCGCAGCTGCTGCGAATTCCTCGAAGCCGGTCGTGTGTTCCTTGATGAAATCGTGATCGAGAACGTGCTTCTTGGCAGCGGATGCCATCGATACCGCAAAGGCAATCATGGCTGCGTTGTCCGGGTCTTTTGGCGTCGCATCGCGTCCGGCGACAGGGGTTTGACCGGAGGCTTTCATAGCGTCGTCTGCTTCGATGAGCGCCTTGCAGACGCCGAACAACGCTGCGATATCGCCGCCGTTGTTGACCTGATAATAGTCCGACGAAATCGGTGTCTCTTTCCCGGTCAGCATCTGGACGGGTGATTGCGGATTGACGAAGCGCTCCAGCCCGCGCTCTCGCAGCAGGTTGAAAGTAACGATCTTCACGCCTCGGTTGACTGCGTCCTGCAGATCATGAAGCAGGCGTGGCGAGGATGTCCCGACATTCTGGGCAATATAGAATATACAGTCCGTGTTCTCGAAATCGGACAAAATGGCGGTGCCGACCGATGCGCCGATGCTCTCGGGAAGCGCAACGGAGGAGCTTTCATGGCACATGTTCGAGCTGTCGGGCATGTTGTTGGAGCCGTACATCCGCGCGAACAGCTGGTACATGTAGCTCGCCTCGAGTGACGCCCGCCCGGATGTGTAAAGATCGGTCTGATGCGGGTCCAGAGCGCGCAACTCCCTGCCGATCTCTTCGAATGCAGCGGGCCATTCGACCGGCACATATTTGTCGCTGGCAGCGTCCCAGCGCATCGGGTGCGTCAGCCGACCCTCCTCTTCGAGATCGTGATCCGACCATCGCTCGAGTTCGCTCAGCGTGTGCTTGTCGAAGAAAGCCGGGCCTGCACGTCGCGACGTGGTTTCCCAGGCTGTCGCCTTGGCACCGTTTTCACAGAATTCGAGCGGATGCGGCTGCGCTGGCTTTGCCCAGGCGCAGCTCACGCACATATATCCTTCAGGCTTGTTCTGGGTCGAAAGCAACCGGCTCCCTTTCAAGGGAACATGTTCTTTTAGGAGAACATCAGCCACGGATTTCGCTGAGCCCCACCCACCGGCGGGCCCTTTATATGGCTTGATAATGGCTTTTCTCGTTTTCGACGTCATTTCCCGCCTCGTTTGCCACAGCGAGATTTCCGTCGATCTCGCTCTCATTTGCCGTGGAGGTCCAAGCAACGCTACCTTGGCCACGACGTCTTCCCTTCGCCGCCCACGGGATGACTTGCTGGCTGCGACATGCTCGACAATGCGAAAGGCACGCCAATCAACGTTTCCCGGCAATATGAAACTTGGGATCTGCCTGACGGTTCCACGCATGGACTGACTCGTTGTCCTCAACTTTTGCCACCGATTTCTGACGTCAGAGAAGCGTGGCGTCGGCCGCTTCGGGATTGCATGGCGGCTCTGGAACCTCGTCTCGTGTGGAAAGTTGTCCACCGTCCTCGAAGGAGATTCCCATGGCGCGTCCAGCTAGCAGACCCGTTGTCCCGCCCACCATCGGACGTATGTGATGGAGGAAAATCGATGAACTTCGCCAACCTACAGCTGGAGGGGCTGCTGATGGCGGTCGCAGCGGTCAACAACGCCCTGGTACGGAAACTCTCGATCGATGATATCGATAGGGCCTTGAAAACCGCGGAAGCCTCGTTCACCGGCGACGAGCGCCTGTTCGAGGACATGTCACCGGCAAACCGCGATGCCGTCTGCTTCCCTTTGCGACTTCTGCAACTCGCGAACACGAACCAGTTCGAGGCCGGCGTGCCGCCGTTTTCAGAGTTGGCCAAGTAGGTCGGGCTTTACCAAACAGCCTTACAATGACCAGATGTGAAGGGAGCATAGGTATGGAGGTTCTGGAAATCGTCGTTGCCAACAACGTTGTGGAATTCCGCGGCGAGGGTGGTGACAACATACTGGTTACCGTCGCGCAACCGGCGGTCTTATCCCCTGAAGAGCTGATCGAAAAATCCAAGATCATGCTTTTGCATGCCGCCAAATTTGGTGTCGACGAAGAGAATTCTGGCGAACAGCGGATAGCCGATGCGGGGGATGAGTATCGGCTTGAGTATCATGACAATGGGGAGATCCGTGACGTGGGTGGCTTGGTCTTTCCCGATCTGGACGCGGTGCGCGACGAATGCAGGCGCTCGGCGGAGGATTTGTGGAAAGACGCCCTGTCTCGGGGTGAAGCACCGGTGGGCTGGGCCGTCAGGGCGCGTGACCGTCGCGGTGACATCGTCGCCTCAGTCGATTTTTCCGACTTGCAACGCGCCGCCGCCGAGTTGGATCAACGACCTCAGTCCGAAATTTGAGCCCGTAATTCTCAAGCGTTTCAAAGGAGAGCACTATGCCGCGTAAGCCAGCAGCCGAAGCCAGCGCATCGTCCGCCACCGTCCACGACTTGACCTTGGTCAGAGGCCAGGGAGGAGAATTGCATCAAGTTGCGGAGGGCGACACTGACGTCCTGACAACAGCCCAGGGCGGGCCGGTCTCAGATGACCAGAACACGCTCAAGATCGGCGCACGTGGTCCCACGCTGATCGAGGATTTTCATTTCCGCGAGAAGATTTTCCATTTCGACCATGAGCGCATTCCTGAGAGGGTAGTGCATGCACGTGGCTATGGCGCCCACGGCTTTTTCGAAACCTACGAGTCGCTCGCAAAATATACGCGCGCCGACATCTTCCAGCGAGCTGGAGAAAAAACGCCGGCATTCGTGCGGTTCTCGACGGTGGCCGGCAGCAAGGGGTCGTTCGACCTTGCCCGCGACGTCCGCGGATTTGCCGTGAAGCTTTATACCAAAGAGGGCAACTGGGATATCGTGGGAAACAATATCCCGGTGTTCTTCATTCAGGACGCGATCAAGTTTCCCGATGTAATCCATTCGGTCAAGCCGGAGCCTGACCGTGACTTCCCGCAAGCGCAGTCGGCGCACGACACGTTCTGGGACTTTATCAGCCTGACGCCGGAATCGATGCACATGATCATGTGGGTGATGTCGGATCGCGCCATCCCGCGCTCTTTCCGCTTCATGCAAGGGTTCGGCGTGCACACCTTCCGCCTCGTCAATGCGGCCGATGAATCGACGTTCGTGAAATTTATCTGGAAGCCCAAGCTTGGCATGCAATCAGTCGTGTGGAACGAAGCGGTCAAGATCAACGGCGCCGATCCCGACTTTCATCGGAGGGACCTCTGGAATGCCATCCAATCCGGCGATTTCCCCGAATGGGAGTTATGCCTGCAATTGTTCGACCAGGAGTTTGCCGACAATTTTGACTTCGACATCCTTGATCCGACCAAGATCATTCCGGAGGAGATCTTGCCGCCAATACCTGTCGGCCGTCTTGTTCTCGACCGGATGCCGGAGAATTTCTTTGCCGAGACCGAACAGGTCGCGTTCATGACCCAGAATGTTCCGCCTGGCATCGACTTCAGCAACGATCCGCTGCTGCAGGGCCGCAACTTCTCCTACCTCGACACGCAGCTGAAACGCCTGGGCGGCCCCAATTTCACGCATCTGCCGATCAACGCGCCGAAATGCCCATTCCATCATTTCCAGCAGGACGGCCATATGGCGATGCGCAATCCGGTTGGACGGGCCAACTACCAGCCGAATTCATTCGGCGTCGGCCCGCGCGAATCCCCTGAGCGTGGGTTCCGGTCCTTCGCTGACGGGGAGGAGGGCCAAAAGGTCCAGCTGCGGCCCGAAAGTTTCGCCGATCACTACAGCCAGGCTGCCCAGTTCTTCAACAGCCAGACCCCACCCGAGCAACGCCACATCGCTCAGGCCTTGACCTTTGAACTGAGCAAGGTTGAGACCCCAGCCATCCGCGAGCGGATGATCGCGCACTTGCTGAACATCGATGAGGGGCTTGCTGTCACGGTCTCCGACAAGCTCGGCATCACCGAGATGCCGAAGCCGGCCGACGCAGGTGTATCGCCGCGCACGGATCTCGAGCCCTCGCCAGCGCTGAGCATCATTGCCAATGGTCCGGAGAGCTTTGCTGGCCGCAAGGTTGGCGTCCTGATTGGCACCGGCACGGACGCCGGTCTCTTCAAAGCCTTACAGGCTGCCATTGAGAATGAAGGGGCCGCCATGGAAGTAATCGCGGCAAAGGTCGGCGGCGCGGTGGCCAGCGATGGCACCAAGATTGTGGCCAAGCATATGATCGATGGCGGCCCATCGGTATTGTTTGACGCGGTCGCCATCCTGCTCACCGAAGAGAGTGCCAATCCGCTGGCCGGCGAAGCAGCGGCTCGTGATTTCGTGGCGGATGCGTTTTCTCATTGCAAGTTCATCGGCTTCACACCCGGCGCCGTGCCGCTTCTGGCCAAAGCGGGCGTCGAGCCCGGGGCTGACGAGGGAATGCTGCCGCTAGCTGACAAGGCGAGTGCCACGGATTTCATTGAAAGTTGCAGGGGTCTGCGGCTGTGGGCACGGGAGGCCGCAGTCAAGCTGTGAGGCCGCGTCTTCAGGCTTGCAAAAGAGGGGCCCGCAAAGTGGGTCCTTCATTTTGCTGAATTTCTGACAGAGCACAGCCCCGAATGGTGTGCACATCGTGTCGGCGCTGACCGACGCAGCTTTTGCCGCTACGACTGCTCGCTAATGTGAACGGTTGCTACGTTTCGCTGGTGACGTTAGGCACTTCGACGACGATTCTCACGCCGCGATCTAACCATTCGCGCTCGGTAGATCCTTGAAGCTGCCGCCGTATCGTAGCTTCGGCGATCACAGTGCCAAAGCCTGCCTTTCGGATGCCCGCAGGCGGCGGGCCTCCCGTTTCTTCCCAAACGAGCGCAAGCCCTTTGGTTTGCGGGATTTCGTTCCAACTGATTGCGACCTGGCCAGTGTCCTGCGAGAGTGAGCCATGCGACGCCGCGTTTACGGCGAGCTCATGAATGAACAACGCAAGCGGTTGGACCGCATGAGCTGCAAGCATGATCTCCGGGCCGCTCAAAACTGCCCGTGTCGCCCCGTAAGGCTCTATCTGAGTCCGAATGGCCGCCCGTAGCGGAATCTGATGCCAGCCGCGCCGGGAAAGCAGAGTATGGGCTCGGGCCAGAGATTGCACACGCTGCTGTACGGAGGCCGCATACAAGGCAGCGTCGTCCGATCGAGTAAGCCGAACGATGCTGTCGACAAGCGCAAGCACATTGTTGGCGCGATGGTCCACCTCTAGCAGAAGCCGGTGCTCGGAGTCTTCGAGAGACTGGATCCTGCGATAGTCTGTGCGGTCGATTTGAGAGCCGAAGTGATATACAACACGGCCGCTGTCATCGTGAATTGGGCTGAAGTGAAGCTGGTTCCAGAAGGGCGATCCATCCTTGCGGTAGTTGAGGAGTTCGACACTGGCCTCGCGCTCCTCTCTTATCGCGGCTCGTATTTCGGAAACGGCGATTTTGGATGTTGCCGGACCCTGCAGGAACCGGCAGTTTTTGCCGAGAACCTCTCCTGCATCGTATCCTGTTAATTTCAGGAAAGCTTCGTTTGCCAACACTATAGGGTAATCCTGCTGTGTGGCATCGGTCACCACCATCGGCATGCGTGTCCGCTGAAACGCTGTGGCCGCCAACTCTTTGCGGTCTGGCAGCGCATCCGCCGTCACTGCGGCCGGCTGATCACGTGAATATGGGACAGGTCTTTTTCGTCCATTAAGGCTTCCTTGGTGCCGACTAAGACCTTGAACGTGAGAGGCGTTAAAGCGTTGCCGATCGTTGGCGAATTCGCTGCTGATGCCAATCTGGTCGCGACAATCGTTGACGAAGTTGACGCCTTCTGCCCGAGCGGTGGAACAAGGATCGGGTCCGCAGATTGACAGCGATTGAAGGTCGGGCGGTTCCCTCCAAGGGCGCCGGTCACGGTTGATCTGGGTGGAGGATCAAGATGTCACACGAGGTAGAGGAGCGCCGCCTCAAAATGCTTATCGAGCAGTACGTCGAGGTGCGGAAGAAGCGGCACGATGTTGTGTCCGTGAGTCAGGCAGCAGCGGCTGTCCTGACTGTCATGAAAGCCTGTCCGGTTTCTAGAAGCGAGCTCGACGACATGATCGCCGCAAGCGCCGTGGCTCATGGCCTGAGTGTTGCGTTCGATGTGCAGCAATCCCCGTCGCAATTTGCGATCTCGCGCTGACATGGCCGCTGACCTACGCTGCGCGAGGAACCCATTGGCCGCAACGCAGTGCACATCTGCGTCGACATGCAGGCGATGTTCCGCGACCCGTCCCAATGGTCGTTGCCATGGATGGACCGTGTGCTTCCCAGGATCGTAGATCTTTGCAGCACACAGCCGTCGAGATTGGTCTTCACGCGGTTTATACCGGCCAGGCGGCCCGGCGCCGGGCAGGGGACTTGGAAACGCTACTATGAACGATGGGCAGACATGACGCTTGAGCGCCTTGGCCCGGGAAAGGTGGACTTGTTCCGGAACTTCGAGCGTTTACGCCGCCGGCGCCAGTTGTAGACAAGCCGGTGTATTCGCCTTGGCTTGGCTCAAGCCTTCGCACTCTACTGGCGCAGCGGCGCTGCGACACAGTTATCGTCACCGGCGGCGAAACAGATATGTGCGTGCTTTCAACGGTGTTGGGCGCGGCAGACTATGGCTTGCGTACCATCGTGGTCCAGGATGCGGTCTGCAGCGCCTCGGATGAGGCCCATGATGCCATGATCGGGCTGTTCAGCAATCGCTACGGCCAGCATATCGAGACCGCGACCACTGAGCAGCTTGTAAACTGTTGGATTGGTGGGTGACCGACCCTAACGGTAAGGGCCACGACGATGTCGCCGTGGCCCTTTTTTAAGTGCGTGGGATCAAGCCGCTTTTTGCTGCTCGGCCGCCCTGTCATTCACACCTGACTCACCGAGGGAGGTGAGGGCTTCGTCGGTGGCCTTCTCCTCTTCGAGTGTGGCGTTGAGGAGTTCGACGATGTCATCCTTGCCCAGCGATGTCGCCCAGGCGATCAGCGTGCCATAGCGCGCGATCTCATAGTGTTCGACGGCCTGCGCGGCGGCGACAAGGCCCGCGTCGATCGAGGTCGAACCCTTGTATTCCTCCAAGATCTCGGATCCTTCCTCGATGATGCCGTCGATGGCGGGGCAGGTTTTGCCGCGCGCAGCAATGCCAAGGATATCAAACACCTGCTCGAGTCGCTCAACCTGGTCCTCGGTCTCGACAAGATGTTTCTCGAAGGCGGCGGACACTTGGGCGTCCTCCGCGCCCTTGGCCATCTTCGGCAGGGCTTTGAGAATTTTCTTTTCGGCGTAGTAGATGTCCTTAAGCCCGTCGAGGAACAGATCCTCGAGGCTCTTGGTGCCGGCACTGGCTTTCTTCGTGGCTGCCATCTGACAATCTCCTTTGGTTGAAACAACCCCTTCGGGTGCTAATCCAACTCCAATCTTCAAGGCAGGTTCCTGCCAAAGTTAGGTGTGACTGATTTTTCTTTAGGTCTCGAAAAGCTGTCCAAATGCGACGGGAAAGATGAGCGAGCTTTGGCGCGCGACGCGCCTGAACAAGATGCCTTGCGGCCAGCACCATAGGTGTCCCTGGTGGTCGAGGCGAGCTGGTCAATGCTACGATCGTTGATGGGTTGTCGAAATCGGATCTCTTGGCTAGGGCGATTTGGGCACGACGTGGAACAATCGCAATGGCAGACCGTTCCCAAGCGAATTTCCTAGGTTAGGGATTCCTCTTGTTGCAGCGATCAAATGAAACCCACAAAGAGCGCCCGCAAACGGCTGGCGGTTCCAGCGGGAGTGGGGCTTTACGGGGCGCGGGAAAGCATCCAGACGACAATGCCGACCCGTGTCGTTTGGTTGTTGTCTCGAATAGGCTGGGGAATATTCGCGATCTGTCGCAAGCCGGAGGCCTCGCTATAGGCGTCGCGGATGCGTTGGCCGAGCGTGGAGGTCTCTGGCTGGGAGCAAGCGCGGAGCATCGAGATACCGCTCCGGGCGACGAACCCGTCATTCACCTTGAACGCCTGGGAAGGATCGAGACAGCCGCGCTCAGCCTGCCGCGCGAGGCGTACTCCCTCTACTATAACGGCTACGCCAACAGTACCCTGTGGCCGCTTTTCCATTACCGGCTCGACTTGGTGGATCATCGCAGCGAGTTTCTTCACGCCTACAGGCAGATCAATGCGCGGTTCGCCGAGGCGCTTGCACGATTGCTGACGGGCAAAGACGACCTGGTCTGGATCCACGACTATCATCTTATCCCGCTTGCCGCCGAGCTGCGGCGGCTCGGATTCGGAAATCGGATCGGCTTTTTCCTTCACATCCCGTTCCCGCCACCTGACCTGTTGGTCGCCACATCCGACCATGAAGAACTCATCGATGACCTGCTTCAGTACGATGTGGTGGGTTTCCAGACCGAGACTGACGTGACGAATTTCCGGCGCTCCGTGCGGGCGACAAATTCGATCACCTTCGACGACAATGGCGCGGCGGAGGCCAATGGCCGGACCGTTGTGTCCCGGAGCTTTCCGATAGGCATCGATGTCGGCGCGTTCGCACGCATGGCTAACGAGGCGTCGCAGGATGTGCAGATTGATTCCATGCGTCGCCAGATTCTGGGTCTTAAACAGATCATCAGCGTCGACCGGCTGGATTACTCCAAAGGATTGCCCGGCCGCATGCAAGCCTTCGCGCGGCTTCTGGAAAGACATCCCGAACATCAGCGGGCGGCTACTTATTTGCAGATTGCGTCGCCCACGCGAGAAGAGGTCGGTGCTTACGCTGAAATAAGGGCACAGCTCGAGGCGACAGCGGGCTCTGTGAACGGTAAATACGCGGATTTGGCTTGGACACCGATCCGCTACATACACCGAGCCGTGCCACGCTCGCGGCTGGCTGGCCTGTTACGCGCCAGCCAGGTCGGGCTGGTGACGCCCTTGCGTGATGGAATGAACCTCGTCGCAAAGGAATTCATAGCCGCCCAAGACCCGGCCGATCCCGGAGTGCTTGTATTGTCTCGTTTTGCGGGCGCGGCTGAAGAGCTTGTGGAAGCCCTGATCGTAAATCCCTATTCGATCGACGACGTTGCTGACGCTATCGCCAAAGCGCTCGCGATGCCACTTGAGGAAAGGATTGAGAGGCACGGTGCACTGCTCACGCGCATCAGCCGCAATGATGCAGCAGAATGGCGCCGATCATTTCTCGCTGCTCTCATGGACGAGAGCTAGCGCCCGTAGCCCACCTACTGTCTCCGGCAGGATGGGCACTGGCAGCATGGGTCTGACAACCGGGCACGCGCAGCAGAGATCACCTCTGAAAGGCCGGGGCAAGGCGTGTAAACGATTGGGGAGGGAACATCAGTCCGAGTCCTAAGTTCAGGATCGAAGCATCCACAAAGGACACATGGTCATGATATATTGCTAGAGTTGATCGAGGAGGTGGGCTGCACTGCTCCCGGGTTTTGCACCCGCGCACGCGATGCCTGAAAAGGCCCCCGACTTTCCTAACGACCTCGAGCCAGTGATACGGGCAGGACCATCCGAGCCCGGAGCCCAAGACAAACTTGAGACCGAGACGATGACAAAGTATGAGCCCTGGCGGAGCTTATTGGAAACGCTGGACACGCCAGAGATTGTCATCACTTTCGAGCAGTTGGATAAAACCGTGCCCTTACCCAAGGCGGCCCATATGGATCCGCAATGGTGGGCAAACGGCCGGACTGGCGAGCGAACGGTCCAAGCCGAAGCCTGGCACCAGGCTGGGTTCGATGTTCAAGCCGATTTCAGTCCAAAGTCGCTACATTCAGGAAAATGAAACTCAAGTAATGCGCCCGCCCGCGATTGCTGAAACGTTGCGAAGGGCTGGGGCGGTGACCTACCGCTTATCGCCCTGGCTGGTGACTGAAAAGCGCAGCACAGATAGGCGTTTTCCTGTGCTCACTAACTTGACCTGTTTCAGGTTCAAGCGCCGCCGTTGGAGACACACGAGTTTTGAACAGCTGACGACGATCACATCGCTCCTGAACTGGTTGAAGGAACCTTATTCTTCCGGCGTGTTTCGCGATCGGACATACCGAAAGAAGCCCACCTCATGGCACCGAAATCATCTCGCGATATACTTGGGCCATGGCCTCGCAAGGACACCGATAGGGATACCCGGGAGGCCATGATCAAAACGCCTGACAAAACGAACGACTGGGATCGCGACCATGTGCATGGTGATGGCGACACCATGGGATTGAGCCTGAGCAGAGGATTGATTCGAAATAGCAATCGCCATCAGCAGGATTTTCGCCTTGTCTAGGATGTCGCACTCAGCCGCTTGGCAGCCAAATACATCAAACGCTGAAGCGACGCGCGTTCGGTTCCAACCCACTTGCTCTACTCGGTTGACTAGATCGTCAACATGGGGCGCCAAGGCGTCCTGGCAGTCCAGCGTCGTAACAGGTAGCGTTTAATCGCGTTTACCTCCCGGACCGGCTGTGTAATTGGCGTTTCCTTTGTCATGAATGGGCTCGTGGAAAGCTGGGAATGTTGGCTTCGGGGACGTACGGCATCCTCGTAGGTGTCCTGGAATTTCGAGGGATCGAAAGTGGTCCACCTTCTTGTCGATGAGCATGCCGGCGATCTCTAGCAGTTCAGGACCCGTATTTTGCCTTCGTCAAACCATCGAAGACACTCTCCATCTCGTTGTGGTTTCGCAGCTCGGTCATCACCATGCCCTTTGCCATAGGGCTGGATCACAACTTCCCGGCCGCGCTAATAGAGCACGATACAGGACCGGGCTGCGACGCCCTTGTTCTTCATCGCATCGCGGATCACGCCGTAGGCCTCAACAGCCACGCGGTCGGTTGGAATCAGGTAATAGGTTTTTTCGAGATAGCGGGTGTCGATCTCGTTGATGCTCAAACTCACCGACCCAGCGTGTGATCCGAGGTGAGCTTTAGCGCCTTGATGTCGTCGGGTTCGATCTGGACATCCTTTTCGATTTCGAAACCCTTGAGCTGGTCGTCCGTTCGACCGGCTTGCCTGTCTTCTCGTCGGCATAGATGCTTTTGACCGGCAGACCGTCCTTGCGGTTCAAATATCTTGAAGTGGATCTTCGAGGCTTCGCTGGTAGCGCCGACAATCTTCACCCCGCGAGTTACCGATCCAACTTTCAGAAAGCCCTTCCAGGCAGCACGTGGCGCAACCATCAAAATCGTTCCTCAGGGCAGCTCTGGCTGGCTGGTTCCACAATGTCGTCCGGAGGCTGATCGTCTACGATTGCTGCGGTGATTGCAGCCATTATTCCGATAAGGTGCATAAGCAGCCATTTTATCGCGGCAAGGATCAACTTTTTCCTCTGATGCACGTTGTGCCGAGCAACCGAGGAGACAGCCATGCCCACTGGAACAAATACCGACACCTCCAAAACCGTCCAAAGGCAGCTGCGAATCCAGCGCAAAGTGGATGCGGACGATCGGGCCAAAACGAAATTGAAACCGGCCGGCGCGATGCAGGCCGGTGCGCGAGAATATCCGGCGCCGCCGTTTCCGAAGCAGCATCATCCAAAACCAGGCCAAGAAGCAGAGATCAAACCGGCTCCCCTCTACGATGCACCGTTTTGGCGCGGCTCCGGCAAGCTGGAGAACAAGGTTGCCTTGGTCACCGGCGGCGATTCCGGCATCGGTCGCGCGGTCGCGGTACTGTTCGCGCGCGAGGGTGCAGATGTGGCAATTGTCTATTTATCGGAGGACGGCGACGCCGACTTGACCAAGCAGACGGTGGAAAGTGAAGGCCGTCGCTGCATTACACTCCGCGGCGATGTCGCGGACCTCGCTTTTTGCCGCAAGGCCGTGGCCAATACGGTCAAGCAACTGGGAGGCCTCGACGTCCTCGTCAACAATGCAGCGTTCCAAGTGCATTCGACGGATTTTGCCGACCTGACCGAGGAGCATTTCGACACCACAATGAAAACCAACCTCTACGGCTATTTCCATATGGCCAAGGAGGCGGTGGCGCATATGAAGCGCGGTTCAGCCATCGTCAACACCGGCTCCACAACGGGAATCAACGGCTCGAAGGAGCTGATCGACTACTCCATGACAAAGGGCGGGATACACGCCTTCACAAGAGCGCTGTCAGGCAACCTCATAGAGAAGGGCATTCGCGTCAACGCGGTCGCGCCAGGTCCAGTGTGGACGCCACTCAATCCGTCGGAAAAGCAGGCCATCGATGTCTCGAAATTCGGCGCCGATACGCCGATGAAACGCCCGGCCCAGCCAGAGGAGATCGCACCGGCCTATGTGTTTCTGGCCTCACCGCAATGCTCAAGTTACATCACCGGAGAGATTCTGCCCATCATTGGTGGCTACTGAGGAACGGCGCGCCGTTCGTCTGCCTACAGCTGGAGGACCTTTAAGGCGAAGATCGCTGCCCTTTCCGAAAAGGCCAGCGCGAGGATTCCAGTTCGAACGACCGCCTCTCCTCGCGACCGTCCTCGACCAAGCGAACGAACCATTCGCCGATGGCTTCGACGACTTCGACCACAGTTTCAAGCCGAACGTCGGTACGAATTCGTACGAACGACCGGGCGGCTGCCAAAACGCCGTAGCGGCGGTAGGATTCGAGGCTGTGGTCGAGACGGTCATGCCACGCGGCGATACTTATGACGGTCCCGTATAAATTCCCTGAAGAAGCGGCCTTTCGAGAAGGCTTTCCTGAAAGCGGCATAGGTTTCGGGGGCAACGTCCTCATAGTCATAGCGTGTGCCGCTTGGCACGAACCAAACCGAAAGGATTCCGGTTGCGGGGTCGTACTTAACATTGCGGATCACGGTCGAAGGCATCTTGGTGTCCAATCGGTCACCCGATAAACCCCGCAACGATCGTCGAGTTCCGCTAACCGCTTTTCCTCCCAACCGCCGCTACCCGAACCGTTTCGGAACTCGGGCCGTCGCCGCACTTGACCTGCTGCTTACATATTGCCTAGCGATCTTACCTTGACAATCTAGCTACGATGTCGCCGCTCAAATCGAAAACAATCAGTCTTCCCCTCGCGCTCCAGCACGATCTCTTCGGTGCCAATAACGCTCTGCCAGAAGGCTTCGCCTAACAGCCCGAATTGATCACTTCGTCAGAAGAGACTTGTCAGGCATCTCGAAGGCCTGCCTTTCCAACCTTTTTGATTTCCATGGCCATCTGGCAAACCGGCTAGTCGTCGGTTTTGGCCTGCGCTACGACTATGACAGACGTGAAGTCGTCGAGGCACCTCCAATCCCTGATTTTCTGCAGCCCCTGCGCGAAAAGGTCGCTGCCTTTGCGAGCCAGCCTCCCGAAGCCTTTGCGCAGGTGCTGATCAATGAGTATCGGCCGGGCGCTGGTATCGGCTGGCATCGTGACAAATCTCATTTTGAAGATGTAGCAGGTGTTTCACTGCTGGCGCCCTGCAGCTTTCGACTCCGGCGAAAGGCCGGAAGCGGATGGGACCGCCAAACGATCGTCGTCAAGCCAAGATCAGCCTATCTCATGACCGGTCCTTCGCGCACGGAGTGGGAGCACAGCATCCCGCCCCTTGCCGAGCAACGCTATTCGATCACCTTGCGAACACTTCGCTCTAAAAAGGCATGACTACGCTCCGCTAACATCAGACACCAGGTCTCCCACTGCTAATGCCATCACGAGTTCTTGAACTCGGACCCTCCGGAAACCTCTCAACCTCATGTTGGTTTGGAGTGCATCCAGCTTGCAGCGGTGGAGAGTCGATGGTCAGTTCGCAAACAATGTTGGTGCTGGCCAAGCCCCCGCTTCATCAGACGCCGATGGCGATCGCCAATGCTTGTTTCATCGGCACGCTGCTCACCGACGTCACCTACTGGCGAACGGCGGAAATAATGTGGGCCGACTTTTCGGCCTGGCTACTTTTCGCCGGCTGGGTCGTCGGCGCTTTTGCAGTGATTGCCGCGCTTATGGATCTGTTTACCAGACGACTTTCCCGTGCTGGCAGGCCTGTGTGGCCGTATCTTCTGGACAGCCTTGTCGTGCTTGTGTTGTCGTTTTTATGCGCGGGTGCATAGCCGGGACGCTTGGACTTCGGTCGTGCCGGGGCCTCGCCGATCCGTTGTGGCCGTAATCGTCCTGCTTCTCGCAAGCCTGACAGGATGGAGATCCAGCCGTGCTCGAGTGGAGGTGGTCGAATGATTGCCCGGCTGTTTTTCAACAGGTGTATCCGGCGGGCGGCAGGCCTCGGTCTTTTGCGCGGATCGCTTGTCGCGCTGCCCGCATGCAGCGACGACGAGCCGGATCCTGGCGACCAGGTCGGAGCGAACCCGACATTGCCGGAGCCGGCCCAGTATTTGGTTCCATCGATGCATGTTGCGTCAGTCGTCGGCTGGAAACAGGATGAGACGCCTAGGCGAATCTTCCGGCTTGGTCGTTGTCGCTTTTCTTAGTATCGGCACCACGCAATTTGCCTTCTGGACATTGACCTATCCGATCAATCAGGCGACCCGAAATTGGACCGTTCTGCCCGAAAACTGGGAGCTGCTCCGGCGCCAGTTAGGAATATTCGCACGCCATCGCCGCCTCACTCAATGCCTTGGCGTTGCTGATGCCTTTCGTAGGCACTCCGCCGCAGGGTAATGGTGTTCGCTTTTTGTCGGCATGAACCCGGGTGATGGAGAAGGGGCCAGATCGATCTGCAGTCCGCCAGTGCCTCGGCGAACTCTATCTCAGAAAGCAATGCTAGCGGCGCGGACGGCGTTTCGGGATCTGCACGACATTCTCCGACCCAGGCAGATCAAAGGCCATGGCCAGCTGACGTACAGAGGCCATCTCCACGATGAGTTCCTCGATCGAAAGGTCCGGCAAACCGGTCTTGACCCTTCTTTCTCACCTTGGAAGCAAGCTCATGAACCCGGACCGGGACGAAAAGCGGGCTGTCGTCCAGCAGCCTGCTGATTTCGATCACGACATCGGCGTCGATGTCTTTTGGGCATTCCCTCATGGGCGTGACCTTGGTCCCGAAGCAGGTGCAATGTGGATGATCAGGCGTTGCGGACCAGGCGACGGGAACGGGCCGGGTCCAGCTAGATAGGTAGAATTTCATAAATCTGCTGGTGTCGAGGTGTCACGAGGAAAGTCGGCACAAAAACAACCATCAGCGCAGTTCGCCACTCCATATGCCCGGGCAGCATGTCCCGGCGGTCGTTCACCCCTTTAAATCCCCCGAGCGTCACCCCGCTTCCTCGTACAAGCCGGAACCTGATGGATCGACGCGCATTTCCTCTCCATGCGTGGCGGACCGAACCGCCGTCGAGCAGATCAATCGGTAAACAAGGAGACTTCGATGCAACGTTCGAGTGCAATTCCGGAACATCGTCCTGGTGGACTCGCCATAGAACCGTTTGCTGGCACGGTGACGGTACGATTTTCAGATGCCATAGTTGCTGCCACCGAACGGGCAAAGGTGTTGCGGGAAGACGGGCAGGAGCCGGTATTCTATGTCCCTTTCGAGGACATCTATTTCGATCTTTTCGAGAAGACCAACACAATTAGACAGAGCCCGCTCAAAGGTACCGCGAGTTACTGGCGCGTCCACGCCGTCGGCAGTTCTTCAGACGACTTCATGTGGGCATATGAAACACCGGATTCCGCCGCTCGGGCGATCGCGCGTCACGGCACTTTCGATCCGGAAAAGGCGCGTATCGATGTCGAACCTGCCGAGGACAAGCGGCATACCCCACACGTCATTGAATAGTTAGCTCTGGCAAGGCAGCGACAGCGCGATGAGCGTTTTCTACCGGGTGCCAAGATTGCGGAGGAAGTTCACGCAGCACAACGCGATAAGACCGGACGGCCTTACATCGAGCATTGCCGCCGCATCGTCGACGCTGTCGAGACACTCGACCTCGAGCGCGACCGGTCCAAGCTCGCCTACCAGTTCGGGGACCAGCTCGGCCATGTCACGGCCAACAGTTGGCAACCGGATGCCAACCCCATCAGTGGTTCCCTAAGCTAGCCCGCTGCCTCACGGCGGCGGGCTTTTTGCTTTAACGGAACGCCCGCGGTCACGGTCCTGCAGCGCAGGTTTGTACAATTTCGTACCGTCAGATATTTCAGGAAACTCGGTCGGCTTTTTTACGTTATCGATCGCCAGCATAGTCCCCTCGCTGGTCTCTAAGAGGCCCGTCACCTCTCCCGGAGGTGGCGGGCTTTTTTACCTGTTGAACGGAACGGCCTGTTGTTCGGTTTTGCTGCATCTTGAATGAGCTACAGTCGTGTGAAATCGGCAAGCCCCAGGCGAATTCGCTGACCTTCCGCATAGGCTAGGGCGTAAGCTTCCAGCTCGAATGATCGGGTTAGCTCTTGTTCGTCTTCGACCACGCGGACGAACCACTCGCCCATCGCTTCGGTCACTTCAACTAGTTTCGGGCTGGCGCCTTCCGCCGTCCTATCCATCGCTGGTCCTGCGGCTTCTGGGGGGAAATTGGCTGTTGAGAATGTGATTTCGACAGCCCGCCGCCACATGGGCGACGGGCTTCAGCCGTAAAGTCAGTCGTAGACCTTGACGATCTTGCGAGTGCCAGCATCGACTAGAACCGTCCGCTTGTCGATCACGACATAGCGGTATTTAACGTTGGGAACTTCGTGAAGCTCGACGGTATCTGGCAGCGATGAGCCGATATTGAGTTCTACGCCGGGAACCTTCACCGACGCCAGGGGCTGCTTCTTCACATATTCACGGATGACCGTATCCTGCTCAGGCGCGATGATGACGTCCTCGGCAGCGGCCACGCCGATACCTGCAAGGAGCAGAAACGCCGCAGCGGCGCCGGTAAGGTGCATTCTCATGTTTTCCTCCTATGAGATCGACGCAGAACTCCGCGCCAGCAACCAAACTTCGAGCAGGTGCAGACGTTCCCCCGGCAGGGCTTCGGTCCAGGACATCGGACCAAAGTCTAATCGAAAACCGCATTGCGCGACGTTTTCTGAGCATCAAGGCAGCGGCGAAGGATGATCTGGAGATCCGCCCGCGACATGTCCGCGATGGTAACCGCTGTTCTCAGGCCACGGCCTTAAGTGGGTGAACTGGCCCCCGTTTCGACCGGACAGTTGGCATAACGCGGGAGGCTTGAGGCTATCCTCAAGCACAGACTAAGGCTGACGATTATCGACGGATCGAACTGATCACCGGTGAGGCCGCCGACGCTGGTCGACCGAACAGAAGCTTCAGATCATCGAGGAGAGCTTTCTCCCGGGCGAGACGGTTTCGTCTGTTGCCCGACGACGTGGCGTCGCGCCAAACCTGCTCTATCGTTGGCGCCGTTGACGATGACCGCTCCGAGTTTTCCTTTGAGCTGTTGTCCGTCGCGCCACAGGCAAGCCGGCCTTCGCGCTGATGGCTGATCGTGTGACGGGGCGATATGTCGGTTCGGCCTTCATCAACTCGCGCGGCGCCATCCGAGACCGGCTGTGGAAGCGTGTCCAGGAACACGCCGGGCCGCCGCCGGAGGGCATGAAGCGGCTGGCGACGCAATGGGTTAAGCCGGGCATTATCGGTCGCGTGAAGCACCTACGCGGCGAGGCGCCTCGCTGCAGGATTTCTGGGATGAATGAACAGAGTCGGCTAACCGCCAGCCGCTGGCGTTAAATCCAAATAGAGCGCCTCTCGCAGATTTAGGTACCCGGGATCGAAGTCTGCCGCCTCGCTTAACCCGTCCCAGTTCAGAATGAGCAACCGTCCGTCTTTGTGCTCTACAAAGCGGTCAGCGCGCAGCTTCTTCAAAATACGATTTACGTGAACAACGCTCGCCCCGATAGTCTCGCCGAGCTGAACTTGAGGGATAACCATTGTCTCTTACCAGTCCCATAACCTCCATGCGCGCATAAAGCTCACAGGCGAGGTGGGCGAACCTGCCTAACGCGTCATGCCCCCCCAACACCTTGACCCACGCGCGCGCAACGGCTGCATCAACTAAACTTTCACGCCAAAACAGATTTCCCAGGCGAGGTGATTTGCGGAGAACCTCGAGGATGCCGCGGTGCGCAATGAGGGCAACCTTGCTTCGACCGATCGACGCGAGTGTGTGATCCATGGTTCGAAGGTGCAGGCCTTGCAGATCAGGTATATCGCCGGGGACGTGAATTGAGAGTGTTTGCACAGTGCCGTTGCTCAAAGTGCTGTATCGCCGCAGGAGCCCTTCAACCACCAAGCAGCAGTGGCTTGGTTCGTTCCCTTCCAGCGCAATCTGCTCACCGGGCCTCAACGCCTTACCTATAAGCGGCATAGCTTCGACGCTCTCGCGTTCATCTGATGAAAGTCGACCGAGGCTTTCGAGCTTCCGGATTAGCGGCGTTGTCAAACTGGACATGGCTGATCTTTAGCACGTTCCATGATCAGACAACTGACGTTCGCGCTCCATCCCGTTCAAACGTTAATCCAGACACCTCACGCGAGCGCCGCCGAGCTCGACAAATACTCCGTCAGGCTTGGCTGACCGATCGTCACCGCCGATCGGATTAGTTGCGTGGTTGCTATTTCAGATGCCCCAAGAAGCCCCGACTGCACCGGCCATTACTCTACGGACGGGTAGCGCCTAGCGCCCAATGATCCGGCAGATAATGCTTTCGTCCGGCTCTTCATGGCCGGTGAGCGCGAGTATCAAGTCCTTCGCGTGCTGGACCCATTGCCGCTCGACAATCATCCCTTCTGCGACCGACGCCTTGAAGGCGTTGCGGATGATCTCGAAATCATGGGCCGAAATGAATGTGGGTGGGTGTGTCTCGTCGTCCATCGCATAGGTTCCCGCAGGGGCGGGAGTACGATGTACACTCTCAATCGCCAGCGCCCGTTCAGTGGCCAGCGACAAAGCCACAATGCGCCTTATCCGGCATGTTAGCGAGTCATTCCGCAGGGGAACCAGTAACAGTAAGTTGCGTTGGGTCGTCTAAGGGATTGTTCCGATGACTGACGAACAGGACAAGACACCCGGCAAGCCTGACGATCTTGTAATCCAGCGCTTGGTGAATGAAGCCGGTATCACCGAAGAGCAAGCTCGGCAGCTTATCGCCATTCATGGCGCACACAGTTGGTCATCGCTCTTGCGAGAGGCCCGCATTATGGCCGCCCAACAAGGCTAGACCTACTTCCGCACAATCCATTCCAGCAACTGGGGATCAATGTCATCAGTGCCGGTATAGTCGGCGATCAAACGCGCGGCCTTGGCCCGCCATTGGTCTTCAGGAATGTTCGCTTTGATGACGTATCTTATGAAGGCACTGCGAATGATATCGCAGTCGAAAGACAATACCTGATCACCTGGCTTATCCATGGTGCCACCTCCCATCCAAGGGCTGGAAACAGATTGGTAACTTGGGGATTTAATAATGCGTTCGAAGCCGCTTTCAATAGGATTCGATTGTACATTTTCGACCAAAGCCCGAGGGCGTGCTAGCGGCCCAGCAGCCAAGGGCGGGGGGCTGGGTTTGACCACTGGGCCTAACCGGCAAACGAGAGGGTGCCGGCTGGCGAACTGTACGCCGTTCTCGCTTAGTCGACTATGTCGCGCAGCGGCTTCCTGCGGGTCGGCGGCCGGTACTTCCTGACCAGTTCCACCGTACTGGCTTCGACCGTGACGCGGCCAAGCACCTGCACGGTGACACGGCCAAGATCCTCGTCGACATAGATCACTTCACCCTCGAATCTCATCCTGTCACCCGGCTCCGCCTTTGGATCGATGATCGAATAGGGATTGTTGGCCGTGAGGATGTGCAGGGTGACCACGCGCTGGTGAGGCTGCTAAAGGCCGATTTGTCCCGTAATGGGTCAATCCCGTCTGGCACCGCAATTGCACCGGCAGACGTACTGTCGGACAAACCAACACCCGGCAAGTCCCCAATTTCATCAACCTCCCTGGGGGCGACCCGCCGCTGCCGTGAATGGAGCGGCGGGCTCTGTTTTGGAAATCCTTCACCGTGAAAGATTTGTTCGCCGCGCTCTCCCCGCAAAAGCGCGGGCTTTAGCTGGCCAGGGGAGAGCGCGTGGTGAAGCGGCTTTAGATGTCCCGCAACGGATCAATTAAACTTGGCACCGTAATTGCTTCGTAGATCAAACAGCTAGACGTCTCTCTAGATGATGAAAACGCTCCTAAGATTGTCTGCAATTCATGCAGGGTGCCCCTTGGCAGCGTCAGTGAGCCGCAAGGGTCCGACCCCTTATCTTGCCCCAATTGCCAGGTTTCCGACACATACGACAACGTCATGCTTGAACTTGGCCAGCGGACTGCGGACGCACTTTCGCGCGCGCTCTACCGACCTGTTCCCTCGAGGGTCTATCGTTTCGCCCTTCTCGATCAGAGCGTGATCTCCAAGCCGATACGCTCAACCCTACCGGACAGGCGGAAGAGGCGTCGCGTACGCAAGCCTCGCCCCGCGCAAGGGCGTGCTTGACGATTTGAGAGCGTCAACCTGATCGCCGGATAACCTGCCGTACTCCACCGGAGCCGCCGCGACGCGTTCAATCAATGCCCGGTGTTGGATAACGGCCAAACGCGCCTTCGCTCTTAGGCGAGCCTCATGGCCGTCGAAGACATCGTCGCCAACATTGGAGCTTTGCTGAGCGAAGGACTGGCGAAGCTCAAGGCTGGGATTGCGGCACTTGAAGCAATCCGGGCGAACGGCGGACAGCCCGACCGCAACTGAGCCTGCGCAAACTTGCGCATCCCAGGCCGCTGGCTCACGGTGGCGGGCTTTTTTTCGTTCGGGTTTCGCCAATTCAGCGTGTGGCTGGCGAGAGTGCAGACGCCGAGCGTACGCTTGCGCTGGAGAAAACCACGAAGGCGAAAAGCAGCACGGCTGCAGCCACGATCAGCGAGCCGACGGCAACGACCGGTTCGATTGCCGTATAGCCTCCATGCAGCATCAGATACAAAGCGGGAAGCATGATCATAAGCCCGACGTTATATAAGCCGTAGTGGATCATCGCGATTTTCCGCTCGGCCTTTGCCGGGTTAAGGGCGTAGTAACCGCCGAAGATTGCACTTGTAACCCATCCGAGAAGATTGATGTGCGCATGCGCCGGAAAGGCACTGTGGTCGCCCGAAATCGCCATCTGCAAGCCGGCGCCAATCCCCAGGATGAGCCACACGACTGCCGTCTTAAAGAAGAGATCCGAAACCTTAGGCATGACACTTCCTCCCCGTAATGCCGATTTCAACGGGGGGATATTAAGGTTCCCTAAAAAAGCAATGCAATCAAAATCAAAGAGCATCCACAGGCCCCCATCGCGCCTTACAGTGGAGCGCCGTTAACTGGGGCTACCAGGAACAAGTGAGCGGCGGCCCTGTTTCAGAGGACAGGAGGAAGAGCAATGCCAAACAAAACCAAAGAACCGCCGCTGAAGCCAGATCCGAGGAAGACGCCTGTCCGTCCCGACAAGGATGCATCGCCAGAGCCGGAACATGTCGATCCGCCACCGCGAGACGTGAGAGAGGCACCGGCGCCCAATCCAAATGGCAACAAGAAACCCTAACGTCCGGCTCCCAGCGCTACGTGCCCGCTGCCTGACGGTGGCGGGCTTTTTCATTCAGGCGGGTTTGGAAAATCCGGCCTGCCTTCTGGCCAGGCCCGACGCGAGTCCAATGGCGCTGCCTCACGGTGTCGGATTTCAGCGTTGGCGAGCCCTGCCGTTAGTTAGCCCCCTTGAGGAGCCGCCCACCGATGAGGACATATTGCTTCTAACGGAAACAAGACCGGAGCTTTCGCATTGTGGCAACGCAATTCCGCAGCCTGTTGCGCATTTGCTACATGGAAAGTGGACCAATCGGATTACATTAGCCTAGGCGAATGAGTCCACTGGGCTGGGGTGTTCACATGAAAAGCTTGCTCCTTGCGTCGTTTGCGGTGTTCGCGTTTGGCGGATCAGCCGCTTGGGCAGCCGACCCTCTGATCCCCATGGCCGACGCGCCAGTGGCGTCCTGGACGGGCTGCTACGTCGGCGGCAATGTCGGTGGCGGCTTGGTCCCATGTCGACCAGACGCAGGTGGGCAAGGTCGACGGCACGGTCTTGCCGGACACCGACTTTGGATCCGGCAGCGGCAGCGGTTTTATCGGTGGAGCCCAACTCGGCTGTGACTACCAGATGGACCGCTGGGTGTTCGGCGTCCAGGGCATGTTTGATTTCGGCGACATCAAGGGCAGCCACGCCATTACAGCATTCCCGACCTTCGATGTGGAAGACAAGGTCAAGGACCTTTTCACGTTCACCGGCAGGGCAGGTTATCTCTTTGATCCGGCCGTGCTGGGTTACGTCAAGGCCGGCGGCGCCTGGGCTCGCGTGGATAGTGCCGTCCACGGCACGGTGCCATCTCCCTTTCTGTCGGAAACCGCTGACTATGACCGGCTGGGCTGGACTGTCGGTGTCGGCGCCGAGTGGAAATTCGCTAGGAACTGGTCGGCCTTTGGCGAATATAACTACATTGGTTTCGGCAAGCACGACGTGAATTACTCGGCGGCGCCGGGGACCGTTGGGCAGGCAGACGTCGTTTCTACGAAACTTACCGTACAGCAGGTGGTTGTCGGCGTGAATTACAGGTTCTGATAACCCGGCGCCATGTCGTCAAAATTGCGTCCTTCGCGGATGCTCCAAGCCCGTTGCCGATGGTCTCGGGCTTTCTTATCTTGTGGCAGAAAAGTCACGCAGCTTGAATATGCAGAGCTTCAACCGGCGCGAGCTTATTGTCCAGCTAAGCGAGGCGTACCGTCTTTTTGCGGGCAAAGTGGGGCTGCCCGACCTCCTCCCGAACTAGCGCCCGCTGCTTTCCCTGGCAGCGGGCTTTTTCATTGCCGATCGTGGGTTTCTTTGAAGCCGCAGATCTTGCAACGATAAGCATGGTCTGGCTCCTCCACGGAAAGGAGCCAAGTGATAGCGCCGCGTTCAAGCCAGCAGATTGGGCAGGAGTAATCGCTTCCATACTTCGGCTTGTAACTTTTTTAGGCGCTCGGCCGCCATATCTGACCCCTTGAGATGCTCGGACAACTCAGCCAGACTTTTGTAGGCTTCCGCGATTTAGTGTTTCTCCGTCCTCAGCTTGGGCGTGTGCTTTTTCCTTCGCGCGAATAACGAGTTTCGCGGCAAACCCTTGCATTGCAACCCCTCCCGACGTTGCGCCCATGTCGCGTGGATCTTGCCGATACGCAGAAACAATTGGCGCCGCAATTGGCACTGGACAGCCAGCGCGCTGCCCGACGGTGGCGGGGTTTTTCCACTGATAGGAACCTTACGCAGCCGCTGCCGTTGGGCATTCACAATCAAGGAGTCTGAAGATGGCCGATGATCAAAATGAAGCCGAACAGCCTGGTATGACAGCGCTGCCGATCGGGCGGGCCGTACGGTCCAGGCGCTTCGGACCGGGGCTAATCGGTTTCCGGTACCGTCCAAGACAATCCGGGTACGGTGTCGACCGCCCTTGAAACACAAACTGCCAGGCTGAAGGCAGAAGGCTGCAGCATCATCCGCTCAAAGAAGGTCTCTGGGCCAGCCAGACCTGCTGACCGTTTTGAAAAGCAAGTCGGCAACACCGGGGTTTTCCGCCTCGATAGAGGTCGTATCAACCGAATTGACTGTTGACCGCCCGACAAGGGCTGCAGATCATGCAAAGGCGTCAGAAGTCGGAAACGCTGACCTCTAGCCCCTAACTTGCGACGGACGCCTCCACGGCGGCCAACGGGGCTTCCAAGCTCCAGGTGACCCCATCCGGGCCGTGGTCAAGATTTCCCTGCCCTCCAACCGCCGCTGGCGCCACCCGCTTCAATACGACGGTTCCAAAGCCGCCCTGTCCGATATCCTGGACTTCCGGCCCATCGGTTTCGGCCCAGGTAAGGTGAAAGAGCCTCGAAGCACCGGAACCGTTGATGCCCCACGTGACCGAAATCCGGCCCTCGTCTCCCGAGAGCACTCCGTATTTGGCCGAGTTGGTCGCCAGTTCATGGAAGGCGATCCCGAGATACTGCACCGCATTGGGACTAAGGACCAAGGATGGGCCTGACATCTCGATAACATCACCCCGTGGGAAAGGCTGGGCCTGGGCCGCCAAGAGTTCATTGATGGTGGCGCCCTTCCAGTCGGCCGACACCAGCAGGTCGTGGGATCGCGACAGCGCCATGATGCGCTCGCGGACCTGGGATTCAAATTGCTTGGGCGTCTCCGATCGCTTGTTGGTCTCCCGGATCATCGACAGAATGACCGAGTACTGGTTTTTCACCCGGTGGTTGACCTCGCGCATCAGCATGCGGATGCGGTGCTCGTTTTCCCTCGCCAACGTGATGTCCCGCGCAATCTTCGATGCGCCGACGATCTGCCCAGTTGCGTTACGCACGGGCGATATCGTCAGCGAAACCGGAACCAGGCTGCCATCCTTGCGCTGGCGGGTCGTTTCGAACGGTTCGACGCGTTCGCCACGGCGAATGCGTTCGAGAATTCGGGGTTCTTCGTCCTGGTGGTTATCCGGGATCAGGATGGTCACCGACTGACCGATCGCTTCGTCGGCGGTATAGCCGAACAGGCGCTCGGCGCCATGGTTCCAGCTCTTGATGATGGTGTTGAGATCCTTGCTGACGATTGCATCGAACGAGGATTCCACGATCGCCGACAAATGCTGCCTGGCTTCTTCAGCACGCTGGCGGTCCGTCAGGTCGAGCAGCATATTGACTGCACCGATGAGGTTGCCGTGCTCATCCTGCAACGGCGTGGGGTAGGGTAGGAACGGAAAGAAGGATCCGTCCGGACGTTGCGCCACGGCCTCCTCATTGCGGACCGGCCGGTTTTCCTTGAGCGCAATCGCCATCGGGCACTCGTCATGCGGCAGTTCCTTGCCGTCGGCCGTGAACAGCTTGAACGTCACACACCATTTGTCCTTGCCGATGGCGGGCTCCCGTCCTGCCAGATCGGCAGCAGCGCGATTGTAATAGGTAATGGTGCCGTCCTGGTCAGTCGTATAGATGGCGACCGGAAGGCCGTCGAGGATTTGGTGATAAGTATTGTCCTGCTGCCTGAGGTCCGTACGGGTCCGCTCAAGGTCGGTCACATCGACCATAAAGCATCTCGTGTTGATCAGCTTGCCGTCGCGGAAATGCCCGCTCGAAGTGATTTCGACATGCTTGATGGATCCGTCGCGGGCTCTCAAGCGCGCCGGATATCTCGGGATGCGCTCTCCCCTGGTGAGGCGTGCCAGAATGTCCTCTATGACGTCCCGGTCGGGATAGAAGTCTGCGATATGGCGGCCGACATAGTCTTGGGCAGGATAACCGAGAAGGTCGAGCTCCGCCTTGTTGGCTTGCAGAATGATGCCATCAGCGCTCACCAGGTGAAGCGCGACGGCGCCATTCTCGAAAAAATCCTGATAATCAAAATTCAGGCTGTCATTGGCGGGCATTTCTGGGTTCTTGAAGGCGACAACATTTGCCTGCCGCAGCTCGTCCATCCCGGTCCCCCAATCTAGCTTAAGCGTCCACAACGCAGCTCGTGCCATTTCGTTCCAAGATCGTTTTTAGTGCGTTGCACGGGACCGGCATGCCATCCAGTGACCGGATAGCTGAGCCCGCTTAAGGGTGGTCTTTGCGAAGCCTAACTCAGGCGTTGGCGGAGCAACTGCCGCGCTTCACGGAGGAGTCGGTGCCGATCAGGCGAATGAGCTCGCGCGCCTGATCCTCTGTGATGCCGGGCGCGCGGGCGCAGTCTCCCTGGCAATGGACTGCGCCAGTGTTTCAATCCCGGCCTCACGCGACCAGCGCTTCCAAAAGCGGGTGGCCGGGCGCCACGAGTTCGGCCTTCGGGTGACCGACGATCAGAGACTTCTCGAAGGTGATGCGGGCGTATCGATCAAGCACCGGATCAGACCGCCGGATACGCCCCGCCGAGCATCGTGAAAGCCTCGCGGAAGAATGCGCCGATGAAATGCGGTTGTGCCGCCGGGTTTCCTTCACCTCGCCGCCGAAATAGGAAGCGGCCATGCGGTGCGCCTCGTCACAGATGATCAGATCCCAATCGCCGGCCGCCTCCAGCTTCGCCTTCAACTCGTCGGAAGCGCGCCGCCATGTCCAGGCGCATAATCAGCCGGTTCTTCTCGACGAAGGGATTGCCGGTGACCGATGCTTCGATCTGATCGCGGGTAAGAAGATCGAAGTGCAGGCCGAACTTCTCGGCCATTTCCTCTTGCCATTGTTCGACGAGGCCGCCGGGCGCGACAATCAGACAGCGCTCCAGATCGCCGCGGATCAGAAGCTCCTTGATCAGCAACCCGGTCATGATCGTCTTGCCGGCGCCGGATCGTCGGCGAGCAGGAAACGGAGCGGCTGGCGCGGGAGCATCTCGCCATAGACGGCCGTGATCTGGTGCGGGAAGCACCTCGATCTGCGAAGCGCTCACGGCCAGGTACGGATCGAACAGATGGGCAAGCCGGATGCGGTAGGCTTCGGAAGCCAGGCGTAAGAGGCCGCCGGCCGCGCCGAAGGCGTAGCGCCAACCTGGTTGTGGTGCCGGTGTAGCTGCTGTTGCAGCCGCTCGCGGTGGCGATGGTTAGCCTTACGTTCTTGGTGGATGAGCCCGCGCGGCACCGACTTTTTGTACAAATGGATAGGCGCCAACGTTCCAGAAACGGCGGGGGCAGATATCATTTCAGTTGCCGAGCTCACGCAGAAGCTGTTCGCCGACGCCAAGTCGATAGGCATCTCAGCACGGAGATCGAGGAAGACACCGGCAGCGTCTATGAGACAATCCTTGACGTGTGAGCGTGTTCGAGACACCGCACTGGCGGACCGTGCTGACCACCAAGGACTCATCATTGCATGCGGGGTGAAAGTGCGATGATAATCGGATGGTCACTGAGCGTAATTTCGACCGAACGCACGTTGCTCAGTGTTCCGACAGGCTCAACGCCAATTGTTGGATCGTAGGTTCTTACCAACGCGCGCGTCTCGCCAAAATGGACCGTCACACGATCTTGACCGCTCAACCGTTCGCCCCACACAATAAGTTGGAACGTGCCGTCGCTGTGCTGGAGAAGTAGATCGTGAACGGTCTCGGGTTGGCCTGCGATCGTGAAGTCGAGTTGGCCGGGTTTGGCGAGGGTACCTTTGTCCGCCAAAATCGTCGTAAGGTTGTGAAGGTAGATCGCGGCCAAGCGGCGTGAATAATCAGCCTTATAGAAGCCGAAAGATTGGTTGCCGTCTTCGTCGGTACGGTCCCGCAACAGATAGACCGATGTATAGGCGTAGCCGCGCTTATACTGCGCGAGGTACAAGCTCATCAAATTCAAGCCGTGCATTTGCTCCGTGACCGGACCTCCGATCGTGGTCCCGGTCTCGGTCGTGACACGCGGCAGCGTATTGAGTTGCTCCTGGGTGTAACCCCGAAACCCTCTCGCCCACGTGACGCCGAAGTTGCCGAAAAGCCCGTCCACTTTGGATGCGGCGGTTGGATCAGCAGCGTGCCACGTCTTGTTGTCCGCTGGATACGGCGAATGTGAGTGATAGATGTAGTTGTGCACATTGGCGTAGTCGGCATACGTTGTGCCGTCCGGCATCTTGGTTCGGGCGCCGGGTGGGATCGTAAGGAACTGAAGGCCAACGTTGTCTCGCTGTGCGCCGGGTTCGGAGATCGACCAGACAGGATACGTCGCAAGCACCGGATCACTTTTGACAGCCTGGTAAAGATCGCGCTGAAGCTTTGCGACCGCCATCCATGAAGGCTCCCCACCGCCGCCTTTCTCGCCCAGATAGGTGACACCCCAGTTGTTCGGCTCGTTGTCGCCCTCGAACGCGAGTAGCGCGCCAGCTTCAGCAAGCACCTTACCTGTTTCGACCAACCTCTTCACATCAGTCCCACCACTGACCAATCCCCAACTCAGGCGCACGCCGGTTTCGCGATGTAGATCCAGAAAGGTTTGGATGGTTGTGGGACCCTTGTCGCTCAGACCTTCTATTCCCGCCCTTACCCATCGAAAGCCGCAATAGCGGACCATCTCGATGGTTCTAGCCAACGGCTGGCTGCGATCGGGGAATGTGGTAACGACGCCGATACTATTGAGAAAGTCGTTCGTCGCAACCGCGGTTTTGGGCGCAGCAAATGAATGGCGAGGTGATATGGACACAACAGCCAACGCCCCCCATGCGCCGACGAGGAAGCGAAGCATTTTGGAAGGGATGATCGTCATCGCCTGGAACTCCACCCTTCTCGCCATGGCGCATCGCATTCCCTCGGCAACACCTGGCGGGTCTTCCGTAGGCGTACCCCGGCGCCGCCGCCATTCTCGGCGATGAACTCGACGACGGCGAGGGGCACGCCCAAGGCCGGGAGATGCTTCGCAAGCTCCGCCATCCCGAACCGTTGTTGACCATCGTTGGACCGTTCCCCGGTTTCAGGTTTGACGCTAAATCCGGCAACTGGCGGAATTGGCCCACTGCCACGAGATGGCGGGCTTTTCATTTGTCGCGCTGTGCCGCGATCCGTTTTAATGATGGCCATTGGGTGGGCACGGGCGGGTTTCATGAGCGCGAACGAGATGAGGGTTTTTCTCCGGCACGACGGGAGCATTCGGAATGATCCAGGTCCGCCGCTGAACAAGCTGTACGAGAGTATTACGATCAAAACATCATCAGAGGAATATGTGTTCAACGGACGAAGCGACACGGCCCGAGGGGCGCTTGACTATTCGGTTGGCTCACGCCAAACACGGAACAGCGACTCCCAAGGATAAGGCTTGCCATGCTGCGATCAAAGCGGACAAAGGCGCCGTTGCCCACATTGTCTTCAAGAACGGCTAGCGAACGGACTGCAGCCTCACGGATGGCGGGTTTTTCTCTAATACGGGCAACGCCATGCTTTTAAGCAGGGCGGTGAAAACGAGTGTCGCTGCAGGCTTTTGCCTATCCTCCGAGTGCTCCACCAACTACTTGCAGACATCGTCCCGACCTGCTGCCCCCGACCTCCATCGGGAATGGGGTGTCAGCCTTAGCTACCCAAGCGCCCACCTACAGCCACCTGCCGGGATATAAGGTCGATATTTCGCGCGGCCATCGGATCGGCCGCGTTTCATCGGAATGGTTCTCACGCCCCGACGATCAACGCTATCTTTCGCTGGGCAAGCTTCTCGCGGCCGTTCGCGCGCATAGTCGAGCTGCCGCGGCCCGGGCGATGAAGACTGGGTGGAGGGAAAGCTGGCGTGGCCTTCGTCGCCTTCGACATCATGTATCTCGACGGCCATGACCTCCGGGCGCTGCCAGCGATCGAGCGCGAACGCAACCATGGGTGTTTCGCACTTTCAGGCAGGGAACCTATTGCAAAAAGTGGAGTTCTGACCCTGCTCGGCCGTCACTCGCCGAGCACCCACACAACTTCCCGCCATCGTTTCCCGGTGGCGGGCTCTTACGACCAACGTATGCGGAGTTATTTGCGTCGATGGTCGGTTGCTCGTTCAGCAACGTGGAAAGAGCCGTGATGATCTGGACCAAGACCAACCGCTTCGTGATCATCACGCTATTAGGCACGCCCTCAGCGCCCCAATGAATGCCGCTATCGCCGCTGATGTAGATCACGGGGAATGGAGTTGGCTTGCCGCAGATGCCTAGCCACCTCCCAACCGGACTGGCCTGCCCCTAGGCGGATATCTGTAATGAGGCCCTTAAATTTGTCAGGAGATGCATCGAAAGCCGTTATAGCTTCGGCGGAATCTCGGGCCGACGCCACTTCAAAGCCAGCTTCCTCCAATGCCGATTCGAGATCGAGCAGGATTAGGGGCTCATCCTCAACGACAAGAACCGCCCCGACGTACATTTGTTAATGTCCCCAGTGTGCGCACCCACTACGCGCAACACCGGTATTTGTTCCATATAAACAACTGCCGAAAGCATGCACTTTTCGGAAGAAAGTTACTGAGCCAGCTAACGTCCCTCTGCTGGCGTCTTCCGAGCAGCCCGCGTCACCTTTTACCCAAGGCTGCAGGCTTTTTTTGTGCGCAAGAAAGGGATCCTGCTTCGTCCCCTCAACCAGTGGGCCTGTCACGGCGTCCTCCGTGGCGGCTTTTATTAGTCAGGCTGAGACCAGCCTTGGGCCCAGCAGTTTATGCCCCGGCTCTTCATGCCAGATGACTTGCCGCAAATCACGCATGTCGACCTTCTGGCCGCAGATGGGACAATTATAGAAATGGTCCCGTTCATCCGTCAGCGGCGCGCCATGCAGCTTGCCGGGTGGTCCAAGGTCTGAAGGCTTTTTCATCTTGTTCGAACAGGCCTCGACAGTGTGGCGTTACGAAGCGTTTTCAGGCCGGGCAGAATCGACGGGCAAATCCAGCGTCAGTCGCCGCTCAGTTATGGAAGCTGCAGGCTCAACCGCCGGTCCGGATCGTGGCGTCTTGATTTCTTCGGCAATAACCAGAAGCGCTTCAACGGTCATTGCAATGCCCGACATTAGCGCGGAAATATCGGCCTTGCCGCCCGGCAATGCGAGCTCTGCCGCCCTGGCCTGCATGCTGGTGCTAAGTTCCTTCAATTTGAGGCGCATATCGTCGTCCATGACATACCTCCATCGGCTGGAGGCCTAACGCCGCGGTTGGCGACCCGTTCCTTCTATGCAAACGGCCCAGCCTGACGGCGCCCTAGCTAGGGCTGAAGCAGCGCAGCACCGTATTGCGTCCACAACTGCTCGCAGTCTTTTGCCCTCAGGCTTGGCGTTCCCGGTTCGCCATAGAAGACCATCGCCGAACGAACATCGTAACCCAGCACGGTGGCATTAGCCACGAACTGGATGGCCATTCCCAAACTGACATCGTTGATTCTAGCAGTAGCGCCGAAATTTTTGGCGTGGTCGACGCGACCAATAATGCCGAAACCAACCGGTCCTGGTGAAGGCGCGCGCCCCAGCCCAATCGAGGATCAGCTGGGCGCGGAAGCCGTCATAATTGATCTCGTGCAGCCAGTCGTCGCAAGGGCCTCGAGCACCAGTCGTGGTTCCTGGGGCTTGATGAACTTCAACCGCTCACGGTCGCTCCGCATACTCACACGCTCCCCACTCGGCATTAAATAAGCTTTAGCTAAAATGGTTCTGGAACCTTTACCGAGGTCGGTGGTTCCAGCAACCATGACAAAGCTGAGCGAACTGGGCCCGCCCATTCCCGGCCAAGCGAACCGCAGGACGAGCGGGAGAATTTTTACCCCTGCCCAACCTGCGGCTTCGTTCTGCCGGCCGAGTATGGCGGGGCAGCTGCTGATAGGCTTATCGCGGGAGGAGGCCGATGGTTTTGCGGCAAGGGCGAACAATGAAATCCTGCAGTGGAGGCCTGGTTCAAGGTCCAGGGTGTCATTGAGGGTTGTTTGAACCGATGGGAAAGCAATGCTGGCGACTGTAGGGGCGGTATGGGCAGCCAGGAACATCGACTGGTCGAAACGCTATTGGCCAGTGATCGGCGCAGCGGAAAAACTGCCGGCGAAGTCGTTCATCATCGACGGCGAGATGATCGCGCCCGATCTCGACGGCCGGCCCAACTTCCACCAGATGCATTCGCGCATGGCCTGGAACGCCGAACTACTCGCCTTCGTCGCCTTCGATGCACAAGAATGGGGAGGATCTGCGGGGCTTGCCGGCGATCGAGCGCAAGGCGATCCTGTGGGATCTGGTGAAGCCAGCCGACGGCATCATCCAGTACAGCCAGCACGTCGAGGGCGACGGCGCCGCGTTCTTGGCCGAGCAGGTGCCGACGTTCCCCGGCAGGGCTTCGGTCCCACGGGACATCGGACCAAAGCCTGATCGAAAACCGCATTGGTCTTACCCGTGACGTTGCCTGGGAACAGCTTACTTTCGCGGATGTTGTTTCTCGGAAAGTTCGGAGAAATCAGATGGATAGAAGTGTCAGTCAAGCGCACTGGTTGCTTGCACCGCTCTTTGCGACGGCCGTCACGTTTCTCGTGATCGGAATAGTTGTTGGCTGACATTTTGCGTTCGGCGCAGGCAAGTCCCATCCTGCGCTGATAGGGTTCGCTCGCCTGCCGAGAGGCGGGCGAACCCTCTATCTTCAACGATGCCCATGAGGCGATAATGTTGAGCGACAAAGAGACCCGGCTTCTAGAGACAAGCTTGCTCCTGGTAGTGCCTGTCTGCGTGGCGGTCACGGCGCTGTTCGCTTTCGCCTTGGCCTTTTGACGGACAATGGTTGGAATGAACCGCTTCCTTTTCGTCGCGGCCGACTTTCTTTCCCGACCCCCTGGATTCTATGCGATGCTCATGGCCATGGTGCTTTGCACAGCGCTGGTACCTTTTGGCCTGACAAATACGGTTACGTATGCCCTGTCAGTCGCGGCCATCGTGATCACCGGTGTTGTCCTGATATAGGGCTATCGCGACACCGCCGCCATCCACGCCAAACTCGATGAGATCATCGTTGCTCTTGATGAAACCCGAAACGACGTTGTCGGGCTGGAGCATTCTGACCCAGAGGAGATCAAGGAAAAGCTTGTGAAGCTCGAAGAAGAAGCAGGGAAAGCATTGGCCACGTTCCAATCATTATCAGATAATCGAGATCGTCCGGAAGCAATAGGAGGAGATCATGAATAATATCATTTGGCTCATTGGAGCGGTAGTCGTCGTATTACTGATACTAAGCTTTTTTTGGCCTTCGGTAAGCCTACGACGAGTCATCAACGGCATGCGGATACCGTTCTAGATGATCGGAGACACTCCTAGGATCGGCTGCAGTCGATGCAAGGTGCCCTTGGGCGGCGTCAGCGAGCCGCGAGGGTCCGATCTCTTATCTTGCCCCAGTTGCGGGGTTTCCGACACATACGAGAACGTCATGCTTCAGCTTGGCCAGCGCGCTGCGGACGCACTATCTCGGGCGCTCTGTCGACCTGTCCCCTCACGAGACTTTCGTTTCACCCTCCTTTTTCGGGCGGCGAACTCGAAGCCGACGAGTTCAACGCCACTGCAAGGGCCAGACCTGGCGATGGGTGATGAGACTGATGGCGGGGAGGGCTTGCAACGGAAGAGGCATCGACCCTCGCAAGGGCTCGCGTGACGCGTGGCTAATGACTAAAAGATTCCACAGGCCGTCTTGATGATCAAGGAAAATGTTCCTTATTCGTTCTCATGGATGGTCATTTACCTCCCTGTGACCTGCTAAGTTGAATCAGCTCCCGTGATGCGGCTCTTTCGTTTGATCTCCCTGCGAGGGCCAGGGCTCGACGAGCCCCGGCCTTCCTTCGCGAACCTCATTTGCTGCCGTTGATTGCAATGCGCTTGGCGTTTGCCTGCGCCTTTTTGGTCTTCGGCAGTGTCACGGTGAGCACACCGTTCCTGAACGTGGCCGCCACCTTGGCGTCTTCAACCTCGCGGCCGAGACTGAAGCGCCGCTCAAAGCGCCCATAATAGCGTTCGCTGAACTGGCGGTCCTTGTCCTCGGTTTCTGCTTTCTTCTCGCCGCGAAGCGTCAGAACACCATCATCCAGCATGACCTCGACGTCGTTTTCATCGAGGCCCGGGATTTCGGCCGTCACCCGGATTTCCTTATCGGTTTCCGAGAACTCCACGCTTGGCCAGGTGCCGTTGAGAGGGGCCATGCGGCCCAGCACCGAAGGCGTGTCAAAACCGCGGAACACCTCGTCGAATAGCCGGTTGACGTTGCGGTGCAACGACAGGAACGGATCCATGTCGTCACTGCGATAAATGCTCGGTGCCTGGCTGCCGTCACGGCTCCAGGGAATCAGGTCACGTACGCTCATTTGTCCTTCTCCTTTCCGTTTTGTGGGTCGCCCCGGCCCCCCACGGCAGGGACGGGGTGTCTGCTGCAGGCCGACACAAAGATTAGGCCGCCGCGCTTTCAATGCGCTTGGAGGCCGCCTTCTTGTCGGTCTCGACATTAATCGCGATGCGGCGCGGCTTCATCTCCTCGGGAATTTCCTTCTTGAGGTCGATGATCAGCAGACCGTTTTCGAGCTTTGCCCCGACAATGGTCACATGATTGGCGAGTTCGAAGCGGCGCGCGAACGACCTCAGCGCCAGGCCATGATGGAGGTACTGAATCCCGTCGTTCTCTGTCTTGGCGCCCTCGATCACGAGCATATTTGGCTCATGCGTGATCGCAAGCTCGTCTTCACCGAAACCGGCGACCGCGAGGACAATGCGGTAGGTGTCTTCGCCGAGCTTGGCGATATCGTATGGCGGCCAGCTATCCGCGTTCTGCTGGGGGCTGGCATTTTCGAGCAGGTTGAAGATGCGGTCAAAGCCGATGCTCGACCGATAGAAGGGGGAAAAGTCCAGGTTCGTTCTCATAACTACATCCTCCTTGGAGCAACATAGATACGAGGGAACGCCAAGAAGCCCCGGCGCTCCCTGACAGATCGGCCCCTTGCGCGGCGACCGACGAGAATGAATTGGGAATTGACTTCCGCGGCGTCAAGAGGGTCCGCGCCAAGGCAGTTTCGCGACCGCCTTCAAATGGCTGGTGGCAAGCGTTCCATCGAATACCCATCTGCTTCGCTGGTATTTCGAACGGAGGAAAGGGATGCCCATGACACGCCAAGACGTTGTCTCGGTCCTCGGATCCATAGACGACGCGACGATTGCGGAGATCATCGCGTCCGGTGCCTCGCTCGAGGAATTGAGAGAGGCGTGGGCCTGGGCCTTTGGTGATGAGGCGCTGATGAGCCAGGGGCGACCGCTGCCGGGAACACGGGTGGCAGCGCTAATGGACCTGATCGAGCCCGACGACGAAGGCGACCTGGCAGATCCGGCCCAGGTGCATCCAGGCGAAGCGTGAAGATGCCGCCGGCGGCTTGCCATTCAGGCAGACGCGCTTAATCGCGCGATCCGCTTGGTAGTTTGTCTGTGCTGACGGCACTTATATGAACAGACAACGAAAAGGGACTCGGCTTTCCGCTCCCCATGCCCCGGTGACGAACCGCTTTGATGCTGCGGCGGTAGATTGCCGCCGCAGTACTAACCCTGACTATCTAAAGACGGTCTACTTTGCTGATCTTCGGCCCTATCATCCAGTGCGGCGCTGCGGGCAGATCCTCGATGACGGCGGTACCGAGTCATTCCGATCCTACCGTTGCCGGGGACAACCGGCGTCTATTTCTTCTACACATTTCGTCTGGATCCCCAATCCGTGCGGGTGTAGCGCGTGCTTCATCAACAGCTTCATCCATCGACTTTGGTTGACCACGGACCTTCAAGGCAGTGCCGATTGGGAATAAGCGCCTTGATCGAAGATCGCGAGATGGTTGCTATAAGTGGACTTTCACACGGCCAACCGGATTAGAACAGCAAGCAAGGATATAGCCGTCGGCCATCTCTTCGTCGGTGATGCCGCCATTGTGGACCATATGCACGTCGCCTTCGGTTTTGCGAACCTTGCAGGTCCCGCATACGCCCATACTGCAGCCCGATCGGATCACCAGACCGGCGGCCCGTGCCGCAGCCAGGATCGTATCCGTTTCGACGCATTTCGCGGAGACGCCTATAGGACAAATTCGATCTCGGCCTCGTTGTTCTCGGCGGGAACAAAGTCATCCGGGACCTTCTCGGCCTCAGGAAGCGGCGCGCGGAAGCTTTCCTGATGGTAATGCGCCATGTTGAAACCGAGACCGGCCAGCGCCTCGCGCACGGCTTGCATGAAGGGCTCGGGCCCGCAGCAGAACACCTCGCGATCAAGATAATCCTGCGCCATCAGTCCGAGCATCAGCTGGTTGAACGTGCTCTGTAGCCGGTCCACGGCCTGTATGGATCGGTTTGTTCAACCACCCATTTCAGGTCAATGCCGGTTACGCGCGACGCCATATGCTCCAGCCGTTCGCGGAAGATGATCTCAGAAGGGCGGCGCGCGCAGTGGACAAAGACGATGTCCGGATCAACCCCGGAATCATACAGATGTGTAGTCATGGACATCATCGGTGTGATGCCTGAGCCGGCTGAGATGAAAAGATACTTTTCGGCCGGCTGATGTGCCATCGAGAAGGTGCCGCCCGGACCGAGTGCCCGCAGGCGCATTCCCGGACGGAGGCTATCAAACATCCACAGCGTTCCGACAGAGTCGGCCTGCGCTTTTACAGTAATGGTTAGCGAGGTCGGCCGCGACGGAGAAGAGGATATCGTGTAGGTCCGGTAGATTGGACCGCCGGGAGTGGGCAACTCCAAAGTGAGGAACTGCCCTGGATCAAAATTGAACAGCGATCCGGACGGCGACCGGAAACAAAAGGTCAGGACGTTCGGCCCTCCGGAAGAAAGGAGGCACATTCGAGTTCTTCCGCGTCGGTCCAGAAAACCAGCCTGGGTTTTGCCACCACGTTCATTGGTTCACTCCGCGGCCAACCGCATCAAGGCCTGAGAGCGCTCAAGCCAGTTCGCATACCAATCGACGAATTGGGTCACACCGCTTTCCTGAGTCGGCGAATATGGTCCGGGAACATAGGCAGGAGAGAAGATCCCTTGCTGGTTGGTCTCGACGATCTCACGGTCTTCGTCATTGGTAGAAATCCAAACCTCGGTCAGGCGCTTGAGGTCTAGTCGACCCCTTCGAGGGCATCTTTGTTCACGAGCCAGGTGGCCTCGGTTTCCGTGGCGCTGATTGGCGTGACTCGGAAGGTTAAGGAGTGATCCGGCAGGAAGTGGCTCCAGGTCGTTGGATAATGGAACTTCAACAGCGTGCCTGCATCGGGCAAGAGCAACCCGGCCAAGATTCTTGTGACGGCAGCCTTGCCGTCGAGCGTGTAGCTCACGGCCTTTTGCTGCAGCGGCATCCGTGCCAGGCGAAACTGACCGCTGCCGCCAAGGCGGAACTGCGATGGCGCGCCCGAGCCTTCGCAACGGTCAAAATGCGCCTGAAGCGTCGCCGAGACCGCCCCGTCAGCCAGTACCGGCCCTTTGAAAATCGGACACCGCGCAGGGTGGCGGCCTCGCTTATCACCGCCGCGCTGAGCGTCATCCCTCGTTTGTAGTTCGCAACCAACCCCGCCGCCGCTCGTTGGTCCTACGCTGGTTGATCCCAGCACTGCATAAACTTGCCCGCTGCTGAAAGGTAGCGGGCCTTCTTGTTCCCTATCGGAACGGGCGTCTCATGCTGAAGTTGAGCCCTTAGCGGCGTCCTCTCTTGGGTTGCGCCGCTGGCCAAAGGGCAAACTTGGTCGGCCCGTCACTGCTTCCTCAGTGGCGGGCTTCCTTTCGAGCGCGTGCCGCACCGTCGCGGGGACCGGAATCACATGCCGAGCGTCTCAGTGCTTCCGGCGGGCCGAACAGTCTCGGCGAATGTTTCCGCTGCTGCCTGGACCTTGTGGGCCGCTTCGTCGACCTTATCGAAGCGCTTCAGCATTCGTTCTTGGATCATCGTCAACCGAGCGGCATGGTAAATCACGCTGCGCTTGTGCCCGTCAGAGTTGAGTGGTTCGAACAACATCATGGCGCCAAATCCTCAGTAATGCGGCACAGGGGGACCTTCCGAAAGCGCTCCCGTGCGTCGATCACTCGAGCCTGGTCAGCCCGGATCCTGGCGCACAGCGCAAGGCTGAGAGCAACGCCGCAGTCGTCGTCCAGTTGCTTGTTTGCTCGGTCCAGGGAGCGCCCGGCGCGCTTTACGCGCTGTCTGGCCTTCGCCAGTTCAAAGCTAATAATTTCGACCATTTCACCGATTCCATCGGTCCTCTGGTTTCTTCACGAAGACAACCGGCGGCGACAGCTTTGGTTCCGATGGCGAAGCGTCGGCCGGCATTGACTGGTTAAATTGGAATGAGGTCTGCAAGCCCCTCCTGCTATGTCAATTGAAGATCACAGCTTTCATGCCATAGCCAGCCGCTCGCAAATTGAGCGGCGAGGCTTTTTGTCCTTGGGCCCCGTAGCAAGATGCTCGACCTAGAGCAGGTTTCAGTTTGATTGAATCGGTAGGGATTCACGTCATATCGATTTTGTGATTCAAGATGCTGGCTGGGCGGAGGCCAGCATCGGATGCCAAGACCCTATTCAAACGATCTTCGTGGGGGAGTTGCGGCGTCGGTTGCGGCCGGTCGGACGTGCCGGGAAACGGCAGTTTTGTTCGGGGTCAGCGTAGCGAGTGTTGTGAAGTGGTCGCAACGCCATCGGTCGAGCGGAAGTGCCTCGGCACGGCGCATGGGACGCTAAGCCGGCCGAGATTTGGAGCCCCATCGCGCATGGCTCCTAGAGCGGGGACCCGACCTACCTCAGTATGATGCGGGAGCCGCGCTAATTATCTTGCTAGCCGCTGGCGTCGTGATGGCGCTGGCGTGGCGACAAGGTTTGGCGATCGATGGCGCAACAATATACGGTACTGGCGAGGTCAAGACAGGGCGATTTTTGACGCGCTTCGAGCAGACGCGGTCACTTGCAATCTGGAAGCTTCTTCAGGGCATCCTTCGCTTCCGCCTCGGTCTTATATGTGGCCTTCGTAAGGTCTATAACCATGGTTCCGTCCGGCTTCTTTGTGACCACCTCGCACTGCTTCGAAACAGCATCCTTAGCGACCCAATATTGGGAGGTGTCCGCAAATGCCGAAGCTGAAAACTGAATGAGCAGTGTTAAGGTGATTGCGATTTGGCGTACCATTTTTGTAC
>NZ_JBFUCU010000026.1:0-74499 GCF_056405075.1 Mesorhizobium sp. P2_A12
CCCGGCGCCTTGACGGCGGCGATCTTCAGGCCGCCACGCAGCTTGTTGACGACCAGCGTGGCCAGAGCCTCGCCTTCGACGTCTTCCGAGATGATGAGCAGCGGCTTCGAGGTCTGCACGACGGCTTCGAGAACCGGCAGCATGGCCTGAAGGTTGGAGAGCTTCTTCTCGTGCAGGAGGATGTAGACGTCCTCGAGCTCGGCAACCATCTTGTCGGCGTTGGTGACGAAGTAGGGGCTGAGGTAGCCGCGGTCGAACTGCATGCCTTCGACGACTTCGAGTTCGGTCTCGGCGGTCTTGGCTTCCTCGACCGTGATGACGCCCTCGTTGCCGACCTTCTGCATCGCTTCCGCGATCATCTTGCCGACCGACTCGTCGCCATTGGCCGAGATCGTGCCAACCTGAGCAACTTCCTCGGAGGTCTTGATCTTCTTGGCAGCCTTGCCGAGCGCCGCGACGACTTCGGTCACGGCCAGATCGATGCCGCGCTTCAGGTCCATCGGGTTCATGCCGGCGGCAACCGACTTGTGGCCTTCCTGGACGATCGACTGCGCCAGAACGGTCGCGGTCGTGGTGCCGTCGCCGGCAATGTCGTTGGTCTTCGAAGCAACTTCGCGGACCATCTGCGCGCCCATGTTTTCGAACTTGTCCTCGAGCTCGATTTCCTTTGCGACGGTGACGCCGTCCTTGGTGATGCGCGGGGCGCCGAACGACTTGTCGATGACGACGTTGCGGCCCTTGGGGCCGAGCGTGACCTTCACCGCGTCGGCGAGGATGTTGACGCCGCGCAGCATGCGCTCGCGGGCATCACGGGAGAATTTTACGTCTTTGGCAGCCATTTTTAACTCCTGGCAAGGGCTTGGATTGAGCCCTGGAATTCAGTTGACGGAAAGTGCTGATATCAGCCGATGATGCCCATGATGTCGGATTCCTTCATGATCAGAAGGTCTTCGCCATTGAGCTTGACTTCGGTGCCCGACCACTTGCCGAACAGGATGCGGTCGCCGGCCTTGACATCCAGCGGGACGAGCTTGCCGGCTTCGTCACGAGCGCCGGAGCCGACAGCGATGATCTCGCCTTCCTGCGGCTTTTCCTTTGCCGTATCGGGGATGATGATCCCGCCGGCGGTCTTGGATTCGGATTCGACCCGGCGAACGACCACGCGGTCATGAAGCGGGCGGAACTTCGACTTTGCCATTTTTTCTTCCTCGATGAGAACGGTGAGAACAGTTCCTCCATCCGGCGGCGCCGGACATACGGTTAGCACTCACCAATGGCGAGTGCTAACGTGGCGCTGAGATAGGCCGCCGGCCTGCCAGAGTCAAGGCGCTCGGAACTGCCCATGCGCGTGAAATTTTGTTTTCCGCAACCGCTCGTTTCCGGAATGTGCCGGTTGCCGTGGGCCAACGTGGAATTTGCCTATCGCGTCCGTGGGGACCGTCGCGCGGTCTCTTAGTCAACGCCCTAAGCGGGACCCAATTTCTTGTGTCTCAAGGTCAAACAGCAAACCATTCGCGCCAATACCGACGAGGACGATGCTCGGGTTTGCGGTCCTGCCTATGAACCGTCGGCGATTATGATTACGGCGAGTTGGGAGGCGCGCCCGTCGTCCTACTTGGCGAGACGAGCATGAAGCGCAGCTTTATCAATCTTGTCCTCCAAGCTCGAAATCAATGTGTATGAATCTGCATTTATCGTGTTTATCAAGGGGATCGATTTGTCGCGATAGAGAGCGTTGGCTTCGTCGATCTTGCCGTCCTCAAGCAGGTCATGCACGTCAATTGCCACGGCGCATAAAGTCTCGGCATTTTGGTAGATATCTGAAAACCGTTTCAGTTCGTCCTCAGACAGGCTTTTGTTTCGCTTTACTGCCGTCATTGCATGGACAATGTCTAGCTTTCGGTTCCCCACCATTTCATGTAGTTTAAGGTTTTCTATCCGCTTCGTCCCCAACGATGCTGCGGTGGCTGGGTCATAGCGCGACCAGCCGCCATAGGCTGCGAGCAGCGCAAGAGTCTCCAGATACATGACCCCCTCGCCGGCCCTTTCCAGTTTGTATGTTTCACTGATCACTTTCTGCTGCTGAGCAATGACCTGGATCGTGTCGTCGGACGTCGTGGTTTGTGAACTGACTGGGCGGGCAAATGTGAGAGCCAGCAGTAGGAGTGCGAGCGTTCGTGCAGTCCGCAGAGCGAATTGAGAGTATAAGCGCATTTGCCACCTCCCAACGTTCAAACCATCATCCGTCAGCATAATGCAATGACGGGTCATGAATAATAACCCTCCGATGTGGAGGAAAAGACAATATCAGATTTTCTGCTTGTTGTACGGCCCGCGAGCGGCCTGACCCACTACCATCACGTCACCAACCTTGCTGCCGCAGATTTGGACTAGATGCTCATTCCGCCCGACACCTCGATGCGCTGGGCGTTGAGTCCCGCCGCGTTCGACTAGAGAAAGAGCCGCAGTTGGGTGTGGATGATCGACCGGTAATCCTCGATGGTCTGGCGACTTTCCGCTTTGCCCTCGGCAAGCGCCAGGCGCACCACACCACCGGCTAGCTGGAAGATCAGCAGAACGATGCGTTCGAACTGCTCCCGCTTCTGGGGTTCGAGCAGGCCGATCACATGGTCGCAGAACATCTTGGCTTGATGCCGGGTTTCGGCGATGTCGAGATTCTTGAGCGCCTTGTCGGCCTGGATGGCGTTCTGCAGATCCTGGATGGCCGGATCGCCTGCGACACGGCTGTGATAGTCGTCAAGCAGCCGGTCGGCGGCCACGATCACGTCCTTGGCTTCGCGGATGTCGCCGATGATCGCTGTCAGCCGCGTGCGGCTGACCTCGGAAAACCGCTCGTAGAGCATCGCCAGGATCGCCGACTTGTTGGGGAAGTAATGATAGACGGTGGCGATCGGTCCGCCCGCCAGCATGCCGACTTCCTTCATGGTGACGGCGTCGATGCCCTTTTCGCCGATCAGCCGCATGGTCGTCGACAGGATCGCGTCGATGCGCTCTCGGCTACGCTCCTGCTTGGGTTTGCGCCTGGGCTCGGTGGCTGTTCGCGTCGCTTCCATCACGCACTGGTCTTTCGCACGAGTTTCCAAATTCTGATTGACAAAAAATATGATCAAGTATCAGTTTCTGAAATGCTGACAGATTGTCAGTTTTTTTGCCGCACGGCAAGGACGTTGGGAGGCGCCTTTGACTTCGACAGATACCGGGCACACGGGAAGCGGCGACTGGCTGGTCGGCAATCCGACCGGCAGGCAGCTTGCCTCGGCCTTGTGGATCGGTTCGGTCGGCCTGCTCATCCTCGGACTGCAACCGGTGCTGCTCGGCGCCCTTTTCACCGAGGGCCATGTCAGCGGCGATGAGCTGGCGCTGGTCGCCACCGCCGAGATGATCGCCATTGCCATCGGCTCAGCAATCGTGGCGATGCTGCTTTCGGCCCACAACATGCGCTGGAAAAGTGCGGCCCTTCTGCTCCTGCTGGCGATGGCGAATGTTTGGACGGCCTATGCCGCCGGCGCCAACATGCTGATTGCGGCTCGCGCCCTGGCAGGCCTGGCCGAAGGCGGCCTTGTGGCGGTCGCCACCGAACTCATTGCCCGCTCGCGGCGGGCCGAGCGCATCGGCGGTTATTTCGTCACCATGCAGACGCTGGCGCAATGCGCGCTTGCCCTGCTGTTGGCGCTCTATGTCATCCCGGCAGCCGGGTCGGCGGGCGGCTTCATCGTTCTCGCCGTCGTCTGCGTTGCCTCGGTGGCGATCGCCTTCACCGTTCCCAGTGACTATGCCGATCTGCCCAAGGAAGAGAACCTGGCCAATGTGCTGACGGTCCCTTCGATGACTGCGCTGCTGTCGGTCTTCTGCTACTTCATGTTCTTCGGCGCGGTGTGGGCCTTTCTGGAGCCGCTTGGCGCACAATACGGCATCGATGGCCGCACCGTCGGCCTGATCGTCTCGGCCAGCCTCGCGGTTCAGGTCCTGGGTGCGATGACAGCGACCGTGTTCGAGGCGCGCATCGATTACCGCCTTGCCATCGCCGCGATCGGCGCCGTCGCGTTTGTCAGTTCCCTGGTCCTCGCCAGCGGACCTGACCTCATCACATTCTGGGTTGCCGCCTTGGTCATGGGCTTCATCCTCTTGTTTATCGTGCCCTACCAGATACGGCTGGCGATTACCGCCGATGAGACGCGCACCGCCGTGCTGCTGGTGCCGGCGGCGCAGCTTTTTGGCCTGGCGATCGGGCCGGTCGCGGCGTCGCTGCTCATCGACGGCAAGGATTTTCGCCCCGTGCCGGAATTCGCCGCCACCAGCGCCATTGCCAGCGCGGCGCTGCTTGGCCTGTTCATCCTTGTGTCCCGGCGTCGCCGCGCCGTTGCCTGAGGAGGCAACATGTCGAACACTTGGAGCAACTGGTCCGGCTACATCAGCGCTGAACCGCAGCTGATTGCCACCCCAACTGACGCCGGCGAACTCGGTGATCTCGTTCGCACCGCACCCGGTCCGGTCCGCGTCGTCGGAGCCGGCCATTCCTTTACGCCGCTGGTGAAATCCGAGGGCACGATCCTGTCCTTGGAGAGACTGGAAGGGCTGGTCTCGCACGACGTCGAAAAACATCAGGCAAGCGTGCGGGCAGGGACCCGGCTCGGCCCGCTCATGCACATCCTGCAAGGCATCGGCCAGGGCCTGCCAAATATGGGCGACATCGACCGCCAGGCGATCGGTGGCGCGCTCGGCACCGCCACGCATGGCTCTGGACCGACGCTCGGTGCCTACCACACGCAGCTTGAAACGGTGCAGATCGTCGACGGGCTTGGCAAACTCCGCGACTTCAAGCGGGCAGGGGATCAGGAGATGATCCATGCGGTCGGCGTCGCACTTGGCGCCTTCGGCGTGATGACCGAGGTGACGCTGAACAACATCGCGACCTATCGGCTGCGCCGCCGCAAATGGGTGCTGCCGATCGCCGACATGCTGCGCGATTTCGAAACGATGATGGCCGCGCACCGTTCGGCCGAATTCTACTACATTCCGTTTTCCGGCTATGCGCAGTTCATCGCCAGCGACTTCAGCACCGCGGCGACCACCACGCGCCCGACCGAGGATGACGAGGGCGGGTTGAGGACGCTGCGCCGGCTGCGCACCGGGCTCGCCTGGCTGCCGTCGCTCCGCCGCCGGCTGATCCGCGGCGCCGTCGCAAAAGTGCCCGCCGAGGACTATGTGCAGGACTGGCTCAACGTCTATGCCAGCGACCGGCAGACCAAGTTCAACGAGATGGAATATCATCTGCCGTTCGAGGAGGGGCCGAAGGCGCTGGCCGAGATCATCGAACTGACGGAACAGCGCTTTCCCGAGGTCTATTTCCCGATGGAGGTGCGCTCCGTCGCACCGGACCAGTTCTGGCTTTCGCCATTCCACAACAGGCTGACTTGCTCGATCGCCATCCACCATGACGCGGCAAGCGATCCGTTGCCGTTCATGCGAGCGGCCGAGCCGATCTTCCGCAAATATGGCGGTAGGCCGCATTGGGGCAAGATGCACAGCCTGAAGGCGGCGGACCTGAAAAAGCTCTATCCGCGCTGGGACGAGGCGATGGCGGTGCGCCGCGACATTGATCCGGAAAACCGCTTCGTCTCGCCATACATGGCCGGCCTGTTCGGCATCGAGCGATGAGCGCCTATTTCGCCACTCTTTCGGATGCATTGAGCCAAGCCGGCGTCTTCCAGCCCTGCCTGCTGCTTGATCGCGATCGGCTGGACCGCAACATTGCCCTGGTGAAAGAGAGGCTTGACGCCGGCCTTGCCGTGCGGCTGGTCGACAAGTCGCTCGCTTGCCTGCCGCTGCTGTCGCACATCGGCAAGGCTCTAGGCACCAATCGCTTCATGACTTTCCATCCGCCAATCACGCAAGCCGTGCTGAAAGCATATCCCGCCGCCGACATACTGTACGGCAAGCCGATGCCGGTCCACGCGGCAAGGGCGGCACTGGTGAAAGGGGACACCGACTGGTCGCGCGTCTGCTGGCTGATCGATACGCAGGAGCGGTTGGCGGAATATGGCGCGCTCGCGGACGAACTCGGCGCCGAGCTTCGCATCGCCTTCGAGATCGATGTCGGGCTGCATCGCGGCGGGTTTGCCAGCCCGGCGGCCTTGTCAAAGGCATTGGGTATCTTGCCGAGCCACAAATGGCTGCGTTGCGAAGGCGTCATGGCCTACGAAGCGCATGCGCCGCTCATCCCCGGCCTGTTCGGCGGGCCGGCCAAGGCGTTGGCGAAAGCTTCGGAACGGGCCACCGCCTTCGTCGCGTGCCTCGGCGCCGACCAGCGCCGTATCCTGAACATCGGCGGCAGCAAGACCGCGCTGCTACACCATCGCAGCGCCGCCAACGAGGTGTCGATGGGCTCGGCCTTTGTGCTGCCGAGCGATTTCGATACGCCCGGCCTCGAAGGCTTCCAGCCGGCGGCCTTCGTCGCGACGCCGATCCTGAAAGCGGTAGAGCCGAAGCTGCCCGGCCCGCCGGCCGTCACCCGCCTGCTGCAGGCGCTCGGCCGCTTTCCACGCAAGGGCTGCTATCTCTATGGCGGCAAGTGGATGGCCGAGCCGGTCTTCCCCGAAGGGATGAAGACGAACGGCCTGCTCGGCCTCTCCTCGAACCAGCAATTCATGGGCCTGCCGGCTGATGCGACCGCGAAGCCCGGCGACTACGCGTTCCTGCGCCCGACGCAGAGCGAGGCCGTGCTGCAACAGTTCGGATCGATCGCGGTGTTCTCTGGTGGCAGGATCGCCGAGCGATGGCCCGCTCTGCCGATGGGATGAACGACTACGCCTTGACCGGTATCCAGATCTCCAGCCCGCCATTGCCGCTGCGCGGATCGAATTCGGGGCTGTAGCGCTCGAATTCGGGAGCATCCGCGATCTCGTGGCCGGAGGTCGGCAGCCACTTGTTCCAGATCGTGTTGACGGTCCGGCGGATGGTCGAGATGTGCTCGCGATGGGCAAAGACGGCATATTTCTGCGCCGGTACGCGTACCCGGCTGAGCTCCTTCGGCAGGTCGGAAAAATCCGACACTTCGACGCCGGCGATGTAGTCGAAATTGCCGGCATCGTCGCCGTTGACGCAGACGCCATAGGCGACGTTGCCGGTCTCGCCCGGAATGTTGCCGATATAGGGACCGAAGCGCTGCCACTGCATGGGAATGGCGGCGCTAGATTCGCAGCTGTAGCGTTTGCCGAGGCCGGCGATCAAGAACGGCCGGCTGGTTTCGAAGCGCGGCGGTTCGAGGTTGGCAAGGAAGGACTGGTCCATCAGGATCGGCTCCACGAGATCGAGGTTGTCGAGCGTGCCTTGCGCGCGCACCAGTTCCGGCGTGGTGCCGAACTGGTCACGGAAGGCGCGGGTGAACGCCTCATGCGAGTTGTAGCCGGCGTCGAGCGCGAGCGAGAGGATGTCGGGCGCCCCGCCGGCCAGCTTGCGCGCCGCTTCGGTCAGCCGGCGTGCGCGCATGTAGCCCATCACCGAGCGGCCGGTGGCGGCCCCGAAAGCCCGCGTCACATGAAAGCGCGACACGCCACTGCTTTGGGCGATATCGTCGAGCGAGACCGCTTCGGGCAGATGGCTCTCGACGAACCACAGCGCTTTTTCCGTCGGATTCATCGAGTTCCTTCCCGCGTTGGCCAAACCATCTTGCTGTCTCTCCAAGCGGCCAGTTTGATTGAAATTGCGCACTGGGCAATAATGCACCAAATCCCGTGCCGCGTTGATGTGGGTTCGACGCGGCGTGATGCGCAGTGTCCGGGGAGGGGTCCCAATGACGACGGCGACTGCCGATCAGCTTTTCCGGTTTGGAGGATTCACGCTCGACCTCGCCAAGGGAACGTTGCGTGGCGTCAACGAGCCGCTGTTCCTGCGCCCGAAGGCCTACGCGCTGCTTTCGCACCTTGCCCGCAACATGGGCCGGGTCGTTCCGAAATCGGAACTGATGGATGTCGTATGGCCGGGTGTCTACGTCACCGAGGATTCGCTGACCCAGTCGATCCGCGAAATCCGCAAGGTGCTCGGCGATGACATGGTGCGCACAGTATCCAAGCGCGGCTATATGCTCGCCGCCGAAGCCGAGACTGCGCCGGAGATCGGGGCGCAACCGGTCGTGGCCGTGATACGCTTTCGCAACGACAGCGGTGATCCGGCCGACGAGGCGGTGGTCGACGGCTTTGCCGAGGATATCATCAACGGCCTGGCGCGCTTTGGGACGGTCACGGTGCTCGCCCGCAATTCGAGTTTTTCGTTCGCCTCTTTCGGACGCGACGAGTGGTCTCAAATCCGCGCCCGCATCGGCGCAGACTATCTTGTCGAAGGATCGCTGCGCCGGCAAGGCGAGCAAGTCATAACGGCCGTGAACCTGATCGACATCGCGACCGCAAGCCAACTCTGGGGCGACCGCTACCAGTCGCAGGGCACAGGCCTGTTTGCGATCGAGCATGAGGTTGTCGAGCAGATCGTCGGCAGGCTGGTCACGCGGGTCACCAATGCAGGGCTGCAACAGGCATCGCGCAAGCCGGTCACCAGCTTGGCGGCTTATGAACTGGCGTTGCGTGGCTTTGCGCTGTTGCGCGATCCAGCCCAGACCGACCAGAAAGGTGCGGAGGCAATGTTCGAGGCGGCAATCGCCAAGGATCCGAACTATGGACTGGCCTACACCTATCTCGCTCTGACCAAGGCGCTGGATGGAGAATTCGGGCGCGCCAGTGACGCAGTGCTGGAAAATGCGCGCGATCTCGCCGACAAGGGCCTGGCATTGTCGCCGGACCAGCCGACCGGCCATCGTGTGCAGTCATTGATCAGGCTGTATATGCGCGACCATGAAGCGGCCGAGCATCACATGCGTATCGCGCTGCAGCTCAATCCCTACGATGCCGACTGCATCGAGCAGATGGGCATGCTGCTCACCATGCGCGGCCGGCCGCTGGATGCGCTGACGTGGCTGGCGCGCGGCATCCGCATCGATCCCTTGCACCCGCACTGGTACCAGTTTGACCGGTCTCTGGCGCTCTACATGATGGGGGAATACCGACAGGCGGCGGAAGCGCTGGAGCTAGCCACGCGTCCGGCACCCTGGATACGCACCAGGCTGGCAGCTTGCTATGCCCAGATAGGCGACATGGAACGGGCGCGGCGGCAGATCGCCCTCATCGAGCAGGGCGATCCGTTTTCGCCGATCGACTATGCTCTGCGCGGCGTGCCATTCGAGAACAAGGTCGACGCCGAGCATCTCGCAGAAGGCGTCAGGCTCGCCCTCGGCGAGACCACGTCCGAGGTCGGTCAATCGACGACCACCACGATATAGCGGCCCTGATAGGCACGCTAGTATGTGCCACCGCAACGCCAGACATCGAAGCCGTTGACCTTGGTGCGCACGCAGCCTGTCGGCAGTGTGGCGACCCAAGCCGTGGTGTGTTTCAGCACGCGCCATGCTGTGGTCCGCCGCGCAACGCCTGCGGCACTGCGGGGCGTCCAGGGCTGACCGATACGCGCTTCGGCCTGGCTGACGAGCGACAGCGCCGGCACGGTGCTGCCTATGATCTCTACGGCGAGGCCAATTGCCACAGCCGTGGCGATCAGGCGGATTTTCTTCCCGGATTTGATAGGCATTTTCTCTCTCCTGATTTGGTCATGATGAAACGTCTTTTCAGTACGCGCGAATGCGCACGCCGTTGGGTTGGCGCATTCAAGCCAGGCTGTGCATGGTGCCCGAGATGCGATAGGGCGCGCGCTCGGCGACCCGAGGCCTGATGGCGAGGCCTGCGATGTACCGCTGGAAGGAGGCTGCCTCCTGGACCGGCGAGGCCAGCGCGACATGGCCGTCCGGCCTCACCAGGTAGGCGCCGTCGCGCTGCAGACCAGCGGCCTTGGCCATGTCCGACCAGGCGAAGGCATGGATTGGGATGCCGGCGGGCGCAAGCATCGCCCGGAACTCGGCATTGAGTTCGCCATAGACATGCACCTGCCAATCCAGCGATCGCAGCGGCTCGAAATTGTCGTCCCTGGCGCCGGCGACATATGGCAGGCGGTCGCCACCCTCGATCCTACCGGCCTTGCCGCTGCTGATCGGACTTTCGCGGTAGCGGATGCGGGTCTGTGAAATCAGCCCGAAAAACGCGCGCGATCCCGCCGTCGTCCCGAGCGCTATGCGCAGGATCTTCGGCATCAGGTAGCGGCGGAACAGCCCGACCAGCCGCGAGCGGCTGGTGGCGACCCGAAACGCCTGGTCGGTGCTGTCGATCAGCTTGCGGGCGAAGGCGATGCGCTCCGGCTCGTAGCTGTCGAGCAGGCGCTGGTCGGCGCGCCCCTGAACCACGGCGGCCAGTTTCCAGGCGAGGTTAACCGCATCGCCCATGCCGGTATTCATGCCCTGGCCGCCGGCCGGGCTGTGGATGTGGCCGGCATCGCCGGCGAGGAACACCCGGCCGATGCGGAAATTCTCGGCGACTCGATGATGCACGCGGTAGGTCGAGAACCAGTTGACCTGATGAACCTTGACGCCGGTTTCACGCTCGACATCGGCGCGGATCGTCTCGAAGGTGATCGACTCGTCGGCCTCATGCGCTTTCGGCACGATGCCGATCAGGCGCAGGGAGCCCGATTGCCGGACCGGCATGACGATGGCGAAGCCATAGGCGCTGATGACAGTGTCCATGCCATTGCGTGTGACGTCGCCGCGACCGTCGACGTCGGCGACGTAGAAGGACTGTTCGTAGGTGCCGCCGGGAAAGCCGATGTTCAGCCCGTGGCGCACGGCGCTGCGAGCGCCGTCGCAACCGGCCAGGTAGGCGGCACTGACCGTTTCCGTGCGGCCGTCCCTATTCAAGGTAACGACGACAGCATCGCCCTTGTCCTCGAAGGCGACCAGCTCCGTGTCGCGCTCGACCTCGATGCCGGCACGTTCCAGGTGCGTGATCAGCACGCGCTCGTGGATGTCCTGCGGCAACGCGAAAGCGAACGGGTAGGGGCTGATGCCGCGGCCGAAGTCGGCCAGCGGCAGCCTGGCCGCAATGCCGGCCGGCGTGTGCACGGTGAGCTGTTCGATCCGCACGCCGGCGGCGAGCACGTCTTCGACGATGCCGATCTGGCGATGGAACTCTAGCGTACGTGCCTGGACGGCCAGCGCACGCGAGGTTTCGCCCGGAGCGGACGCCTTGTCGAAGATGCGGACCGGCACGCCGAGCCGCGTCAACCAGAGCGCGAGCGTCAGCCCGGTCGGCCCGGCGCCGGCAATGAGGACCTTGGTCTTTGACATGCTCATTTTTCTTCTCCTTGAACAGTGCGGATTTTTTCGCCAGCCGCATGGTCTTGCGATTTCGGGGCCGAAAAATCCCGATTCGTTTCTGAAAATTTTCCGATGTTTGGTTGAGTTGGTCGTCTGCTTGTGCAGGCATCGCCACCGCCTCGAGCTATCGGCGCGGCAAGGACCGCGGCACGGCGGGCCGGGAATGTTGCCTTGAGTGGACAAGCCTCGGCAGAGCGTCGCTTGACAGCGCCAAGGAATACCCCGGTCAGTTTCATCGAATGCGCATCGAGCAAAATCGAAACGAAGGTGATCGGCCGATCCTGCAAGACGCCCGTCTTTCGGGGGCGACGAGAATTGGCCGGAAAAGGCTATCGAAGCGATTGCGCAAACGTTTCGATGGTCCTATGGTTTCCCAAAATCCGCCAAGAACAATGAGAGCGGACTGGAACGCATCATCAGGGAGGAGCGCTTGCCAGCACTCCGTTTGAGTCATCATGCCGACAATGGCTGAGGTCGCGCGCCGCGCCGGCGTGTCGGTTTCGACCGTTTCGCATGTTATCAACCGCACCCGCTTTGTCTCGCCGCAGAAGGCGCAGCTGATCAATGATGCGATCGCCGCCATGGGTTATCAGCCCAACGAGCTAGCACGGTCGTTGAAAGTGGCCTCGACCAACAGTGTGGGCCTGGCGATCTCGGCGATTTCAAACCCCTATTTCACCGACATTATCTGCGCGGTGGAGGCCGAATGCGCACGCCTTGGCCTCATGGTCTTCCTCTCTGACACGCAGGAGGATCCCGACCGCGAGCTTTCGGTGGTGCGCGCCTTCCACCAGCGGCGGGTCGACGGCGTCATCCTGGCGCCGTCGGGCGCGCCGCAGCGGGCCATCGACTATCTGGCGGAGAAGAAGCTGCCCTGCGTGCTCATCGACCGCTTCGCCGACGACCGCTTCGACCAGATCGGCGTCGAGAACCAGTCGTCGATGCGCGCGCTGATCGATCACGTCGCCTCCTTCGGCCACAAACGCATCGGCTACATCGCCGGCCAGCCGGACCTGGCGACGACGCGCGAACGCATCGACGCTTTTCGCGGGTCGCTGGCGGCCAATGGACTTGAGTGCCTGCCGCACTATGTCTCGCCGGAGAACGTCGACACGGCGAGCGCAACGGCATCGACCCACGCCATCCTGTCATTGCCTTCGCCGCCTACGGCATTGGTCACCGGCAACAACATGACGACGATCGGAGCGGTGCGGGCGATCCGCGAGCGAGGCCTCTCGATACCGGCGGACCTTTCGCTCGCCGGATTCGACGATTTCGAATGGGCAGACTGCTTCGAGCCGCGCCTGACGCTTGTCGCGCAACCATGTACCGAGATCGGACGACAGGCGGCTGCCTTGCTCTGCGCCCGCATCGCATCCACCGATTTGGAGCCGCAGGCGGTGCGGCTGCAGGCCACGCTGCAGGTCCGTCAATCCTGCGCGAGGCCGGCATGAGTGCGCCGCTGCTGTCGGTCACCGGCGCGGTCAAGCGCTTTGGCGGCGTCCAGGCGCTGCGTGGCGTCGACTTCGACCTCAAGCCCGGCGAGATCCACGCGCTGCTCGGTGAAAACGGCGCTGGCAAGTCGACCCTCATGAACCTGTTGTCGGGTGTCTATGCGCCGGACGAGGGCACCATCCAGATCGACGGCAAGCCAGTGCGCTTCCACAACCCGCGTGAAGCGCAGGCGGCTGGCATCGCCACCATTTTCCAGGAACTCGACCTGGTGCCAACGCTCGACGTGGCGGCCAACCTCTTCCTCGGCCGCGAACTGATGCGGCCGGGCGGCTTCCTCGACGTGCCGGCGATGCGCAGCGAGGCCCGCAAGCGGCTCGAAGCCATAGAGCTTGCCATCGATCCCGCCAGCATGGTGGCGAACCTGTCGATCGGCCAGCGCCAGGTGGTGGCGATCGTCAAGGCACTGTCCTACGCCTCGCGCGTGCTGATCATGGACGAGCCGACGGCAGCACTGACGGTGAGCGAGGTCGAAAGGCTGTTCGACATCATGCGCAAGCTCGCCGCCAGCGGCGTCGGCATCGTCTATATCTCACATCGCCTGGAAGAGGTGCCGCAGATCGCCGACCGGGTTACGGTGATGCGCGACGGTCGCGTCGCCGGCGTCACCGAGCCGCACGCGCCGCAGGCCGAACTGGTGCGCCTTCTGGTCGGGCGGCCGCTGGATGAGCTTTATCCCGAACGCGCCACGGAGGCTGGCAAGACATTGCTCAGCCTGCGTAATGCGAGCTTCAGGCTCGCCCATGAAAGCGCTGGATGGCAGCCGCCGACAGGCATCTCACTCGACGTCAAGGCAGGTGAGATCGTCGGGCTGGCCGGCATCATGGGGGCAGGGCGTACCGAACTCTTGAGCGCGCTCTACGGCACCGGCCTTGCCGGCCGCTGGGAGGGTGATGTCGCGGTCGACGGCCGCCCGGTAAAGCTCGATTCCATCAAAGCCGCACGCGACGCCGGCATCGCCTTCGTCACCGACGATCGGCGCGGCAGCGGCCTGATGCTGAGGATGGCGGTGGGCCTCAACCTGGTCATGTCGGTGATCCGGCGCATCTCACCCTTCGGGCTGATGTCGGCGCGCCGGCAGGCGGACGCGGTGAAGCAGTCCTTCGGCCAGTTCGATATCAGGCCGAAGAATCCCGACATCGCCGTAGGCGCGCTTTCGGGCGGCAATCAGCAGAAGGTGGTGCTCGCCAAGGAGATCCTCGGCAATCCCCGGCTGCTGCTGCTCGACGAACCGACGCGCGGCGTCGATGTCGGCGCCAAGGGTGAGATCTACACGCGGCTGCGGCAACTGGCTGCACAGGGCCTCGGCATCCTGGTCGCTTCCAGCGAGATGCCGGAGCTGATCGGCCTGTGCGACCGTATCGTGGTGCTGCGCCAAGGGCGCAACGTGGCGGAATTCATCGGCGGCGTCGACGAGCACACGGTGCTTGACGCGGCAAATGGCAGGGAGGCCTGATGTCTGAGCAGAAGATTTCGGCGGCAAGCGGCCCGGTGGCCGCAGCACCGGTGCATCGCGATCCGCTAGCCTTGGTGGTGCGCTTCCAGAGCCTGATCGGCCTCGTCGTCGTGGCGATCGGCGGCGTCATCTTCTCGCCGCGCCGGCATGGCGAAATCCTGTTCCTCAACCCCGACAACATCGCCAACATCGTTCGCGCCGTGTCCGAGACCGGCATCATCGCCATCGGCATGACATTCGTCATCATCACTGCCGGCATCGACCTTTCTGTCGGCGCGGTGCTCGGGCTCTCCAGCGTCGTCACCGCATCGATGATGATTTCGGGCGGCTTCGGGCTCATCCCCACCATCCTGGCGGTGCTCGTCATGGGCATCGTCTTCGGCGTCATCCAGGGCACCATCTCCAGCCGCTTCCGGCTCGAGCCGTTCATCGTGACGCTCGCCGGCCTGCAGGCGGCGCGCGGACTGGCGCTGGTCGTGTCGGGCAATCAGTACATCAACATTTCCTATGGCGACGGGCCGGGGCTGGCGCCACCGGTGTTCGCGGTGCTGGGTGAGCGGCTGTTCGACAACACCGTGCCTGTGGCGACGATCGTGTTCATCGTCTTTGCCGCGATCGCCACCATCGTGCTCAACACCACACGTTTCGGCCGCTATGTCTTTGCCGTCGGCGGCAACGATCGCGCGGCGCGTATTTCCGGCGTGCCGGTGTCGATGGTCAAGATATCGGTCTACGCCATCACCGGCTTTGCCGCCGCACTTGCCGGCATCGTGCATGCTGGCCAGTTCAATTTTGGCAGTGCCAATGACGGCATGGGCTACGAGCTTACCGCGATTGCCGCCGTGGTCATCGGCGGCACCAGCCTGTTCGGCGGCGCCGGCTCGATGGTCGGCACCGTCGCCGGCACCATTATGCTCGGCGCGCTCGCCAACATCCTTCAGCTCAACAACATCACCCCCGCCATGCAGCTGCTCGCGACCGCCGCGATCATCGTGCTGGCGGCAGTGCTTCAATCCCTCGTTCGTCGCCGCGAGGGTTTGGGTCGTTAGGAGGTTGGCGGCAGGAAGTCGAAGTCAACCAAGGTCTGGCCCCGGCCCGACGAGGAGGAGAGTGAGTATGAAAACCACAAGACAAAGGCGTGCCCTCAAGACCGTGCTTCTGGCAGGCGCTGGCCTGTGCATCGCAGGAGCCGCCCAGGCTGCCGATCCGATGGTCAAGGCCTGCGCCAAGGACGGCCAGTTCATCATCGGCTTTTCGCAAGCCAACAATGCCGAACCCTATCGTCAGCACGTCAATGACGAGCTGACCGCGGCGGCCAAGGAAGTTCCGGGCTTCACGCTGCAGATCGCCGACGGCGCTGGCAACGTCAACACGCAGACCTCGCAGGTCGACAATTTCATCACCCAGAAAGTCGATCTTCTGCTGATCTCGCCCTTCGAGGCGGCACCGCTGACGCCGGCGGTCAAACGCGCCATGGATGCCGGCATCCCGGTCATCGAACTCGATCGCAAGACGGTCGGCGATCCCGGCAAGGACTACACCGCTTTCATCGGCGGCGACAATTACAAGATCGCGCTCGAGGCGGGTAAGTATACTGCCAAGACCTTGCTGCCCGATGGTGGCGAAGCAGCCGTGCTCGAAGGACTGCCAAGCTCTACGCCCGCGGTCGAACGGCTGAACGGTTTCAAGGATGGCGTCAAGGAGAATGCCAAGATCCAGGTCGTCGCCGAGCAGGCCGCCGACTGGGTGCCGGACAAAGCCCAGACCGCCTTCTCGGCCATGCTGCAGGCGCACCCCGACATCAAGGTGCTTTATGCCTCGAACGACATGATGGCGGCCGGCGCGCTGCTCGCTGCCAAGGGTGCTGGCAAGGACGTCAAGATCATCGGCACCGACGGCTTGCCGGGACCTGCCGGCGGCATCGAGGCGGTGGCGAAAGGCGACTGGGCCGCGACCTTCACCTATCCGACCGGTGCCAAGGAAGCGATCGAGATGTCGAAGAAGATCCTGCTCGACTGCGCCTCGTCAGTGGATTCGACCGTCACCGTCGACACGACCGCGATCACGCCCGAGAACGCCAAGCAGCTCGCCGGCAAGTAGGCTCTTCTTGTAGATTGTCCGAACCAGGGCGGGGTCCAGACCCCGCCCTGCGCGCGTTCGCAACCCTCACCGGCAAGTCGACCGGCTCTGATCGCCGTGGGTAAGAGTTCGCTGGATCACACGGGGCGCGTGACGTCACGGACGAAGATAGCGATATCGCTACGACGACTATCCGGAGGAAGGGTGTGTCACCCCTTCTGCCTCGTCAGCCGTTCCAGCGCATCCACAATCAAATCGCAGAATTTTTGATGGTCGAGCTTCATCGCAACGGTGTGGCGGAAGTCGACCTGCTCGCTCGCCGTGCCGCCGAAATGGTGCATACCACCCATCTTCTCGAAATTGCAGACCGTCATGCCCTTGGTCCACCGGCCGGCAAGCTCGACGCGGATGTCGGCCTTCTCGGTGGTGAAGACGGTCGGGTCGATCATCGCCGCGACGCAGCATGCGTCATGGACGGCGGGATACTCGATCTGCAGGAGGCCGCCATGCGTGGTCGCGATGAACTCCCAGATATCGAGGATGAACTTGGCCATCGGGCCGCCGACGGTGCGCACCCGGTCCTGAAGCTCTTTGGTGGCGAGCGCCTGATGCGTCAGGTCGAGACCCACCATGGTGACGTCCCAGTTGGCCCGGAACACCACATCGGCGGCTTCCGGGTCGGCATAGACGTTGAACTCAGCCGCGGGGGTGATGTTGCCCCTGGCATAGCTTCCCCCCATCGCGACGACGCGCTTCACCCGTTCGACGATGCGGGGGTCCTTGCGGACGGCAAGTGCAATGTTGGTGTAGGGACCGACCGGCACCAGGGTGATCGTCTTCGGCTCATGCGCCATGACCGTGTCGATGATGAAGTCGACGGCATGGCGCTTGTCGAGCTCGAACGAGGCTGGCGGCAGCACAGGGCCATCGAGCCCGGTTTCGCCGTGGATCTCGATGGCCAGCACCTGATCGATGAGGAGCGGGCCGGGAGAGCCCTTCGCCACCGGCACCTTGATGCCATAGGCGGTGCATACCGAAAGGGCATTGCGTGTGGTGTTTTCGACATTGTGGTTGCCCGACACGGTGGTGATGCCGAGGAGATTGATCTGTGGATTGCCTGCTGCCAGCAGGATGGCGATAGCGTCATCATGCCCCGGGTCGCAGTCCAGTATGATCTTTTCCATGTGGCACCTCTTTTGCCGGCCGAGCCTGTCGGGACAAGAGACTGCCGCACCTACGCCGTCAAGCATCTGGCGCTCAGCCGACCCAGCGTAGAGTTTCCAAACAGGCGCTCACACCGTCCAGAAATAGCGCACGATGTGAAAGAAGATCGGGGCAGCGAAGACCAGGCTGTCGGTCCGGTCCATCATGCCGCCATGGCCTTCGATCAGATGGCCCCAATCCTTGACGCCCTGGTCGCGCTTGATGGCCGAGGCGACCAGTCCACCCAGAAAACCCATCGAGCAGGCGACGAAGGCCACGGCTGCCGCCTGCAGCGGCGAGAAGGGCGTCACGAACGACAGCAGCGCGCCGAGCAGGCTCGCCGACACCAGTCCGCCGATCAGGCCTTCCCAGGTTTTCGACGGCGAGACGTTCGGCGAAAAACGGTGTTTTCCGAACAGCTTGCCGAAGATGTATTGCAGCACGTCGCTGCCTTGCACGACGATGATCAGGAAGGCGATCAGCAACAGGTTGCGGCCTTCGAAGCCTGGCACATTGAGGGTCAGCAGCGCCGGGACATGGCTGACGCAATAGACCGAGATCATCACCGCCCATTGCTGGGCGGCGATCCGCTCGAGAAACCGTTCGGTGTCGCCATGCAGCGCGGTGATGGCCGGCATCAGCAGGAAGCAATAGACCGGAATGAAGATGACGAAGAGCCCGTACCAGGCGGTCCACACCAGCCAGTATTGAAACGGTATGATGATGCCGAACATGCCGAGCAGCACCCAATGATCGCTGCGGCTTGTATGCGTCAACGTCACGAATTCGCGCAGCGCCGCAAACGAAATCAGCGCGAACAGGATGGTCATACCGTCGCGGCCGAAGAAGAAGGCGACCGTTATCAACACCACCATCACCCACCAGGCGTTGATGCGCTGGGTGAGGTTGACCAGCGTTGAACTGAGCGGCTTCGGCGCCCGCGCCGAAAGTATGGCGGCGACGATGCTGGCGGTGGTCAGCACCGCCAGCAGGCCGATGATCAGAATGGAGATTTCGTGGCGCATCAATCGTCTCGCTCGGGGCGCGGGTTGAGCGCCAGAAGCGTGGCGTGGGCGCGCTCGAGAAAGGCGCGGCGTTCTTCGCCTGGAGCCACAGCCACCGGCGCGCCGAAGACGACGCGGCACAGCAGCGGCACCGGCAGGAACTGGCCCTTGGGCAGCACGCGCGACATGTTCTCGATCCAGCAGGGGATCAGCTCGACCTCCGGCCGTGCCATCGAAAGATTGTAGAGCCCCGAGCGGAATGCCAGCAGCGGCTCTTCGGTCATGTTGCGCGTGCCCTCGGGAAACAGGATCAGCGAATGGCCCTGGTCGAGAACGGACAACATGATTTCGATTGGGTTTTCTTCAGGTCTCGTCCATTGCCGGTTGATGAGCACCGACGACAGCATGTCCTCGGCAATGAAGCGGCGCAGCCGCGACTTTCCCCAGTACTCGCCGGCGGCAACGGCGTGGGTGACCGCGCGCTCCTTCTCGCTCAGGCAGGCCGACAGCAGGATGAAGTCGCCGTGGCTGGTGTGATTGGCGAAATAGATGCGCTGCCGGTCGGACGGCAGGCTGCCGTTCCAGATCGGACGCACCCCGGTCACCACCCAGGCCAGCGCAGACAGGCCAACGGAGGTTACCGTCTGCAGCAAGGTGAAGGTCTTGAGCGAAAGCTTGCTCATCGCGGCGCCCAGAACCCCGCGGCCAGAAGCGCTGCGGCAAACAGGGCGAGCGCGGCGCGCTGCTTGAACAGCAGGCGGCGGGTGCCGGCCATGCGGTCATCGAGCGAACGTGTCGTGGACGGGGAGGGTTTCAGGCGCATGCGCGCCAGTATGTCATCCACCGCGGCACCACCGGAAGCCTCGTCATCGTGGCTGGCCATCAGCCGGAACAACAGCGCGTCGAACACCAGAAGCGCTGACAGCGCTAGCACGGCGACCGCGCTCGCGGCTGTGACAGACAGCGCGATGGCCGCGGGCAAGGTCTCGAAGGCGCCGCGTGCCGAAGCAGCCAAAGGCGCAAGGATATTTGCGGCCACCACAGTCGCAGCCGGCCATGCGGCTTGCTTTATCAGCATGCGGGCGAAGCGATCGGCGCGTTCCTGGTCGGCATTGCTCGTCATGCCGCCCGTTCCTTGGCCTCGGCAAGATGAACCGGCCGGCCGGTCGCCATCAGCATCTCGCGGGCAAGCCTCGGCGTCCTGGCCCTGCCGGTTGCCAACAGCCATTGGGCGACAACGCCGGCGCTGCGCTGGAAGCCGAGCGCGCAGCAGACCAGCACGGTGCCGTCGCGGCGCGCGTTCTCCAGCGCGCTGGCTGCCTGCTCAAGCATCGTCACGGGCGGCGGCAAGAGGTCTATCATCGGAAAGCTGATCCAGCGGCAATCTGCGGCCGCCGGCTTTTCAAGTTCGGCGGCGAGGTCGATCACGGTGCCGAAGCCGTTGGCTTCGCTTGCCGAGGGAAAGCGACCGAGAAAGACGCCGTCACTGACGGCCACGAACGGCGGGAGCTTACGCGTCCAAATCGCGGCATTCACCCCAGCGCCCAGCCGGTAGGGCCAAAGCAGGACGCGGCTTGCCAGGGACACATGACCTTCCGCGGTCTTCTGGAACACCTTTGCGCCGGCCCCGCCATAGGCGAAGGCGACGATGGCCAGTGCCAGTGCCGGCCAAAGCAAGATGAGTGCTGTAGCGAAAAAGAAGGCGCCGAGCGCGGCACCGGCCAGCGCAAGGATGGCGCCCAGCGTATAGAACAGCGCCAGCCGGCGCGCTTTGGCATCGCTGGTCAGCCGGGCGCCTGAAAACGGCAGCTCGCCAGTGCGCGGAAACAGCCACAGGGCGAAGAACCCGAGCAGCGCGCCGGTCGGGATGTCGATGAAATGATGTTGCCAGGTTGTCAGCACCGAAGCGCCGATCAGGACGCACCAGCCATGCCACAGCGGCAGGAGGAGGCCGCTGAGCCGGTGGCGCCAGTGGTCCCAGATGATCACCAGCAGGGCGATATGCAGCGAGGGCGCCTGGTTGAACGGCTTGTCGAAACCGCCAAGCACGGCGAACAGGAAACCCGGCAGGCCGCTCGTTGCAGGCCGCACGAACGTCAGTGTCAGCGGGAACAGGATGAAACAGGCAACGGCGACGATCTGCGCGGTGAGATAACGCCCGGCCAGGCGGTCGACCCCTTGCCTGCTGTCGTTGAGCAGCAGCGACAGGCCGTAGAACAGGTTGATCGACCAGTAGGGCACGATGGTCCAGGCGAGGAAGGGGATGCTGTGTTCCCAGGCGAACACGATGCTGCCGACGTCGTCGCGCCGCGACGCCAGCCAGTTGGCGAAGCCGTAGCTGAGGTAGAAGAACGGCGCCAGGAAGGCCAGCCAAAGCGCTGCCCTGACGACCACCCGGCCATAAGGTTCTGCGCGCACCGTGGATGCAAGCGATGATACCATCCTGTTCAGCGGCGCCGTGCGACCGAGACGGTGAAGATGCCCCATTGGTCGATGCGCTGCTCGAGCTTTTCGAAACCGGCGGCTTCGACGAGCTGGTCCATTTCGCCTTGCGTGCGCCGGCGCATCACCCAGGCCTGGCCGCCGCGATGCGAGGTCAGGCTGCGGGCGATCATCTCAAGCTGCGGATGCCAGGGCTGGTTGGTGTAGAGCAACAGGCTGCCCGGCTGCATGGCGTGAGCAAGCCCACCGAGCGAGCGGGCGATCATGGCGTTGTCCGAGAACAGTTCGTAGAGGCCGGAAACGATGGCTAGGTCGGGCGCCGGATCGATCGAGGCGAGCATGTCGGCATCGAAAGCGTCCGCGCGCTGGAACGACACGCTCGCCGGCAATTGCTGCTCGGCGATCAGCTTGCGGCCAAGCTGGACATTGAGGTCGGAGTAATCCTGCAGGCGCACGCTCGCCGGCTGGTCGGGGCTCTTCACGATGGCATCGAGAACATAGCGGCCGTGGCCGGCGGCGATGTCGAGAATGTGCGCTGGCCGCCCAGTGGCCTTGAGCGTCGCCAGGCAAGAGGAGATCAGCTCTTCGAGATGCAGCTTGCGCTGGCGGATGCCGCGCCAGCCAATGGCTTCCAGGAAGATGCGGTCGACGACACGGCCAAGCGGTGTGAGACCCCGCGCGTCGTTCTCGTAGACGTAATCCAGCGTCGAGCCGGAATCGAAGCCCGTGGTGACGCCTGCCTTCATGCCCGACGAGACCCAGGCGCCCATGCGGATGGAGGCACGGCTGAATGCCCAATAAAGGCCCTTCGGCGACAAGAGGTCGAGCGGTGACGCAAGCCTGTCGGCCTCATCGCGCGTGTACCCGGCGATATCAGCCTGCTTCAGGTCGACAGGCGCATCCGGCGAGGCGAACTGCTTTTCCAGGAACGGCCGGATCAGGTCGAGGGCCTGCGCCCGGTCGCGTTCGCCCAGCGTGTCGTGGAAGAATCCCGGCAACACATGGCGTTCCTTTGTGCGGCTGCCGAGATTGACGAAAAACGCGTGCTGCGGGCCGTGGCGCACCACCCAGTCGCTGCCGGAAAGCAGAAGCTGCGTCGGCACGGTGATGGCGCGGGCGTCCGCAACGATGCGTGCCGCGTGCTGGTAGAGTTCGACCAGGATGTTGGAGGCGATCGGCCGCGTGATCAGCGGATCGCTCTCGAAGGAGGCGATGCGCACGGGATCATGGGTCAGGAACTTCGCCTTGACGTAGGAATTGACGAAGAAGCGGCCCTTGATGTTCTGCCAGAACGCGATGCCTTCCTTGGCGAAGGGCACGTACAGCTTGACCGAAAAGGCTGGTGAAGCCAGCACCATGGCACGCAGCTTCGGTGCATAGTCGTGCACCCAGGCCGCAGTGAGCACGGCGCCGAAGGATTGCGCGATCAGTGCAATATCCTGCGTGGCGAAGCCATCCCGGGCGGCGATCTCGCGCATGAAACAGTCGATGTCGCGCACCAGCGCCGAGAAGGAAGGGGCATAGCCGCGCTCGCCGGACGAGCGGCCATTGCCGCGGGCATCCCAGGCATAGAAGGCGTGGTCCGGCATCTGCAATTCGTCGACGAGATGGGCCATGCGACCGCCATGCTCGTGGCCGCGGTGGAAGAGCACCACCGCGCCCTTGGCATTGGCGGAAGCTGCCGGCCAGAAGCGGTAGAAGATCTCCGTCCCGTCATGGCTGCGGAAGACACGCTCTTGCGCTTGCCGCTCAAGGCTTTCCGCGGCGATCGGTTCGTGCATCATGGTCTCTCCCTCGGGCGGCATGGCGAAGCCTCGATGCTTAGCTGGCGCTGCCAATAAGGCCAGCGCGTATCCGGTTTATGGCGGTCAACAGTGAAAGCGTTGCCATGGCCGGAAACACAAGCTGCGCGATGGAAGCCGGCCAGAGCCCGGCGGCGCACAGCAGGGCGACCACGCCAAGCGCCAACGCCCTGTCGCTCTTGCCGAACGGCCCGGCATAATTTCGCCCGATCCCGGCAGCGATGCCGAGCACGCCGGCGAATTCGGTCAGCACAGCGGTGAGGGCGAAGGCGACGACGCCCCATGGGCTGAACTGTGGAAAGGCGGCGAACGGCAGGATCAGCGCAAGGTCCGAAACGACGTCGCAAAACTCGTTCAGATACATGCCGAGCGTCGAGGCCTGTCCGTGTTCCCGCGCCAGCATGCCATCCACGGCATTCAGCGCCATGCGCACGAACATCACCACGGGAACGAGCAGCAGCGAGCGCCATTCATGCAAAATCGCGATGGCCGTCCCTGCTGCGATCGACATCAGGGCAGCCAGGATGGTTATGCTGTTTGCGGTGACCCCGATTGCCGCCAGCCGATTGACCAGCGGCCGCAGCCTTCCCTGGAAAGCTGGCTTGAGAGCGTAGAGCGTCGGCATTTTTGGTTGATCCCCCGATCCTGACCAGCGGCTGTACATCAATCTGTCGAACTCGACCAGCGGCACGAAGCGGCGCCTCTCTAGTGCGCACATCCTGATGTGGTAGATGCGGTCTTGCCGACTGCCATGGCCACCGACCCGACGTTCACCACCCGCTAACCATGATTGCGAAGCACGGCTGTCATGCACATTTGCCGGTTTCTGGTGCAACCCGGCATCTTGAATAATAAGCACGCTTATTATATATGCCGCTCATGGTTTCCGATGGCATAGACAGATTGGGCTTCTTGATCCACGACGTGCAGCGCCTGATGCGCAAGCGCTTCGAGGCAAGGGCCAGTGGCTTGGGGCTTTCCTCGGCGCAATGGCGGCTTCTGGTCCGCGTTGCCAAGGAAGATGGTGTCGCGCAGGCGCGGTTGGCCGAACTTCTCGAGATCGAGCCGATCAGCGTTTCGCGTCTGGTCGACCGCATGGAGGAGGGTGGCTGGATCGAGCGTCGTCCCGACGCAGCCGATCGCCGCGTCCGCATGATCTTCCTGACGCCCAAGGCGAGCGATGCCTACGCCGTGATCAAGAGCATTGCGGGAGAGGTCTATGAGGAATCGCTGGTCGGCGTGAAACCGGAAGCCCGTCGCGTCCTCATCGAGGGGCTTGAGGCGATGGTCCGCAACCTGACTGACGACGAGACGCCATCCGTTGAAAAAGTGAAGAGTACAGAAGGCGCAGCAGCATGAACGCGGTAGCCAAGATAGACGAGAAGGTGACCGAGCTGGAAATGGAAGCGCCGGCGCAGCCGGCAGCGGCCCCAGTGGCGGTTGCTCCTCCGATGCAGCCGGCCCCGACGCCGGTGAAGAAAAAGCGCCGGTTGGGCCGCTCCCTGCTGATGGCTGCGCTGCCTGCCGCGCTGGCTATCGGCGGCGGTTACGTCTGGATCACTGGCGGCCGCTACCAGGAGACGGAGAACGCCAATCTGCAGCAGGCGAAGGTGTCGATCGCTTCCGACACGGCCGGCCGCATCGTTCAGGTTGACATTTTCGACAACCAGCTGGTCAAGCAGGGCGATGTGCTGTTTGCCATCGACCCGGAGCCCTACCGGATCGCACTGGCCCAGGCCGACGCGGCGGTGGCGGGCGCGCGTCTCAATGTCGAGCAGCTGCGCGCGGCCTATGGCCAATCGATGGCACAGCAAAGGTCCGATGCCAGTGAGGTCGCCTTCGCCCAGTCGCAGTTCGACCGTGCCGCCGACCTTGCCCAGAAGGGCATCAACGCCAAGTCGTCGCTCGACCAGGCCAAGAACGATCTCGACAAGGCAAAGCAGCAGCTTGCCGTTGCCGAGCAAGGCATCATCAGCGCCAAGGCAGGCCTTGGCGGAAATCCCGACATCGAGACCGACAAGCATCCGACCGTGATGGCCGCGCTCGCCGCGCGCGACAAGGCCGCCTACGACCTGGCGCAGACCACGGTCAAGGCGCCGGCCGATGGCGTCGTTAGCCAGGCCTCCTCGTTCAAGGTCGGTCAGTATGTCGGCTCCGGCACACCGCTGTTTTCGCTGGTCGAGACCGGCGACACCTGGGTCGACGCCAATTTCAAGGAAACCCAGCTGACCCACATGAAGCCCGGCCAGAAGGCCGAGATCGTGGTCGACACCTATCCGGGTAAAACCTTCGAGGCGACGGTCAAGGCGATCGGCGCCGGCACGGGAGCCGAATTCTCCCTGCTGCCAGCGCAGAATGCCACAGGCAACTGGGTCAAGGTCACGCAGCGCATTCCGGTGCGCCTGGAACTGACCGATGCCGACGCCAAGATGGCGTTGCGCACCGGCATGAGCGCGACCGTTACCGTCGACACCGGCGTTGCCCGCGGGTTTCCCTCCATATTTGGCCACGCTACGGCGGGCTAAGCGGCGGAGTAAAATCGGCGCAAGCCCGTGGGGAACCAAGCGGGTGCAAGCCAATAGCGGGATTGGTCTGATGGGAGGAGTGGGAAGAATCAGCGTTTGGTTAGAGCCGCGTCGCGGATCGACCAGAATCTGAAATCTTCGACACGGACCCCTCGGTCCTCATGTTTCCGGGCGGCAGGCATCCGCTCATCAGAGACTTTCGGTCGATGTAACCCCCACATCGACCATCGCGTCCCACCGCGAATGAGGGTCTCTCAACGGAAGGCGATGCCGCCCGGAAACCTGTTCTACACGATTTTGTTACCTGCCGGAAGTTCCGCATCATGAGCACGCCCGAACCCTTCAAAGAAGTGCCGCATCGTGGCCTGATCACGGTCGCGCTCATGCTGGCGACGATCATGCAGGCGCTCGACACGACGATCGCCAACGTTGCGCTGCCGACCATGACCGGCGATCTCGGCGCCTCGCCGGACAATATCAACTGGGTGCTGACGTCCTACATCGTTGCCGCAGCCATCATGACGCCGGTCACCGGCTGGCTGGCCGACCGCTTCGGCCGCAAGGAACTGTTCCTGACGGCGGTGGTCGGCTTCACGGTGTTCTCGATGCTGTGCGGCATCGCCTGGAGCCTGGAGAGCATAGTGTTCTTCCGGCTGATGCAAGGCGTGTTCGGCGCCGCGATCGTGCCGTTGTCGCAGACCTTCCTGCTCGACATCAACCCAAGGGAACGCCATGGCCAGGCGATGGCGATCTGGGGCGCCGGCATCATGCTGGGGCCAATTCTGGGCCCGACGCTCGGTGGCTGGCTGACCGAGAATTTCAACTGGCGCTGGGTGTTCTTCATCAACCTGCCGGTCGGCATTGTCGCCTTCCTCGGTATGGCCGCCTATTTGCCGGCTGTTGCCCGGCGGGTGCGCGGTTTCGATTTCTTCGGCTTCGCCATGATATCGCTCGGCGTCGGCGCGCTTCAGCTGCTGCTCGATCGTGGCGGCGAGGTCGACTGGTTTTCCTCGAATGAGATCTGGATCGAGCTTGGTCTTTCGCTGACCGGCTTCTGGGTGTTCATCATCCACACGGTGACGGCGGAACATCCCTTCATCGATCCCAAGATATTCCTCGACCGCAATTTCGTGACCGGCCTGGCGTTCATCTTCGTAATGGGTGTGCTCATCCTGGCGAGCATGTCGTTGCTGCCGCCAATGCTGTCGACCATCTTCGGTTATCCGACCATCACCATTGGCGTTGTCCTTGGGCCACGTGGTATCGGCACGATGATTTCGATGCTCGTCGTCGGGCGGATCATGAGCAAGATCGACGCCAGGATCCTCGTCGTCATCGGCTTTCTGCTGACCGCGCAATCACTCTACACCATGTCCAGCTTCACGCCGCAGATGGACAACTGGCTGATCATCAGCTCCGGCGTCATCCAGGGCCTGGGAATGGGAATGGTGTTCGTGCCGCTGTCGACCGTGGCCTTCGCCACGCTTGACGTGCGCTTCCGCACCGATGCCACGGCCTTGTTCAGCCTGGTGCGCAATCTTGGCTCGTCCATCGGCGTTTCGGTCGTGACAGTTCTGATGGTGCGCAACACGCAGGTCAATCACACTGAGCTTTCGGCGTTCATCAATCCGTTCAACCCGAATCTGTGGGCGGTCTCGCCGGCGGCCGCAAGCGGCGATCCAATGGCGCTTTCGGAGGTGGATCGCATGGTCAATCTGCAGGCGATGATGATCTCCTACGTCAATGACTTCAAAATACTCATGGTGATGACGCTGATTTCCATTCCGTTTGTTTTCCTGCTGCGCAAGCCAAAACAGGCGCCGGCCGGTGGCGCACCAGCCGCTCACATGGACTAGATCGTCGCCCTCGAAATTCAAGGCGACGACCAGCTAGAGGAATCCCGCCTTACCTTCCGAGCACAAGGCTCCAGTAGCGCAGGGCGCCATCGCGGCCGTCGCGCACATAGGCGAGGCCAAAGCGGGTGAAGCGTGGGTCGAGCATGTTGCGGCGGTGGCCGGGCGAATGCGCCCATATGTCGAACAGCTTCTGCAGGTCGAAGCGGCCCTCGGCAATATTCTCTGCGGCGGCGCCGGCAATGCGATTGTCCTTGACGCGCGAGGCGAAACCCTTGCCCCAGCCAGTGGTGTGGCTCATGCGGCCACGCCGCGCCATGTAGCCGGCCTGCTGCAGGGCGGCCTGCTCGAGCTGTGGGTCGGGGACCAGCGGCGGAAGCCCGGTCGAGGCTCGGATGCTGGCCAGCGTGCCGGTGGCGGACGAGGAGACGCCGGCGCCTTCGCCGGTCGGCCGCGAAACGGTGCTGCAGGCGGCAAGCCCGGCCAGGGCTGCAAGGCCGATCAGGAGCATACGCCGGCTCGGTGCCTGGCGCGGTTCAGCAGGATGGGAATGAATGGCAAGGGTCATTCCTGCCTGAATAGTCGCGATCATGGCTTTTGACGGGCGGGCGGTGAAAATTGCGCGAAAGCCGAGTGCGTGCGTTGGTTTCGCGAAATGCATCGCCTAGTCTTGAAGCGCCCCTTCCGGCAACACCGTCAAGACGCCCATGCGACGCGAGAATCCGATGCCAAAGCCTGCCCGTGCCTTCCCGACACTCTCCACCGCGCGCCTGTTGCTGCGCGCTCCGGCATCCGAGGACGTCGCCGCCTTCCACGCCATCCTGTCGAATCCGGATGTCACCCGGTTCTCGAACTGGCGGGATGCGCCGGCCAAGGCGGTGGCTGAACGGGCGATGAGATGGATGTGCAGGGTCTATCCTTCCGGGAAGGGGTGCGCCTGGATGATCGAGGATCGCGATTCGAAGACCGTGGTCGGTGCGATTCGCTACAACTGGTTTGTCAACAAATCGAAGTGCGGCGAAATCGGCTACGAACTGCAGCCGGACTTTTGGGGCAGGGGCCTGATGACCGAAGCGGCGGCTGCCGTCGCCGTTTGCGGCCATCAGTTTTTCAAGCTCAATCGCATCGAGGCGTGGACGCTGCCGGGCAATCCCGGATCGGACCGTGTGCTGGAAAAAGCCGGGTTCCGCTACGAGGGGACTTTGCGGCAGAAAGCCTGGTTCAAAGGCAGCTACCATGACTTTCGAATGTTTGGTCGGCTGGCCGGCGATCAATTCCCCTGAGCCGACTGGACAGCCAAGACAAGGATCTTCGCAAAAATGCTCCACCACATCTCCTTCGGCGTTTCGAACATCGAGCGCTCGGCGGCTTTCTACGATGCGGTGCTGGCGCCGCTCGGATATGTCCGCGTCTGGGACGACCTCAATCCGGCAAATTCTGATCAGGCCGTCGGCTACGGGATTGCTGGCGGCGGCGACAAGCTGGCGATCAAACTTCGCCCGAAGGGGCAGCGCCCGCCTGGTCCCGGTTTTCATTTGGCCTTCGCCGCTCCGGATCGCCGGAGCATCGCACAATTCCATGCGGCCGCCATTGCCCATGGCGGCCGCGACAACGGCGCACCCGGCCTGCGACCCGACTACGGCCCGCATTATTATGCCGCCTTTGTCGTCGACCCGGACGGCCACCACATCGAGGCGGTTTTCAATTCACCGCAATAGGCCATCATTCGGGGACAACCCCTGGCAAATCGGCTATGGTGCTACATCTACTAGTGGCAGCTGCGGGCGGCCATCCGGGCGGTGACCGTCCCCGACACACGGGAGGAAGGTTATGGCCGGCTTTCATGTCATGGCGGACGCACACGGGGCGCACGTACAGCCCACGGTGCGAAGCATCACCACGGCGGATCTCAGGGATGCGCTGCGCCTCGGCGCCGAGGACTTCTGGGCAAAACCATCGCACTACGTGTTCCTGTGCCTGATCTACCCCGTTGTCGGCCTGATCCTGACGCGATGGACGTCCGGCGCCAATGCCATCCAGCTCATCTATCCCCTGATGTCGGGTTTCGCCCTGGTCGGCCCGTTTGCTGCCATCGGCCTTTATGAGATCAGCCGCCGCCGCGAACTCGGCATGAACACCTCCTGGCGGCATGCCCTCGATGTGCGTCACTCGCCGGCAATACCGTCGATCGCGGTGATCGGTATTATGCTGGTGGCGCTGTTCCTGTTGTGGCTCTACACCGCGCAGTCGATCTACACCGGCCTGTTCGGCGACCAGCCGCCGGCATCGATCGGTGACTTTGTCCGCGAGGTGCTGACGACCGGCAAGGGCTGGACCCTGATCCTCGCCGGCAATGCCGCCGGTTTTGTCTTCGCCGTTGTCGTGCTCGCCACCACTGTGGTTGCCTTCCCGCTGTTGCTCGACCGCGATGTCGGCGCTGTTTCGGCCATCGAGACCTCGGCGCGCGCGGTGATGGCAAACCCGCTGCAGATGGCGCTGTGGGGGTTGATGGTCGCCGTGCTGCTGGTGATCGGCTCGATCCCGCTGTTTGCCGGGCTCGCCGTGGTCATGCCGGTGCTCGGCCACGCCACCTGGCATCTCTACCGCAAGGTGGTCGAGCCGGAGCGGGCGCAGCAAATCCGGCGGCCGATGTGACGACGCCGGAACGCCAAACAAAGAGTGCCTGACAAAGCCTGATATGTTTGGCTTGTCGGCGCCCTCTGTGGCCAGGTGACGGAGACTGACCCATGGCGTGGAAACTGTCGGGAGTGCTCAAGAAGACTGTCTGGCTGATCTGCTTTGGCATTGCGGGCCATCCCGATATTGCGCTGGCAAGCGCCGACCTGCCGGTGCAACTCGAAAGCGCGGCTGTCACGCCGACGCCGTTTCAGCAACGCATTGCGAGAGAAAGCGGCAAAGTCCTGAATGATGTTCCCGGCACGCCACTGAACGGGTATCTGACGCGACCGCCGGGTGAGGGGCCGTTCCCGGCTATCGTCGTTCTCCACGGATGCACGGGTCTGTTCCCAAGTGTAAGGAAAGCCTGGTCCGAACGGTTGTCTTCCTGGGGTTACGTCGTCCTCTTTGTCGACAGCTTCAGCACGAGAGGCATAAAGGAGACCTGTGATGGCCTCCACTCTGTCGATCGCGTCTATGACGCCTACGGCGCTCTGGAATTCCTGTCGAAATACAGTTTTGTCGACCCGCAGCGCATTGCGTTGATGGGGTTCTCCGCTGGCGGGATCGCAACGCTCGAGGCCGTGCATCTGGTGGCGCGGAGAGGCTTATGGCGCACAAATTCAAGGCAGCGATCGCCTACTATCCGGATTGTTCGGCGACGAATGGCGACATGGCGGCGCCGACCTTGGTCCTCATCGGTGAGCTGGACGATTGGACGCCCGCCAAGAAATGCCAGGAGATGATGGCGCAGCGCAGCGGCAAGGGAAGCGCCGTGCAGCTTGACGTCTTCAAGGGCGCTCGTCACGCATTTGCCGCCCCAGGATACAAGACCGGCACCGAGGCCTATGGTCACCGGATGGAGTATGATGCGGCTGCCGCCGACCAATCCATCCGCGATTCTCAGGCTTTTCTGAAGGAAGTCTTCGGCGGCTGACGGCGGCGATCGCCGCTTGTACTTCCACTCTCAGCGCTGTGCGTCGGTCGCCATCTTCAGCGCGAGTGCCATCAGCACGGTGCCCATCATCCAGCGCTGGATGACCAGCCATAGCGGCCGGCCAGCGAGGAAGGTGGCTATCGAGCCCGCTGTCACCGCGATGATGGCATTGACGCTGAGGCTGATCGATATCTGCGTCGCGCCGAGCACCAGAAGCTGCGACAGGACATGGCCTTTGTCCAGGCTGATGAACTGCGGCAGCAGCGACAGATAGAGCACGGCCACCTTCGGATTGAGCAGATTGGTCATCAGGCCCATGGCGAACAGCTTGCGCGGCCGGTCCCGCGGCAGCTCGCGCACCTGGAATGGCGAGCGACCGCCCGGCTTCACCGCTTGCCAGGCCAGCCACAGGAGATAGAGCACGCCGGCAAAGCGCAGCGCATCATAGGCATAGGGCACGGCAAGCAGTAGCGCGGTGATACCGAATGCCGCCGCCAGCACATAGAAGACAAAGCCGAGCGCGACGCCGCCAAGTGAGATCAGCCCCGCCTTTGGCCCTTGCGACAGGGAACGCGAGATCAGGTAGATCATGTTGGGGCCCGGCGTCAGCACCATGCCGAGGCAGACCAGCGCGAAGGCGAGATGGTTGGCGGTTTCGGGCATCTATTCGTTCCCCTGCGCACCCCGGTGCGGAAGCGAGCGGCCAATATCTGCCCGCACCGGCAGGCGTCCGCAAGGGCATGGCGCCGCCAGCCGTTGCGCCAGATGGCTGCCAGTGCCTCCGGATCAGCTGACCACGCGCAGGTTCGACAATTCGTTGCCGATTTCCTTGAAATCGTTCGACAAGGTGGCGCCGGTGGCATTCCAGAACAGCTTGGCCGGCTTGCTCGGATCCGTCGGATCCTTGCGGAAGCGCGAGTTCGACGAGCAGGATTTCAGCGCCGCGATCGCCGCCTGGTCGCTGGTTTTGGTCGTGGACAGGTCGAGCGCCACAGTCATCACCATGATGTTGGCTGCCTTGGCGTTGTTGCAAAGCGTCGCCATCTGCTCGTTGAGCGCGCTCGTGTAATTGCCGTTCGAATAGTCGAACTGGCCAATGGCGCTCGATGTGCCCAGAAACATGCGGCCGACCGAGGTGCCGTTGTAGCCGGGGTTGAGATAGCCGTAGGACGCGTAGGTCGACTTCGAATCGGCGGGATCGGAATAGCCGAGCGACGCAGGCGTGTAGTAGGTGTTGGCACCGTCGGTCAGCACGATCACGACCTTGTCGTTGCCTCTTTCTGTTTCCGGGCGTCCTTGCGTGAATGGCTCGCCGCTCGAGACCACCCGCCAGCCCCAGGCCATGCCCTCGGGAACGCTGGTGCCGCCATTCGGCTGCATCAGGTCGATCGCGGCCTTGATCGAGGTCAGTCCGTCGGTGACGCTGACGTCGGTCAGCGGTGTGATCGGGTTGGTGGTGCAGCTGTAGTTCGGGCCGTTGCCGGCCGGCAGCGCCGGCGCATCGATCGGCCGCGGCTGGAAATATTTGGCCATGTTGCGCAGCCGGGATTGGCCAGTGCTGCTCGTCGGGTCGTCATTCCACCAGCTGTTCACGGCGCCATAGGTCGTCGGCATGGCCTCATCGGGATCCTGGGTGAGCTTCCAATGATTGCCGGGTTCGTCCGGGGCGAACATCGGCACGAACATCGTCGCCGGATCGCCGACGCCTATGCCGGTGTTCGCCGAGCCGCCGGACGGCGGCGCGTCGTTGACATTGTAGGGGTAGGGCCGGGCTTCGACGCAGCCTTGCCAACTGGCGAACGGGCCATAGGAATCGATGTAGTCGTACTCGTCGTGGCTTCGTTTGCAGGTGTTGTTCGAGTTGTACTCGTCGCACACCACGCGTTTGCTGTTGGTGACGCGCTCGTGGTTGGTGACGACCTTCATGTCGCGGTAGAGCGAAAACCGGGTCAGCATCTGGCCTTCATCGGCACCCCATCCGGAGCCGCGCTTGTACCATATGCCGTTGGTCTGCTGGGCGTATTTGTTGGCCGTGTTCAGCGTCGACCAGTCGAAGTTCTCGTTCGATACCGGCGACAGGCCTTCGGTGTCCATCCACGATGCGTTGCCGTTGCTGGCACCGACATTGACCGAGGCAGCAAACGGCACGAGGCCGAATTGCACCGGCCTGTCCACCTGCTTGATCATTGCCGCTTGCAGGGCCAGCGTGTCGACCAGCTGCTTGGCAGCAGTTTTGAGAAGATCGATGCGCCTTTGCCCCGAGCCGGTTCCGGTTGTGGTCATCGATCCGGAATTGTCGAGCACCAGTGCAACTTCCAGCGTGTTCTTCAGCCGCACTTCCGAGTTGACGTCGAAGCTGATGTTCTGGTTCGCGTCGGTTTGGGATTTGCCGATGAGCTGGCCGAAGGCAGGAAAGAAATAGGGCTTGTAGTCAAGACGCGCGCTCATCTTGAGCAAGCCGCCGCCGCTGGTGTTGCTCGGCAAGGTGACGTTGAGCGTCGTGTTGGTGGGATCGACGCTGTTGAGGTTGGCGTTGAAGAAGTCGAGCGCATAGGCTCTCAACTGGTCGTCGGTCGCACCTTCCGTCAGCCGTCGCGCCGTGGCGAAGTTGGCGGCATCGAGCGCATTCAACACCGTCTGCTTTTCACGGTTCATCTCGGTGTAGTCGACCGCCATCGCCAGGCCGCCCATCAGCGGAACCAGCGCAACGACCGTCATAAGAGCATAGTTGCCGCGTTTGTCGCGGCAGAACTGACGCCAGAGTTCATGCATGTCTTGCTGCGGCCCCCGCCGGCGGATTCTTGATCAGGCGCCAACTTTCCACAAAACGCTGAAGGACGGGTTTGGGAAACCGCTCGATTGCTTGGTCCGCGCTTCACCAACCGCTAACCAATCCGGCATCCGGGCGAAAGCTGGTGACAGGCCGGGGCGGTTCGGCTAATCGGAACCGGCTGCGGCGAACCGTCGGCCGCGGCGCTCGCAATGATCATGACTGAAGGAAACGGCATGGCGGATTCGCCTGAAATCATCGGCTCGCTCGAAGACGTGTCGAAGCCCTATTCGGCAATCCTGTGCGATGTCTGGGGTGTGGTGCACAATGGCGAGACGCACTTTCCTGTCGCGGCCTCGGCGCTGGCGAGGGCTCGCGAGGCAGAAATCCCCATCGTCCTGATCACGAATTCGCCGCGCAGAAGTGCTGATGTCGTGGCGCAGATGAACGCGATCGGCGTCCCACCATCAGCCTACGACCGTGTCGTCACATCAGGCGACGTGACCCGCGATCTGATCGCCGAGGGCCCCCGAAAGATCTTCCATATTGGCGCCGACCGCGATTTCACCCTCTATGACGGTCTCGACGTTGAGCTTGTCGAGGAATTCGAGGCGTCCGGCGTCGTCTGCACCGGCCTGTTCGATGACGAGGTCGAGAAGCCCGAGGATTACACGGAGCTTCTGCGGCGGTTGCGCGCCAGGAACCTGCCCTTCATCTGTGCAAATCCCGATATCGTGGTCGAACGCGGCGAACGCATCATCTGGTGTGCCGGTGCGCTGGCACGCGACTATGCCCAGCTCGGCGGCCGCACCTTGATCGCCGGTAAACCCTACGCGCCGATCTATGACCTCGCGATCAAGGAAGTTGCCGAGATTCTTGGCCGGCCGGTCGAGCGTTCGCAGGTGCTGGCCATCGGCGACGGCATGATGACCGACGTGAAGGGCGCGGTCGACAATGGTTTCGACGTTCTCTATGTGTCCGGCGGCATCCATGCGCGCGACTATGGCGATGCATTGCAACCGGATCCAGCAAGGCTGGCGACCTTCCTGGAGAAGCATGGGTATCATCCGGTGGCTGTCATTCCCAGACTGCGGTAGGTGACGATGGCGGCCTTCCAGCACATTTTGGCAACCGCGCCGCTGCCCGCCGAGTTGCGTGGCGGCGTGGTGGCGATCGGCAATTTCGACGGTGTCCACCGCGGTCATCAGACGGTGCTCGAGCGAGCCCTGGCCGAAGCCGGTCGGCGCCAGGTGCCGGCCCTGGTGCTGACATTCGAACCGCATCCGCGCAAGGTCTTCAAGCCCGACATGCCGTTGTTCGTACTGACGCCGCCGCCGATGAAGGCGAGGCTCCTGTCGTTGCTGGGTTTTGCCGCGCTTGTCGAGCAGCAGTTCACGCGCGACTTCGCCTCGCTGTCGGCGGAGGCATTCGTGACCGATGTGCTGGAAAGGAACCTTGGCATTACCCACGCCGTGACCGGGTTCGATTTCCATTTCGGCAAGGACCGTCAAGGCGGCCCGGCCTACCTGATGGCGGCCGGCGAGCGTCATGGCTTCGGCGTCACGCTCGTCGACGCCTTTCGTGACGAGGGCCACGAGGTGGTGTCGTCGAGCCGCATCCGCGTCTTGCTGGGCGAGGGCGCGGTGACCGAGGCCGCCGGACTGCTCGGCTATCGCTTCACCGTTGAAAGCGAGGTTGTGGGCGGCCAGCAGCTTGGCCGCACGCTTGGCTTTCCAACCGCGAACATGAGGCTTTCCACGGAAGCCGCGCTCAAGGAGGGCATCTATGCCGTCCGCTTTCGTCGCGCCGATGGCACGCTTCACGACGGTGTCGCCAGCTTCGGCCGCCGCCCGACCGTCGACGACAACGGCGCGCCGCTGCTGGAAACCTTCGTCTTTGATTTCTCAGGCGACCTCTACGGCGAGGTCTGCCAGGTTTCCTTCTTCGGTTTCCTTCGCCCGGAGGTGAAGTTCGAAGGGCTCGACGCGCTGGTCGCGCAGATGAAGCGCGATGAAGCCGAGGCGCGCGCGCTGCTTGCCGGCGTCAGGCCGCTCTCCGTGCTCGACGCGGCCATGGCCTTCTAGGCATGATCCCGAAAAGTGGGAACCGGTTTTCGGGCAAGATCATGCCCAGGCAAGAGGCATGATCCCGAAAAGTGGGAACCGGTTTTCGGGCAAGATCATGCCCAGGCAAAATTTACTTTTTCAGTGCCAGGCCGACGGCGATGAAGGTCCAGCCCTGGAAGATCAGGTCGATCGCCAGAAACAGCCCGAGCACCCACAGGCTGTTGACGGGCCAGCCCATGGCGATGATCAGGCCGGCAAGCGCGCTGATGATGCCGGCCGCGACGATCCAGCCCCAGCCGGGTTCCGGCCTGTGGCTGTAGCCGACCCAGGCCCGGAGCACCCCGGAAGCGATCAGCGCGATCGCCAGCAGGAACGTCAATACCGCTGAAGCGAGCAGCGGATTGTCGAAGGCGAAAAATCCGGCGATGGCATAGAGCAGTCCGCTGAGCAGCCAGTAGAAGAACCGGCTCCAGGTCTTGACGCCGAAGGCATGCACGATCTCGATCACGCCCGCCATCAGCATCAGCCAACCCACGACATAGACCGAAGCCACGGTGGCAATGAACAGATTGCCGAAGGCAATGCCGCCGAAGATGAGCAGCAGCACGCCAAGCGCGACGAACCACCCCCATTTTGTCCGTGTCTGTTCGATCGCGGTTCTCAAGGCGTCGCCATGCAGGGTCATTGTCGCGGTCTCCATCTGGGGCTGCGGGATACTGCCAGGCGGAGGTTAATCCCGGCGCTTGCCAACGTCCAGTCGATGGCCGATAGCTGCAGCGCCGCAATCCGTGGTTGGACGTCTCGGATTTAAATCAAATTTTACCAAACGGCCTTCAAAGCTGTCATCGGTAAACGGTGCGCGTTGTGTTAGTGGAGTGGCCATGAGTCCGGTCGGAAGAATCTCTGCGGTGTTGGCCGCTGCGCTGCTGGGTGGCGCGAGCACAGCCAATGCGGGCGAGGGCAGCTGGCTGTCCGGCGACTGGTATCTGACCGTTGGCGCAACCGGCATGATCGCGCCGAACTTCGAGGGCGGCAAGAAATACCTGCTCAGCGCCTCGCCGATCATCTCGCTGGGCAAGGCCGGACCGGCGGCCCGCTTCACGTCGCGCAACGACAACATCTCGCTGGCCTTGATCGACGATGGCGGCGTTCGCGCCGGCCTGACCGGCAAGTTCCTATTTTCCCGTGATGACGACAATGCCGATGAACTGAAGGGCCTCGATCCGGTGCGCTGGGGCGGCGAGGTCGGCGGCTTCTTCGAATTCTATCCGACCGACTGGCTGCGCGCACGCGCCGAGCTGCGCCACGGCATCCGCGCCCATGACGGCTTTGTCGCCGATATCGCCGCCGACGCTTTTTATGATGTCACGCCAACTGTCCGGATTTCTGGGGGACCGCGTGTGTCCTTCGCCTCGGAAAAATATTTCGATGCCTATTATGGCGTCGACGCACAGGAGGCCGTGGCCTCCGGGCTCAGCGAATATCATCCCGGCGGTGGCCTGAAGTCGACCGGCCTCGGTGGCGCGATAACCTGGAAGGTGACGGAGCCGATGACCGCCAGCCTGTTCGGTGAATATTCGCGCCTGATGGGACCGGCGGCCGATTCCAGCCTGGTCAGGGAACGCGGCGACCGCAATCAGTTCATGATCGGCGTGTCGACCAGCTACCGCTTCGATTTTACGATGTGACGGAATCGAGCGAGAGACACTTTATTCCTGCGCCTATCTCCGCTAAAAGCCCACCGATGACGAGCTTTTCGCGCCTTCACGCGCTGACCATACGAATTACCGGCCCGGTGTTCCGGGCGGCCTGAGGGGTCGCCGGAGCCGCCGGGAATTTTGCGCGCGGCCTCTCGCGCTTTTTCCAGATCATCAACGCATATCGCCCAAAAGTGGCTTCGGTTTTGGGAAAACGATATGCGTCAAAGCAACGACCTCACGCCCGAACCCTTCGCGGCCGGGTAATGTAGATGGCAGACCAATGACCGACAAAACGTCCAATAATTCAACAATCGACTATTCCAAGACGCTCTATTTGCCGCAGACGGATTTCCCGATGCGCGCCGGCTTGCCCGAAAAGGAGCCGCTGCTGGTCCAGCGCTGGCAGGACATGGACCTCTACCGCAAGCTGCGTGATAGCGCGGCCGGCCGGACCAAATACGTGCTGCACGACGGTCCGCCCTACGCCAACGGCAACATCCATATCGGCCACGCGCTGAACAAGATCCTCAAGGACGTCATCACCCGCTCGTTCCAGATGCGTGGCTATGACTCGAACTACGTGCCGGGCTGGGACTGCCATGGCCTGCCGATCGAATGGAAGATCGAGGAGCAGTATCGCGCCAAGGGCAAGAACAAGGACGAGGTTCCGGTCAACGAGTTCCGCCAGGAGTGCCGCGAGTTCGCCGCGCACTGGATCACGGTGCAGGGCGGCGAGTTCCAGCGGCTCGGCGTCATCGGCGACTTCAAGAACCCCTATACGACGATGGCCTTCCATGCCGAGTCACGCATCGCCGGCGAGCTGCTGAAGTTCGCCATGTCGGGCCAACTCTATCGCGGCTCCAAGCCGGTGATGTGGAGTGTGGTCGAACGCACGGCACTTGCAGAGGCCGAGGTCGAGTACCAGGATTACGAGTCCGACACGATCTGGGTTAAGTTCCCGGTCGTCAGCCTGGTCCAGCCCGTCGATGACGGCGTGACCAAACTGACGGAAGGGGCGCTGGATCTGTTGCAGGCCCACGTCGTCATCTGGACGACGACGCCATGGACGATCCCAGGCAATCGCGCCGTCAACTACTCGCCTCGCATCAGCTATGGCCTCTACGAGGTAACAGCGGCCGAGAATGCGTTCGGCCCCCAGCCGGGCGAAAAGCTGATCTTCGCCGACGCGCTGGCCGAAGAGTCCGCTGCCAAGGCCAAGGTCACCTTGAATCGGCTTCGCAGTGTTTTGCCGCAAGAGCTTGGAAGGCTTACGCTTTCTCATCCGTTCAAGGGTTTTGGCGGCGGCTATGAGTTTCCCGTGCCGATGCTCGCCGGCGACCATGTCACCGACGATGCCGGCACCGGCTTCGTCCACACCGCGCCCGGCCATGGCCGCGAGGACTTTGACGCCTGGATGGATGCTGCGGCGGATTTGCGCGCGCGCGGCATCGACAGCGCCATTCCGTTCACCGTCGACGATGGCGGCTTCTTCACCAAGGACGCGCCGGGTTTTGGCCCGGACCGCGAGGGCGGAGCCGCGCGCGTCATCGACGACAATGGCAAGAAGGGCAACGCCAACCAGGCAGTCATCGATGAGCTGATCAAGCGCAACGCGCTGTTCGCACGCGGCCGGCTGAAGCACTCCTATCCGCATTCCTGGCGGTCCAAAAAACCGATCATCTTCCGCAACACGCCGCAGTGGTTTGTCTATATGGACAAGGATCTCGGCGATGGCTCGACGTTGCGCAGCCGCGCGCTGAAGGCGATCGACGACACCCGTTTCGTGCCAGCCGCCGGCCAGAACCGCATCCGCGCCATGATCGAGGAGCGCCCTGACTGGGTGCTGTCGCGCCAGCGCGCCTGGGGCGTGCCGATTGCCGTCTTCGCCGATGCCGACGGCAATGTGCTGAAGGACGAGGCTGTCAACCAGCGCATCATGGACGCTTTCGAGCAGGAAGGCGCCGACGCCTGGTTCGCCGCCGGTGCCAAGGAGCGTTTCCTGGGCAACCACGATGCATCCAAGTGGAAGCAGGTGATGGACATCCTCGACGTCTGGTTCGATTCGGGCTCGACGCACGCTTTCACGCTGGAGGATCGCCCGGATTTGAAATGGCCGGCCGATGTCTATCTCGAAGGCTCCGACCAGCATCGCGGCTGGTTCCACTCGTCACTGCTGGAAAGCTGCGGCACCAGGGGCAGGGCGCCTTACGACACCGTCGTCACCCACGGCTTCACCATGGATGAAGACGGCCGCAAGATGTCGAAGTCGCTCGGCAACACCGTCGTGCCACAGGACGTCATCAAGCAGTCGGGCGCCGACATCCTGCGCCTGTGGGTGGTGACGACCGACTATTGGGAAGACCAGCGTCTCGGCAAGAATGTGCTGCAGACCAACATCGACGCGTATCGCAAGCTGCGCAACACCATCCGCTGGATGCTGGGCACGCTTGCCCATGACAATGGCGAGGAGGTGCCGCTCGACAAGATGCCGGAGCTGGAGCGGCTGATGCTGCATCGGCTGGCCGAGCTGGATGAGGTGGTGCGATCGGGCTACGACGCCTTCGAATTCAAGCGCATCACGCGCATGCTGCTTGATTTCATGGTGGTGGAACTGTCGGCCTTCTATTTCGACATCCGCAAGGACGCGCTGTACTGCGACGCGCCGTCGAGCGTTAGGCGCAAGGCCTCGGTGCAGGTGGTGCGTCATCTCTTCGATTGTCTGGTCAAATGGCTGGCGCCGATGCTGCCTTTCACCATGGAAGAAGCCTGGCTCGACCTTCATGCGGACGCCGTCTCGGTGCATCTCGACCAGTTTCCGCAAATCCCGGCGGACTGGAAGAACGAGGCGCTGGCGGAAAAGTGGCGCAAGGTGCGGCAGGTGCGACGCGTCGTCACCGGCGCACTGGAGATCGCGCGCGCACAGAAGGTGATCGGTTCGTCGCTGGAAGCGGTGCCGGTCGTCACCATCGACGATGCAGCGCTCGAAGCGGCGATATCCGAAGTCGACATGGCCGAGATGGCGATCACCAGCGATCTGGTTATCGCGCATGGCGAGGTGCCGGCTGGCGCCTTCACGCTCGACGACGTCAGGGGTGTCGCCGTCGTGGTCGAGAAGGCCGAGGACCGCGGCCTGGTGAAGTGCGCGCGTTCCTGGCGCTATACCGCCGATGTCGGGCAGGACGTTGCGTTTCCCGACGTTTCGGCCAGGGATGCGGCGGTGCTGCATGAGTTGAAAGCGCTTGGCCGGCTTTGACAGGCCGGCCGGTCAGAATGGCTCTATCGGTGCACAAATGCCACGCCGGGCGGGCGAAAACCGCCCGCGCGTTGCCCTTAACGAGTGGTTGAGGTAAACACGCGAAACTCCGGAAGACAAATTGTCGCCGGATTTCCGTCGCAAGTGCTTGGACGATGGGGACCGGACACAGGGCCGGTGGCAATCGAGAGGCTGTCTAGAGTGGGACTTTTTGGCATGACCGAGAGATATAACGTGCGCCTGGCGCTGCTGGCGCCGCTTGTCGCATCGGGCCTCGCTCTGTCCGGCTGCATGAGCTCACCGACCTATGGCACCGACAAGACCGCCGGTGAACAGCTGGCCGGCGATATTTCAAGCGCCTTTTCGATCGCGCCGAAGCAAAAGGAACGGATCGACTACAAGCCGCGCCCGACGCTGGTCAAGCCGGCACCAGGCCAGAAGGAAGTGCTGCCGGCGCCGCAGGACAGCATCGAGACGGCGAGCGCCGAATGGCCCGAATCGCCGGAGCAGCGTCGCGCCCGCCTGCGCGCCGACGCGACCGCCCATCAGAACGATCCGGCTTATCAGTCAGAGATCGTCGACGACGTGCAGTCCGATCCAGCATCGGTCAAGAAGGCAATGGCGGATTCAGGCTCGAGCCACCCGCCGGCGTGGAGCCCCGCGGATTCGGACAAGGGTCGTGCCGCCGAGATCCAGCGCCGCCTTGTCGAAAGCAAGCAGGGCGATCCGAACACCCGTAAATATCTGAGCGAGCCGCCGGTGCAATATCGCGTCGCCTCCGACACCGCGCCGCAGAACGAGCTTGGCGAAGACGAGTACAAGAAGGAACGCCGCCTGAAGAAAGAGGCGGAAGGCAAGAAGGGCAGCGGCTGGTTCGACTGGCTGCCGTCCCTGTAAGAACGGGCCACGCTTCGTTGCCTTTGCGGGGCGCCCGGTTCAGTCGCGCCGCTCCCGGAAAAATCCTTTGAGCAGCAGCGCCGCTTCGGTCTCGCCCATGCCCGGATAGATGTCGGGCGCGTGGTGGCAGGTCGTCGAGGCGAAGAAGCGCGCGCCATTGATCACCGCCCCCCCCTTGTCGTCGGCGGCGCCGAAATAGAGCCGGCGCAGCCGGGCGAAGGAAATGGCGCCGGCGCACATGGCGCAAGGCTCCAGCGTCACATAGAGATCATGGCCGGTGAGCCGCTCGCTCGAGAGCTTGCGGCAGGCCTCGCGGATGACCAGCATCTCGGCGTGCGCCGTCGGGTCGGCAAGCTCGCGGGTGCGGTTGCCGGCGCTGGCAATGACCGTGCCGCCGCTGGCGATAACGGCGCCAACCGGCACTTCGCCGCGAAAGGCGGCGGCTTCAGCCTCTTTCAGCGCCAGCGCCATGAAATCCGGCCGCTTCACGCGATCTCCATTCCGATTATCTCCTCGCCACTCGCTGGAGCAAGTCCGTTTCAGAATGAACCGCACTTGCTCCAGGCTTTTGATTTTCGTTTGTCTTTCGGAAAAACCGGTCTCCACTTTTCCCTGACAAACTCCGGTGATCCTGTTATTGAGCGCATAACCCCGAAAATCGGACTCGGTTTTCGGAAATGATCATGCGCCAAATCAAAAGTGCTACAGCGTTCGTTGCGCGCCCAAAAGGATGCGCCACGCTGTAGCAGCGCAAACGGACAAAGGCCACATGGACGACAACGACAAGAAATTCCGACCCAAAAAGGGTCCGGTCAGGAGCGGCTCGAAAGCTGCCGGACCACGCAGCCGTGATGGAGCCGCCGGCAAGGGCGGCAAGCCGTCCTTTGGCGCCAAGAAACCTTACGCCCCACGTGGCGATCGGCCGATGGCCGCTGAGGGCGAGCGGCCGAAGCGCGACTTCAAGGGCGGCGACAAGCCGTTCGGCAAGGGGGCGCGTCCCGAGGGCAAGCCCGTTGAGAAGCGCGAAGGACCGCGCAAGCCTTATGCGCCGCGTGGCGACCGTCCGATGGCGGCCGAAGGTGAGCGCAAGCCGTATGAAAAGCGCGAAGGTCCGCGCAAGCCTTATGCGCCGCGTGGCGACCGCCCGATGGCGGCCGAAGGCAAGCGCAAGCCGTATGAAAAGCGCGAAGGACCACGCAAGCCTTATGCGCCGCGTGGCGACCGCCCGATGGCGGCCGAAGGCGAGCGCAAGCCGTATGAAATGCGCGAGGGTCCGCGCAAGCCTTATGCACCACGCGGCGATCGTCCTGCGGCGGCGGAGGGCGGCGAAAGGCGCTTCGACCGTCCCAAGCGGGATTTCAGCGATCGCGTGCCGCGCGACGCCGGCGATCGTCCGAAGCGCGATTTCGCTGACCGCCCCAAGCGTGACTTCGCCGATCGCCCCAAGCGTGACTTCGGTGGCGACCGTCCCAAGCGCGACTTCAGTGATCGGCCGCAAGGGGCATCGGGTGCCGGCTTCAAGCCGCGTCCGCGTTCGGCGGAAGTGACGGAAGAGGCAGGCGAGCGCATCGCCAAGCGGCTGGCGCGCGCCGGCCTTGCTTCGCGCCGCGATGCCGAGGAGCTGATCGCCGCCGGCCGAGTCAAGGTCAATGGCCGGGCGCTGACCTCGCCGGCTTTCAACGTCATGCCCGACGACATCATCCATCTCGACGGCATGGAAATCCCGCCGATCGAGCGCACGCGCCTGTTCCTGTTCCACAAGCCCGCCGGCGTCGTCACCACGAACCGTGATCCCGAGGGCCGCAAGACCGTCTTTGACGTGCTGCCGGCCGAATTGCCGCGGCTGATGACCATCGGCCGCCTCGACATCAACACCGAAGGCCTGCTGCTGCTCACCAATGATGGCGGCCTGTCGCGCGTGCTCGAACTGCCAGCCACCGGCTGGCTGCGCCGCTACCGCGTGCGCGTCCACGGCAAGGTCGAGGAAAGTGCGCTCGCCGGCCTGCGTGAAGGCATTGCCGTCGATGGTGTCTTTTACGGCGCCATTGAAGCGACGCTCGACCGTGAGCAGGGCACCAATGCCTGGCTGACGATCGGCCTGCGCGAGGGCAAGAACCGCGAAGTCAGGAACATCCTCGGTTCGCTTGGCCTCGATGTGACGCGGCTGATCCGCATTTCCTACGGACCGTTCCAGCTCGATGACCTCGCCGAGGGCCACGTGCTGGAGATCAAGGGCCGGGTGCTGCGCGACCAGCTTGGCGAGCGTCTGGTCGAGGAATCCGGCGCCAATTTCGATGCCGAGATATCAAAGCCGTTTTCCAACAAGCCGGTACGGCGCACCGAAATCCGCGAGCCGGAGCCGGAACGGCCGAAGTTCACCAGAGATGGCGAGCGTCGGCCGATCGGCGAGGGCGGGCTGATCAAGAACCGCAAGCGCCGCGAAGGCAGCCGCGACGAGGCGCTGGGCAAGCTGTCGACAAGTCCCGACAGGGGCGCCGGGCCGGAAAAGAGCTATGGCGAGCGCGGCCCGCGACCCGAACGCAGCTTTGGCGACAAGCCCCGTGGCGGCTTTGGCGACAAGCCGCGCGGTGGTTTCGGCGGCAAGCCGGGCGGTGGCAAGAAATCCGAGCGCGACCAGCGGCCGATCGAGCCGCCCGGCCAGCGCAAGGCCAATGTCTGGATGGCGCCGGGCGCGCGGCCGATCGGCAAGGGCAGGGCTGAGGCTGACGCCGCCAAGGCGGCTGACGCCAAGGCGCGCAAGGCATCTTTCAAGCCGTCCTATGGCAAATCGGCCGGCGCCAAGCCGTTCGGCAAGCCGCGTGGCGAGCGTCCGGGCGGCGCCGGTGGCGGCGAACGGCCGCGCAGCGGCCCCAGGGGTCCTAGGACGAAATGAGGCCCGGATTGGAATGAGGCCCAGCGCAAGATGAGAATCGTCGGCGGTGAGTTTCGCGGGCGTCCCCTGGCGACGCCCCGCAGCAGCGCTATCCGCCCGACGACCGATCGCACCCGCGAGGCCGTCTTCAATGTACTGGCGCATCGTTTTGCGGAGCAATTGGACGGGGCGCGCGTGCTCGACCTGTTCGCCGGCACCGGCGCGCTCGGCCTTGAAGCGCTGTCGCGCGGTGCCTCCTACGGCGTCTTCATCGAGGATTCGGCGGAAGGCCGTGGCCTGATCCGCGACAATGTCGAGGCCTTCGGCCTGACGGGCCGCACCAAGATCTTTCGCCGCGATGCCACAGGCCTTGGCGAGGCCGGCACGCTTGCGCCGTTCGGCCTCGTCTTCGCCGACCCGCCCTATGGCAAGGGCCTCGGCGAGCGCGCCTTGCAGTCGGCCAGGGCCGGCGGCTGGCTTCGTCCCGGCGCGCTGTGCGTGGTCGAGGAGGCGGCAGTGGCGCCCTTCGAACCGGGCCCCGGCTTTTCCGTGCTGGACGAGCGCAATTACGGCGAGACGGTGATCCGGTTTATCGAGGTTGCGTGATACGCCTTGCATCAAGGCCGGCCTCTTTGCCGCCGCCTTTGCCGGCAACATGACGAACAATTCACTTTGCTTGTCGCCAGCACCTTGCCTATCGTCCTGCCTGGAAATCGGAGCCATTGATGACATCTAGGGTTGAGTGGCTGCGCGGAACGCTGCTGGCGACATCGCTGGCTTTCACCATGACCGGCCCGGTGCTGGCGGACAGCACCGTGTTGCCCAACACGACGCCGGATGAGTTCAAGGTCACGGATTTCCTGCTCGACAACGGCATGGAGGTCGTCGTTATCCCCGACCATCGCGCGCCCATCGTCACCCACATGGTGTGGTACAAGATCGGCAGCGCCGACGAGCCGCCCGGCAAATCCGGCATCGCCCATTTCTTCGAGCATCTGATGTTCAAGGCGACGACCCACCATGTGGCCGGCGAGTTCGACCGCGCCATCTCCGACATAGGCGGCTCCAACAACGCCTTCACCTCCTACGACTACACCGCCTTCCACGAGACGGTGGCGCCGTCGGCGCTCGAGCTGATGATGAGCTTCGAGGCAGACCGCATGCGCAACCTCATCCTTACCGACGATGTCATCAAGACCGAGCGCGACGTCATCCTCGAGGAGCGCCGCTCGCGCATCGACAACAATCCCGAGGCGGTGCTCGACGAGGAAGTCGACGCCACGCTGTGGCAGAACCAGCCTTACCGCATTCCGGTCATCGGCTGGATGCAGGAGATGGAGCAACTGAACCGCACCGATGCCACCGCCTTCTATGACAAATATTACCGGCCCAACAACGCCGTGCTGATCGTGGCTGGCGATGTCGAACCGGACACGGTGAGGGCACTGGCCGAGAAGACCTATGGCAAGGTGGCGCGCGGGCCCGATCTGCCGCCGCGCATCCGTCCGGTTGAACCCGAGCAGAACACCAAGCGTACGGTCACGCTCTCCGACGCCCGCGTCAGCGTGCCGAGTTTCTCCACGCAGTGGGTGGTGCCGTCCTATCATTCCGGCAAGCTGGGCGAGGCGGAAGCGCTCGATCTGCTGGCCGAGATCCTCGGTGGCGGCAACCGCAGCCGGCTCTACCAGGCACTCGTCGTCCAGCAAGGCATCGCGTCCAACGCCGGCGCCTATTTCCAGGGCACGATGCTGGACGACACCAATTTCACCGTCTATGGCGCCCCGCGCGGCGACGCCAAGCTCGCCGACGTCGAAGCGGCTGTCGATGCCGAGGTGGCGCGCATCGCCAGGGACGGCGTCACGCCGTCGGAGCTGGAAAAGGCCAAGGACCGCTATGTGCGCTCGATGATCTTTGCCCGGGACAAGCAGGAGTCCATGGCCAACATCTATGGCTCGACGCTGGCCACCGGCGGCAACGTGCAAGACGTCCAGCAATGGCCGGAGCGCATCCGCAAGGTCACAACAGACGAGATCAAGGCCGTCGCCGCGCGCTATCTGGTGCTCGACCGGTCGACGACCGGCTATTTGCTGCCGCAAGTCAAAGCGGAGAACTGATTGATGACGAACCAGCACCGCCGCTCTCTTTCTTTCCCCCTTGTGGGGTCCGAAGGACGGGGCGAGACCCGTGGCTCGCCCCAGGGCGGTGGCCGAGCGCATCTCGGTCGGATGAGGGGTGCTCCCGCTTGGCACCGTCCGTACTCCGTCCAACACCGCTCAACCGTCTCGGCGCTGCGCGCCGATCCACCTTCTCCGGCAAGGGGAGAAGGAAAAACCCGGCGCGCTGCCGCGGCGCTTGCGACCCTTTTCCTCTCCATCCTCTTCCTGATCCTGCCGGCACTCACGGCGCGCGCGATGGACATCCAGTCCGTTACCTCGCCAAAAGGCATCAGCGCCTGGTTGGTCGAGGATTATTCCGTGCCGGTCGTCGCGATCCGCTTCGTCTTCGGCGGCGGCTCGACGCAGGATCCGGTCGGCAAGGAGGGCCTGGCGAATCTAATGACCGGCCTGTTCGATGAAGGCGCCGGCCCGCTCGACAGCGAAGCCTTCCAGATCAGGCTCGACGATGCCGGCGCCGAGATGAGCTTCGACGAGAGCCGCGACGGCATCTATGGCTCGATGCGCATGCTGGCCGAGCAGCGCGACGAGGCGTTCGACCTGTTGCGACTGGCGGTCAATGAGCCGCGCTTCGACCAAGCGCCGATCGACCGCATCCGCGCCCAGATCCTGTCCGGCATCATCGCCGGCGAGAACGATCCCGATACGGTCGCGCAGGACAAATGGGCGCGCGCACTCTATGGCGATCATCCCTATTCCCGCTCAGACCAGGGCACCAGGCAGAGCATCGCCACCATCACGCCGGATGATTTGAAAGCCTTGCACAAGGCGGTGTTCGCGCGCGGCGGCCTGCATGTCGCTGTGGTCGGCGCCATCGACCCCGAGACGCTGAAGAAGAAACTCGACATGGTGTTCGGCGACCTGCCGCAGAACCAGGCGCTGAGGCCGGTGGCCGATATCGACCCGAAGCTGGCGCAGCACGTCGAGGTCGATTACGACTTGCCGCAGACCTCGCTGCAGCTCGCGTATCCCGGCGTGAAGCGCAAGGCGCCGGATTTCTTTGCTGCCGTGCTGATGAACGAGATCCTCGGCGGTGGCACCTTCACCTCGCGCCTGTTCCAGGAGGTGCGTGAAAAGCGCGGGCTGGCCTACAGCGTCAACTCCTCGCTGATCAACCAGGATCACGCCGACGCACTGGTCGTCAGCACCGGGACCCGGTCGGACCGGGCGGCCGAGACGCTGGGCATCGTCCGCGGCGTGGTCAAGCAGCTGGCCGAGGAAGGCCCGACCGAGGCTGAGCTGGCGGCGACCAAGAAATACATGATCGGCGCCTACGCCATTAACAATCTGGACTCTTCAAGTTCCATTGCCTCGACACTGGTCGAGTTGCAGCTCGACGATCTCGGCATCGACTACATGCAGCGCCGCGCTGGCTACATCAACGCGGTGACGCTCGATCAGGTTAAGGCGGCGGCGAAAAAGCTGCTGTCGGCCGAACCGACCATCATGGTCATCGGACCGAAACTGGCCGGGGCCGGCAAGGGATGAGCCCGACCTTCGGCATCGCCTTTGGCGGCGGCGGCGCGCGCGGGTTGGCGCATATCCACGTCATCGAGGCGCTGGACGAACTGGGCATCAGGCCGGTGGCCATTGCCGGCTCGTCGATCGGCGCCATCATGGGCGCCGGTATGGCCGCCGGCATGACCGGCAGGGACATCCACGACTACGCCCGCTCGATCCTCGGCCGCCGCGCTGAAGTGGCGAGCCGCATGTGGCGGGCGCGGCCGGGCACCATCGCCGAAGCCATGCAGAATGGCATCCGCGTCAGCCAGTTCAACGTCGAGCGCATCCTGAAGGCTTTTTTGCCCGAGGCCATCCCCGAAACCTTCGCTGAGCTCAAGATCCCGCTCAAGGTGACCGCGACCGACTATTTCGGCCACAAGCTCGCCGTGTTCCATGACGGCGACCTGCATTCGGCACTTGCCGCCTCGGCGGCGATACCCGCCGTGTTCCGCCCTGTGATGCGCGACGGAAGGCTGCTGATCGACGGCGGCATCTATAACCCCGTGCCGTTCGATCTGATCGAGAACGATGCCGACATCATCATCGGCGTCGACGTGGTCGGCGCGCCGGAAGAAGCCGACCGCAAGCACCCGACCTCCGTCGACCTGATGTTCGGCGCCACGCAATTGATGATGCAGTCGATCATCGCCAACAAGCTGAAGCAGTGCAGCCCCGACATCCTGGTCCGCCCGGCAGTATCAAAATACCGCGTACTCGATTTCCTGAAGATCGACGCTTTGATGAACGATACGGCCGACATAAAGGATCAGCTGAAGCGAGAGGTCGAGCGGGTGGTGGAGGCTAGGAATGGCGCTGCCGTCAAGGGGAGGCGGAGGAAGAAGGCTGGGTGAAGGCGCGCGACGTCGGCAATTGATCGTCTAATGCATGTCGCCCAAAAGTGGCCCCGGTTTTGGGACAACGACATGCATGAAAACAAGGACTTAAAGTCGAGCGCAGTCGTCATGCACGAAGCCAACTATAACTTTGCCGCCACCGGCACATATTCCAGCGCCATCACGCCGTTGCTGAACGGCGTCGCCGAAATCAGCTCGAGCGCCACTGGCTCGCCGACGGGGAACAGCGGCTTGCCCTGTCCGACGGCGCCGGGGTAGCTGAGCAGCCTGACGCGATCGACCAGGCCGTGGCGCAGCAGTTCCTGCGCTACGCTGAGGCTGCCATGCACATAGATGTTGCCGCCGCTGCCTTGCTTCAGCGCCCTGACCGCTTCCGGCAGGGCTCCCTTCAGCAATTCGGCCGGCTTCCAGTCGAGCGCCTTCAGGCTGGTCGACGCGACATATTTCGGCAACGCGTTGAAGCGGTCAGCAAAATCTCCGGTTTCATTTGGCCACGAGCCGGCAAAAATCTCATAGGTCGTGCGCCCCAAAAGCATGGCGCCGCTGTCGGCAAGCTCGTCCTCCTTGAACCTGTTCATCTCATCGTTCCAGGTCACGCCGGGCAGCTTCTCGACCTCGGCAATGCCATCGACGCTGACGAATTCGGTGAGGATAAGTTTTCGCATGGCGTTCTCCTTTTTCGCTCAAAGGACGAACCGCGCGGACCTTGTGCGACACGCTGCATGAAAAATCGGGGCGCTTTGTCAGAAGGGCTTTCAGCGCGAGCTTACGAAAGACCGATACCACGGCCAGCGCGCCCGACGCCGGTACCTGATCATCGATGATAGCCCAAAGGGTTTGTGAGCGAAGGCGCCGCCCTCAGTCCTTCGCGCGCTCGACATAAGCCCCATCGGCCGTCATCACCACCACGCGGGTGCCCGGCGCGATGTGCGGCGGCACCAGCGTGCGCACGCCGTTGGACAGCACGGCCGGCTTGTAGGACGACGAGGCCGTCTGTCCCTTGGTCGTCGGCTCGGTTTCCACCACTTCGAAGGTAGCGCGCTGCGGCAGCACCAGGGAAATGGCAATGCCGTTGAACTGTGACACCTGCACGGCCATGCCTTCCAGGAGGTAAGGCGCCATGTCGCCAACCACGGCCTCCGACACCGCCACCTGGTCGTAGCTTTCCGGGTTCATGAAATGAAAACCTTCGCCGTCGCGATAGAGGAAGGTGTGCTCGCGCTCTTCCACATAGGCGCGCTCCACCTGCTCGGTGGTGCGGTAGCGCTCCGAAACCTTCACCCCGTCGCCGATGCGGCGCATGTCAAGCTGCGTCACCGGCGTGCCCTTGCCTGGGTGGATGTTTTCGGCAAAGAGGATCACATAAAGCTTGCCGTCCTTGTCGACGACATTGCCTTTACGGAGCGAACTGGCGATGACTTTCACCACGGCTTACAATCCTGAAATGGTTGATTGGTACAAATCGGCTTCAGCAGCCGTCCGGTGCGAACTAGCGCATCTTGGCCGCAACCGCCAGCCCCATTCCATATGATCTGAGTCCCATGACTGACGACGCCTCGCCCTGGTGGACGCCGCATGTCCACGCCGACCGCCGCCCGCGGCTGATGCTGCGCAACGCCATCGCCGCCAGCCTGCGCGACTGGTTCGCCAGCCGCGACTTCGTCGAAGTGGAGACGGCGGCCCTGCAGGTCTCGCCCGGCAACGAGGCGCATCTGGCGGCTTTCGCGACGGAAGTGGTCGGGCCGGACGGTGCGCGGTCGCCGCTTTATCTCCACACCTCGCCGGAATTCGCCTGCAAGAAACTGCTCGCCGCCGGCGAACAGCGCATTTTCAGCCTCGGTCCGGTCTACCGCAACCGCGAACGCGGCCCCTTGCACCATCCCGAATTCACCATGCTCGAATGGTACCGGGTCGGCGAGCCCTATGAGAGCCTGATGCAGGATTGCGCGGCCCTTTTGGCGCTGGCCGCGACAAGGGCAGGGGCGAGGCGTTTTTCCTTCCGGGGTCGCGATTGCGATCCGTTCGCGGAGCCGGAACGGCTGACGGTGGCGGACGCTTTTACCCAGTATTCCGGCATCGATCTGCTGGCCACGGTCACCGCCGACGGCACCACCGACCGCGACGCGCTTCATGCCGCCTTGACCCGGGCCGGCCTGCGCACCGCGCCCGACGACAGCTGGGCCGATTTGTTCAGCCGGGTGATGGTGGAAAAGGTCGAACCGTTGCTCGGGCAAGGAAGGGCGACCATCCTGTGCGAATATCCGCTGGCCGAGGCGGCATTGGCGCGGCCGAGCCCCAGGGATGCACGCGTCGCCGAGCGCTTCGAGCTTTATTGCTGTGGCGTCGAGCTTGCCAACGGCTTTGGCGAACTGACCGATGCCGACGAGCAGCGCCGGCGTTTCATCCTCGAGATGGACGAGAAAGAGCGCATCTATGGCGAGCGCTATCCGCTGGACGAGGATTTTCTCGCCGCCCTTGCCATCATGCCGCAGGCCAGCGGCATCGCGCTCGGCTTCGACCGGCTGGCGATGCTGGCGACCGGCGCGCAGAAAATCGAGGATGTCATCTGGACGCCTGTTGCGGCCCCGGACCAGGCTTAAGCGTTCGCAACCGGCCGCCGCTGGCTGCGCCGCGACAGAAGATTGGCGACGACCAGCAGCACGATGGAAAGCCCCATCATCAGCGTCGCCGCGGCGGTGATCGCCGGGGACAGTTTTTCGCGCAGGCCGATGAACATTTCGAGCGGCATGGTGCGCTGGTTGGCGCTGGCCAGGAACTGCACCACCACCACTTCGTCGAACGAGGTGACGAAGGCAAATGCAGCACCCGAAAGCACGCCAGGCAGGATCAGCGGCAGCATCACCCGGAAGAACGAAGTCACAGGTTTCGCCCCGGAGATGGCGGCAGCGCGCATCAGATTGCGGTCGAAGCCGGTCAGGCTCGCGCCCACGGTGACGACAACGAACGGGCTGGCAAGTGCGGTGTGCGCCAGGATGATGCCGGCATAGGTGCTGGCCAGGCCGACGCGGGCGTAGAACAGATATGATCCGACAGCGGTGATCACCACCGGCACGATCAGCGGTGACAACAGCAGCGGCATGACGATGCGGCGTCCGGGGAATTTGTCGTCGGACAGCGCGATAGCGGTCAGTGTGCCCAGCACCGTTGCGATCAGCGTCGTGCCGAAGGCGACGATCAGGCTGTTGCCGATTGCCGCCTGCCAGCGCTGGGTGCCGAGCACGACCTCGTACCAGCGCGTCGAAATCCCCTCCAGCGGAAAGATGAAGAAGGTACCGCTGTTGAACGACAACGGCACGGGGATCAGGATCGGCACGATCAGGAACAGGATGACCAGGCAGCACCACAGCCACAACAGCCCGATGCGGATGCGTTCGCCGACAGTGGGGTAGGGGGACAACAACATGGCTACACCAGCTTGAGGCGGTCGAGGCCGAGGATACGGGCGAAGATGCCGAACAGCGCCAGCGTGAAGACGAGCAGGATGAAGCTGAGCGCCGCCGCCATCTCCCAGTTCAGCTCGACATTGACGTAGTTGGCGATGAAGTTGCTGATCAGCTGGTCGCTGGCGCCGCCGATCAGCGCCGGCGTGATGTAGTAGCCGAGGCAAAGGATGAAGGTGAGCAGACAGCCGGCCATGACGCCGGGAAAGACCTGAGGCAGGTAGACGCGCATGAAGGCGGTGAAAGGCTTAGCGCCGAGCGAATAGGCAGCCTTCATCTGCGACGGCTGGATGGTGCGCATGACGCTGTAGATCGGCAGCAGCGTGAACGGCAGCTGGATGTGGGTCATGGCGATGATCAGGCCGATGCGGCTGTACATCAGGTCGAGCCGGGCGTCAGCGACGCCGAGCCACAACAAAAGGTCGTTGACCAGGCCGAATTTCTGCAAGAGCACCGTCCAGGCGGCGGTGCGCACCAGGATCGATGTCCAGAATGGCAGCAACACCGCGACGATGAGGATGGCGGCAAGGCCTTTCGGCACGCTGGCGATGAGATAGGCCAGCGGAAAGCCGAGGATCAGCGTCGCCAGCGTCACCGCGGCGGCGACGAAGAACGTCCGCATGAACACCTGGAGGAAGATCGCCTGTTCGGGCGGCACACGCTCGATGCCGCCGTCATTGTTCCAGCGCAGGTCAAGCGCACTCATGAGATAGAACGAGGTGATGCTGTGCGTGCCATTGGCGATAGAAGGCCAGGTGCCGGGCTGCGACCAGAACGGCACGGATTTCATCACCTCGAGCGGCTGCTTGTCGCCGGCACCTTCCAATTGACGAACGGTTTTGAGCACCTGGCTGCGCGCGCCGGGCAGGCGTGCGTTCAGGCTCTTGGCAAGTTCATAGGCGGTGCCCTTGGCCTGGCTGCCCCTGAGGTCCGACGCCAGCGCTGCGAAGGCCGCGTCGTCGGGCAGGCCCTGGCCGTTCCAGCCGCTGAGCGCCTGCGTCGTCTGCGGCAAGGCATTGGCAATCGTCGGGTCGTAGACGGCACGCGACAGAAGCAGGACGATCGGAATGCCGAAGCTCAGCGCCAGGAGCACCAGCAGCGGCGCGGCCAGCGCCAGCGAGCGAAGCCGGTCGCCGAAATCGGCCCGGCGAAGCGCCCCCCCCAGGCGTTGAAGCGCTTGACCAGGTCCTCGCCATAGTCGCCCCAGAACTCGGTGTCGGCGACGAGGTAGGCGCCGGCCAGATGGTCGGGCGCGTTGGGCAATTTCGGCAAGGCATCGGCCGCGACGAAGGACGCCGCATCTGTGCGCACGGGCCCATAGGTGATGTAGCTGGCGAGCTTGGCGTTGTTTTCCGGCTGACTGATATAGGCCAGATATTTGTACGCCAGATCCGGGCTCTTGGCGCCCTTGGGAATGGCGATCATGTCGTATTCGAGGATCTGGTTGTTCCAGACGATCTTGAACGGCTTCTTGTCGGTGTCGATGGCGTTCTGGATGCGGCCGTTCCAGGCCGTCGTCATCACCACTTCCTGCGAGGCAAGAAGCTGTGCCGGCTGCGCGCCGGCATCCCACCAGACGATGTCCTTCTTGATCGTGTCGAGTTTCTTGAAGGCGCGGTCGACGCCTTCGGGCGTGCCCAGCACCTTGTAGACATCGGCCGGTGCGACGCCATCGGCCATCAGTGCCCATTCGAGGTTCTGCGCCGGGAATTTGCGCATCGCGCGCTTGCCCGGAAACTTCTTCGTGTCGAACAGGTCGAGCACCGAGGTCGGCGCCTCTTTCAGCACGGTCGGATCGTAAGCCAGGATGTCGCCATAGGCATCGAGGCCGACGCCGCAGTCGAGCGCCGACCCTTCGATGAACTTTTCGCGCGGCGCGATCTTGGAATAGTCGAGACGCTCGAGAATGCCGGCATCACAGCCCTGCAGCACGGTCGCGGTCTCCACCGTCACCAGGTCGATCGGCACGTTGCCGGTGTCGACCATGGCTTTGACCTTGCCGAGATCGCCGAGATATTCCTGCTCGACGATCTTGGTTCCGGTTTCCTTGCTGAACGGCTCGAACCACGCCTTGCGTTGCGCATCCTGCCAGGCGCCGCCGCTGGCCATGATCGACAGCTCGTCGGCGACGGCGGCATGTCCTATCGCCATCCAGGCGGTGGCCGCCGCGAGCGCGAGCAGCCGGGTCTTCGTGGTCTTCATCTGGTCTTACTCCCCTGTTGTTTTTGACTTCGATCCGCCCGTTCCGGCATCGGCCGGAAAGGCGCGGCAATCACCGAGCGTCCAGGAAACCATCACCGGCTCCCCATTCGCCATGGTCGCTTCCGGACCGACCTTGACGGTCAGCACTTGTCCATTTTCGAGCCTGGCCAGCAGCCTTTGGTGGTCGCCGAGATAGATGCGGCCATCGACCGTCGCCGCCAGCCTGTTTTCGGCGTGCCCGCCGGCTGCGAGGCTGAGCCGCTCGGGGCGGATGGCGACATGGCAGGCAGCACCATCCGCGACGCCGATGGCTTGCGCGGTGATTCCGCCGCCGCCATCCAGCGCGATGCGGCATTCCTTGCCGATCACCCTCTCGACCTTGCCCGCCAGCGTGTTGTTCTCGCCGATGAAGCTCGCCACGAACGAGCTCTGCGGCGTGTTGTAGAGATCGTCGGGTGAGCCGAGCTGGGCGATGCCGCCATTGTTGAAGACAGCGACGCGATCCGACATCGTCAGCGCCTCGCTCTGGTCGTGCGTGACATAGACGATGGTGACGCCGAGCATCGTGTGCAGCTGCTTGATCTCGAGCTGCATGTGTTCGCGCAGCTTCTTGTCGAGCGCGCCGAGCGGCTCGTCCATCAGCACCAGGCTCGGCTCGAACACCAGCGCGCGCGCCAGCGCCACGCGCTGCTGCTGGCCGCCGGAAAGCTGCGCCGGCCGCCGATCGCCGAACTGCTTGAGCCGCACCATGTCCAGCGCGCGGCTGACACGGGCACCAATGTCCGGTTTGTTGATCTTGCGCACGGAGAGCGGGAAGGCGACGTTTTCCTCCACGCTCATGTGCGGAAACAGCGCGTAGTTCTGGAACACCATGCCGATGTTGCGCTCATAGGGCGGCAGCCGGTCGACCGAGCGGCCTTCCAGCGTGATGACGCCGTTGGTCGGCCGCTCGAAACCGGCAAGCATGTTGAGCGTCGTCGTCTTGCCGGAGCCGGAGGGGCCGAGAAGGGTGAGGAACTCGCCGCGTGCGACACTGAGGTTCAGCCGCGTCACCGCGAAAGCGCGGCCATCATAGGATTTCTCGACGTCGACGAACTCGACGAATCCCCGGCGGCCGGCATCGGCGCTTGCTGCCTGACCGGCGCTTTCGATCAATCCGGGCGTCGCTTTGGCAATCACCGGCGGGAATCCACTACGCGGCCGGAAGACTCGCGAGTCGAAAGGAGCTGTTGCTTGTCGTGCATGTCGGGTCTCGCATGACGCTGGCCGAACAAGGGCGGCTATCCAAACTTGTATGCTCACACAATCTATGTCTGATGGACCATAGATGCAGACAAGTTTGCCCGTCAAGCGGCTTTTTACGTGATTGTGTGAGTTTTATGCAGTCATGTTTTGAAATTGAGGCCAGACAAGTGCTATTGTCCGGAGCATTGTCTTATGCTAGATGCGCCGGTAGTCAGATCGTATCAACCCACCGAAAGCCGCATGCTCCAAGACCTCCAACTCGCCTCGGATGAAGGTCCGGTCTATCGCCGCCTTGCCGATGCGATTGCCGAACGCATCGCTGCCGGCACGCTCGCCGTCGGCGACCGGCTGCCGCCGCAGCGCGAGATCGCTCGGGCGCTGGGCATCAACGTCACCACGGTGACGCGCGCGCTGTCGACGCTGCAGCAGCGCGGCCTGCTCGAAGCGCGGCCGGGGCGCGGCACCACGGTCGCGGCCCGCGACGCCGGCGAGAGGCCGGGCTTCGTCTCGGCGCCGAGCGACGACACCGGCGTCATCGACCTTTCCGTCAACCGGCCGGCCACATCCGCCTATCTCGACGCGCTGGCGCTGCTTATGCCGCGCCTGTCTAAGGACCGCTATTACCCGACCCTGCAGGACTACCATCCGCCCGAAGGGCCGCCATGGGCGAGGGCGGCGATCGCCGAATGGATGCGGCCGGTTGCCGGCGACGGCGATCCCGGCCGCGTGGTGCTGGCGGCCGGCGCCCAGCATGGGCTGGACTGCGTGCTCGGCGCGGTGACCAGGCAGGGCGAGGTCGTTCTCGCCGACGAGGTCACCTATCAGGGCATCAACGCGCTGTGCCGCGTGCATGGACTGGATCTCAGGGGCATCGGTATGGACCGCGGCGGCATGCGGCCCGACGCATTCGAGGCAGCCTGCGCGCAACAGCGCCCGCGGGCGGTGTTTCTGGTGCCGACGCTGCACAATCCAACCACGATCACGCTCAGCGAACAGCGCCGGCACGAACTGGTGGCGGTCGCCCGGCGTCACAATGTCCTCATCATCGAGGACGACGTCTATCGCCCGCTGGCGGACAATCCACCCCCATCGCTGGCCAGCATCGAGCCCGAGCTGACCGTCCATATCGGTGCCTTGTCGAAATGCCTGGCGCCAGGTCTGCGGCTTGGCTTCGTCATCGCGCCGCGCACCATAGCCGGCCAGGTCGCCGCGGCCTTGCGCATCAATTGCTGGAGCATCAGTCCGTTGACGGCGCTGATCGGCACGCGGCTGATCGAAGAAGGCACGGCCGCCCGCATCATCGAGGCCCAGAAGCAGGAACTGCGCCAGCGCCAGGCGCTGCTGAGCGAAATCCTCGGTCGCTACGATGTCCAGAGCCATGCCACCTCGACCCATGCCTGGCTGCGCCTTCCCGAGCCATGGCGCGGCGCCGGCTTCGCCCGCACCTGCCTGGAGCGCGGCGTGGCCGTCCTTCCGGGCGACGCCTTCGCGGTCGGCCGCGAACCGGTGCAGCACGGGGTGCGTATCAATGTCGGCGCCGCCCGTTCGCTGGACGATCTGCGCACCGGGCTGACGACGATGGCCGATCTGCTCGCTGCCGGCCATTTGCAACTGCCAGGCTTTGTTTAGGAACCCTAGATTGTCAGCTTCTTCCGAGACGGTCGAAATCGCCATCGTCGGCGCTGGTGTGGTCGGGCTGGCGACGGCGCTCCGTCTTGCCGCCGAGGGGCGCGAAGTCCTGCTCATTGATCCCAACGAGCCCGGTTCCGGCGCCTCGTTCGGCAATGCCGGCACGATCGCCGAATACGCCTGCATGCCGGTTGGCAATCCGGCCGTGCTGCGCGCGCTGCCGAAACTGCTGCTCGATCCCGACAGCCCGTTTTCGCTGCGCTGGCCGGCGCTGTTGCAACTGGCGCCATGGCTGGTCAGCTTTGTCAGACAATCGCTGCCGGCGACCACCCGTGCCAATGCGCAGGCGCTCGCTGGATTGCTCGCCGACGCCTTGCCGGCCTGGGAAGAAATGGTGACGGAGGCCGGTCTGGAGGACCTCTTGCGCCGCAATGGCTGCCTTTACCTCTATCGCCGCGAAAGCGATTTTGCCGCTGGGGCTGGCGGCCGGGCAATGCGCGCCGGATTTGGTGTCCACCAGAAGATTCTGACGCCAGATGAAGTGGCGGCACTTGAGCCCGGCCTGCCGGCAAGCGGGACGCCTGGCTTGTTCTTCCCGGATTCCACCAACGTCACCGATCCGAAGGCGGTGATGCAGCGGCTGTTCGGTGCAGCAATCGCCCGCGGTGCATCGGTAACACAAGCGACAATTACTGGTTTGCAGGTTGAGACCGGTGCTGTCCGGCTCAGCGGTGCCGGCTTCAGCATCAAGGCGGGTACGGTGGTGATCGCCGCCGGAGCACGGTCGCGCGCCCTGGCCGCCCTGGCGGGCAACGATGTCCCCCTCGAGACCGAGCGTGGCTATCATTTGGAATTCCAGACCGAAGCGCCGTTGCTGACCCGGCCTGTCTGTCCCGTCGATCTCGGTTTCTACATGACGCCGATGGCCGGCCGGCTGCGGATCGCCGGAACCGTCGAACTCGGCGGGCTTGCCGCGCCGCCAAATCCACGCCGGCTGGCACTGCTCGATCGCGGCGTCAGGCAATTCTTTCCCAAGCTAGGCTCACCTTCCTCGGAATGGCTCGGCTTTCGCCCGTCACTGCCGGATTCCCGGCCGGTTATCGGCCCTTCGCGCGGCAGCCCGCGCGTGATCCATGCGTTCGGCCATGGCCATCTCGGTCTGACGCTTGCCCCGATCACGGCGCGGCTGGTCGGTGAGTTGATCGGCGGACGCAGCGACCCGGCACGTCTCGCACCCTTTGCGGCGGATCGTTTCGGTCGCTGATCGACCGGATCAGAATCCGGCCGCTCGTTCCCGTTAGTGCGCGAAAACCTGCTCCAGCGAGCGAAAGCCCTTGAATTCCAGCGCATTGCCGGAGGGGTCGCGGATGAACAGCGTCGCCTGTTCGCCGGCCTCGCCCTTGAAGCGGACCATTGGCCGCTCCAGCCAGTCGATGTCGTCGCGCGCCTCCAGCCGCGTCGCCAGTCGCTGCCAGTCGTCCATCAAGAGCACGGCGCCGAAATGCGGGATCGGCACGACGATGCCGTCGACCTTGCCGTCGCTGGCGGCTGGCGTGGCCTGTGGCCGCAGATGCGCCGACATCTGGTGGCCGAAAAGGTCGAAATCGACCCAGGTCGCCGATGAGCGGCCGATGGCGCAGCCCAGCACCTCGCCATAGAAAACTCGGGTTTCATCGAGATCACGGACCGGGAAGGCGAGATGGAAAGGCGTCATCGAAAATGCTCCGAGCGGGCTGCGGGCCGGGTTACCATGCCTCGGTTGGCGATGTGAACCGTGAACCGATGCATTTTGATTGAAGCCTATGCCATTGCACAAGCCGGACCGGAACAATAGATGGTGGCTGCGGCCAAAGCTCGCCGCGCCAGCAGGATCACGCGCATGACCGATATTACAGATGCAGCAAAATTGACCGATCGCGTCGCGGCTTTGGTCGAAGCTGCCAAGAAGGCTGGCGCCGATGCCGCCGACGCGGTCGCCGTGCGCAGCCGCTCGACCGGTGTGTCGGTGCGGCTCGGCAAGGTCGAGGGTACCGAATCGGCCGAGAGCGAGGATGTCTCGCTGCGCGTCTTCGTCGATGGGCGGGTGGCCAGCGTCTCGGCAACCGCGGCATCCGATCCGGCAACCCTGGCCGGGCGTGCAGTGGCGATGGCGAAAGTGTCGCCGCAGGACCCCTATCAGGGGCTGGCCGACCCGGCATTGCTGGTGAAACAGACGCGCGATCTCGACCTGTTCGACGCCACCGAGGTGTCGGCCGATCAAATGAAGGATGCAGCACTTGCGGCGGAAGCGGCGGCCCTTGCCGTCAAGGGCGTGACCAATTCGGCCGGAGCCAGTGCCGGTGCCGGTCTCGGCGGCCTGGTGCTGGCCACCTCGCACGGCTTCCTCGGCCACTATGTCGGGTCGCGTTTCTCGCGCTCGGCCAGCGTCATTGCTGGCGAGGGCACCGGCATGGAGCGCGACTATGAATTCTCCTCGCGCCAGCATTTTGCCGATCTCGATGCGCCTGAAGACATCGGCCGCAAGGCCGGCGAACGTGCCGTGCGCCGCATCGGCGCGCGCAAGGCGGCGACCGGGCCGATCGACGTTGTGTTCGACCCGCGCGTCGCGCGCGGCATCGCCGGCCATCTTGCCGGCGCCATCAACGGTGCCTCGGTCGCGCGCAAGACCTCGTTCCTGCGCGACATGATGGGCAAGCAGGTGGCCGCCTCCGCGATCACCGTCACCGACGAGCCGCTCAGGCAGCGTGGCCAGGCCTCGCGTCCGTTCGATGGCGAAGGCATCGAGGGCGAGAAGCTGTTCATGGTCGAAAAAGGCGTGCTCAACCACTGGTTCCTGTCGACATCGGCCGCGCGCGAGCTTGGTCTCGTCACCAATGGGCGCGGTTCGCGCGGCGGCTCGTCCGTCTCGCCGTCCTCGACCAATCTCGCCATCGAACCGGGCGAACGGTCGCCCGAGGATCTGATCAAATCGCTCAAGACCGGCTTCTACGTCACCGAGGTGTTCGGCCAGGGCGTCGACATGGTCACCGGCGAATACAGCCGTGGCGCCTCCGGCTTCTGGATCGAAAATGGTGCGCTGGCCTATCCCGTCGCCGAGGTCACCATCGCCTCGAACCTGAAGACCATGTTCCTCAACATGGTGGCGGCTGATGACCTCGACCGCAATTTCGGCACCGCCGCCCCCACGCTTCTGATCGAAGGCATGACCCTTGCCGGAGCATGACCTGATCTCTGCCAGTGCTACCGAGGATTTGCCGTTGCTGCGCGATGCCGCCCGCGAGGCCGGGGTCATCGCCATGCGCTACTTCGGCAACAACCCGCAAGTCTGGATGAAGGGCGGCACATCGCCGGTCAGCGAAGCCGACCATGCCGCCGACGCCTATCTGCGCCAGACGCTGCTTGCGGCACGGCCCGACTATGGCTGGTTGTCGGAAGAAACGGCCGACGATCCGGTCCGGCTTTCGGCGCGCCGCACCTTCGTCGTCGACCCCATCGACGGCACGCGCGGCTTTCTGGAAGGCCAGCGCACCTGGTGCGTCAGCGTTGCCGTCGTCGAGCGTGGCCGCACGCTTGCCGGCGTGCTGGAATGCCCGGCGATGGATGAGACCTATTGGGCGCTGCCCGGAGAGGGCGCTTTCCGCAACGGCAAGCGCATCGCGGTGCGCAAGCTGGCGGATACGGCCGAGATTTCCGGGCTGAAGCAGTTGACCGACCTGATGCCTGCCGACTGGCAGGCGCGACTAAAGCGGGCGCCCTACAGCCCGTCGCTCGCCTATCGGCTGGCCATGATCGCCAATGGCGCGCTGGATGCCACTTTCGTCAAGCCGAACGCGCATGACTGGGATATTGCCGCCGCCGATCTCATTTTGCGCGAGGCCGGCGGCCAGTTGCTCGACCGGCATGGCCGCTCGCCGCTCTATGCCGGCGAGGTGACCCGCCACGGCGCGCTCGCCGCCGGCAGCGGTGAACTGCTGGCCGTGCTCGCCGCCGTCATTGCCGGGCTGGATGGGTGAAAGCGTTTTCGAAGGTTCCAAAGTCGACGGCTTTGGTCTAGACCTGTCACAAACTCACGATATGTGAAGGACCGACATGGCCGCGGAAGACGGAAAAAAGCAGCTTTTGCACCTGGTGTTTGGTGGCGAGCTGACGAAGCTTGGCGGCTCCGAGTTCCGCGATCTCGACGGGCTCGACATCGTCGGCATCTATCCGGATTATCAATCCGCGCACACGGCGTGGAAAGCCAAGGCGCAAGCCAGCGTGGACAATGCCCACATGCGTTATTTCGTCGTTCATCTGCACCGGCTGCTGGACCCCGACAACAAGGCTGTCGGTTGACCTCGATGGAGCAAGACCTGGCGAAAGAGCCAGCCACTGAACCCACGCCCGCGCGCAGGGGGCGCAGCCGCACGACCAAGGCTTTCTGGCGCAGGATTCGCGAACCGCTGGCGCAGTCGCGATTCGTCAAGAACGCCATCGCCAGCCTGTTCGCCCAGTTTGTGCGGTTGGTGCGCCTGACCAATCGCGTCGTCGATGGGTCGGCGCGGTTTTCGAGCAGCGCCTATGCCGAATTCGAGCCCGGCATCATCGCCCTGTGGCACGGCCAGCACCTGTTGACCCCAGCCTATTATCCCAGGCGCAAGCCGCTGGTCGCCATGGTCTCGCGCAGCGCCGATGCCGAGCTCAACGCGCTGATGCTGGGGAAATTCGGCATCGAGGCGGTGCGCGGTTCGGGCGGGCGTGAAAATGCCAGACATCTCGACAAGGGCGGGGCAAAGGCGCTCATCGCCCTGAAAAAGTCGCTCGCCGCCGGCAAGAACGTCGCCATGATTGCCGACATTCCCCACGGCACGCCGCGTGACGCGGGGCTTGGTATCGTTCTCCTGGCACGCCTCTCCGGCCGGCCTCTGCTGCCCGTCGCCATCACCACCAGCCGCCGCAAGGTGCTGGAGAAGAGCTGGGACAAGACGACCATCAACCTGCCGTTCGGCCGCTCGTCGATCGTCATCGGCGCGCCGATCTTTGTGCCGACCGGCGCCGACGAAGCCGAAATGGAGCGCAAGCGCCAGGAAATCACGGTCGCCCTCAACGCGGCGACCGCCGAGGCCTACCGTCTCGTGGATGGTCCGCGATGAGCGGTCGCTGGGCGCGAACCATGTTGACGGCATACCGTTTCGCCGGTGCCGCCGCCTATCCGCTGGTTGGGCCCTATGTCGCCTGGCGCACCTCGCGCGGCAAGGAAGACCGCAGCCGCCGCCGGGAGCGCTACGGCGTCGCCGGCCGACCGCGCCCCGAGGGGCCAATGATCTGGATCCATGCGGCGAGCGTCGGAGAGACCCTGGCCGTCGTGCCGCTGGTCGAAAGCATACTCGATTACGGCGTCAACATTGTGCTGACGACCGGCACGGTGACCTCGGCGCAGGTCGTCGACGAGCGCCTCGGCGATCGCATCATCCACCAATATGTTCCGCTCGACCTCAAGCCGGCGGTCAGCCGGTTTCTCGATCACTGGCAGCCGGATCTGGCGATCATCGCCGAATCCGAGATCTGGCCGATGACCATCCTCGAGCTTGGCGCGCGCCGCGTGCCGCAGGTGCTGGTCAATGGCAGGCTGTCCGACCGTTCGTTCACCTCGTGGAAGAAACGGGCCAACATCGCCGAGGCGCTGTTCGAGAATCTCGCTCATGTCGTTGCCCAGTCGGATGTCGATGGCGAGCGCTTCCTTGCGCTAGGCGCCCGCCCGGTGACCGTGTCGGGCAACCTCAAGGTCGATACCTTGCCGCCGCCTGTCGACGAACGGGTGCTGGCGACACTGCGGAGGCAAATCGGCGCCCGCCCGACCTGGGCGGCGATCTCGACCCATGATGGCGAGGAGGTGGTCGCCGCCGAGGTCCATGCGACGCTGCACAAACGCCATCATGGTCTTCTGACCATCGTCGTTCCGCGCCATCCCGATCGCGCCGAGGCGCTTGCGGCACAGATTTCGGGCATGGGCCTGTCGGTCGCGCGGCGCAGCACGGGCGACCGGATCGCCGCCGACACCGACATTCTGCTTGGCGACACGATCGGCGAGATGGGGCTCTATCTCCGGCTGACCGAAATCGCCTTTGTCGGCCGCTCGCTGACCTCGGAGGGTGGCCAGAACCCGCTCGAGCCGGCCATGCTCGATACGGCGGTTCTTGCCGGGCGCAATGTGCAGAACTTTCGTGAGGCCTACCAGCGCCTGCTCGACAGCGGCGGCGCCAAGCTGGTGCGCGATCGCGACATGCTGGCCGGCGCCGTCAATTTCCTGCTGACCAATGAAGTGGCGCGTCACGAGATGATGGCGGCGGGCGTGGCGACCGTCGACGAGATGCGCGGCGCGCTGGCGCGCACGCTGAAATCGCTCGAACCCTACATCCAGCCGCTGGTCATCAAGTCGCGCCTGAAGGGCGCGGGCGGGCGCTAAGGTGGCTTCCGAAGCACCACCATTCTGGTGGGAAAAGCCGGACTGGCGGGTCCTGGCACTGTCGCCGCTGTCGGCTATCTATGCGCTCGTCGCCGGCCGCGGCATGCGGCGCGCCCGGCGCGAGAAGATCGAGGCGCCGGTTTTGTGCATCGGCAACTTCACCGTTGGCGGCACCGGCAAGACGCCGGTGGCGATCGCCTTGGCCGAACAGGCCAAGCGCATGCAGCTCAAACCCGGTTTCCTGTCGCGCGGCCATGGCGGGTCGTTCGCCGAGCCGCATGTCGTCGACGCCCATCATGACAGCGCCAGGCATGTCGGCGACGAGCCGCTGCTCTTGGCCGAACACGCCCCGGTGGCGGTGACGCCGAACCGTGCCGCCGGCGCCCGGCTGCTGCTGGAAAGGCACGGCTGCGATTTCCTGATCATGGACGACGGCTTCCAGAGCGCGCGCATCCATATCGATTATGCGCTGGTGGTCGTCGACGCGCGCTATGGCATCGGCAATGGCCGCGTCATTCCGGGTGGTCCGCTCCGGGCCAGGATCGTCGACCAGCTGGTCTTCACCAGCGGGCTGTTGAAGATGGGCGAGGGCACCGCCGCCGATGCCGTGGTCCGCCAGGCGGCGCGCGCCGCCCGACCGATCTTCGAGGCCCACACCGAACCGAGCAGCAAGCAGGGGCTTGCTGGCAAGCGGTTCCTTGCCTTCGCCGGCATCGGCCATCCCGAAAAATTCTTCGACACGGTGCGCGAAGCCGGCGGCGAACTGGCCTTGACGCGACCGTTTCCGGACCACCATTTCTATGGCGAGGACGAGCTCGCCGAACTGGTAGCGACGGCGCGGGCCGAAGGGCTCGGCCTCATCACCACTGCCAAGGACGCCGCCCGGCTGCGCCACGGCGCCCCGCAGGACTTTCTCGGTCAGCTCGAGGTCCTGGAAATCGACACGGTTTTCGAGCTCGATCGCGTGCCCGAACGCATCATCGACGAAACGCTGGATGCCTGGCGCCAACGCAAGCTGAAGGGCTGACCTGTCGTCGTGAAGTGCGTTACCGGCTTGCGTAAACGACTTGCGCAAACATCAACGCCGGCTGCGTAGCTCCGGCTGCACTTCGATTTCGCGGCGCAGCGAAGCGGCGGCATTGATGTAGGGCTCCTGCCTGGCGACGCTCCAGTATTTCAACTCATCGAGCGGGATGCTTTCGCCGGTCACCGCGCAGCGCACGAAAGCGCCCGGGCTGGTAACCTGGAAGTCGCCATCGAGATAGCGGATACGGGCTTCCTTGCCGCCAGGGCCTTCGAAACGGTTCATCATGCAGCGGCGCCGAGATTCATGAGGATTTCATCGCCACAAATTGGCGGCTAGGTCAAGCATGTGACAAGCCCGAGACAATGCTGCCCCCTTATTCTTGGGCGGAAAAATGCTGTTGTCGGGGCACCATGGACATTTCCTCCGCTCGTCTTGCCGCCTTGCTCAGCGAAGCGATGATGCCGCAGGCCGTGCCGTCGGCAAAGGCCGATCCGGTCAAAACGGCACTGGTGAAGGCGCTGGTGGCGCCGCCGGCGCCTTCCGGCGCACCCGTGCGACCCGGGGCGACACCGACTTTGCCGGTGCTTTTTCCGGCCACTGCCGCAAAAGTGCAGCAGACCGCCCCAGCCGAGATGATGCAGGCCTATTTGGCAGTGGCGGAACCGGGCGGAGAAGCAGCCGGCGATGCCATACCGGTGGCCAATGCAGCGAGGAGGCCAACTGACGGCGAGACTGCGCAGCGTGGCTTGGCGCTGCCTTTGGCAACGGGCGATGAGGGTGCCCCGGTAAGGCCGGCTACCTTGCCATGGCTACCGCTTCTCGCATCCGAGTTGTTGCCGTTGCGACGCACCCCAGCCGGCAACGCCACGGCCAGGCGAGGGCGTGCAACCGCCGGGCCGAACGAAGCGGCCAAGCCTGAAAACAGGCGGACGAGTGTCGGGCTGATGTCGCTGACTGCCGGGCTGCTGGCCGCGGCGGTTGTCGGGTTCGTTCTGGTGGTGCTGCGCTAACCTTCAGCCTCGATAAAGGCTTCCATCTTTTCCGATGCAAGTCCTGCCTGCACCGCGATACGGCGCGCCAGTTCTGCCGCTGCCGCACGTGGCCGTCCCGTCGGCCGGTCGAGCCAATAGGACACCGGATTGAGCGCGGTACGCTCGTCGACGGCGGTAATGCGGCCCGATTTCAATTGATGCCCGGTCAGGGGTGGGCGCGCCAGCGCGATGCCGAGCCCATAGGCGGCGGCGTCGAGCACCAGATTGTAGTCCTCGAAGCGCCGATCCTGCGGGCGGGGGCGGTAATCCATGCCTTGCGCGGCAAACCAGGCACGCCAGGCCGAAGCATCGGAATCGTTGATCAGTGGAAATTTGAGCAGCCGGGCAGGGTCACCGCGGCCGATCTCGCCGGCAAGCTCGGGCGATGCGACGGGAAAAACATATTCCTCGAAAAGCTGCACCGAGACGCGACCCGGAATGCCGCCGCGTCCACAGCGGATCGACAGATCGATGCCCTCATCGGCAAGGTCGGCCTGGCGGATATCGACGTCGAGCACGATGCGCAGCTTGGAAGGATTGTTCTCCAGCGCCGCCATGCGCGGCATCAGCCACAGCCCGCTGACCGAAGGGATCGAGGTCAGCCGCACCACCGCGGTGCCGCGCGGCTCGACCCAGCGGTCGGAATGGGTCGATATCAGCGCGAAAGCTTCCGCCGTGCGCAGATGCAGGCGGTTGCCTTCGATCGTCAGCGAGACACCGCGCGCGCCGCGATCGAACACTTTCAGCCCAAGCCAATCCTCGAGCTTGGCGATCTGCCGGCTGACCGCGCCGTGGGTGATGTTGAGCTTTTCAGCTGCCGCCGAAAAGCTGCCCGTCCGCGCCGCCGCGTCGAAGGCGCGCAGCGTTTCGAGAGGCACCATTGTGTCTGAGCTGTGATCCATAGTCACAGCTGATCCTCGATTTGGTCGTTTGTCAACCGGCCCGAAAAGGCGTTTTCTGCATTTCAGGGGACCGGCAACACGAGGACTGTGAGATGAGCGCAATGACCAGCACGTTGAATCCGACACAACGGATGGACACCACGGCAGCCATCGCGGTGGCGCTGACAGTGGTCGGCTGGGCCTCCGCCTTTCCAGCTATCCGTGCCGGTCTTGCCGCCTTCGGGCCGCTGGAACTCGGCGCGCTGCGCTTTGCCATCGCCGCGGTGCCGGCGGCGATCTTCCTCGCCGTCAAGCGTCCGGCGCTGCCCAGGCTGGACGAATTGTGGCGCCTGGCCTTTGGCGGCGCCATTTTCGTGGCGCTGTACACGGCGATGCTCAATTTCGGCGAACTGACCGTCTCGGCCGGCGCTGCCGGCTTCATCATCAATGTCAGCCCGATCTTCACCGCCATCATGGCGATGGCGCTGCTTGGCGAACGCTTCTCCGGCATGGCATGGGTTGGCACCGCCATTTCCTTCGCCGGCATCGGCATTATCGCCATCGGCGACGGAGATGGCCTGCATTTCGACGCCGGGGCGCTGCTGGTGCTGGGTTCGGCGCTGTGCTCGGCCGTCAACACCATCGTCCAGAAGCCGCTCTTCGCCCGCCACCACCCGCTGACCATTTCGGCGTCGAACATGATACTTGGCGCGCTTTGCCTGGCACCCTTCCTGCCGAGCGGCCTCGCGCAGGCAGCGGTTGCCGACACAGCCGGCCTTGGCGCCGTGATCTTTCTCGGCATCGTGCCCAGCCTGATCGCCTATGCCGCCTGGGCGACCGCGCTGTCGCGCCTGCCGGCCGCACGTGCATCGAACTTCCTTTATCTGGTTTCGCCCATGTCCGCCCTGATCGGCTTCTTCTGGCTGGGTGAAGTGCCGACGCTGCTCGGCATGCTCGGCGGCGCACTGGCGCTGGGCGGCGTCATCGTGGTGAATTTGAAGAGATGAATCAGACAGTTATAAGGATTACTTGAATCGAAAAGGGCCGCTGAAAAGTGGCCCTTTTCGTACCGCCAATCCACTTACCGCCGCCCGAACAGCCTCTCGATATCCGCGAGCTTGAGCTCGATATAGGTCGGGCGGCCGTGGTTGCAGGTGCCGGAGCCGGGTGTCGCCTCCATCTGCCTTAGCAACGCATTCATCTCCTCGGCCTTGAGCAGTCGGCCGGAGCGTACCGAGCCATGGCAGGCCATGGTTGCCGCGATCTTGTCCAGCCGCTCCTTCAGCGTGTCGACGGTGTCATTGTCGGCGATCTCGTCGGCAAGATCGCGCACCAGTTGCTGGACATTGGTCTCGCCTAGCATCGACGGCGTCTCGCGCACGGCGACCGCACCCGGGCCGAAACGCTCGACGCCAAGTCCAAAGCGGGCCAGCGTCTCGGAATGCATCGCCAGCCGTTCGGCGTCTTCTTCCGGCAGGTCGACGATTTCCGGCAGCAGCAGCATCTGTGATGGCACCGCGCGCGAATGCAGCGCGTTCTTCAGCGCCTCATAGACCAGCCGCTCATGTGCCGCATGCTGGTCGACGATGATCAGCGAATCCCTGGTCTGCGCCACGATGTAGTTTTCATGCACCTGCGCGCGTGCCGCCCCCAGCACCGCGCCAAGCAGCGTCCCGGCCGCCTCGCTCTGCGCGGCGCGTGCATCGGCGCTGGCGAGCGGGCCGGCATCGAATGCTGCCTGCTCGTTTTCGCCCAAGCCGCGTTGACCGGGGCCCTCGAAACCCGCCCTTTCGAACCCCATGTCGAGCGGCCGCTGCGGCGAGCGCGCCGGATCGAAGCCGGCTGAGTTGGAGGCATGGTATGAAGCCTCGTAGCTGCGATGGCCGTTTGCGGGCCCGCCATGGCCGTAGGATGCCGCACCGGGCCGGAACGCCGCCATCATGCCGGCCGCCCCCGTGGTGGCGGCGCGGATGCCGGCATCGGCTAGCGCTTGCCGAATGGCGCCGACGATCAACCCGCGCACCAGTCCGGGATCGCGGAAGCGGACGTCGGCCTTGGCGGGATGAACGTTGACGTCGACGATGGCCGGATCGAGCGTCAGGAACAGCACCGTCACCGCATGGCGGTCGCGCGGCAGGACGTCGGCGAAGGCGCCGCGAATGGCGCCGGCAATCAGCTTGTCACGCACCGGGCGGCCATTGACATAGGCATATTGCTGCAGCGCGTTGGCGCGGGTGAAGGACGGGATCGACACGTGACCGGTCAGATGCACGCCTTCGCGCATCGCGTCGATGGCAATGGAATTGTCCGGAAACTCGGCGCCCATCACCTGGGCGACGCGGCGCAGGCTGCCTTCCGCGCTGTCGTCTGTCGCCGGCAATTCCAGTGTCGAGCGGTCGGAGCCAGCCAGCGTGAAGCGTACGGCGGGGAAGGCGATGGCGATGCGCTTGACCACGTCGCTGGTGGCAGAGCTTTCGGCGCGTTCGCCCTTCATGAATTTGAGCCTGGCCGGCGTGGCGAAGAACAGGTCGCGCACCTCGACCGTGGTGCCGCGGTTGGCCGCCGCCGGCCTGACGGGTAGGACGCGGCCGCCCTCGATGCCGATCTCGGCGGCACTGTCACTTTTTGCTGTCCGCGAACGGATCGACAGCCGCGACACCGAGCCGATCGACGGCAGCGCCTCGCCGCGAAAGCCGAGCGAACGAATGTCGTTGATGTCCTCGGTGAGCTTGGAGGTGCAGTGACGCGCAATCGCCAGCGCCAGCTCTGGTTCGGGAATGCCGGAGCCGTCGTCGGTGACACGGATCAGGTTCAACCCGCCGCCGGCGGTCACGATCTCTACCTTGCCGGCACCGGCGTCGAGCGCATTCTCGACCAGTTCCTTGACCACGCTTGCCGGACGCTCGATGACTTCGCCGGCGGCGATCTGGTTGATCATCGTTTCGGAAAGCTGGCGAATGGGCATGGAGATATTATAGGCGGATTCGGAACCGATGCGGAAGCTTTCGATGCCGGCGGGACAGAGAGGGGTGGGAAGCGGTCTTCATTGGCCTTGCAAAATTCAGCCCCTCTCACGCCTGCGCCACCAGCCAATCCCTCACCTTGCGCGCATTGTCGCTGAGCTCGCGGTTCTTTGACCAGATGACGTAGAATCCGATGCCAGTCCTCAGCACATGGTCCGTCACCGGCACCAACAGGCCTGATGCCACGAGGCGCTCGACGAGATGCCGCCAGCCGAGCGAGATGCCTTGTCCCTCCATGACCGCCTGAATCACCAAGGCATAATCATTGATGCGCAACCCGCGCTCGGCATTACGGAGGCTGGTTCCGGCTGCCGCGAACCATTCGTCCCAGTTCGGGGCCTCGCGGTAGGGCTCCTCGAGATGGATGAGCCGATGCATGGCAAGTTCGGCGACAGTCTCTGGCAGCCCAAACTTCGCCAGATAGCTGGGGCCCGCGACCGGGAAGATCTCCTCGTCTGCAAGCAACAGCGAATGATAGTCCGGCCAGTCACGCGGCACGCCGCCGCGCACGCCGAGCGGGATGCCCTCGGCGATGATGTCGAGGTCGCGGTCGGCGGTCTGGATACGCAGATCAACTCCCGGCAGTTCGTCGCGGAATTGCTGTAGGCGCGGCATCATCCAGAACGAGCCAAAGGCGGTCGAGGCGGCCATCGTCACATGGCCGCCGGTCGCCTGCAGGCGCAGATCCTCCGCCGACTTGCGGATATGCGACAGCCCGAGCGAGACGTCGGCGTGGAAGCGCTCGCCGGCCTCCGTCAGGAGAACCTGGCGATGGCGGCGCTGGAAGAGCTTGGCGCCGAGCTGTTCCTCCAGCCCGCGCACCGCATAGGAGACAGCAGCCTGCGTCATGCCGAGCTCTCGCCCGGCGGCGGTGAAACTCGAAAGCCGCCCGGCCGCCTCGAAGACGATCAGGCTGCCGGCGGAGGGCAGCAGGTGGCGCAGGCTTCGCATAAGGAGAGTTTATACAAGAGATCAGGATTTTCCAGCGTCACAGCTATATTCCGTCTCGCTAAGTTGACGGGCTGTTGGAGGGATGAGTTGCCATGAATGAACCGGCCGTTGCAGTGACCGAACAAGCCAACCGCAGAAGCGGCGGTCGCCTGGGGCGCAAGGCGATACGTGGCGCTCCCATAGCCTCGTTTCCTACGCTGGTGCGCCAGATCCCCGCCTATCAGATGGTGCCTGACGAGGCGGTGGAGTTGATCCACCAGGAATCGCTCTTGATCCTCGAAGAGGTCGGCTGCGAATTCCGCGACGATGAGGCGATCGCCCTGTGGAAGGCCGCCGGAGCCGATGTATCCGAGACGCGTGTCCGCATCGACCGTGCGCTCTTGATGGAGTTGGTCTCGAAGGTCCCGCCGGAATTCACCCTCAATGCTCGCAATCCCGAGCGTACCGTCCGCGTCGGCGGCAAGAATTCCATCTTCGTGCCGATGTATGGTGCGCCCTATGTACGCGACCTCGACAACAACAGGCGCTACGGCTCGCTCGCCGACCTCAACAATTTCCACAAGCTCGCCTACATGGCGCCGGCGCTGCACTCGTCGAGCTCGGTCATCTGCGAGCCGATGGAAATTGCAGTGCCCAAGCGTCACCTCCATATCATCCATTCGGCGCTGAAGCACTCCGACAAGCCGTTCATGGGCATCGTCACTTCGAAAGAACGCGCCGAAGACACGATGGCGATGGCCGGCATCGTGTTCGGCGAAGAGTTCGTCCGCGACAACCCGGTGCTGGTGTCGATCACCAATTGCAACTCGCCGCTGGTGTGGGACGCCACCATGCTGGACGCCATGAAGATCTATGCGCGCAACAACCAGCCGTTGATCCTGGCGCCCTTCGCGCTGTGCGGCGCCTCGACCTCTGCCTCCGCCGTCGGCGCGGTGGCGCAGGTCAATGCAGAAGCACTCGCTGGCGTCGCCTTCACGCAGCTCTTGCGTCCGGGGTCGCCGCAGATCTACGGCCAGTTCATGGTCACGGTCGACATGAAGACCGGGGCGCCGATGGGCGGCACGCCGGAGGCCGCCCAGATGATGTACCTGATGGGCGCGCTGGCGCGGAAATACCGGCTACCTTGGCGCACGTCCGGCTTCCATGTCGGCTCGAAGCTCAACGACGCCCAGGCCGGCTACGAGGCGAACATGCTGATGCACGCCGCCATCCTCGCCGGGGCCAACTACATCTGGCACTCGGCCGGATGGCTGGAGGCGGGGCTCACCTGCGGCTATTCGAAATTCGCCACCGACTGCGAGCAGCTTATCGGCTGGTACAAATATGCAGGCGGCCTTCCGTTCGACGATTTCAAGGAAGCGATGGCGGCGATCCGCGAGGTGGGGCCGCAGGGCCATTTCCTCGGCACCCAGCACACGCTCGAACATTTCGAGTCCGCTTTCTTCATGCCCACCATCATGGACTTCAATTCGTACGAACAGTGGAAGGCCGAGGGCGCGAAGGACCACGACACGCGCGGCCGCGAGAAGGCGCGCAACATGCTGGCCGACTATGAGGAGCCGAAACTCGACGAGGGCATCGCCGAGGGTCTCAAGGATTTGATCGCGCGGCGTGAGGAAAAACTGCCGGACAGCGTTAGTTGATGTGACAGGCGAAGACCTGAACAACCAAGGGAGGAAAACATGACGCTCTTCAGAAGCAATGGCGACCGTGTGCCGGGCGCTATCGAGGCAATGGCGAAAGAGACGCGTGCAGGCCATATGGACCGGCGCGAATTCCTGGCGCTGGCCAGCGCATTCGGCGCATCGACGGCTTTCGCCTACAGCATGATCGGCCTTGCCGCGCCGACTAAAGCCCTGGCCGATGAACCGAAAAAGGGCGGAACGCTGCGTGTCGCGATGTCGGTCAAGGCGCAGAAGGATCCGCGCACCTATGACTGGACCGAGATGGCAAACGTCACCCGTTGCTGGCTGGAGCCGCTCGTCCGCTACACGCACGAGTTCACTTTCGAGCCGGTCCTGCTCGAAAGCTGGGACGTCAATGACGACGCCACCGAATACACACTGCATCTGCGCAAAGGCATCACCTGGAACAATGGTGATGCCTTCAACGCCGATGACGTGGTCTCCAACCTGAACCGCTGGTGCGAGAAGGGTGCTTCCGGTAATTCCATGGCGGCACGCGTCGGCGCGCTGATCGACACAAAGACCGGCAAGGCCAAGGATGGCGCCATCACCAAGGTCGATGACCTCACGGTCAAGCTGAAGCTGTCTGAACCCGACGTCGCGATCATACCGGGCTTCACCGACTATCCGGCGCTGGTCGTGCATCGCGACTTCGACAAGGATGGCGCCGACCCGATCAAGAAGCCAATCGGCACCGGACCTTTCGAACTGGTGTCCTATGCAGTGGGTACGAAGGCGGTCGTCAAGCGTCGCGAGAACGGCAAGTGGTGGGGTGGCGAAACGCCGCTCGACGGTGTCGAGTTCATCGACTACGGCACCGACTTCAACGCCACGCTGAATGCTTTCGAATCCGGCGAGATCGACCTCGATTTCGAAACGCCGGCCGACTTCATCGAGGCCCTCGATAAGATGGATCTGGTGAAATCGGAGGTCGCGACGGCGACCACGCTCGTTGCCCGCACCAACATCACCCACAAGCCCTATGACGACCAGCGGGTGCGCAATGCGCTCCAGATGGCCGTCGACAACAATGCCGTCATGCAGCTCGGCTACGCCGGGCTCGGCACGGTCGGCGAGAACCACCACGTCGCCCCGATCCATCCCGAATACTATCCGCTGCCCAAGAAGACACGCGATGCCGCCGCCGCCAAGAAGCTGATGGCGGATGCCGGGCAGGCCGACTTCGAGCACGAACTGATCACCGTCGAGGACGAATGGCAGAAGAACACTGGCGATGCGATCGCCGGCCAATTGCGCGATGCCGGCATCAAGGTGAAGCGTACGGTGCTGCCGGGCTCGACCTTCTGGAACGACTGGACGAAGTATCCGTACTCGATGACCATCTGGTACATGCGGCCGCTGGGCGTCCAGGTGCTGGCGCTCGGCTACCGCTCGGGCGAGGCCTGGAACGAAACGGCCTATGCCAACCCGGATTTCGACGCCAAGCTGAAGCAGGCGCTTTCGCTGGCCGATCCTGCCAAGCGCAAGGAGGTGATGAAGGACGTCGAGCAGATCCTGCAGGATTCCGGCGTCATCATCCAGCCGTTCTGGCAGAAGCTCTACTGCCACATGAGCAAGAAGGTGAAGAACTACGGAATGCACCAGACCTACGAAATGGACTTCCAGAACGTTTGGCTGGACGCCTGATTTAACTCCCGAGACGTGCAAGCAATGCCGCCGGCACCTATGACAAAAGGTGCCGGCGGCCCGTAAATCACTGACAAGCAATTGGCGCAGGCAAAATGTCCGACGACGAGATCATCCTTTCCGAACTTTCCGACGACGAGTTGGTGCAGCAGATGCACGACGATCTCTATGACGGGCTGAAGGAAGAGATCGAGGAAGGCACCAACATCCTGCTCGAGCGCGGCTGGGCGCCTTACAAGGTGCTGACCGAGGCGCTGGTCGAAGGCATGCGCATCGTCGGCGAGGATTTTCGCGACGGCATCCTGTTCGTTCCCGAAGTGCTGTTGTCGGCCAATGCGATGAAGGCCGGCATGTTCATCCTGCGT
>NZ_JBFUCU010000027.1:0-52541 GCF_056405075.1 Mesorhizobium sp. P2_A12
CCTCGGCCTTGCCGGCTTCCTTCAGCCGGATCGCCTCTTCAACCGCGATCTCGTCGAACGGATTCATCGCCATCTTGACGTTGGCGAGTTCCACCGCCGAACCATCAGCCTTCACGCGAACCTTGACGTTCGCATCCACAACCCGCTTTACGGGCACAAGGATCTTCATTGCCTGTCACCTCTTCAAGATAATTAGGCGCGCTATAACAGCCTGCGCCCTTTCTGAGTTGTCGAAAGCCGACATTCCGGATGGAAATTCTGGTCTTTGACCGCCTTAGGCTGCGACGGAGACGTTTCCGTAGTTGCGGCAACCCAGCACGTCAATACGCTGCAAGCCGCTCAAATCGGTTCAGTCCGGACTGGAAGCGTTTCCTCGCCCCCAGCGCGGCGTTGCGGCAGGCGGGTCGGGGGTCACCGGTTCGGCCGCAACGGCAGGCTGGTCAGCGGGAGCGACAGTGACATCCTCGTCGGGGCCGGCAAACAGCGGCACGCCGCGGCTGCGCAAGACAAGCACCAGAATGGCGCCGGCGATGATGCCGCCGATGTGGCAGGCCCATGAAATCTGGTCCTCGCCGCCGGCGGCAAACATCACCACTTGGAACGCCACCCACAGGACCAGCGGGATGAAGGCCGGAATGCGCAGCGGGATGCGGGCAAAGGCCAGCACCCATACCTTCACGCGCGGATAAAGGATCAGATAGGCGACGACCACGCCGGCGATGGCGCCGGACGCACCGATCAGCGGCACCTGCGAATCCCAGGCGATGAGGCCCTGGAAGGCGGCTCCGGCGATCGCGCACAACAGATAGAAGATGAGGTAGCGGACGTGGCCGAGGGCGTCCTCGACATTGTCGCCGAACACCCACAGGAACAGCATGTTGCCGCCGAGGTGGAAGATGTCGGCATGCAGGAAGGAATAGGTCAGGTAGCTCAGACTTTCGGGGACGACGACAAAGCGAGGATCGAGCTCCGCGGTGTCATGGACAACGGCCGGGATGAAGCCAAGGCCAAGCACGGCGGCATTGGAGAAATTCTCGCCGCCGAGCGCGGTGGCGAAGTAGACCAGGGCGTTGACCACGATCAAACCGATCGTCACATATTGCAGCCGGATGTGCCGCAGCCTGTTGGTGTCGTAGAGCGGGATGAACATCGGTCCCCTGGCCCCCTCGCGCTTTCGGACAGTTCAGCGGTTCTTGCCGGGAACCCATAGCACGTCGGCATTTCCGTTGTCATTGACCGCCCGGGCGGCGACAAAAAGGAAATCCGAGACGCGGTTGATGTATTTCAGCCCATCGCGGTTGACGTGCTCGCTCGGGTCCTGGGCCAGGGCCACCATCAGCCGTTCGGCCCGCCGCGCCACGGTGCGGGCGAGATGCAGGGCGGCGGCGGCCGGCGTGCCGCCGTTCAGCACGAAGGACCTGAGCGGCTGAAGGTCCTTGTTGAGCAGGTCGATATCCTTTTCGACCCGGTCGGTTTGCGTGGCGATGATGCGTAGCGGCTCATAGCCGAGCGGCTTGCCGTCGTCGGGCACGGCGAGATCGGCGCCGAGGTCGAAGAGATCGTTCTGGATGCGGGAAAGCATGGCGTCGATCGCCGGGTGGGTGACTGCCGTGTGAACCCGGGCGATGCCGATGCAGGCATTGGTTTCGTCGACCGTACCGTAGGCGTCTACCCGCAGGTCCGATTTCAGCCGCCGTTCGCCGGTGCCGAGGCCGGTGGTGCCATCATCGCCGGTGCGGGTGTAGATCTTGTTTAGCTTGACCACGTCGCCTCCCGAACGGCCCTTACTTGCGGGTGAAATACACCGCCAGCAGGATCAGCACCAGCGCCACGGCCTGTAGCAGAACACGCGCCTGCATCAGCTTGTTCGAGGTGACGCCGGAACCGCCACGCATCATGTTGACGAGGCCGCGAACGAGCACGATCACCACGGCGACCATGGCCAGAATGGCGAGGATGTTGAAGACGGTTGCCATGGTGTGTTCCCAGTTCGGTTGGTTCAAGCGCGTTTAGCAAGGAAGCGGTAGAGCAGCGATGCGGGCAGGATGCGTTTGAGAGCCGCACCGATCTTAGCCGGCACTGTTACCACATAGTGCGGGCGCGGGCGCCGCGACAGAAGCGCATGGCGCAGCGCCGCATGAACCACTTCCGGCCCCGGCTTCAGTGCCGATTGGCTGCCGCCGGCCCGCAGCCTTGCCAGTTGCGCCTCATAGTCGAGGCGGTGGACCGAATTCTCGTGATCGATGTTCTGCAGGAACCATGGCAGCGCATTGCTGGCGATCTTCGACGTTACCGGCCCGGGTTCGATCAGCGAGACATGGATGCCGCTGCCTCGAAGTTCCTGATGCAGGCACAGCATCAGACCCTCCAGCGCGTGTTTCGAAGCCGAATAGGCGCCGCGAAAGCGCACCGGCGCGAGGCCGAGGATCGACGAGCAGTGGACGATGCGGCCTTGCCCCTGGCGGCGCATCACCGGCACCAGCCTCCGGGTCAGCTCGTGCCAGCCGAAGAAATTCGCCTCGAATTGCTGCTTGAGCGCGGCCACCGGCAGGTCCTCGACGGCGCCGGGTTGCGCGTAGGCGCCATTGTTGAACAAGGCGTCGAGCCGGCCGCCTGTGCGATCCAGAACTGATGCCACCAGCGCTTCAATGGATGCGGCTTCAGTGTAGTCGAGATAGAAGGCCTCGATGCCGTCCGCTTCGAGTGCGGCGATGTCCTCCGGCTTGCGTGCCGTCGCAAACACCCGCCAGCCTTCCGCCTTCAACGCGCGGGCGCAGTGGGCGCCTATTCCCGACGAGGCGCCGGTGACGATGATCGAGCGCATCGCTTGCGCCTGACTGTTCGTGGTTTCGCCAAGGGTTGCCATTTGCCGCAATCCCTTCCCATATTCGCGGCGTCGAGACAATCGAAGGGAGCGCGGGTTCTTGCTGCGGAATATTGTCGCCCTGCGCCGCGTGCTCTACGACGCGCTCGGCCATTTCAACACCGATGACGGCTGGGCGATGGCCAGCCATCTGGCGATCACCTCGCTGATGGCGCTGTTTCCATTCCTGATTTTCGCCACGACGCTGGCGAGCTTCCTCGGTGCGCAGGCATTCTCAGATACGGCCGTGCATCTGGTCTTCGACACCTGGCCCGAGCAGATCGCCAAGCCGATCGCGCGCGAGGTGCTCAATGTGCTGACCGTCAGGCGCACCGACCTGTTGACCTACGGCGTTTTGCTTGCCGCCTACTTTGCCTCGAACGGCATCGAGGCGTTGCGCACATCGCTCAACCGCGCCTATCGCGTCTCGGAAACGCGCGGCATCATCTACCGCCGGGTGCAGAGCATCATCTTCGTTCTGATCGCGACGGCCGGTTTCCTGGCGATCAGCGTGCTCCTGGTGTTCGCGCCACTGCTGGCGCGGCTCGCCGAAGCCCATATCGAAGGGATCAAGCCCTATATGGGCACGATCACGCTGTGGCGGTATGTCATCGCCTCGGCGGTCATTGTCGGCGGATTGTTTGCCGTGCATTTCTGGCTGCCGGCGGGCAGGCGCCGCCTGGTCTCGATCGTACCGGGCATCATCTTCACGCTGGCGGCATGGCTCGTCGGTTCGACCGTCTTCGCCACCTATCTCGATCACTTCTCGTCTTATGTGACGACCTATGCCGGCCTCGCCTCGATCATGATCGCGGTGGTCTTCCTCTATATGCTCTCGGCGATCTTCATCCTCGGCGGCGAACTCAATGCCGCGATCAGCCGCTATCTGGAGGCGCGCGCCCGGGTCGGTTGATTGACAGGCCGAGGCTTGGCCGGTCGAGCCGTTGCCAGGCCGACGCCGAATGTCGTGATCGCCATGCCGACAATCTGCAGCGCGTTGAGTTGCTCGTCGAACAGGGCCCAGGCGATGATGGCCGTCACCGCCGGCACCAGGTAGAACAGCGAGGCCACTTTCGACATCTCGCCGTCGCGGATCATCACCATCAGCAGGAAGATGGCGCCGAGCGACAGCACCAGCACCAGCCATGCCATGGCGAAAATCAATTCGCCGTTGATGACGACGGTGCGTGTCTCGAAGGCGAGCGAAGCCAGGATCATCAAAGAGGCGCCCCCGACATATTGCCACATGGTCGCCGCGACGAGGTCGCCGCCGGAGGCAAAACGCTTCTGCCAGATGGTGCCGGCGCTCATGCCGAGCACCGAGACCAGCGAGGCGGTCAGCGTCGCCGCCGTCACGCCGCCGCCGAGCGCGCCCAGTTTCGGCCACAGCACGATGACGATGCCGATGAGGCCGATGCCAAGCCCGGCCCAGTGACGCGGCAGGATCGCCTCGCCGAGAAACTTGCCGGCAAGCACGGCGGTGATCAGGGGCTGCAGGCCGACGATGAGGGCCGAAAATCCGGCCGGCATGCCCCTGTGGATGGCCCAGAAGACGGCGCCGAGATAGACGCCATGCATCAGGATGCCGGCGCCGGTGGCGTGCAGCGCTTCAGTGCGGGTGGCTCTCTTCGATCCCAGCACGAGCATCAGGACGGCGAGCAGGATCGCAGCCAGCACGAAACGCCCGGCAAGAAAGGTGAACGGCTCGGCCCACGGCATGGCGTAGCGCGCGCCGATGAAGCCGGTTGCCCACAGGACAACGAAGGTGGCGGGAATGAACCGCTTGATGTTGTGCATGTTCGGGAGACCGCCGCGCTGGGGAGAGTTGATCGTGGCGCTGCTCTAATGCGGTTCAAGCCGACGCGCAAAACGAAACGATTGATCCATACATCACTGGAATTCAACCGACGGCGAATTCGGCCCTGTTTAAGATTTCGGGGACTGAATTTTTGCTACCAGCTGCACCCCGGCCACTTGATGAGCGGGCTGTGCCCATAGACAGCTTCCCTGTCGTCAAACGACTTGACTACCGACCATACCGGATCGCCGTTGTCGTCGGACTCGTTGCTCACCATGACCGAAACGATATGGTCCGGGTACCTGGCGCCCTCGATTGCCGTCAGCCTGTCGCGAACGCGCGCCTTTTCTTCGTCAGTCAGATGTCGCTTCATGGAAGCCTCCACCGCTTGGCGCCAAGCATACAGAAGTTTCGACCGTCACGCGACAGTCGGTTGATGGCGGTTGACGACGGGACAAATTTCAAACCGACGTGACCCGAATTCGCCACGCGGCTTCTCTGGCCTCGCCAGGCTCAAAGCCCGACCATCCGCCTGACGTCGTCCACCGATGCGCCGGCATTGCGCAACGCGGCAAGGCCGGTATCGCCGAGGCTCTTGGACAGCTTCCGTCCATCCGGCCCTAGGATAAGGCGATGATGGAAGTAGGCCGGTTGCGGCAGTCCGAGGAGTTCCTGCAGCAGGCGCTGCACGCCGGTGGCGGAGAACAGATCCTGGCCGCGCACGACATGGCTGACACCTTGCAGGGCATCGTCCATGACGACGGCGAGGTGGTAGCTGGTCGGGATGTCGCGGCGCGCCACGATCACGTCGCCCCAGTCCTGCGGCCGGGCTTCGATCGCGCGTGTCGCGACGAGCGTCTCGTCGCTGAATTCGGCCCATGCGAGGTCCTTGCCGGCACGCGCCAGGGCGGCGTCGATATCCAGCCGCCAGGCGAAGGGCGCGTTCTCGGCGATCCGTCGCTTGCGTTCCTTCACCGGCAGCGCCTTGTCGGCGCCGGGGTAGAGCGGCACGCCGTCGGGATCGCGAGGCCAGTCGCGTCCGCGCTCTTCGCTGTCGGTGATGAAGGCCCGGATCTCGCCACGGCTCATGAAGGCGGGATAGACGAGTTCGTCCCGAATGAGCCAGTCAAGCGTCGTCTCGTATTCAGCGAAATGCTCGGACTGGCGGCGCACCGGCTGTTCCCAGCCAAGCCCCAGCCACTTCAGATCGGCAAGCACGCCTGCCTCGAATTGCGGCGTGCAGCGCGTCGTGTCGATATCCTCGATACGCAGCAGCAGGCGGCCGCCGGTGGCGTCAGTCAATTTCTGATTGAGCAGCGCCGAATAGGCGTGACCGAGATGCAGATCGCCATTGGGGCTGGGGGCGAAGCGGAATGTCAGGAGTGTCATTTGTCCGGCGGCAATCAGGTTTTGCGGCGCTTCGCCAATTGCTACCTTGTCGAGAGTCAAGGAACAAGAAACATGCAGCGCATCGCCACATCAGACGACATTGCCCGGGGGCTCGACGCGCTTTGCGTGATCGACCCGCGCCTGGAAAAGGTGCGCGGCATGGCCGGCGAGGTGCCGCTGCGTCTTTCGGAGCCAGGTTTCCGGAGTCTGGCTTCGATCATCGTCTCGCAGCAAGTGTCCCGCGCCAGCGCCGATGCGATCTTCGGCCGGCTGGTCAAACTGGTCGATCCGCTGACGCCGCAGGCGATTCTTGCCGCCGGCGAAGACATGTTTCGCGAGGCCGGCCTGTCGCGGCCGAAGCAGCGTGGGCTGATCGCCATTGCCCAGGCGGTGGCCGATGGGCTCGACCTCCATCACCTCTGTTCGCTCGATGCCCAGGAGGCGATCGCGACGATGACGGCGGTGTCCGGCATCGGTCCATGGACGGCGGAAGTGTATCTTTTGTTCGCCGCCGGCCACCCCGACATTTTTCCGGCGCGCGACGTCGCCTTGCAGAGCGCGGTCGGTCACGCGCTCGGCATCGAGCCGCGTCCGCCGGAGAAAATACTGATCGCGCTGGCCGAATCATGGAGCCCGTGGCGAGGTGTCGCATCGCGGCTTTTCTGGTCCTATTATCGCGAAACCGGAGGGCGGGACGCCGCGCCGCCGGCTTAATCCGCAAAAAGGCATGAAAATCACGCATTTTTGGCGCTTCAGCGACGCGACAATCCGCTTCACATCCCTGTCATGTCAGGCTTACAGTATCCGCGCCGTTCGGGTCTAGAACCAAGGAGGTAAACACGTGACGGTCGCCGTATCTCCGGATGGGCTTCCAGCACTGGTGCTGAATGCGGATTACCGTCCGCTCAGCTATTACCCTCTGTCGCTCTGGTCCTGGCAGGATGCCATCAAGGCGGTGTTCCTCGACCGGGTGAACATCGTCGCCGAATACGAGCACGCCGTCTCCTCGCCGACCTTCTCGATGAAGCTGCCGAGCGTCGTCAGCCTGAAGGCCTATGTGAAGCCGTCCAGGCACCCGGCCTTCACCCGATTCAACGTCTTCCTGCGCGACCGCTTCCAATGCCAGTATTGCGGCACGCCGGAGGACCTGACCTTCGATCACGTCATCCCCCGCCATCGCGGTGGCGCGACGACGTGGGAAAATGTCGTTGCCGCCTGCTCGCCCTGCAATCTCAGGAAGGGCGGCATGATGCCGGCGCATGCCAAGATGTGGCCGCTGCAGAAACCTTTCCAGCCGACGGTGCATGATTTGCACAACAACGGCCGCCTGTTCCCGCCCAACCATCTGCATGAAAGCTGGATGGATTATCTCTACTGGGATGTCGAACTTGAACCTTGAGATCGTCCGAGAATTCGGGAGGCTGGCCGTCTGGAGCAATTGTCTGCGCTTCCGATGCTCGCATGCCTAGCAGACCTGACACTCCTCGATATCGAACCAGCTCGGTCGCGCTCACTTATCAGCGGCTTCGCGGGTAAGGACCGTCTTCCCCCACTAAGGGAGCCTGTTGGAGGGGCGCTGGCAACAATAGCCTCGCGCCCTTCCTCTACCCCGTCGATCGGGGGAGAGGTGGCTCGGAGAAGCCGAGACGGAGTGGGGGTCGATCTGGCTCGGACGTCGAAAGCCGCGCCATCCAACTCAGCCTGCCGAATTTTTGCGCGAACTCTGCGCCGCGCCGGCCAAACGAATTTGCTCAGTCGGGGGTGAGGGCGCCGCGGAAGGCGACGGCGGCCAGGACAAGGCTGGCAATGGCGTTCCAGCCGGCCAGCGACAGGCCGAGGATGCGCAGCGCCGCCTTGTCGCAGGAAGGCGGCACGAATTTGTCGAGCGCGTCGAGCACGCCCTTGCCGCCGGTGTCCACCGGTCCGGCGCCGGCGGTGCAATCGGTCGGGCCGGCCCACCACTGCCATTCGACGCCGGAGTGATAGACACCGAGATAGAGGCCGTAGAGCATCAGCAGGCCGCCTATGGCCAGCAGGCCGCGCGTCAGCCAGGCTGGCGCGCGCAGCATCGATGCAATCACCGCCAGCAGCATTAGCGGCGCGCCGATGTAGTAGGGGGTGCGCTGTTCAAGGCAGAGGTGGCAGGGGATGTAGCCGCCGAGATACTGGAAGCCCAGCGCCGAGCCCACGGTAGCGGCCATCGCGACGGCGAGAAACAAGGCGGTGCGCGTCCGCTGGCGTCCGGTGTCGGCATTCATGGTCGCTGTCATCGTGTTCTTCGTCCGTTGAGTTCGCCGCGCTCTTTGTCCCTGTCCTTGTCCCAACAGCGCCGGGCACTTTTGGGCGACAGGACTAGAACGCGTATTTGACGAGGATATAGAGCAAAATCAGGGCAGCTGCGCCGGCGCCGGCGATCAGTCCGAGACGCTTTTCGATGAATTCGCGGATCGGCTCGCCATAGCGGCGCAGCAGCCAGGCCAGCAGCAGGAAGCGCGCGCCGCGCGCGACGATGGCCGAGATGATGAAGATCAGCAAATTGACGTGCAGGGCGCCGGCAAGGATGGTGACGACCTTGATCGGCGGCAGGTGCGCGAGACCGGACGTAACGAGCAGCACCAGCATCAGGCCGGTGCCAGAATTCTGCCAGCGCTCGAAGGTCGACAGGCCGCCGAAATGCTCCAGGATCGGACGGGCGACGGCGTCGTAGGCGAAGTAGCCGATCATCCAGCCGGCGATGCCGCCCAGCACCGAGGCGGCCGTGGCGGTCAGCGCATAGCGGTAGGCGCGGTCGGGGCGTGCCAACGCCATCGGCAGATAGAGCACATCGGCCGGCACGAAAAAGAACGAGCTTTCAATGAAGGCGATGATGGCAAGCCACCATTCCGCGGATTTCCTTGCCGCCAGCGACAAGGTCCAGTCGTAAAGTCCGCGAAGCATTGGCACTCCTATGCGTGTCGCCCAAAAATGCGCAGCGGTTTCGGGACATCGGCATGCACAACCAACGGGCATGCACAAAACAAAGACCCAAACAAGCGCGCGCCATCCATCCCGTCAGACGCGCCGCACTTTGATGCGCCGCCTGTCTAGAAAGATTTTCCGCGCTGCACAATGGCAGCGCCGTCACGAAATCGAAAGGTGAAGTTTGGTCGCATCCGGGCCATCGACAATTGGCCAGTTGACGAACAGGCCTCCGACCGTATAGTCCGCGCCCATCCAGGCCGCCCGGCCTGAGCCCCTATGGCGGAATTGGTAGACGCGCTCGACTCAAAATCGAGTTCCGCAAGGAGTGCTGGTTCGATCCCGGCTAGGGGCACCACCCCATTTTTCAGGCGCTGATTTTGTCAGTTATTTCGCCAACGGCGCTGTCCACAGCCCAGCCGAACATGGCCGAGGTCACCTTGACGATTTCGTTTTGCGCGCCGGTCGCCCATGACTTGGCCCGCTGCCGCAAGGTGGCGGCCTTTTGCGTTGGCAGATACCTGGTTGGATCGAACCCCACAAAAGAGGCTGGAACATTAGCGGGCTTGAATTGTTGAGTTCATGCTTCGGACGCCGCTGCTTGGCTCCGTCGCAGGCTGGTGGGCACATCGGCCGGCCCGCGCCAGCGGTCCCTCCGTGGCGCGGGCTTTGAGGCCAGACAGTGGCTGCGGCGCCTCGGACGGGTTCAAATAAATGGTGGACAATACCACCAGAAAGCCTTGGCCTCCTCTTCAGGCGTCATCGGACGGACCTCCCATGAGTCCGTTTTCGCGATGTAACGTGTCCAAATGGGCGTGCCTTCTTCGCTGACGCTTTCGTGCCAGGCGGTAAACCCCATCATTGGCAATAAAGCTTCTCGGAGCGATCGAAGCTGCAGTGCTGCCGTGTGCATGCGAATGACCTCCCTTGGCTGGGCGTCGCCACCGATTCGTGCCTGCCTCACCCCGGCACAACGTCGTAGCGTTGCCGACCGTCTTCCGGCGGTCCGGCGGCCATAGCGGTGGCTCGGGGTTTGACCGCCGGGCCTTACCGGCAAAGAGGGTGGGTTTGCCGGCTGGCAAATTATAGGCCGTTTATTCGAATATTCAATTTCTCTAAAATAATCGGTCCGCAATCAACAGCGCAGCCGCTCGTTGCCCTATGCTGGTTTTGATCCCCAGCATCAATGACTGGCCCGCTGCCGCTCCGAGGCGCGACACCAGCCAGCTCGGTTTGGTTGGAACTTGGATTGGGTTCGAGAGTTTATGGCGCGCGACCTTTGTATGGAGGTGGCTGGCCATGAGGATCAAAGTTGCACCAGAGCTCTGTAACGTTGCGGCGGCGGCCGACGAAATTATGAGCGAGGCGAAGGGGAAGTTTCCCCTTTCTGTCACACTGGCGGTTTCCCTGCTCCGACAGAAAACCGGATCGATGCGATCGGATGCCGATTTAGAGGCTCTTATCGCAAAGATAGCCGCGGCTCGCGGTGTAGCCCTGGTGATGGACAGGAAGGCTGATCAATTCGCGCCTGGGTGAACAGCAGTGGCAGCGTTGGCGTTTTTCGGCCTGACGGGGGACGACCTGTTAGGCGGGCTCGTATCGCTGGTGGCGTGCACGTTGCTTTTCAACGCTTTGGCGAAGGATCGCTCAAACCCATAGCCGTGCGTACGAGGTCGAAGCAGGATCAGGCCCATCGTGCATCACGATGCTGGCGTTGCGGATCGATTGAGGAATCCGTAGAAAGAATGGGCCTCAGAGTGGCGTCCTGCGCTGCTTTGGCCGGTATCTCTCGATGAGCCTGACCATATCGATTTCGACCGTCACCAGCGGCCCCAGGTCGATTGTCACCGTCTCGCCATCGATCCGGGTGACCTCGCCAACAAGCTCGATCTGATCTCCCCGCTGCACCTCGGTGCGGATCGAATGCGCAAAATCATAGCTTCGGATCGATTGCGGGCAATCATAGTTCGGGACCGACACGCTGACGCGCTCATCGTCAATCCGCCTGCGCACAGTGGCCGTGACTCCCACCAGATCTCCAATGCCAATTGCCAAAGTCATGCAGCGTACCGGCCACTCCGGTGGGTTTGTTACTGCCGCACTGATTAATTTATGGGTATATTAGCAACTGCGCAACTACGCCTATTGGCGGTAGAATGTCATTGCGACCACACGTTGCCTTACCTCCGAAGCGGGACGTGGCGCGGAATATGCGACGGCATCATCATGTCGGGGAGAGGAGTGAAAGGTGATGCGTCAAGATGGAACAACAGCGCGAAAAGCAGGAAAACGGCGTGTGCCAGAATGGCGCCTCAACAAGAGAACGTTTGAGGTTCCGTACCTCATGAAGCTCGGGAACATTGGCCGCCAGGAAGCGCTGGCTTTGATTGCTAGGCATAATGGGGACAGAGACGAAATCACTGCCGAACTGTTTTCGCGGAGAGGTCGATCACATTAGCTTTCAAAACAGGGTTGGCCTCCTGGGCACTTGACGCTTAGACTAGGCGGCACGGCACCCCTACGCCCTACCGCCGTCCCAGCAAGCTCTTCATCCGGAGGCGCAGCAGGCGGGCCATGTTGCGGGTCTCGCGGTAGAGGTGCAGTTGCGAGGCGGCTTGGCGGGTGAGTCGGTCGGCGTCCGGCGTTAGGCCGATCACCAGCGTGCCCATCGGCTTGCGCTCGGTCCATAGCCGGCTCATCACCGGATGGTCGGGCATGGCGCAGGAATCGGTCATCATGATGTTGGGATCGTCGAGGTGCTGCCTGGTCACCTCGATCATCAGCAATGTGCCGGGCGAATAGGCAGCCAGCGTCTCGTCATAGGCGGTCTTCCAGGTGTAGGCGACGCCGGCTTCGACATACACGATCAGGCAAGCAATGGTGCGACCGTCCAGCGTCAGCGAATGGATGCGGCACATGTCCTGTTCGGCCAGCCGATGCACGGCCTCGCGGGCGAAGGCGGCGCGGTAGCGGTCGATCGCCATGGCGGTGCGTTCTCGGCCTTTCCAGCCGGCCGCTTCCAGCGTCAGGAAGCTTTCGATGGCGTGGCGGATCTCTTCAGGGCCGCGCGCCACGACATGCTCCAGTTTGCCGAGGTCGCCGAGGCGCCGCTTCAGCCGGCGGAACTCGCGAAAATGATGCGCGCGCAGCGAGGCCTTCAGATACTCGTCCCCGTCGGCTTGGCTCTCCAGCGCGGGGCGCTGGCTCTGGCCGGTGGTGACCAGCATCAGGCCGCGCGTCTCGGCCACGGTGGCAAACAGGCTCGCCACCGGGCCATCAAGCCGGATGTCAGGCAGGACGAAGACTTTCGGCAGCTTCAGGTGTGGGCGCGACAGCATCGAGAAAAAATCCTCGACGACGCCCACCGGGTCGTCACGGTCGACCAGCGGCGTGCCTAGTGGACCGAACGGGCTCGACCATGTGCGCATGACCGGAACGCCGAGCGGCATCCCCGGTCGTTCCACCGAGAACGGCACCAGAAGGCGCAGCCGGTTGCGGTATTCGTCGCCGTCGCGGATCACCGCCAGCCGCACCTCGCGATCCTCCAGCCGGGGCATGGCCGGCGCCAGGAAACGCGGGTTGAAGAAGACGTTCGGCTCGACGGTGCGGGTGCAGAGATAATCCAGTTCCTCGACCAGGTCGAAGCCGGCCGATGCCGGGTAGATGGCGAGCTTGCGCTCTGGCCGGTTGTTGGCGAGGATCTCGATATGGGCGGGGTCGGGGTCGCGGGTCAGCCCTGCAAGGCCGGACACCATGGCGCCGGCCGTGCCGCCGCTGGTTTCCTCAAGCAACGGGATGGCGGCCATCACGCGGCTCCTTTCGCAGGCACGAAGATAAGCATGACGATGCCGAGCTTGCGCCATACGGTGAAGGATAGCGCACAGGCTTCGAAGATCATGGCAAATGCCGTGGCCATGGCCGCGCCCCACAGGCCGAAATGCGGGATCAGCATCACGTTGAGGCCGATGTTGAAGGCCAGCGTCATGGCATAGACGGCGGCGCAGATGTTCTGGTTGCCGCTCATCGTCAGCAGGCTTTCGCACGGACCGACGGCGGCCCGCGCCACAACGCCGAAAACCAGCAGGAACAACAGCGGATAGCCATTGCTGAATTCAGGGCCGAACAGCACCAGCATCGGCTCACCTAGCGCCAGCACCAGCATTGCCATCAGCAGCGAGGGCCAGAACGTCCACGACACCGTCTCGCGGGCGAAGGCGGCGAGCTTTTGCGGCTCGCCATGGGTGAACTGCGCGTAGCGCTGGGCAACGCCGGCCTTGACGGCGAAATAGACGAAATGCACCAGCGCCAGCGTCTTGACGGTGGCGAAATAGACGGCGACGTCGTTGGGATCCATATAGGCGCCGACCATCAGCACGTCGGCGTTGGTGAGCAGGAAGAAGAAGCTTTCAACCAGGAAGATCGGCAGCGACACGATGAACCATTGCGCGAAATGGACCTTCATCGGTCCGGCCGGGATCCGCTTTTCCATGCGCTGGGTAACGCCGATGAGTTGACCGAGCGTGGTGACGTAGGTGGCGGCGATCGAAGCGAAGATGGCGGTCCTGGCGTCGGGCGCATAACCGGCGGCCAGCATCAGCGCCATGAACAGCAGGATCAGCACCGGGCGTACCAGATAGGTCGGCGACAGCGCGAACAGCGCCCATGAATTGGCGCGCGCCAGCCCTTGCAGCAAATCGGACATGGCGATCATCGGCAGGCAGATGACGCCGAGGATGAACGGCACCACGTAGTAGTTTTCGATCAATGGCGCGGCCAGCCAGACGCCGAGCGCGCCAAGCCCGGCGATGAGCGTGGAGGCGATCAGCACGAACAGCCGGCTGGCAAGCACGATGCCGCGCAATTCGGCCAGCATGCCGCGCTCGCGGTATTCGGGAATGAAGCGGATGACCGAGGTGTGGAAGCCGAGGCAGGCGAGGTTGCCGACGATGACCATCGTCACCCAGACAAGGACGAAGATGCCGTATTCGAACGAGCCCATCCAGCGTGCCATCAGCACCTGGCTGACGAAGGCGATGACGGCGCTGATGATGCGGATGGAGAAAGCGATGACCGACATGCGGCCGGCCTCGCCGCGTTCGTCGGCGGTGAACAGCACGGCATCAATGCGGCCAAGCAACGGCCCGATGCGCAGCGCCAAACGCTGCGGCAAGAACCGCCCGGCTGTCGTGGCCGCGGAAAAGCGCACCCCGATTACTCTCCGTTTTCCGCCTCTTTTTCAGGCTGTTGTGTAGCAAAGACACATTAAGAAACGGTTGGGTGAGCTTGTCCTTCTCCCCGTATAGAGACGGGAAGAAGGGGAGAGGGCGCGCTTACGCAAAAGCCCCGTGGCAGTGCTTGTATTTCTTGCCGGAGCCGCAGGGGCAGGCTTCGTTGCGGCCGACCTTGCCCCAGGTCGCCTGGTTGTTCGGGTCGCGGTTCTCGGGAGCGACAATGGCGGTCGTCTCCGGACGGACCAGGAGGGCGGTTTCGCCGCCGTCGAAATCATTCTCGCCGGTGGTGCCGTCGATATGCATGCCGAACATGTCGGGCGCTTCGGGCGGCGGTGCTTCGGCGGCCTGGCGCACCAGTTCGACGCGCATCAGTTGCGCGGTGACGGCCTGGCGCAGATTGCCGAGCATAGCCTGGAACAGCTCGAATGCCTCGCCCTTGTACTCCTGCAGCGGATCGCGCTGGGCGTAGCCGCGGAAGCCGACGACCGAACGCAGATGGTCGAGATTGACGATGTGCTCGCGCCACAGATGGTCGAGCGTCTGCAGCACCACCGAGCGCTCGACATAGTTCATCACCTCGGGGCCGAAGCGCTCGGAGCGCTCCTTGGCGGCGGCGTCGGCGGCCTGCGTGATGCGCTCGCGGATGTCGTCCTCGGCGATGCCCTCTTCCTTGGCCCACTCCTCGACCGGCAGGTCGAGATTAAGGAATTCGGCGACCTCGGCCTTCAGCCCGGCAACATCCCACTGCTCGGCATAGGCGTTTTCGGGAATGGCCTTGGCGACGATCTCGTCGATGACGCCCTCGCGCATCTCGGCAATGGTTTCCGAGAGGCCTTCGCCGTCCATCAGCTCGATGCGCTGCTCGAACACCACCTTGCGCTGGTCGTTGGAGACGTCGTCGTATTTCAGCAGGTTCTTGCGGATGTCGAAGTTGCGCGCCTCGACCTTCTTCTGCGCCTTTTCCAGCGCCTTGTTGATCCATGGATGGATGATCGCCTCGTCTTCCTTGAGGCCGAGCTTCTGCAGCATGCCGTCCATGCGCTCGGAACCGAAGATGCGCATCAGATCGTCCTGCAGCGACAGGAAGAATTTCGAGCGGCCGGGGTCGCCCTGGCGGCCGGAACGGCCTCTGAGCTGGTTGTCGATGCGGCGCGATTCGTGGCGTTCGGTGGCGAGCACGTAGAGGCCGCCGGCGGCCAGCGCCTTTTCCTTCAGTTTGGCGATGTCGTCGCGGATGGCCTTTTCCTTGGCCTCGCGCTCGGGGCCTTCAGGCATGTCGCCCAACTCGTCGGCGATGCGCATCTCGGCATTGCCGCCGAGCTGGATGTCGGTGCCGCGGCCGGCCATGTTGGTGGCGATGGTGATGGCGCCCGGCTTGCCGGCCTGGGCGACGATCGCCGCCTCGCGCTCGTGGTGGCGGGCGTTCAGCACCTCGAAATCCTTGAAGCCTTCCTTGCGCAGGCGTTCGGCCAGCTGCTCGGACTTTTCAATGGAGGTGGTGCCGACCAGCGTCGGCTGGCCCTTGGCGCTGGCTTCGCGGATCTCCTTGAGGATCGCCTTGTATTTCTCCTCGACCGTCCGGTAGACCTCGTCATCCTCATCCTTGCGGATGACCGGCAGGTTGGTCGGGATCTCGGTGACATCGAGATTGTAGATGTTGCCGAACTCCTCGGCCTCGGTCAGCGCCGTGCCGGTCATGCCGGCGAGCTTCTTGTAGAGGCGGAAATAGTTCTGGAAGGTGACGGAGGCGAGCGTCTGGTTCTCCGGCTGGATCGCCACATGCTCCTTGGCTTCGAGCGCCTGGTGCAGGCCTTCCGAATAGCGGCGGCCCGGCATCATGCGGCCGGTGAACTCGTCGATGATGACGATCTCGTCGTTGCGGACGATATAGTCCTTGTCCTTCTGGAACAGCCGGTGAGCCTTCAGCGCATTGTTGACATGGTGGACGATGGCGACGTTCTCGACGTCGTAGAGCGACTCGCCCTTGAGCAGGCCGGCATCGCGCAGCAGGTTCTCCAGCTTCTCGGTGCCTTCCTCGGTGAAGATCGAGGTCTTCTGCTTCTCGTCGATCTCATAATCCTGCGGCTGCAGCTGGATGATGAAGGTGTCGATGGTGTTGTACATTTCCGAACGGTCCTCGAGCGGACCGGAAATGATCAGCGGCGTGCGCGCCTCGTCGACCAGGATGGAGTCGACTTCGTCGACGATCGCGTAATTGTGACCGCGCTGCACCATCTGGGCGCGCTCGTATTTCATGTTGTCGCGCAGATAGTCGAAGCCGAGCTCGTTGTTGGTGGCGTAGGTGACGTCGGCGGCATAGGCGACGCGGCGCTCCTCGTCGGACAGGCCGTGGACGATGACGCCGACCGAAAGGCCGAGGAACTTGTAGACGCGACCCATCCATTCGGAGTCGCGGCTGGCGAGATAGTCGTTGACGGTGACGACGTGGACGCCGTTGCCAGCGAGCGCGTTGAGGTAGACCGGCAGCGTCGCGACCAGGGTCTTGCCCTCGCCGGTGCGCATCTCGGCAATGCCGCCATTGTGCAGCACCATGCCGCCGATCAGCTGGACGTCGAAGGGGCGCATGCCAAGCACGCGGCGTGCCGCCTCGCGGGCGGTGGCAAAGGCAGGCACCAGAAGGTCATCGAGTGTGGCGCCGTTGGCGATGTCCTGGCGGAATTTCGCGGTGCGGGCGACCAGCTCCTCGTCGGAGAGTGCCCGCATCTCGTTTTCCATGGCGTTGATCGCCTCGACACGGGGCCGGGTCGATTTGACCCGGCGGTCGTTGGAGGAACCGAAAACCTTACGGGCGAGACCGCCGAGACTGACCATACAATGGTCCTTTCGATAGAATTCTCAATCTTGAGATGGGCGCCGGCTGGCCCCATCAAATCCACGTGAACGCACCGCCTGAACACGGGCAAACACAAAAAGCGCCCGGAAAACGGTTCTGGACGCAAAGTCGTTGGACAGATAAGAGGGGGCTCAACTGATGTCAACGCCGCGCTGGCCCTGCCGGTCGCGCCAAATTCCGCCACAATCCGGCTGATCTGGAAACCTTCCCGCCCTCATAATCCCTTACCGGAGTCATCTTATGTCCTTGTTGTTCCGCCGTGCGTCGCTCGCCAGCCTTGGCCTGGCTTTCGGCCTGTCGGCATTTTCGCTGTCGCCGCTGATGGCCCAGCAGACCGCTCCCGCCGCCCCGGCGGATGCGGCAGCCCCTGCCGCGGCACCGGTCGATCCGAACACCGTGATCGCCACGATCAACGGCCAGCCCTTGACCGAAGCCGACCTGGTGCTTGCCGAAGGCGAGCTGTCGCAGCAGTTCGCCCAGCTGCCGCCCGAGCAGCGCCGCGCCGCGGCCCTCTCGGCTGCCATCGAAATCCGCGTCATGGCCGCCCAGGCGGTCACCACCGGCCTCGACAAGGATCCCGACTTCCAGCGCCGCATGGCCTTCCTGCAGCAGCGTGCGCTGCATGGCGAGATGGTCGAGAAGGGTGTCGTCGACAAGGTCACCGACGCCGAGGTTCGCGCCCGCTACGACCAGGAGATCGCCAACACGCCGCCCACCAACGAGGTGCATGCCCGTCACATCCTCGTGAAGACGAAGGAAGAGGCCGAGGCCATCATCAAGCAGCTCGACGGCGGCGCCGACTTCCAGAAGCTTGCCAACGAGCACACCAGCGATCCCTCCGGCAAGACCAGCGGCGGCGATCTCGGCTGGTTCGGACCCGGCCAGATGGTGCCGGAGTTCGACAAGGCGGCTTTCGCGCTCGAGGTCGGCAAATACACCGAGCAGCCGGTGCAGTCGCAGTTCGGCTGGCATGTCATCAAGCTCGAGGACAAGCGCACCAAGCAGCCGCCGGCCTTCGACGACGTCAAGGACCAGGCCAGGCAGGCGGTCATCCGCGACAAGTATTTTGCGCTGGTCAAGTCGCTGCGCGGCGGCGCCAAGGTCGAGATCCCGGATGAGAAGCTGAAGAAGGCGGTCGATACGCTGGAAAGCGCCAAGTAAGTCTGAAGGAAGTAAGCCTGAAGAAATTTTTTGAAGGGCGTGGCAGCCAAGGGTTGCCGCGCCCTTTTTTATCGGCCGGCGCCGGCCGCTTTTACTTTCCAGGCGCTGCTATGCCTCGCATCACGTAGCTGACCGTCTTGCTTATCGTGGCTTCGTCCTCGTCGAGCTGGTTGGTCAACAGATGCTTCCAGGCGAATGAGGCGATCAGGTCGGCGACCAGCGCTGAATCGATGTCGACGCCGATTTCGCCCCTTGCCTTGGCGCGTTCGATGATCTGGCCGGTATGCGACCTTCGGCCCAGTGCGTAGTCGGCAAGTGCCGCGGACGCCGCGTCATCCGACTGTGCCTCGGCGATAAGCGACCGGAACACGCTGCCAGACGATGTCTCGCGCCAGTGGGCGAACAGGTTTTTCAGGAAGCCGACGAGATCCTCCTCCAGCCGCCCGGTATCGGGAACATCGACGCGTTTCTGGCGCTGGTAGACTTCGAGCAGCAATGCGGCCTTGCTCGGCCACCAGCGGTAAATGGTGGGCTTGCCGGCGCGAGCCCGCCGCGCCACCGCCTCGATCGAGAAACCGGCATAACCGGCCTCCACCAGCACGGCCTCGGCGGCTTCGAGAATGGCGTCGGCGCTGTCGGGGTTGCGCCGCGCACCGATCGATTTGCGCGCCGGATCGACGTCTACGCCCATTTCTGTCGTCCTCGCCAACAATTTCGCCGGCAATATACGCGACCCGGTGATCAAACGAAACGCCCCGTTTTCAAGCTCCTACAGGCAGTGGCGGCGGCAGGGGCAACGATCCCGGGTTAACGGGTTCCATAGGAGCCTTCGCCGGCGTGTTGGTTGGATGGAGCATCAAAAAGCAAAAACCCGCCTGGGCGGCGGGTCACTGGCGCAAATCAGCACCATCGACAAATATGTAGCATAGTTGCCCTCACCAGGTCAGGAAAAAATTCCTATCGACATGAAACGCGAGCGGCACAAAGAGCTGCCGACACCGCTGGATTGGCCGCCGCCGATCTCTATTGCATCGCTTGTGATGTCTCGGACTCAATGCGCCAGCCGCCGTCTGCCTTGACCAGGCCAAGCGTGACACGCGCCTTGCCGGTCAGGCGCGCCGCCGACTTGTCCCTCGGCAGATAGTCATAGCGCATCGCAAAGACCGCCTCGGCGCGATCCTCGCCGTGCGGGCTGACCTCCAGGCTGCCGGGCTCCAGGCCGAGCGACCAGGAGGCCCACTGCGCGAACCAGTCGGCCTTGACCCTGGCGATGGCGTCGGCGTCGTAGCGCGTGCCGAAAATGGTGGCGGAGGGGCCGTAGAGCCGCTTGACGGTCTCGTTCATCGCCTTGGTGTCCGGCGCCAGATAGTCGCGGCGCAGGAATTTCTCGATCGATCCCTTGTCGTCGCCGACGGATCGTTCAAGTGCTGCAACTTCCGTGGGGGGTGCCGGAGCCGCGGCCGGCTTCTGCGGCTGGGCGGGTTGTCCGCCCGGGACGAATTCGAAGCGCTCGAGCAGCGATCCCTGCTCCCAGGGGCGCTGCGCCTCGCGCGTTTGCGACACCACGTCGCGGCGCACCGCGATCATCATGTCGTTGATGCTCTGGCCGGGCTCGGCGATGTGCCGCAGCAAGGCTTCGGCGAAGGGCGAGTTGCGCCCGCTTCCGTCCATGGCGACCGCACCAGGTGCTGTCGAGAAAGCGATGAACGAGCCGCGCGTCGAATCGAACTGCGCCAGCCCGGCCAGCGCCGTCGCGGAGCGGGTGGTGGCGGTGCGGCTCAGGCTGCGGGCAAACGGGTTGTTGCGGCAGGCATCGAGAAACACCAGGCTGACCTTGGTCTGTTGTTCCATGATGTCGAGGACTTCATCGATCGGCACGGCCTCGAGCTGCAGCTTGACCGGCATGTCGAGTCTGGCGTCGACCGGCACGATGTAATTGCGCCCCTCGACCTGCAAGCCGTGGCCGGCATAGTAGAAAAGCCCGACGCCGGCGCCTTCGAGGGCATCGGAGAACGCGCCGATGCTGCGTTCCAGTTCGCGCTTGCCGAGATCATTGCCTTCGATGACCTCGAAGCCGATGGAGCGCAGCTTGTCGGCGATGTCGAGCGCGTCGTTGACCGGGTTGGCCAGCGTGCCGGCTTCGGCATAGGTGCCGTTGCCGATGACCAACGCCACGCGGCGCTGCGGCTGGGCATCGGCGCTCAGCAGCAAAAGTCCCAGAAACGCCCATGCGAGGATCGCAAGCCTGCCCATTGGGGAGATCATAACGCAATCGGCGACGACGATGCCAACGGATTTGAAATGCAGGCTTAATTCCGATCGGGTTTCCGCCCAGGTGACATGCGAAAACGCCCTTGCGCCCGCGCGTCGTATCGGGCAAACCGGCCTTCCCTTGCGATTTTCCCGCCCGAGGTCCCCATGTCCACGACGATTTCGCCGCTTGCGCCGAAGAAATACCCCAAGATGCCGGCCATCGAGGGGGTGCGCATAGCCACCGCCGAGGCGGGGATAAAATACAAGAACCGCACCGATCTGCTGACCATGGTGTTCGATGAAGGCACCGCTGTCGCCGGCGTGTTCACGAAATCGAAATGCCCCTCCGCGCCGGTCGATTTCTGCCGGCAGAATCTCGGCGCCGGCAAGGCGCGGGTGCTGGTCGTCAACTCCGGCAACGCCAACGCCTTCACCGGCAAGAAGGGCCGCGAGTCCACCGCGCTGACGGGCGAAGCCGCGGCCAAGGCGGCCGGCTGCAAGGCCAGCGAGGTTTTCCTGGCCTCGACCGGCGTCATCGGCGAGCCGCTCGACACCGGCAAGTTCAGCCATCTGCTGGCCGGGCTGGTCAGCAACGGCAAGCCTGATTTGTGGACCGAAGCGGCGAAGGCGATCATGACCACGGATACCTATCCGAAAGTCGCGACCGCAACCGTCAAGCTCGGCGACACCGATGTCACCATCAACGGCATATCGAAGGGCGCCGGCATGATCGCGCCCGACATGGCGACGATGCTGTCCTTCATCGCCACCGACGCACCGATCGCTGCCCCCGTCCTGCAGGACCTGCTGTCGCGCGGCACCGCCAAGACCTTCAACGCGGTCACTGTCGACAGCGACACCTCGACCAGCGACACGCTGCTGATCTTCGCCACCGGCAAGGCCGCAAAGCGCGGTGCGCCAGAGATAACCGACGCAAAGGATGCGCGCCTTGGCGCGTTCCGCCGGGCGCTCGGCAAGGTGCTGAAATCGCTGGCGCTGCAGGTGGTGCGCGACGGCGAGGGCGCCCGCAAGCAGGTCGAAGTCACCGTCACCGGCGCCAAATCGGCGCGCTCGGCCAAGCGCATCGCGCTGTCGATCGCCAATTCGCCGCTGGTCAAGACGGCGGTCGCCGGCGAGGACGCAAATTGGGGCCGTGTCGTCATGGCGGTCGGCAAGGCCGGCGAGCCCGCCGACCGCGACCGGCTGTCGATCTGGTTCGGTGACAACCGGCTGGCGCATGAGGGCGAGCGCGACCCCGGCTATTCCGAGGAAGCTACTTCGGCCTACATGAGGCGCGACGACATCCGCATCCGCGCCGACATCGGCATCGGCCGCGGCAAGGCGACGGTGTGGACCTGCGATCTCACCAAGGAATATGTCGCCATCAATGGCGATTACCGGAGCTGATGGCTTTGGCTTCCAGGCATCCTGCAAGCATGCTGGCGATCGTGCGCCGCTACGAGGCGGCCGGCTTCCGCGCCTGGCCGGCAGCGGCGGTCCACTATGACGGCACCTGGGTTGTACGGCTGACCGCCGGCCATCCGGCCAAGCGGTTGAATTCGGTCAATCCTCTCGATCCGGGCGACACCCAGCACATTGCCGACCGGATCGGCCGGGCCAGCCGCCGTTTCGACGCCTATGGCAGGCCGCTGACGTTCCGCATGTCGCCGCTGTCGGGTCCCGATCTCGCCAGTCATCTCGACCGCGAGGGCTGGAGCCGATTCGACGAGTCGCTGGTGATGCGGCTGCCGCTGGCCGACGCGCAACTCGATGCCGCCATGGACCAGATCCCGCTGAAGGACATCAGCCGCTTCATCGGCGCGTCGCTCAAGGTCAGCGGTTCGGACGTTTCGCTGCGACCCGGCCTGTCGGAGATCATCGGCGCCATCCAGCCCGAGGCCGGGCTGTTCGCGCTCGAAGACGGAGCCGAGCCGCTGGCGACGCTGATCTGCGTGCACGACGGCGATCTTGCCGGCCTGTTCGAGATCGCCACCGACAAGTCGGCGCGCAACAAGGGCCACGGCCGCAACCTGATCCTGTCGGCGCTGAAATGGGCGCGGCTGCGTGGCGCCCGCGACGCCTGGCTGCAGGTCGAGGCCGGCAATGTGCCGGCGCTGGCGCTCTATCGTTCGCTCGGCTTCGACGAGGTCTATCGCTACCACTATCGCCGGCCGCCTGTTCATGAGTGAAGTTGGGCATGAGTGATGTGACGCTCGCCGGCAAGCGCCTGCTGCTGGTCGCCGCCTGCGCGCTGGTCGATGCCGATGGAAGGGTGCTGCTGGCACGGCGCCCCGAGGGCAAGCAACTTGCCGGCCTGTGGGAATTTCCGGGTGGCAAGGTCGAGCCCGGCGAGACGCCGGAACAATGCATCATCCGCGAACTGCACGAGGAAATCGGCATCGAGACCGACATCCCCTGCCTGGCGCCGCTCACCTTCGCCAGTCATTCCTATGATGATTTCCACCTGTTGATGCCGCTGTTCATCTGCCGCCGCTTCCGCGGCATCGCCCAGCCCAGGGAGGGGCAGGCGCTGAAATGGGTGCGGCCAAAGCAGATGCGCGACTATCCGATGCCGCCGGCCGATGCGCCGCTGATCCCGTTCCTCATCGATCTTCTCTAGGGACGCCCTCCCGCCTGCCGGGTCGAAGCGCCGTATCAGTCAGCGTTAATGGAAGATTTATCCCACCGTGAAAAAGTGAAGCATGGTCGGTTCGTGGCCGCGCCGCCGATTCGCTGGGGAGCGATAGAATGAGCCTAGACAGGGATTGGGACTCGATCCGGCCCGAGCGCGGCTTTCGCGCCGCCGACGCGGGCATGGGCATATTGCGCATCACGCTACTGTTCGGTTCGGCCGCGGTGGCGCTGGCGCTGATCGCCGCGCCTTTCCTCGACGGCCAGACACGCTCGCTGTCGGCCCGCGATGATTTTGCCAGCGGGCTCGACATGACGGCCACCGGCTCGGTCAGCCATCGTGAAACCTATACGGTGCGCCGCAGCGTGCTGCAGCCGCAGCCCAGTTCGGTCTGCATCATCAGGTCCAATGGCAGAAGCAGCGGCGACTGCTGACATGGTTAAGAGATTCGACAAGGGCGGCGGTTTCACCGCCTGTTAAGCCTTTGCCGTTAACCTTTCTTAACAGATCGGCGGTAAGGTTCTGGCCAGAGGGGTTGAGGTCATGAAAGCAGTGCTGCTGCGTTTTCTGAAGGACGAGACCGGCGCCACGGCTGTCGAATATGCCCTGATCATCGGTGTGCTGTCGTTGACCATCATTGGCGGCATCAGCCAGGTCTTCAACGCGATCACCTGGCTGTTCAGCGACAGCAGCAGCAGGCTTGTCAACGCCCTCGGGCCCTGAGGTGGCCGTCCGCGCCTGCGGACCGGATCACTGCCCGTCGGGAGCCTCCAGTATCGTCTTCAGCGAGACCTTGGCCGACCCCGGCTTCAGCGGTTTTTGCTGCGATGCGTCGGGCGCCCAGCCGGACATCCAGACGATCGAGAAACTTGCCCTCACGCGACCATCGGGATCGGAAAACCGCTCGGCGTAGATTTCCGCCGCGCGGGCAAACAGCTTGCGCGAGCCCGGCCGCCGGCTGCGATCGGTGAGCGCACTGGTTTCGCCCATGGCCCGCAGATCCTCCATCAGGCCGAACAGGCTGGCATAGCGCACCGTCACCGTCTCGACGTCGGCGACCGGCAGCGCGAGACCGGCACGCTGCAGAAGCGCACCGGCATCGCGCACGTCGGTGAACGGGATGACACGCGGGCTGGCGCCGCCATAGAGCTCGGTCTCGGCCGCAAGCAGGCTTTCGCGCAACTCGAACAGCGTGCCGGCGCCGGCAAAGGCGCCGAGGAAAAGCCCGTCTGGCCGCAGCGCGCGGCGAATCTGGATCAGCATGCCGGGGATGTCGTTCATCGCCTGCAGCGACAGAAGGGAGACCGCCAGATCGAGGCTTTCCGGTTCGAACGGCATGGTTTCGAGTGGTGCGACCAGGCCGGCACCGCCATTCAGGAAAGCCGGGTCCGTCTCGACGCGGACAATGTCGGCGACCTTGCCGCTCTCGGCGAGCATTTCGGCTGCTGCCGCCGTCTGGCAAAACAGCACCGCTGCCTTGCCGAACCGCCGCTCGACGGCAGCCAGCCGATCGGCAAGATCCTCGGCCGTGCGGCGCATCAGGAAGTCGGCGCCGTCAACGGGATGGGCAAGCGCGCGCCGCTTGTGCGCCAGCCAAAGCGAAATATCCATTATCGGCCGCAACGGGCAAATCCTTGTTTGTCCACGCTCTGAGATAGTTCATATAGTGGCGCGCAGGACCAACCACGTGGCCGATCCGATGCCCAAGATCAAGCCCATCGAGATCAAGAGCCTGGCCCGATCGGCCCTCGGCTGGCCGGCGCGCCTCCTGTTTCCGCCGGTCTGCGCCGGCTGCCGACGGCATGTCTCGCAGCCCGGCGTTCTGTGTGGTGCCTGCTGGCCGAAGCTGCGGCTCCTGGAACGGCCATGGTGCCCGGTGATGGGCACGCCGTTCACCCACCATATGGGCGAGGGCTTTCTGTCCGCCGAGGCGATCGCCGATCCGCCGCCCTTCGAGCGGGCACGGGCCGCCGTCGCCTATTCCGGCGTCGCCCGCCAGATGGTGCAAGGGCTGAAATACCAGGATCGCACCGATCTAGCGCCATGGATGGCGCGCTGGATGGTGCGCGCCGGCGCCGATCTCATCGCCGAGGCGGATGTGGTGGTGCCGGTGCCGCTGCACTGGCGGCGCTTTTTCAGGCGGCGCTTCAACCAGTCGGCGGAGCTGGCGAGGGCGGTCTCCGTGCTGAGCCAATTGCCCTTCGCGCCTTCGGCAGTGCGGCGCGTCAAACTCACCCGCCAGCAGGTAGGGCTGGAGAGGCAGGAGCGTGAGGAAAACGTGCGGGCCGCCTTTCGGGTGCCCGCCGAGGCGGAAATCGAAATTGCCGGCCGCAGGGTGCTTCTGATCGACGACGTCTACACCACAGGCGCCACTGTTCGTGCGGCAACCAAGGCGCTGAAAAGAGGTGGCGCCGGTGCCGTCGACGTGCTGACCTTTGCGCGTGTGTTGCCGGGGGACTTTCGGGCGGACGAGTCCGCGACTATATAAGTCGGCAACGAACAGCGGAAATTCGTCATGGTCGATGTCACCATCTACACCCGCATGATGTGCGGCTATTGCACGGCAGCCAAGCGGCTGCTCGAGCGCAAGGGCGTCGCCTTTACCGAGCACGACGCCTCCTTCTCGCCCGAACTGCGCCAGGAGATGATTTCCCGCGCTCACGGCCGCGCGACCTTTCCGCAGATTTTCATCGGCGATACGCATGTCGGCGGCTGCGACGACCTGCACGAGCTGGAGGCCGAAGGCCGGCTCGACAAAATGCTGGCCAACGGCGCAACGATTTGAGGGATATGGCGATGACTGTTTTCAAGGCCGCTGCGATCCAGATGCGTTCAGGCGAGAGCCCCGAGCGCAACGCTGTCGATCTCGAACGGCTGGTGCGTGAAGCCGCCGGCCAAGGTGCGACCTATATCCAGACGCCGGAAATGACCGGGGCGCTGATCCGCGACAAGGAGGCGCGTGCCGCCTCCTTCACCTCCGAGGACAAGGACATCGTCGTCGCGACCGCGCGCAAACTGGCGAGCGAGCTTGGCGTCTTCCTGCATATTGGCTCGACCGCCATCCTGCGCGCCGACGGCAAGCTCGCCAACCGGGCGCTGCTGTTCGGCCCGGACGGCGCCATGCTTGCCACCTATGACAAGATCCACATGTTCGACGTCGATCTCGACAATGGCGAGAGCTGGCGCGAATCCGCCGCCTACGAGCCGGGCACCGAGGCTGTCGTGACCGAGATCGCGGGAGCGAAACTGGGGTTCGCCGTCTGCTACGATCTGCGCTTTCCGCAATTGTTCCGCGCCGAGGCGCTGGCCGGCGCCGACCTGCTTTCCGTGCCCGCCGCCTTCACCCGCCAGACGGGCGAGGCGCACTGGCATGTGCTGCTCAGGGCACGCGCCATCGAAAACGGCGCCTATGTCGTCGCCGCCGCGCAAGGCGGCCTGCACGAGGACGGCCGCGAGACCTATGGCCATTCGCTGATCGTCGACCCGTGGGGCCGCATCATCGCCGAAACCGCGCATGACGAGCCGGCGGTGATCGTTGCCGAGATCGATCCGGCGCAGTCGGCCGCGGCGCGCAAGAAGATCCCCAATCTCAAGAATGCGCGGGATTTCGCAGTCAATGCAGGCGTGGGCGAGGCGCCTCGTCTCAGGGGTGCGGCCTCTTGATCCGCTTTGCCCTGATTTGCGAGCATGACCACGAATTCGAGGGCTGGTTTCGTAGCAACGACGATTTCGACACGCAGAAGAAGCGCGGCTTCGTCGATTGCCCGAGCTGCGGCTCGCACAAGGTGCAGAAAGCCCTGATGGCGCCGGCCGTCTCCACGGCGCGCAAGCAGGAGACGATAGCGTTCGCCATGGGCGAAGCGCAGAAGCAGGCCCTGGCGCAGCTGAAGGCGATGGCCGAAAAGGTGCGCGAAAATGCCGACTATGTCGGCGACAAGTTCGCCGAGGAAGCGCGCAAGATCCATTTCGGCGAAAGCGATGCACGCGGCATCTATGGCGAGGCGACGCTGGACGAGGCCAAGAGCCTGGCCGAGGACGGCGTCGAGTTCATGCCGATCCCGGTGTTTCCGGACGATCGCAACTGAGTTGCTAGCTCACGCTGCCGATCAATTTCTCAAGCAGACGAGACAGCGTTTCCCGCTCCGCCGGCGTCAGGCTCGCGAGGATCTCGTGCTCGTTGGCAACGTGGGCGCTGACAGCCTCGTCGATCAGCGCGAGGCCCTTTTCGGTCAGCCGCACGACAATGCCGCGCCGATCGTTGGGGTGCGGCCCGCGCAGGATCAATCCGGACGTTTCGAGCCGGTCGAGCCGGTTGGTCATGGCGCCGGACGTCACCATCGTCGCTTCATAGAGAGCGGTCGGCGTCAGCGCGTAGGGTGATCCCGAGCGGCGCAGCGTCGCCAGCACGTCGAACTCCCCGGACTGCAGTCCGTATCGGGCAAAGAGCGGAGCGAGGCGTTCGCGGGCGATCAGCGAAGCGGCCTCGTTCAGCCGCCCGAGCACCGCCATCGGCGAGACATCCAGATCGGGCCGCTCCCGCTTCCATTGCTCGATCGCTCTTGCTGCCCTGTCCAACTGTCTCACCATCATATATCTTGACGTTAAGAATCTTTCCATTATCTTACCTCAAGATGCAATGCCGGCCAAGAGCCGCGCACGACGGGGCTCGATGATGAAATTTCTCTGGGATTCGGCGCTCGGCCTGCTGGTGATCACCGGTGGCCTGCTCGGCCTGACGCTGCCGTTCGGAAAGATCGCCACGGCGTCCGGCGTCTCGGCCATGGTCTGGGCCTTCGTCATCTCGCTCGGCGCTGGCGGCGTGCTGCTGCTCGCCCTGCTGCTGCGCGGCCAGCGCATCCGGCTCACCGCGCACAAATTGCGCTATTTCTTCGTCACCGCGGCGGTGTCCTATGCCGTCCCGAACCTCATGATGTTCTCGGCCATGCCGCATCTCGGCGCCGGCTACACCGGCATCATGTTCACGCTGTCGCCTGTCATCACGCTGGTGTTTTCGATCCTGCTGCGTGTCCGGCGTCCCAATATGCTGGGCATCGTCGGCATCGCCGTCGGCTTCGTCGGCGCGGTCATGGTGGCGGTCACGCGCGGCGAGGCCGGCCAGCCGGCCGATTTGTTCTGGGTGGTGATGGGCCTGCTCATCCCGGTCAGCCTCGCCGCCGGCAACATCTACCGTACGGTGGACTGGCCGGAAGGCACCGGCCCGATCGAGCTTGCCGTTGGCAGCCACCTGGCGTCGGCGGCGATGCTGTTTGTTGGCATTCTCGCCCTGTTCGGCGCCGGGGCCTTCGCCCCGCTTGGCGGCGTGCCGCTGGTCGTCGTCGCGCAGGCCGCGTCGGCGTCGGCGATGTTTGCCTTCTTCTTCCGGCTGCAGTCGGTCGGCGGCCCCGTCTATCTCAGCCAGATCGGCTATGTGGCGGCGGCGGTCGGGCTGTTTGCCGGCACGGTCTTCCTCGGCGAACATTATCAGCTGCTGACCTGGGCTGGCGCTGTCATCATCACGGCCGGCGTCTTCATCACCACCAAGGCACAAAGCCAGAAAGTGTAACCGGCTAGGCCGAGTGGCATCTGCATCACGCCGGCGGCCATGGCTGCCGGGAGCGGGCTCACCTGAATTTGTCTCTGGATTCGCTTTATCTTCTTGTTTGAGCGTGGTCTTTTCCGAAAGCCGTTTCCGCTTCCGGGACATCGAGGAGCCAGCCATGACTGAACCAAAGGTTCCGGAGGGAACTCCTGTCGGCGTCGCGGATTTTCGAGCCGCGATGCGGCTGATCGTCGGCAATGTCAGCGTCATCACTGCAGGTGTCGGCGAGGATCGCTCCGGCCTGGTGGTCATTTCGGTCGTCTCGCTGTCGGCCGAGCCTCCCAAGGTGATCGCCTGCGTCAACCGGTCGTCGTCGACCTGGCCGTTGATCGAACGCTACCGCCATTTCGGCGTCAATTCGCTTGGGCCCCAGCATCAGCGCGTCGCCGAGCGGTTCTCCGGCTTTGGCGGCATCAAGGGCAAGGACCGCTACGAGGGCGCCGAATGGATGACGCTGAAGACCGGAGCTTCATTGCTTTCGGACGCGGTGGCTGCCTTCGACTGCAGCCTCGACGAGATGATCGATCGCGGCACGCATTCCATCGTCATCGGAACGGTCGAGGCCGTGCGCACCCGCGATGCCGGGCAGGCGCTGATCTACTGGCGGGGCGGCTACAGGCCGCTCGACGCCTAGGATGTGTTGATATTCAGGTGATGCCAGCCTGAAAACGGTAGCTTCCTGCGCTTCCGGTGCTCACGTACCCAAAAGTACGCTGCGCTCCGGTTCTCGGACGCCACCATTTTCGACTCGGCCTGACCTGAATCTCAACACACCCCAGAGCAATTCCAGGAAAAGGGCGACCGTTCAGACCGAGCCTTTTTCCGCCAGCACCATATAGTTGACGTCCATGTCCTTGGAGCGGGCCCAGCGGTCGGCGAGCGGATTGTAGGTAACGCCGGTGCGGTCGATGATGCTCAGGCCGGCTCCGCCAAGCGCCTTTTCGAGTTCTTCCGGGCGCACCAGCTTGCCGAATTGGTGGGTGCCGCGCGGCAGCCAGCGCAGCACATATTCGGCGCCGATGATGGCCAGTCCGAGCGCCTTCAGGGTGCGGTTGATGGTGGCCACGAACATGATGCCGCCCGGCCGAACCATTTCGCCGCATTTGCCGACGAACAGGTCGATGTCGGCGACGTGCTCGACCACTTCCATGTTGAGGATGACGTCGAATTTCTCACCGGCATCGGCCAGATCCTCGGCCGTCGTGGCGCGATAGTCGACGCTCACATTGCCCTCGGCCGCGTGCAGCTTCGCCACTTCGATGTTCGTTTCGGAGGCATCCGCTCCGACAACCTCGGCGCCAAGCCGCGCCATCGGCTCGCACAAAAGGCCACCGCCGCAGCCAATGTCGAGGATGCGCAGGCCCTCGAAAGGCCGTGCCGCGCGTGGGTCACGGCCAAAGCGCGTCGCTATCTGGTCGCGGATATAGGAGAGCCGGACCGGATTGAACTTGTGCAGCGGGCGAAACTTGCCGTTCGGATTCCACCATTCGGCGGCAAGAGCGGAAAAGCGTTCCACTTCTCCGGCATCGATCGTCGATCGTCGGGGCTCTGGCATCGGTTGTCTCCTCAAGCGCTAGGAAGTCGGGCGTGGGGCGGCGAATGTCAAGGCAACAATTTTCCCCTGCCGCCAGGGCGACGCATTCTGTCAGGGCATGTCAGTTGCCGGGTGCCGCGGGTGAAACACAATTGGCCAGGCAGGCGAAGGAGAGGGCATCGTTTTAACGTCGAGGGAGTGGACGATGACACCAATGACGGCTTCCATCCTTTGGCGGCGGCTGGACGTGGAAGGCCACGACGCCTGCCTGCTTTCGCCGACCGACGGCGGGCGCAGCCTCAAAGGACAGGCCATCTTCGTCCAGGACGGCCAGCCATGCTGCCTTGCCTATGAGGTGATTTGCGATGCCGGCTGGCGCACTCGATCAGCGCGGGTCGACGGCTTTTCCGGCACGGGTGAGCTGCACTACGCGATCGAACGAGAGTCCAGCGGCCAGTGGATGCTCAACGGCGAAGCCCAACAGGGCGTCGCCGGCCTCGTCGACGTCGATCTTGGCTTCACGCCGGCATCGAATCTGCTGGCGATCCGTCGGTTCAACCTCGGCGTCGGGGAGGCGACGCCCGCCCCGGCCGCCTACCTGACCTTCCCCGAACTCAAGCTGGTCCGCCTCGATCAGACCTACCGGCGTCTCGACACGGTGCGCTATGCCTATGCCGCGCCCATCTTCGGCTATGACGAGGTTCTCGACGTGTCGCTGCACGGCTTCGTTGTCGATTATCTCGGCCTGTGGAGAGCCATCGCACAGCCAGACTGACCGAGCATCCCTGGGGGCAGGCTGATCTGTCCAGAGATGGCGGTTGATCAGGCTTCCTTAACATGAAATTTACGAGGTTGGCGGTTTCCTGACGCACGACCGGGATTCGGCATATAGATTGCCTTTCCTAGAATCGGATGCCTTGGTGCGGATCAAGACCCAGATTATCGCTACTTTGCTGAGCGCAGCAGCCTTGATCGGCCTGGTGGGCGGCATTGCAATAGTCTCCCAGATGTCCCTGACCAGATCCTCCGCACTGGCTGAGGCGACAAGCGTTGCACGGCAACTGGCGGCGGCGATTGCCTTCAAGGCTGCCGATACGCCACGTCCGTTGTTCGAGAGACCCGAGGCGCTGCGTGAATTCGTGACTTCGCAGCACAGCGGCTCGAAACGCGACCTCGTCGTGGTCGATCGCGGCAAGATCATCCTCGCCGACGTTCCGGGTGAAGAACAGAATGTCGGCACAAAGTACGGCCACGATCCCGACAACGAAGTCGGCCATACGCTCGATGACGGCGCGCCGCGCGACTTCGTCGAAAGCAGCGCCGACCTGTCAGAAGCAATCAACCTTGTCGCGGTACCGATCAAGGATGCCCCGGGCAAGAACGTCGGCGCGGTTCTGTTCGAGTACACGCCACTGCTGCGCGCCGCCCAACAGCGCACCAACAACATGCTCTGGCTTGTCGGCCTGAGCACCGCGGCCGCCGTGCTGATATCGACGCTCTCGGCTTTCCTTTTGCTGCGCGGCTTTGGCGCCGGCCTTTCCGGCCTCAACCGCGGCATTGAATCGCTGGCGCGCGGCGACGCCGGGGCGCGCATCGGCCGTACCTCTAACGACGAGTTCGGCCTGTTGGCGCAAGGGTTCGACCGCATGGCATCCGAGCTCGAAGCCTCGCGTGGGCAACTCGTCGAGCAGAAGGCCTATATCGAGGATATCGTCCGTACCGTCGCCGAGGGCATTGCTGTCATCGACGGCAAGGGCCGGATGGTCTCCGTCAATCCGGCAGCCGCCGATATCATCGGCTTGCGCAACGACAAGATCGAGGGGCAGGACTGGCCGTCGGTCCTCGACATAAGGGGATTGTCGGGAAACAGGCTGGCGCAGGGTACATCCCCGATCGAACTGGCGCTGACCACGGGCCGCCGGCATCAGGCCGAGGTGCGGCTGGCAAAGCCTGATGGATCGTATCTGCCGGTGATTGCGAGCTGCAATCCGCTCAATCGCGCCGATGGCGGCATCGTGCTGACGTTGAGCGACATCGGCGAGTTGCGCAGCGCCGAGCGGGCGGTCAGCGATCGCGCCGAGGAACTGTCGACGCTGAACCGCGAACTGAAGGAGACGTCCCAGGCAACGACCCGCCTGGTTAAACTCGGCGAGTTGCTTCAGGCCTGCGTCACCTTCCAGGAGGCGTTTTCCGTCGTCGGCTCGGCCATGCCCGACTTCTTTGGCGGATTGAGCGGAACCGTTCATCTGACCAGCGCCTCGCGCAATCTGGTCGAAGAGATGGCGCATTGGGGCGCGGTCCGTTCGAGCGTTGGCCAATTTGCGCCGGAAGATTGCTGGGCGCTGCGGCGCGGCCAGGAGCATGTTGCCGGCCCCGGCATGCTGACGCCGCGCTGCAACCACATCACCGAGAATGGCGGCCGCGGCTATGTCTGCATGCCTCTGGCGGCACAGGGAGAGACGCTTGGCATCGTGCATCTGTGCGAACCAGACGCGGCCGACAAGCCGGATTGGCTGACCGAGCGGCAGCAGATCCTGCGCGGCGTCGTCGATACGCTGGCGTTGGCGCTGGCCAATTTGCGCCTGCGCGAAACGCTACGGCAACAATCGATCCGTGATCCCAACACCGGGCTCTACAACCGCCGCTATCTCGAGGAAACAAGCAGTCGCGAATTGAGGCGCGTGGAGCGCGCCGAACAGCCCCTGGCGATGATCATGCTAGATGTCGATCACTTCAAGCAGTTCAACGACACGTTCGGCCATGAAGCCGGCGATCTCGTCCTCAAGCAGGTCGCCGCCACGCTGCTCGACCACGCCCGGGACAGTGACGTGGTGTCACGCTATGGCGGCGAGGAATTCGCCCTGATGATGCCGGGAACATCGCTCGCTGATGCCGCCGAGCGCGCCGAGGCGGTGCGCAAGGCGATCAAGCAACTGCATCTGACGCATCGCGGCCGCACGCTCGGAACCATCACCGCCTCGTTCGGCGTGTCCGCCTTCCCGGAACTCGGCGCGTCATGGGTCGAAATCGTCAACGCCGCGGATCGTTCGCTTTATCAGGCAAAGGCGGACGGCCGCGACCGCGTCGTTGCCGGATTGGGCAGGCCCGATCCGCAATGGGACCTTTCCACTGCCAGCCAAAGCGTGGGTTAATTCGACAGAACGAGTTCGGCATGTCCCATGTCGACGCTGGCGGGATCGATGGCGCGCATGGCTTCGCAATCGCCGATCTCGGCCATGATCCGTCCGGCCGCGCCAAGAGCCTGCTCGCGGCTCCGCCAGCGCACCACATCGACCCAGCCGCCATCATCCCGTCGGGCCAGGCATCGGCTTACGAAACCCGGTTGCCGTGCCAGCCAGTCGCTGACCACGCGGTTGCCGGCGGTAAAGCCTGCTTCGGTCCCGGGCTTGAGGCGAAAATTGACGATTTCCAGCGTTTCGGTCATGGTATCTTCTCAACTTGACGCACGCGTCCGCAAGGCGGCGTGCTGTATTAAATAGCCGAACATTGGGCCCGCGGTGTTGGTGCAGGCATCCGCCGGAAAGCGCGCCAGCTATGCTTTTGCGTCCAGCACGTCGCGCAGTTTCGCCGCCAGCTGCTCGATGGTGAACGGCTTGGCCAGGAAGTGCACGTCATGGTCGAGCACGCCGTTGTGGACCACGGCGTTCCTGGTGAAGCCGGTGGTAAAGATCACCTTCAGCTGCGGCATGCGGGCGACCGCTTCCTCCGCAAGCTTGCGGCCGTTCATCACCGGCATGACGATATCGGTGAACAGAAGGGCGATGCCGGGGTTTTCGGCGAGCGCCTGCAGCGCTGCCTGGCCGCTGCCGACATGGATGACGCTGTAGCCGAGTTCGCGCAGGGCATCCGTGGTTGAGGCACGCACGCGTGCATCGTCCTCGACGACAAGGATGGTTTCGGTGACCGGAGCCGTGGGGTTGTCGCCCCGCCCCGTGGAGATGGCAACCTCCTCCTGTCCGAAGAATCGCGGCAAATAGATCTTGATGGTCGTGCCTTCGCCGGGCTCGGAATAGATCTTGACGTGGCCGCCGGACTGTTTGACGAAGCCGTACACTTGGCTCAGCCCCAGGCCCGTGCCCTTGTTGACCGGCTTGGTGGTGAAAAAGGGCTCGAACGCCTTGGCCATGGTGTCGGGCACCATGCCCGAACCGGTGTCGCTGACGGCGACCATCACATACTGGCCGGCTTTGACCTCGGCATGGGTGGCGGCGTAGCTGTCGTCGAGGTGGCTGTTGGCGGTCTCGATGGTCAGCTTGCCGTCGTCGCCCATGGCGTCGCGCGCGTTGACGGCAAGGTTGAGAATGGCGTTCTCGATCTGGCTCGGGTCGGCATGGGTCTTCCACAAGCCTCCCGCCAGCACGGTTTCGATGCGGATAGTTTCGCCGAGCGCCCGCCGAAGCAGGTCGGACATTCCAGTCAGCAGGCGGTTGGTATCGACGATCTGCGGCGCCAGCGGCTGCTGGCGCGAGAAGGCGAGCAGCCTGGCCGTCAGATTTGCCGCCCGGTTTGCCGCGTCGATCGCCGCTTCGATGAATTTTGCGATGTCGTGCTCGCCGCGCTCCAGCTTGCGCTGGGCGAGGTTCATGGCGCTGATGATCACCGCCAACATGTTGTTGAAGTCGTGGGCGATACCGCCTGTCAGCTGACCGACCGCCTCCATCTTCTGCATCTGGCGGATCTGGGATTCAGCTTTTTCGCGTGTCTGGATCTCATTGCCGAGCGCGATGTTCTTGCGCGTCAGCTCATCCTGGGCGACGGCCACTTCGCGGAAGCGGCGTCGGGATTCGCGGATTGTGAAGGTGCCGAGCAGAAAGATCGCCAGCAGTGCCGCCAGCGAGCCGATGCGCAGCCAGGTCTCGACCTGGTCCGTGTGCTCGTCACGCTCGGCGACGGCGGCGGCGTCGATGCGCCGGATCGTGTCCATGCTGGCCCGGATCTCGTCCATGGCGGCCTTGCCCTGGCCGCTGCGGACCATCTCCAGCGCCTTCGCGGCGTCACCCTTGTCGTAGAGGGCGATCGTTTCTGACAGCTCCGCCTGCTTTTGCGAAAGCGCGTCCTTGATGTGACTGACCTGCGGGGCGAGCTGGTCGTCCGAGGCCGTCATGGTGTCGATGCGGGCGAGTTGCCCCGGGATTGCCTCGACCGCCTTCCGATAAGGTTCGAGGTAGGATTTCTCGCCGGTCAGCAGATAGCCGCGCTGGCCGCTCTCGGCATCCTGCGCCAGTGAAAGCAGCCCGGAAAGCAGTTCCTGATATTCGATCGTCTCACGCGCGGCGGCACGATTGGCCCGCTGGCTCTCGACCAGCACGGCGCGCGTGCCGACGATCAGCGCCAGCATCGCGAAGCCGATGAAAAGCGGAAGCGATTGCCATCGGGTGGCGCGTCGAAGACGAGCAATCATCTGTTATGCCGAACCAAATGGGAATTCCCGCGGGCAGCATTTCGTAAGCGGCGGCGGACCGGAACGCAATATGCCATGTTCTTGAGGTCGGCAATCCGCCGCCAGCCTTGCGAAAGCTTCATCATTTGGCTAAGGAGGCCGTGCATTCAGCGGCCGGCATCAGCTGGCCTTCCGCTTTTCGGGATCCCGCTTTTGGGCTGGGTCCGGTATCAGTCAAAGGCATTTCGCTTCCATGGCGCGCATCGTGATGAAATTCGGCGGAACCTCCGTCGCCGACATCGCCCGCATTCGCAATGTGGCGCGTCACGTCAAACGCGAGGTCGACGCCGGCCATGAGGTGGCGGTGGTCGTCTCGGCGATGGCCGGCAAGACCAATGAACTGGTCCAATGGACGCGCGAAGCCTCGCCGATGCACGACGCACGCGAATATGACGCAGTCGTCGCTTCCGGCGAACAGGTCACCGCCGGCCTTCTGGCGATCACACTGCAGAACATGGGCGTGCACGCCCGTTCCTGGCAGGGCTGGCAGATCCCGATCAAGACCGACAATGCGCACGGCGCGGCGCGCATCCTCGACATCGACGGCGCCTTCCTGATCAAGCGTTTCGGCGAGGGCCAGGTCGCGGTGGTCGCCGGCTTCCAGGGCATCGGCCCGGACAATCGCATCGCCACGCTCGGCCGCGGCGGTTCCGACACCAGCGCGGTGGCGATCGCTGCGGCGGTCAAGGCCGATCGTTGCGACATCTACACCGACGTCGACGGGGTCTACACCACCGATCCGCGCATCGAGCCGAAGGCGCGGCGGCTGGCCAAGATCTCGTTCGAGGAAATGCTTGAAATGGCCTCGCTAGGCGCCAAGGTTCTGCAGGTGCGTTCGGTCGAGCTTGCCATGGTGCACAGGGTGCGTACCTTCGTGCGGTCGTCCTTCGACGATCCCGATGCGCCCGGAATGGGGGATTTGCTCAATCCGCCCGGAACGCTCATTTGCGACGAGGAAGAGATCGTGGAACAGCAGGTCGTCACCGGAATTGCCTATGCCAAGGACGAAGCGCAGATTTCGCTGCGCCGTGTCGGCGACCGGCCGGGCGTCGCCGCCGGCATCTTCGGGCCGCTGGCCGAGGCCAACATCAATGTCGACATGATCGTCCAGAACATTTCCGAGGACGGCAAGTTCACCGACATGACCTTCACCGTGCCGTCAGGCGATGTCGACAAGGCGCTGGCGGTGCTCGAGCGCCTGAAAGCCTCGATCGGCTACGATGTCGTGCAATCGGAAGCCGGCATGTCGAAGGTTTCGGTCATCGGCATCGGCATGAGGAGCCATGCCGGCGTCGCCGCCACAGCTTTCAAGGCGCTGGCCGACCGTTCGATCAATATTCGCGCCATCACGACCTCCGAGATCAAGATTTCGATACTGATCGACGGTCCGTACACCGAACTTGCGGTTCGTACTTTGCATTCCGTCTACGGTCTGGATAAGCAGTAGCGAGAACGATTTGAGTTGTTGCGTGTGCGCCGGTCGCAGTGGAAACTGAGGCGGGCAAAATGCCCATTGGAGAAGAAGCCGCGATGCGTGATCAGGCCAGTGGCCCGCGCGTTTTGCTGAAACGGCTCCGCGAGCTCATGCAGGAGCCGCTGGAGCCGCAGGAGCGGCTTGACCGGATCGTGCGCGACATCGCCTCCAACATGGTCGCCGAGGTCTGCTCGCTCTACGTGTTGCGCGCCGATTCGGTGCTCGAACTCTACGCCACCGAAGGTTTGAACCCGAACGCCGTCCACCTGGCGCAGCTACGGCTGGGGCAAGGCCTGGTCGGCACGATCGCGGCCAGCGCGCGGCCGCTCAACCTTTCCAACGCCCAGGAACACCCGGCCTTTGCCTACCTGCCGGAGACCGGGGAAGAGATCTACAATTCCTTCCTTGGCGTGCCGGTGCTGCGGGCAGGGCGCACGCTGGGCGTGCTGGTGGTGCAGAACAAGACGATGCGCCACTACCGCGACGACGAGGTCGAGGCGCTGGAAACCACGGCCATGGTCATCGCCGAGATGATCGCCACCGGCGATCTGGCGCGGTTGACCCGGCCCGGCCTCGAACTCGACCTGCGTCGTCCGGTCAGTTTCACCGGCCTGTCCTTCAACGACGGCGTCGGGCTTGGCCATGTCGTGCTGCACGAGCCGCGCATCGTCGTCACGAATTTGTTCAACGAGGACAGCGAGGAAGAGGTCCGCCGGCTCGAGACCTCACTCGGCTCACTCCGGCTCTCCATCGACGACATGCTGGAACGCCGCGACGTCGCCTTCGAGGGCGAGCATCGCCAGGTCCTGGAAGCCTATCGCATGTTCGCCAACGACCGCGGCTGGGTGCGCCGGCTGGAAGAGGCGATCCGCAACGGCCTGACGGCGGAAGCGGCGGTGGAAAAGGTGCAGAGCGACATGCGTGCCCGCATGCTGCACATGACCGATCCCTATTTGCGCGAGCGGATGAGCGATTTCGACGACCTCGCCAACCGGCTGCTGCGCCAACTGATGGGGCGTGGGCCGGAAGATGTCGCGGCGTCGCTGCCGAAGGACGCCATCATCGTCGCTCGCTCGATGGGAGCCGCCGAGCTGCTCGACTATCCCCGCGACAAGATGCGCGGGCTGGTGCTCGAGGATGGTGCTGCCACCAGCCACGTCGTCATCGTCGCGCGCGCCATGGGCATTCCTGTCGCCGGCCAGATGAAGGGCGCCGTTTCCATGGCGGAAAACGGCGATGCCATCATTGTCGACGGCGAAGAGGGCGTGATCCATTTGCGGCCGCAGCCCGACCTCGAAGCCGCCTATGCCGAAAAGGTGCGTTTCCGGGCGCGCCGGCAAGAGGTCTATCGCGAGCTGCGCAAGAAGCCGTCGACGACGAGGGACGGTGTCCAGGTCGATTTGCTGATGAATGCGGGACTTGCCGTCGACCTGCCGCAGCTTGCCGAGGCAGGTGCGGCCGGCATCGGCCTGTTCCGCACCGAACTGCAGTTCATGGTCGCCTCGACATTTCCCCGCGCCGAGGCCCAGGAAAAGCTTTACCGCGACGTGCTCGAAGCGGCGCGCGGCAAGCCGGTGACCTTCCGCACCATCGACATCGGCGGTGACAAGGTGCTGCCCTATTTCAAGGGTGCGATCCAGGAGGAGAACCCGGCGCTCGGATGGCGGGCTATCCGACTGACGCTCGACCGGCCGGGCCTGCTGCGCACCCAGATCCGCGCTCTGCTCAAGGCCAGCGGCGGACGTGAATTGAAGCTGATGCTGCCGATGGTGACCGAGCTTGGCGAGATCGCCCAGGCGCGCGAGATCATCGACCGCGAGGTGCGGCATCTGTCGCGTTTTGCCCATCATTTGCCGACCAGCCTCAAGCTGGGCGCGATGCTGGAAGTGCCGTCGCTGCTGTTCCAACTCGACGAATTGATGAAAGCGGTCGACTTCGTCTCGGTCGGTTCGAACGATCTGTTCCAGTTCGTCATGGCCGTCGACCGCGGCAACACGCAATTGGCCAACCGGTTCGATACGCTGTCGGCGCCGTTCCTGCGCGTCCTGAAGCAGATCGCCGATGCCGGCATCCGCAACCACACACCGGTAACCCTGTGCGGCGAACTCGCCGGCAAGCCGATCTCGGCGATGGCGCTGATCGGTCTCGGCTTCCGCTCGATCTCGATGTCGCCGGCCTCGATCGGCCCGGTCAAGGCGATGCTGACGGAACTGCCGCTGGATGAGTTGGAGGCATTCTTCGACGACAATCTGATGGCGCCGGCGCAGGGGCTGCCGATGCGGGCGCTGCTGCAGGCCTTTGCCGACGACCGTTCGATCCCATTGTAGCATCCACATCATGGTCAATTTGCCCCGCGATCGTATGGATCAAGTCGTCAAGCGTTTCGAGATGCTCGAAGCGCAGATGTCGGCTGGCCCGGCGCCGGATGCCTATGTGCGGATGGCGTCGGAATACGCCGAGATTCAGGACATGGTGGCCAAGGTCAGGGCGCTGCGCTCGGCCGAGCATGAGCAGGCCGATCTTGAAGCCATGCTTGCCGACAAGGGTACCGATGCCGAAATGCGGGCGCTGGCGGAGGCCGACCTGCCGGAGGTCGAGGAGCGCATCGAGGTGCTGCAGAAGGACATCCAGATCCTGCTGATGCCCAAGGATGCCGCCGACGACAAGAACGCCATTCTCGAAATCCGCGCCGGCACCGGCGGTGACGAGGCCGCGCTTTTCGCCGGCGACCTGTTTCGCATGTATGAGCGCTACGCCGCCGAACGCGGCTGGCGTTTCGAGACGGTGTCGGCCAGCGATGGCGATGCCGGCGGCTACAAGGAAATCATCGCCACGATCTCCGGCAAGGGCGTCTTTGCGCATTTGAAATTCGAATCCGGCGTGCACCGCGTGCAACGCGTGCCGGCGACCGAGGCGAGCGGGCGAATCCACACTTCGGCCGCTACCGTCGCCGTGCTGCCGGAAGCCGAAGAGGTCGACATCGACATCAGGGCCGAGGACATCCGCATCGACACCATGCGCGCCTCAGGCTCGGGCGGCCAGCACGTCAACACCACCGATTCGGCTGTGCGCATCACCCATCTGCCGACCGGCATCATGGTGGTGCAGGCGGAAAAGTCGCAGCATCAGAACAGGGCGAAGGCCATGCAGATCCTGCGCGCCCGCCTCTATGACCTGGAGCGCAGCAAGGCGGATGAGGAACGCTCCGAATCACGCAAGTCCCAGGTCGGCTCCGGCGACCGCTCCGAGCGCATCCGTACCTATAATTTCCCGCAAGGCCGCGTCACCGACCATCGCATCAACCTGACGCTCTACAAGCTCGACCGCGTGATGATGGGCGAACTCGACGAAGTGATCGACGCGCTGATCGCCGATCACCAGTCGAAGCTGCTTGCCGACATCGGCATCGATGGCTGATCGACTGCCCGAGGCGCTGGGGCCGCTGCTGCGGCAGGCGCAGGCTCGGCTTGCGGCTGCAGCCGTCGACAATCCGGCGCTCGATGCGAGGCTGATCGTCGAACATTTTTCCGGCACGACGCGCACGCAGGCGATTGCCGATCCCACACTCAAGATCGACGGAAACGCCATTGCGGCAATTGGTGATGCCTTGAGACGGCGCGCCGGCGGCGAGCCGGTGCATCGCATCCTCGGCTATCGCGAGTTTTATGGTTTACGCCTGTCGTTGTCGCCGGAAACGCTGGAGCCGCGACCGGATACCGAAACGCTGGTCGAGGCGATGCTGCCTTTCGTCAGGGCAGTGGCAGTGCGGGAAGGCGAATGCCGCATCCTCGATCTTGGCACCGGCACCGGCGCCATTGCGTTGGCGCTGCTCAGCGCCGTCCCGGCCGCGATCGCCACCGGGGTCGATATGTCCGCGGGCGCGCTGGCGACGGCGACCCGCAATGCCCGGCAACTGGACCTTGCAGGTCGGTTCACGGCGCTCCAGTCGGACTGGTTCGAAAAAGTTTCCGGCCGGTACCATGTAATTGCCGCAAACCCTCCCTATATACGCTCTGAAGACATTGGAAATCTGCAGGACGAAGTCCGCAATTTCGATCCGCACCTGGCCTTGGATGGTGGCGCGGACGGTCTGAGCCCCTACAGGATCATCGCCGCGGAAGCGGCAGGGTTTTTGGAAGCTGAAAGCAGGATTGCGGTCGAGATCGGCCACACGCAGCACAACGAGGTCTTGGAAATATTCGTCGCAGCCGGCTACCTGCCGGGCGGTGCATTTCAGGATCTTGGTGGAAACGACAGGGTTCTTGTCTTTAAAAGGACAAAGCCTTGACGCAGTGCAAAAAAAGCGCTTGGCAATGCCGGGGAATGCGGCTAGGGTCGCCTTAACCGGATGAGACGAAGCAGGCAGTGCTCTTAGCGATTCGGTTTTCCTTGGAAATAGCTGCCTTCTTGCGCAAACGATGCCCAAGCTTCGTGCGGGAATCGTCCGGCAAGTGATGTAACCGGAACAGGATGGCACGTGGCGCCAACGCAATTGATGCGGGCGAACGCCGGTGAAGAAACGAAGCGGCTGGCTGCATGAGCGCCTCCGTTCGTGAAGAGTTTTCGAAAATTTCAAAATGAAGAGAGTTTGATGAGGCCACAACAGCAGAACAGGCGCATGCGCGGTCGCAACAACAATGGCGGCGGCGGCGGCAATAACAACAATAACAACAACAACCGCAAGGGACCAAATCCCCTGACGCGCAACTACGAGAGCAACGGCCCGGACGTGAAGATCCGCGGTTCGGCTCAGCAGATCGCCGAAAAATACGCCACCTTGGCCCGCGATGCGCACAGCTCCGGCGACCGGGTCATGGCGGAGAACTATCTCCAGCACGCCGAGCACTACAATCGCATCATCGCAGCCGCACAGGCTCAGATGCCGATCCAGAACACGCAACAGAATCGCGATGATTTCGACGATGACGGCGACGAGGATCGCGACGAGTTCGACAATGCCGGCAACAGCGGCAACACTATTTCCGAAACCCAGGTGCCGGTGATCAACCATGGCGCCGGGCCGCAGCCGGTCATCGAAGGCATGCCGGCCGAGGTCGCGCTCAACCGGGAAAACGGCCGCGACAATCGTGATGGCAATAGCGGGCGTGACAATGGCGGGCGCAACAATGGCGGCCGCGACAACAATAGTGGGCGCCATCGCGATCGTCGCCCCAATGGCGGCTACGGCCAGAATGGGCAGCGCGACTATGGCTCGTCCGCCGAGCAAGGCGGCCAGCCTCAGCGCAACGAGGCCCCGATCCAGGCCGAAACCGCTTCGCCGACCGAAGCCAGCGAATCCGTTGCGACAACCGAGCCGGCTCCGCTGTTCGAGAACCTGTCGCCGGCAGGTCTTGCCGCTCAGGCCGAACTCAATGAGGCAGCCGCCGAGAGCGTTGCTGCCCGTCGCCCGAGGCGCCCGCGCCGTCCGCGCGTCAGTGCCGATCAGGTGGACAGCGGCAGCGACAATGCGAATTCCGGGGCCGATGCCGGCGAGGTGGCTGTGGCCCCGGCCGACGGCGGCAATGCCGAACCGGTCAAAGTCGACATCGACAACTGATCGAACGACATTTCAGGATATCGGACGGCGGAGAGAAATCTCCGCCGTTTTCGTTTTGTGCCGCGATGGAATATTGTGCGTTGACCGACATCAAGGCGTCTTGAGACAGCATGGCCTATGCACCATATCTCGGCTGAACTGGACCCGGCTCGAATGGGCGGGTCCGTCACCGCAATCGGATCCGGTGCCGCAAAGCGGGCCGGTGATGGAAGGAGACAGATATGAACCTTGAGAAATACTCGGAGCGCGTGCGCGGCTTCATCCAGTCCGCGCAGACCATGGCGCTCTCCCGCAACCACCAGCAGTTCACACCCGAACACATCCTGAAAGTGCTCGTCGACGACGACGAGGGGCTGGCCGCGTCGCTGATCGAACGCGCCGGCGGCAACGTTCGCGACGTCAAGCTTGGCGTCGAAACGGCGCTCGAAGCGATGCCCAAGGTCGAAGGCGGCAACGGCCAGCTCTATCTGGCGCAGCCGCTGGCCAAGGTGTTTTCGACCGCCGAAGAGCTGGCCAAGAAGGCTGGCGACAGCTTTGTCACCGTCGAACGGCTCTTGCAGGCGCTCGCCATGGAGAAATCGGCCAAGACCGCCGACATCCTGGCCAAGGCCGGGGTCACCGCGCAGGCGCTCAACCAGGTCATCAACGATGTCCGCAAAGGCCGCACCGCCGATTCGGCGAGCGCCGAACAGGGCTACGACGCGTTGAAGAAATACGCACGTGACCTGACCGCGGATGCTCGCGCCGGCAAGCTCGATCCGGTCATCGGCCGTGACGACGAGATCCGCCGCACCATCCAGGTGCTGTCGCGCCGCACTAAGAACAATCCGGTGCTGATCGGCGAGCCGGGCGTCGGCAAGACGGCGATCGCCGAAGGCCTGGCGCTGCGCATCGTCAATGGCGACGTGCCTGAATCGTTGAAGGACAAGCAATTGATGGCGCTCGACATGGGCGCGCTGATTGCCGGCGCCAAATACCGCGGCGAGTTCGAGGAACGGCTGAAGGCCGTGCTGTCCGAAGTCACCTCGGCCGACGGCAACATCATCCTGTTCATCGACGAGATGCACACGCTGGTCGGCGCCGGCAAGGCGGATGGCGCCATGGATGCGTCGAACCTGTTGAAGCCGGCATTGGCGCGCGGTGAATTGCACTGCGTTGGCGCCACCACGCTTGATGAATATCGCAAGCATGTCGAGAAGGATGCGGCTCTTGCCCGCCGCTTCCAGCCGGTGTTCGTCGATGAGCCGACTGTGGAAGACACCGTCTCGATCCTGCGCGGCCTGAAGGAAAAATACGAGCAGCACCACAAGGTGCGCATCTCGGATTCGGCGCTGGTTGCGGCGGCGACACTGTCCAACCGCTACATCGCCGACCGCTTCCTGCCGGACAAGGCGATCGACCTTGTCGACGAAGCCGCTTCGCGGCTGCGCATGCAGGTCGATTCCAAGCCCGAGGCACTCGACGAGATCGATCGCCGCATCATGCAGCTCAAGATCGAGCGCGAGGCGCTGAAGGTCGAGACGGACGATGCGTCGAAGGATCGGCTCGCCCGGCTGGAAAAGGAACTCGCCGGGCTCGAGGAGGAATCCACCGAGATCACCACCAAGTGGCAGGCCGAGAAGCAGAAACTCGGGCTTGCCGCCGATCTGAAGAAGCAGCTCGACGAGGCACGCAATGAGCTTGCCATTGCCCAGCGCAAGGGTGAGTTCCAGCGCGCCGGCGAGCTTGCCTATGGCAAGATCCCGGAACTGGAAAAGAAGCTGAAGGAAGCCGAAGCCCAGGACGGCAAGGTCGGCATGGTCGAAGAGGTGGTCACCTCCGACCACGTCGCCCATATCGTCTCGCGCTGGACCGGCATTCCGGTCGACAAGATGCTGCAGGGCGAGCGCGACAAGCTGTTGCGCATGGAAGACGAGATCGGCAAGCGCGTCGTCGGCCAGGGCGAGGCAGTGCAAGCCGTTTCCAAGGCGGTGCGGCGCGCCCGCGCGGGCCTGCAGGATCCGAACCGGCCGATCGGCTCGTTCATGTTCCTCGGGCCGACGGGCGTCGGCAAGACCGAACTGACCAAGGCGCTTGCCAGTTTCCTGTTCGACGACGAGAGCGCCATGGTGCGCATCGACATGTCGGAGTTCATGGAGAAGCACTCGGTCGCCCGGCTGATCGGTGCACCTCCCGGCTATGTCGGTTATGAGGAGGGCGGTGCCCTGACCGAAGCGGTGCGGCGCAGGCCCTATCAGGTCGTGCTGTTCGACGAGATCGAGAAGGCGCATCCGGACGTGTTCAACGTGCTGTTGCAGGTGCTCGATGACGGCCGCCTGACCGACGGCCAGGGCCGCACCGTCGACTTCCGCAACACTCTGATCATCATGACGTCGAACCTTGGCGCGGAGTATCTCGTCAATCTCGGCGAGGACCAGGATGTCGATCAGGTCCGCGACGAGGTGATGAATGTGGTCAAGGCCTCGTTCCGGCCGGAGTTCCTCAACCGCGTCGACGAGGTGATCCTGTTCCACCGGCTGCGCCGGCAGGATATGGGCCGCATCGTCGAGATACAGCTCAAGCGGCTGGAGAGCCTGCTGACCGATCGCAAGATCACTCTTTCGCTCGACCAGGAGGCGATCGACTGGCTGGCGGCCAAGGGTTACGACCCGGCCTACGGCGCGCGGCCGCTGAAGCGGGTGATGCAGAAGGAACTGCAGGACCCGCTGGCGGAGAAGATCCTGCTCGGCGACATCCTCGACGGCTCGACCGTCAAGGTGACCGCTGGTTCCGACCGGCTGAACTTCCGCTCGAAGCCGACGATTGTGGCGGCCGAGGCGGCAGCCTGATCCAACGCCGCGCGTCCAGCATGGACGCGCGGCCTTTTTTCATACAAAGCGGGGCGCGGATGACGCTGGACGACTACAACAGCTTCTGCGCTTCGCTGCCTTCGACAAACCACGTCGTCCAATGGGGCGGCGCTCATGTCTGGAAGGTCGGGGCCAAGGTCTTTGCGATCGGCGGCCGGGACCGGGGCCAGCAGCTCTTCGTCACCTTCAAATGTTCCGACATCGCCTATGACGTGCTCAAGGAGCAGCCGGGCTTGCGTCCGGCACCCTATCTTGCTTCGCGCGGCATGAAATGGATCCAGCGTCAGACAAGCCAGAGCATGGATGATGACGCGCTGAAGGACTATCTGCGCGAGAGCCATCGCCTTGTTGCCCTGAAGCTGACGAAGCAGGCGCGCAGGGAGCTGGGACTTGCCGCAAGCTAGCTGATATTCATCGAGGCGCCGGGAAACCGCCATCTTCATGCCCGGTTCATATTGGAACCATATGGTGGTGAACTGGTTTGCTGGCGAAGGGGTTCGCCGTACAGGGACACTGCCGGGCGGCGGCAATTACGGACCGGAGAGTTTGGCCACCATGCTGCGCACGATCTTCACCCTTTCGGTACTTGCCGGCGGGCTTTTGTCTTCTGGCGCGCTCGGCGCGCCGACGCAGGACAGCGCACCACGGATTGCCCGCGCTGCCGACGATGGTGGCATCCTCGTCGCCCAGGACGGCAATCTCGACATCTATTACGACGCCAGGGGCAACCGCGTCATCGTCGATGCCGATACCGGCAAGGTCATCGCTATCCAGCCGCCGCAGACGCGGCTCGACCGGCGCGCGCTGCGCCGCGAGACACGGCTGCGCGAGCTTGGCCGCGTCCCCGATGACAATGACCGCTACTATCTCGATGATCCGCAAGACATGGCGCGGTTCCGCCGCAAACAGCTGGAAGAAGAAGGTCGGGTCATCCCGCCGCCGGCGGACGAATACGATCCTGACAGCGACAATTCCGTGGAAGCCTATCCGCCGCCACCGCAGAACGATGGCAGCTACGACAACAATTATCCCGATGCGCCGCAGTCGGGAGAGCCGGGCACCATCAAACGCCAGCCGCTGAACGAGGCCTCGATAGACCCTGCCCAGCCGGCGTCTCCCTCCGACCAGGCGGGACTGCCGCCAACCGCTGGCGGCAAGACGACGGTCGAACCGGCGCTTTCGCTGGGAGCACGTCAGGATGTCGCGGCGCTGCAGGTGCTGCTCGACCGGGGTGGTGCTTCGCCTGGCGTCATCGATGGGCGTTTCGGTTCGAATGTCGACAAGGCGCTCGCCGCCTACAACCAGATCACCGGCAGCAATCTGCGATCGACCGATGCGGTCGGCATCCAGGCAGCTCTTGCGCAGTCCGGCGGCGATGCCTTCGCCAATTACACCATTACACCGGAGGATGCGGCCGGTCCCTATGTCGCCTCGATCCCGGAAGACTACAGCCAGAAGGCGCAGCTCGACCGCATGGGCTATACGTCGGTGACCGAGGCGCTCGCGGAGCGCTTCCACATGGACGAGAACTACCTCAAGGCGCTCAACCCGGACGCCAACTTCAATCGTCCCGGCACGACCATCAAGGTCGCCAATTTCGGCAAACTGGTCTCGACGCCGGTTGCCCGTATCGTCGCCGACAAGGGCAGGAAAGAAGTCTTCGCCTATGATGCGGGCGGCAAGCTGGTGGCGGCCTATCCCGCAACCATCGGCTCGGCGGATACGCCGTCACCGTCCGGCATACACGCTGTATCGCGCGTCGCCCTCGATCCGAACTACACCTACAACCCCAGCATCAATTTCAAGCAGGGCCAAAACGACAAGGTCCTGACGATTCCGCCAGGTCCGAACGGTCCGGTCGGCTCGGTGTGGATCGCTCTGGACAAGCCGACCTACGGTATCCACGGCACGCCGGATCCGTCGAAGATCGGCAAGACAGAAAGCCATGGCTGCGTGCGCCTGACCAACTGGGATGCGCGGGAACTGGCCAAGCTGGTCTCGCCGGGCGTGACGGTGGAGTTCGTCGACTGAAGCTGAAGCAGCGCTTCTGAAACGCTCAGCCGATGATCCTGCGCACCCACTTCGCGCCCGGGGTTATCGCATAGACCAGCTGGACCACCAGGATAAATCCGACGCTGAGCAACGGCGTGATCAGGCACAGTGCCGCGCCGATCGCCCACAGGATCTGCGCCTTGACGATGCGCAGATAGACTGTGCGTTTGGCTTCCGCATCGACACCCTCCGCCAGGAGGCCGTTTTTCTCGGCATAACGCCAGCTGGCGAACAGCGTGACGCCGAGCATCAGCAGGTTGAGCCAGTAGACCAGCATCGCGGTTCTGAACTCGAGGAAGTCGGCCAAAAGATCGGTCGAGAAAGGCAGCAGGGCAATGAAGGCGAGAAAGCAGAGGTTCAGCGTTGCAAGCCGCCGGTCGGATTTTGCGATCAGCCCATGCTGCGCCTGCTGACCGAACCAGAAGATGGTCAGCGTCAGGAAGCTCAAGGCATAGGTCAGGAAGCGCGGCGCCAGTGCCGCGATCGCGGCAAGCAGATCGCGCTCCGAATGGATCGCCTCGTGCGCCGGCACCCTGATTTCGAGGACGATCAGGGTGAGTGCGATGGCGAACACGCCGTCGGTGATGCCGACGATACGGCCGCGTCCCTCCGCCGATGCTTCAAGTGGCCGCTTCATCGACTTCTCCCCGCCTGCAACTTTCCAGAAAGCTAGCCAGAACCTAGCATGGCTGCCGCCGTGTGCACCCACGCAGGTGCGATCCTGGCCATGTGGCTGGTTTCAAGGACAGCAAGCCACTGGCCGGTTGTTGCCAACACGCCTGCGGTCTAAGCAAGGTTCCATGCATTCACCAAGCGAAGCCGCCGCCGTTCCTCTGACCAGTCCGGTGACGAACGGCACGTTCTGTCCGCCGTCGCAACGGCGATTCGTGCTGATTGCGGCGATCCTGGCCTCGGCGCTCGGTTTCATCGACGGTTCGATCCTGGCCATCGCCATGCCGGCGATCCGCGTCAACCTTGGCGCCAGCCTGGCGCAGGCGCAGTGGATTTCCAATGCCTATGCGTTGACGCTCTCGGCACTGATCCTTGCCGGGGGTGCCGCCGGCGATCGATTCGGTCTGCGCCGCGCCTTCGTGGCAGGCATTGCGCTGTTCATTGTCGCCTCGCTTGCCTGTGCGCTGGCGCCGAATGCGGTGGTGCTGATCGCATTTCGCGCGCTGCAGGGCATTGGTGCGGCGATCATGGTGCCGGGCAGCCTGGCCATCATCGCCAAGGCCTATCCGAAAAAAGAGCGCGGCCGCGCCATAGGCATCTGGGCCGCGGCTTCGGCGCTGACCACGGCACTTGGCCCGGTGCTCGGTGGTTTCGTGCTGTCGGCATTCGGTGACGGCATCTGGCGGGCGATCTTCGCGGTCAACCTGCCGCTCGGCCTGATCTCTATCTATCTACTGCTGGCCAAGATCCCGGCCGATGCGCCGACGGAAAAACGCAGCCTGGATCTCGGCGGTGCCGCGCTCGCGACATTGGCCTTCGGCGCGCTCGCCTATGGGCTGACCTCGATGAGCGCTAGCGGCGAGGGCCATCTGTCGGGGCCGAGCATTGCGGCCGGTTCCGTGCTGCTGGCTGTCTTCATCGCCTTCGAACTTAAGCAGCGCGAGCCGATGATCGATCTGTCGCTGTTTCGCGTCGGTGCTTTCGCCGGCGCCAATGCCGCGACGTTCTTCCTCTATTTCGCGCTGTCGGCCAATCTCTTCTATCTGCCGATGCTGCTGATCGCCGGCTGGGGACTGAGCACGGCCGAGGTCGGCTTCATCTTCCTGCCGCTGTCGGCATCGATGGCACTTTTGTCGAGGCCCGTCGGCCAGTTGTCCGACCGGATCGGGCCGCGCCTTCCGATCGCCTTCGGCAGCCTTGTCGTGGCTTTCGCCTTTGCCGGACTTGCCTTGCTCGCCCATGCTGGCATCCACAATTTCTGGACGGGAACATTTCCGCTGATGGGGCTGATGGGGCTCGGTATGGCGCTGGTCGTGTCGCCACTGTCAACCGCGATCATGACGGCCGTGGAAGACAAGGATACCGGTGCTGCCTCCGGGATAAACAATGCCGTCTCGCGCATCGGCGGCCTGATCGCGGTGGCAGCGATGGGCTCGCTTGCGGCTTGGGTCTACGCGAAAGCACTCGATGGGAATGCGACGCCCGGAGTGCCAGGCTTTGGCGAACCGGCGACGATTGGGCTGGCGCCGGCAGTCGACGCGGCAAGGCTCGCCGCCGGCGACGCGGCGTTTTCCGCCGTCTCTTCGGTGACGGCACTGCTCTGCCTGCTTTCGGCAGTGATCGCGTGGACGACCATTTCCGGTCAGCGGCTGCCATGGCCGTGGCGTGTGGAAAATCCGAAAGGCTGAAAATCAGCGAATCAGCCGTCGATCTTGGCGCTCGCAACCTTCAGCGAATCACTGTCTTCCTGCTTCAGCAGGTCGTCGATGCGCTCGCGTTCGCGCTTGAAGGCGACGAGATCATCGCCCTTCAGCACTTTGCCGACCGGCAGCCGGACACGCATCGAATCGACTTTGGTGCCGTTGACGATCAGCTCGTAATGGAGATGCGGACCGGTGGAGAGGCCGGTCTGGCCGAGATAACCAATGACCTGGCCCTGGCGAACGCGCACGCCTTCTTCGATGCCTTTGGCAAAGGCGCTCTGGTGATTGTAGGACGTCTCGTAGCCATTGGCATGACGAATGATGATCTGTTTGCCATAGCCGCCGGCCCAGCCCGCCTTCTCGACGACGCCATTGCCGGCGGCGATGATCGGCGATCCGATCGGGGCGGCCCAGTCCGTACCTGTGTGCATGCGGACATAGCCGAGGATAGGATGCCTGCGCGCACCAAACCCGGAGGTAAATCTCCCGTTTGGCAGTGGGTTGCGCAGTAGGAACTGCTCGGCGCTGCTGCCGTCCTCGTCGAAATAGTCCGCGCTACCGTCCTGCATCTGAAACCGGTAGAAGTTGCGCGTTTGCCCGCCGAAGGTCGATGAGACATAAAGCAGTTCGGACTCGTCGGACGCTTGGTCGTCGCCGTCCGGCTGCGAGAACAAGACTTCGAGGCGATCCGCCGGATTGAGTCGCGACTGGAAGTCGACGCCGGATGCCAGCAGCTTGACCAGTTGCTGGGTCATCTTTTTCGACATGCCATAGGAATAAGCGGCGCGGTAGATGCCGTCATAGATGTTCGGCAAATTTCCGCGCACCACCACGGGCGGTGAGTCGTCGAACGCCGTCAGCAATTCGGGGTTCGGATCCGGCTCCTGCGCCGGCACATACTGGCCGCGATCGTCGAGCGCGATGGTGACGATGTGCTGCGTTCGGTCGTAGACGCTGGTGCGCACGACCTTGGCGGCGTCGCCATGCACCTCGAGACCGACACGCAGCACGGTTCCGGCCTTGAGCGCCGTCGCGTTCAACAGCTTGGCGATCGCTTCGGCCATGCCGGTGGCGTCTTCTCCCGTATAGCCCGAATCTGCAAAGGCCTCGGTAATGTCGAGATCCTTGGTGAAGGGAATGATTTCCTCGGCGAAAGCCGGCGCCTGATCGTCGGCGGCGGCGCGTGGCGCCACCGAGACGTTCTCCGGCACGATCTTGACGTCATAGGAGCCGGCCATGCTCTCGGCAAAGGCGTCGCCGAATCGCTGCGGGTCGACATAGTGCAGTGAAGCGACCTGGACGGCCCCATCGCTGAGGTCGGTGCCGGCTTCGCGCACCACCTTTTCCACCTCGTCGGCAGAGAGGTCGCTCTTTTCGTCGAAGGCAGCCGTCTCGATCGGGAAATCGACGGTCTTCAGGCTCATCTCGCTTTCGACCTTGGCGCCGTAGATCTGGCCGGAAGCGGCCGAGGCTGTCGCCGGCTGCGCAGCACTGTCGTCGCCGTCGTTGCCGAACACCTGCATCGGGTCGAAAGGCGGGTAGGGGCGGCTGGTGGTGTGGCCGGCGGCAAGCGCCATCTTGATCTGCACGAAAGGCATGGTGTGGATGACGTCACGGTCGCCGACCTTGGTCACCATCGACACTTCCATCCGACGGCGGTCCTTGGCCTTGGCGATCTGACGCGGCGCCACCAGCCTTGTCGTCTTGGCCACCTCGCCGGAATCGCCATTGCCGGCAAGATTGATCAGTTCCGCAATCTCGGGTGGCGTCGCCAACTGCTGACGTCCGTCAAGGGCAGCGAACAGTGCCACGCCCATCAGCACGCTCGATGTCACGCCGGTGAGGAAGGTGCCTGATAGCCAGCGTGCGGAAACCTCGCGCCGGTCGGGCGGGCCGCTGCGGCCGTCCGCGATAAGCGGCGGCTCGTTGCCGAGTTCGGCTATGACATCTTCCGTGTCTGGCATCCAGAAAGGCTGCTTCTTCCCCGGGCGGAACGGCTTGTCGCTTTTGTTATGGCCGTGACATTTGCCTGTCATGGCCGGTGAAGTCAACGAAGCCTGCGCCCCGGCCGAATTCCCCTCGCGCACTTCTCTTGTATAGAGCGCTCTATAAAGAGGGGCGGTTCACCTTCTCTGCAAGGCTCATCGCGCACCCCTGTATGAGGCTTTTGAAAGAGGCGCTGCGCCGTCGGCGCGGTGCCGCTTTCGTTGGCTTTGGTGTCGAACGGCAATGCGGCGGCAATAGGGCTCCTTCGTGGTCGCCACCCGGCGTTGTCGCTGTTCCCCAAGGGCAGCCGGCTATCAACAGACCGGGTCCGAGATTTCTGTCGCAAAAAGTTCAAAAACTTTGAGATGGCTGTTGACACTTGTTGATGGTGGCGACTATATACGCCTCACCAACGAGGGCGGCACGCCGCTGGCGACGAAGAAGTTTGCTTCTAAGCCTGCCCGTTGTGAGATTCAAGAGAGCCGCGTAAGCGACACTCGGACGGCCCCGGAGCC
>NZ_JBFUCU010000028.1:0-68869 GCF_056405075.1 Mesorhizobium sp. P2_A12
TGGGCAGGCCGAGGTCGGCCTTTGCGCTGCCCCATGGCTTGACCCATGGCACGGTGCCGCGCTCCAGTTCGGCAATGATGCGGTCCGTGATTTCCTGATAAAGGCTGGCGCCCGGGCGCCCGCCCCTGCCCGCGCCAGCCTCTCGGCTGSCGGAACGCTGGTGTTTTGCACGCATCGTCTGGTCCTCCGCTCTTCAATCCCGCGCCGCCGGGAACGGCCAACGAACAAACCGCGCCGTCCGACAGGGCGGCGACCGTCAGCAGCCGACAGGCTGCCCGCGCCAGGGGGCGAAGCCGGATGGCCGAGACCGCCTGAGCCTGGCGAAGAAAAAGCGGGCTCGGTTCACGAGCACCCGGCACGCGCCGTCAGGCGCGCGGGCGCCGTCAAAGCTTAGGCCTCCCGCGGATGCGTGGATGCCATGCCTTGCGCTGCGGTTATCAGGTTGCAGGGCTCAGCGCTCGGTGCCCCCGCCAGGCGTGCGGGCGAGAAAGGCGCTGAACAGGAATTCTCGTTCCAGGAACGGTCGTTCCTGTTCCATAACGCGGTCGGCAGGTCGCCAGGTCCCCGTCGCTCGAGGTCCTATGCGAAGTGCGGTTACACATCCTGACGCAGCCAATAGAAAACATCCGCCGTTTTGAAGAGAAAGCTGGGATGCCTCTGTGCCAGCCGCTGATGCGAATCTGAAACTCCCCGACCTGTTCGGCGCTATCGACCGCATGCCGACGCTTGGCACGGTGTTGGGTGAGCGAAAGTTCGAGGGTCTTTAATCCGCAGCGCTACCCGACATGGGCGCTGAGACGCGCACGGCGATCGACAAGGCTTATACGGCGCAGGCTGGATGGACGGCGTTGACCGCCCGGGATCGCAGGGACATGCTCTGGCGCTGGCATCAATTGATCATCGACCACGCCGACGACCTCGCTGCCATCCTCACAGCTGAGATGGGCAAGCCGCTTGCCGAAGCCAAGTCGGAAGTCTCGCATGCGGCGGCATATCTGCAATGGTATGCCGAAGAGGCCAACCGCATCTATGGCGAGACGATCTCCCCGCCCTCGACTGACCGGGGCATGCTGGTGATCAAGCAGCCAATCGGCGTTGTTGGCACGATCACGCTATGGAATCTCCCGGCTTCAATGGTGGCGCGCAAGATCTCACCGGCACTGGCGACGGATGCGCCGTGATATTGAAACCTGCCGAACAGACGCCGCTTGTTGCAGGCGCAATGCGCGCGGCCGGCTTTCCCGAAAGGCGTCGTCAACCTGATACTGATCGATCGATGAACTTGATCCACAGGCGCTTGAACCATGCGACGATGGCCTTGAGCCCCTTCGGCTGGGTGCCGCGCTTGAGACGGCGGCATAGGCACGGCCGGCTTCGATCTGCTCGCGAGACATCTTGCCGGCCCAATGGATCGATGATGACTGCCTGCAGGAACTGCGCTGGATGTATGACCGGCGCGACCTTTCCGAAGTGCGGCGCGACCTCGCCCAATGGCTGGCCAAGTGGGAGACGCGCTGCCCCAAGCTGTGCCAGTGGGTAGAGGACAACATCGAGGAGACGCTCACCTTCAACCGGCTGCCACGCCAGCATCACAAGCGCCTGAAGAGCATCAACATCCTGGAGCGGCTCAATCAGGAGATCAAGCGGCGCACCCCATGTGGTGCGCATCTTTCCCAGCGCCGAGAGCTGCCTGCGGCTCGTCCGCGCGCTCGCCGTCGAAACACACGAAAACTGGCGGAGGCCATGCGAATCTGAACATGGAGCACCTGGCCGAGCACAAGAAGGAGATGCTGCGCAAGCTGGAGGAGCCCAAGGCCGCGGTTACTTGAAGACGCCGCGCCTGACCCGCCAACACCGGCGACCGTGATCGCAAATTTGCAGAAGACTCTGGACAGAGCTCCCAAACTTCATCAAAAATAGTCAGAGCTAAATTATGGAAGCCGATCGAGATGGAGGAGGAGGGGTTACAAGCCTCTGTATAGTTCCCCCAAACTTTTCGATATCGAAGGGCTTACCTGCGGACCGTTTGGCCATCGATTCCGATCGTTTTAGCTTCATCTCACGACGGAGCGCAGAGAGGTCTGGCCCTGGTGCAGAAATTACTCCCGGCACCACCGAAGTGAAGGAGTCGAACTGCTTTGTATAGCGCCAAATTGCCGACGGAACGTCCGGCGCCCATTGTTGCTGCATGCCTCGATTCTTGGGGCGGTCTGGATGACGCCATCCACCATCTCACTCCAAAGGGCAGTGGAATCTGGAACAATGTCGCTTTTGTACGCAAGACATCCTTCACGCCGGATTGGCATATAATCTTTAACTCTCCTTCTGTTTTTGGGCTTCCAGTTGATATCGAGGCGAGCCCGAACAGGACAATTTTTGCAATCGGCGAACCGCCGACGAAAGCTCATCGCGCGCTCCATCTAGGGCAAGGGGAAAATACCATCGTTCTGACGTCTGACGCAGAGCTGGTAGCTCGGCAGAATGCAGGGCGTCGATTCGTCTTGTCTCCACCTATCACTCGGTCTTGGTCTGTAAGAAAGACATATGACCAACTTCTGGTCAGCGAAGTCGTTGACAAGCCGCGTCGGCTCTCATGGATTACCAGCAACATCGCCCTGCTTAAAGGACATCGATATCGGCTGGCGTTTTTGGAGCGGCTGAGAGAGGAGCTCGAGTTCGACCTGTTCGGCCGAGGTTTTCACCTGATTGGAGATAAATGGGACGCACTTGCACCTTACCGCTACAGTATAGCTTTCGAGAATACTAGAGATGATTACTATTTTACAGAGAAGCTTATGGACTGCTTCGTTGCTGAAACAATGCCGATCTATTACGGCAGCCCGGCAATCACGAGGTTCTTTCCGCCGGATTCAATGGTTCTGATTGATCCAGAGGACAAGAACGTAATTCAAAAGATCCGAGAAATAACCAACTCGGACCTCTGGAAGGACCGTCGCGATGCAATACGAGAGGCGAAGCGGTTGGTACTTGAGAAGTACAATATATTTGCTTATCTCGCGGGCTTCATCGAAAGCGTTCAGGATAAGCCTTTGCCGCCTAAAGTTATGCACATCGGTACGCCCGAGGTCGATTTTGGGGTAGACGAATGAACTCCAAAGTTCATTCGCTTCGCGCGCCCGGCGGTTGGTGATCTGGCAGGGTCCGTACGCAACACTCGGCGGAGAATGCCTCGAGCATCTTTGATGAACACAGAGTCGGTTTGGGAATCACGCGATAGATCCTGTCTGATTCACTGTCCCGGTGATTTACGAGGATGTGATGATGACGAGGAGCCCAAGGGCGGACCTTCGTGGGCGCGTGATTGCGGCCATTGAAGTCGGGGTTTCGAGGCGGGAGGCGGCGCGTCGCTTCCGGATCGGTATTTCGATGGCCGGGAGTTGGTATCGCCGCTATCGCGAGACCGGCCAGTTGGAAGCGCGCAAGCAGGGCCAGCCGTCGCGTTCGAAGCTCGATGCGCATGAGGCCTTCATTCTTGGCCTCATCGAGGACGCGCCGGACATCACGCTTGCTGAGATCGGCGAGCGCCTTGCCGCCGAGCGTGGCGTGCTGGTAGCGTCGTCCACGGTCCGGCTGTGCCTCGACCGGCGCGGCATCACGTTTCAAAAGAAGACGGCGCATGCCGCCGAACAGCAGCGCCCCAATGTCCTGCGCCGTCGCAGAACCTGGTTCGATGGCCAGCTCGATCTCGACCCCGAGAGGCTGATTTTCATCGATGAGACCGCAGCATCCACAAAGATGGCGCGGTTGCGTGGCCGCAGCCTGCGCGGCGAACGATTGTCGGGCGGCCGTTCCTCACGGCCATTGGAAGACCACCACATCCTCGGCCGGCCTGCGGCTGGGCGGCTTGGCGGCGCCAATATTGCTCGATGGCCCTATGCAGGTTCTGCCTTGCTCGCCTATGCGCAGCAGGTCCGCGCACCCGAGCTTCGCCCAGGCGACATCGTGGTCATGAACAAACCTGCCCGCCCACAAGATCAGCGGCGGGCGCGAGGTGATCGAGAAGTTGGCGCGCTCCTGTTCCTGCCGCCATACTCGCCCGACTTCAACCCGATCGAGATGGCTTTCTCGAAGCTCAAGGCTCTCCTGAGAAAGGCTGCAACCCGAACCATCGACGAGTTCTGGTCGGTCGTGGCCAACTGCCTCGCAGCTTTCACAGCCGAGGAATGCAGGCACTATTTCGAGGCAGACAGCTCTGACCCGGAATACGTCGAATCTGCTCTGGCTGCGCAAACGGGCCGAGACGGGCGCACGACATCGTACGCAACCCGGCTGCTGCTGATCAGGCGAACTGGGGAAGGCCGGGAACGGAATTGAGGACCTCGTCCACGAGTTCGTCGCCGGCATGTTCCTTGGCGAAGGCGATCGTCTCGTTAGCAAGGCCGGCGATATTTCCTAGGCTGAGACCCTCATTCATCAATTGCTGGCCGAAACCCACCACGCCGCCTCCGGCGAGGACGCTGCCGCCCTCTGCGTCCTCACCATCATGCTTCGCCACTAATTCCGAAGCTCCGGGAATGGCCTCGATCATGCGCGCAGCGGGACCGTCGGCTGCCTCGCGTTGCAGGAAACCCAGCATCATGCCAACGGCCTTGTCTGCGAGAGCCGGGTCGACGCCGACATTGGTGGCGATGCGCGATACGAATTCTTCCAAGGCAGGGCACCTTTCGTTTTGAGGTCAGAATGATTAGCTATGTTTGTCTCGCTCAAATGGTTGAGCGCAGCGCCAGTCTACGCCTCCGCAGACTTACGCAAAAACCTCTCAGGTATTGGTCCACCCTCTTGGCTACTTCCATGGACTTCACGTCTACAAGGCGCTGAAAAGGCACCGCAGCAATGATGGTGGTTACAAGTACAATGACGACAGTGCTACTAGCCGCAATGGCATGCCCCCATTGGATAGTCCAGAGATAGACAAAGCACCCGAGGGAACAAAGGAGAGGGAAATGAAGAAGGTAGACCGAGAACGACAATCGACCTAGGAGTGGGAAAAAGTATGACGAGAAGGCTCGCTGAAGCGATGGAAGCGCGAGAACGCTAGCGACAAGGAAGGTTGCACCGACGCAGTGCATTGCGTCCTTCAGGTGATTAAAGTCGATTGGGGAGAGTTTGATGATCGGCTCATACAAGATGTCGTTTGAGAAGCCGCCAAGATAGATGGCAGCAAGAAAGATTGCGATCTTAGCTTTGTGAGGCCATTTCGCTGGAGAAACGCGAGTCAGGAGGACGCCGACCCCGAACGACAAGGCGAAGGGCAGGTAAGCTATATGGACCGCAAAAGAGAGAGCCGCGGCAAAAACTGTGACGAGGGCGAAGGTGAACCACCTCGCAGCGAGGGCGAACATGAAGGCTAAGTATGAACCGACGAGCTCGATGGACATCGTCCAGAGTGGTGAATTGAGTTGGTTCTTACCGAGAAATAAGGACTCATATAGGGCCTCCTTGGCGATGGTCGCGACCGTAATTGAGCTAGCGTAATACCAGGTCAGCCAGATCGAGCCCGTGAGTGGAGCAACTTCAAGATTTCTCATCAGCCCCATGGCAAAAATGGTACCGGCAAAAACGATTGAAGCCGCGATTGGAATGCCGAGGCGGGGTATCCGTCGGATTGCTCTGGATACAAGCACCGACGCATTTCCAGTGTCAGCAAAAGACTTGGTAAGGACGAAGCCGCTTAGAACGAAGAATACACAAACCGCAAAGCTTCCGTTGATAAGCATGCTGAATGGGGGGAGAGTTAGAAGCTGAGCAGGCCATCCGATTTCTGGCCACGCTGCTTGCGCCAACGGGTACATGGTTTTGAATATCCCTGGCTCGACAGCGAAGAGGGCGTGAGACAAGAGGACGCCAACTGCAGCCAGCCCCCTCAACCCCTCTAAAGCAATAAAACGTTCAGATCCGGCCTGCCCCGCCGCCATTCCGTTCATGGATACTCTGCCCCTTATGAATGCGCCGGTTTCGACTTGGTCTTCCTACAAAGTCCACGCTCGTGAACGTGAGCTGGAAAGCACGGGACATTGGCTTTCCTATACTGCGCTATGCAGCATCATGACGGAGGGGTAAAGTTGATTGTTTGGATATAATGCATCCATGGGATGGATATGCGGGCCATGCCCACCGGCGACAGCTGGTCCTGGATCTGAAACTCGGCTTGATCGTCCGAGAGACAGTAGAGCGCCTGCAGCACCATGATCTTCAACATCATCACCGTATCAAAGGGCGGCCGTCCGCCCTTGGCGCTATCGGAGGCGGCGAAGCCGGATGGCCGAGGCCGCCTGAGCCTGCCGAAGAAAAAGCGGGCTCGGTTCACGAGCACCCGGCACGCGCCGTCAGGCGCGCGGGCGTCATCAAGTGCCGGCAGACTGCCGCTTGCCGGATGCCTGGACGCCATGCCTTGCGCTGCGGTTTTATCAGCTCGCAGGACTTAACGCCGGTGCCCCCGCGAGGCGTGCCTCTGTGCCAACCGCCTGCACCTGAAATCTGCATAGCTGTTCGGCGCCTTCGACCGCATGCCGCCACTCGGCACGCCGCCTGGGCGAGCGAATTTTCGAGGTCTTGATTCCACTGGCGACGTGTTGGCGGAAATTTCCCAACATGGGGTCACGGAGACGCGGGCAGCAAGGCCTGTATCGCAAGAGACTGGATGGGCAGCCATGACCGCCCGAGAGCGCAGCGACATGGCTTGGCACTGGCATCAGCTGATCATCGACCATGCGGACGACCTTGCTGCCATTCTCACCGCTGAGATGGGCAAGCCGCTTGCCGAAGCCGGCTCGGAAGTCTCTCACGCTGCTTGCGATCTGCAATGGGACGCCCGAAGAGGCCAAAGCCATCTATAGCGAGACGATCTCCCTGCCCTCGACGGGCCAGCGCATGCTGGCGGTCAAGCAGCCGATCGGCGTTGTTGGCACCATGAGGCCGTGGAATTTTCTCGGCCTCGAGGGTTGCGCGCAAGAGCTCGCCGGCGCTGGCGGCCCGCTGCGCGGTCATCCTCAAACCTGCCGAACAGACGCCGCTTGTTGCAGGCGCAATGGTTGCACTCGGCGCGGAGGCCGGCTTTCCCGAAGGCGTCGGCAACCTGATCTGTGCCTGCAAAGGCGATGCCGTCGGCCGCACGCTGATTAGCCGATGAACTTGATCCACAGGCGCTTGAACCATGCGACGATTGCCTTGAGCCCCTTCGGCCGGGTGCCGCGCTTGAGAAGGCGGTCATAGGCGCGGCCGGCTTCGATCTGCTTTTGATGAGGTGTAACGGAAATGACTGGAATGGGTCTATCATCGGTCTTGGAGCAAGGGCGTCTCGCACAATTTGGCTGACCTGGGTCAGCTTGTTCGGCGTTTGGTGTTTCGCGGACGCTCTGCTGACGTCGGCTGGTTTTCGCGATCCTTGGTGGTCAATTGCTGCGGACCGACAACGGACTTGCGGCCACCTGCAATGGGCAACTTCATCTGCGGGGCACGTCGAATCTCTTCCGGCGTCGGACGACGACGTGGCTTTCTTGTCTTCAGACCGGATTTGGCGTGCTCGTTGAATGCCTCACGCGCCAGATTGAGTTCTAGGAGATTCGCCAGAGCTTGATCTTCAGAGATATCTGTAGGCCACCCGTAGGCTCCGGCAACGGCGGCATCCAGGTCCGAGTGAGCGTCGACCAACCACTGCGGACGCCGGTTGTAGAGGTTGGTCAGGGCACGCTCGCGGAGGATCGCGTGCGACACGATGTCCTTCGGAAGGATTTGATCCGGATAGCCGGGCACGACCTCGGGCTTGATCTGGACAAGGTCGCTCGGGTTGAGCCACGCGTTTCGTAAGTCATCAAGCCTCTTGGCCACCTGTGATATGGCGATGGCTCGTGCGTCCTTTTCATATCGGACTGCTGGGATATCCGGCGTGAGGCCCTCGGGGAACGGGAAGGTCTCGAATACCCCCGCACTATTGTAGGTTGGATCATTGCCGACGCCGTGCCACGAGCAAGTTCCGAAGCTCCAAGCCTCATGAAATCGGGAGTGAAGAATCCCGAAAAAGACATCGTCTGACCGAGAAAACGCGAAGATGCGGGAGTCGGGCACTATCGCTTGATCAAGCCACACGAATGTCCGATGCTTTGCGACGCGAGGTGTTGCCATGTAACGCGAGTGGCCCTTCAAGGAAGCGTGAAAAGCCGGTCTCGGCTCCACGTGTCGCCACCAACGCTCGCGGTAGGCATCACGCCTGTTCTTTGAGCGCTCCGGAAACACATGCTCTCTAATGTGCTGGAACGGCGCCTCGTAGAGGGCAGCCTCCTGCTCGGACATCTCCCAGCCGAAATCCACAATCCACATGTCGCGGCCGCGGCGAGTGACGTCCATTCCATTGCGCCATGGACGGAGCACATCTGAGTTTGGCCTACCGTTGGGATTCATCGGCATCGAGAGCCAGGCCCGCGCCAAGCTACCCGGGACGTCGAAGGCACCGCCCTTCGTGTCGCCCATGAACGCTACGTTCTGGTTTTCAGACAGCCTGCGCGCCTTGGTCAAGTCGGTTACGCCGGCGGTAAGATCTGCGTTTATCTGTGCAACCGTCCTCCCATCGAGGCACAACGGGTCCTCGCCGTGGCCGAAGCAGATTAGGGATACTCGTACGGCTGCGCCATCGACGACCCACGGCTCGTCACTCCAGGCTTCGAATAGCCGGCTTTCGGCGATGATCCGATCCAACACCCTTCTGTTCGCTCCACCGCGTATGGAATTCGTCGTGACCAGACCCACTCGACGCGTTCGATCTGCTGCGACAGCGGCGCGGGATTTCTCCACCCAATAGCAGACGAGATCAGCCTCGCGAGAGACGCGCCCATCGTACACATCGAAAAGGCGATCAACCGTTGGATCGCCCAAGGCTTGCCGCATCAAACGCACGCCGACAAACGGCGGATTTCCTACGATGAATTCTGCTTCTGGCCATTCTGCTTCAGCATCTTCCGAGACTGGTTGCAGTGCAGCAAGAAGGTCTCCTTGTGCGTCACGAGCTGTATCAACGTCTTGGGCCTGCCTGACCAAGGCGTCTCGCCTTTCGATTGCATCTAGCTTGCGTAGGATTGGTATCGATTTCGAGCGTATCCCATTCTTGATCTGCCACTGAATGTCTCCGATCCAAATGGTCGTGCGTGCAAGCTCGGCCGCCATCATGTTGATTTCGATGCCGCGCAGGATTTCAGGCCCTACCAGCGGAAGCTGAGCGGGCATGCCGAGCATCTCGCAGTCGAGGTTGGCGCGGTGTTCGATATCCTTCACACCCTGGAGAGCGAGGTATAGGAAGTTCCCAGACCCGCATGCCGGATCCAGGATGCGGAGCTTTCGCAGCCGTTCCGTGAACCGGGACCGTACTTCGGCGGCCGCTTCCTCCCGCGTCATCCGGCGGGATTGCTGCCTGCGCATTGGCGGCTTGCGATTGCCATTCAGGAGTTCGACAATCTCCCGCCTTGCTTGTTCCCATTCCTGTCTCAGAGGCCTCAGGATGACCGGATCGACAAGACGCATAATTTTTTCTGGATCGGTGTAGTGCGCGCCGATCTGGGCGCGTTTTTCCGGGTCCAGAAACCGCTCGAACAGAGTTCCGAAAATCGTCGGATCGATGAGGCCCCAATCGAGGCTGTCTGCGGCGACAAGCAAACCAATGTCACCGTCATCGAGCCGTAGCGCTCGGCGACCATCAAACAGGCCGCCGTTGAACCATGTGATGTCGGTCAGGTCGAACTCGCCGCCGCGCTCCATTGCTTCAAACAGCTTGTCGAGGTAGCTCATGGCTCGTTCAGGAGCACGGGCCGATCGCTTCAGGAGCTTAGTGAACAGGCCATCAGGCAGCAGGCTGACACTCTGGGCGAAAAAGCAAAAGACCAGCTGATTTACGAAATGAGCAATCTCATCTGGTGTGCCTCGCCCCTGAACGCGGAGTGCGATCGTGGAAAACTTGTCTGCTGCCTCCTTGGTGACCGCCGCGCGTGTTCGGGTCGGCCTCAGCTTTTCCGGGCTGAAGAAGACGTTGTGCAACATCTCACGCGCTGAAGGTTCCGCGAGGTCATCTAGGGTGATCACGTATGTGGACGGAACGGTGTTCGTCCAAGCGGTATGGATGCGAAGGCGTTCGATGTCGCAAACGATGTGTAGCGGCGGGCTCAAAAGCGCCGGCGCGTATCGCATCAACTGGAGGAGGGCCTCGTCGAGGTTTCCCTTCTTACGCTTGTACTCCCATGCGAAGTGACCCTTCTTCCAGACGTCAGCAAAACCTTTACCCCCTCCGAGCTTGTTCGCACCTTTCTCGAACGCGAAGAACGCGCCGGTCGGGTCCTCATCGCTCGGAGACGGATGGCCGACCAGCGAGCAGATATCGAGGAAGTGTTCTTGAGCTGCCTGCCGCTCGCCAAGTTCCGACTTCCTCCATTTCTTGATGAAAGCTGCAGGCGTTATGGGCGTGAGCCCTGCGGCACCCAGACTCATTACACATCCCCTCCGACACAGTCATCGGACCCAGCAGAAGAGGTTGCCAATAAAACTCTGATTATTGGTTAATATTAGTCACCGATGCATCAATAATTGCCTCGCCCTGACCTATTATTGTGTAGCATCAGAAATAGGGGACACCATGCATTGTGGCAGCGGTGATCACACGACTGGAATGCATTTCCTGGTTTCCTGAAGCGCTTTCCATTCGACTTCCGGCGCGGAAAAAACGCGTGAGCGAGCGCCCGACTAATTAAAGCGCGGCGCGCTGGCACTGGACCGCGGCAGTTTGCGGGCTTCTACTCGTGTTCCGGTGGATGGCAACCCACGCGAATCTCGCCGAGGCCCAGGACGCATTCGACCAGTGGCGCCACGTCTACAACGCCCAGCGTCCCCACGACGCGCTGGACGGCGGCGTGCCGCTCGATCGCTACCAGGCCTCGCCGCGCCAGTATCGCGAAACTGTCGAGTTGTTCGAATACGCCAAGGACGATCTCATCCGCCGCGTTCAGCAGCACGGCTTCGTCTCAATCCTTGGCCGGTCAATGCGCTTGTGCAGGGCCTTCGCGGGAAAGTCCGTCGCCTTCAGGCCTACCACAACAGACGGCGTCTTCGACGCATGGTTCAGACATCAGAAAATAGAAACCATCGACCTAAACACCTTGGCTCGATAGCATGCAAAACTGTTCGCGATGTCCTCGCACACCTGTTCGCGATGTCCCCAGTCCAAACAGATCCCAGCTGCGTACCAGTGGTTAGTGAAGCCGAGTATGCCGGCATCGTCCGGCATAAAGTCGACCTTGAGGTCCCGCAGCCGCATCCGGCAGATGACGTTGTCCTCGGGGGACTCAGCGAAACCTCGCTGCCTCAATTCTTCCCGCAACTGCGCCCACTCTCCATAACCGGCAAGATCGACGATGAGGTCGACGTCGTCAGTCGCCCTCACATCCTCAAGGGTGACTTCGTCTGTTATAAAAAGAGCGGTTGTGCACCCGCCGACAAAGACCAGCCGTTCCCGGAAGTCTTCCCCCAAAGCTTCCGCCACCGTCTGCAGCATCAGGAGCAATTGGCCTCGGACCGTCATTTTTTCAGGAACCTCTCCGAAAGCCGCTGTCCAGCCAGGCCCGCTTCGCGCTGATTGCCGAGCCGGATGGCATCAAGGAGAGCAAGATATTCGTAGAGCCGTTCATCTTTCTGGACTGCTTCAGGCACACTCTTGAACAAAGGTTCAACCGACTGCCCCATGTCCCGCCCTTGGGCATAGGGCCATATGTGTATGTACTCGCCTCCGCTGACCAATAGCCCCTTCAGCATCGGCGCGGCGAACGCCGTCGGAATACCGCGCGTCATCGCGCCTGCCTTCGCGGGAAACACGAACTTCAGGCCGTGGACGATAAATTCATAGAGATTGCGGCGGTGAGGATTGGCCCGTCCCGTATCCCGGTCTTTAATGGCCAACCCCGATGAGAGACTGCGCTTTAAGGAGGCGTTGATCTCTGTCTTGCTGATACCTGTTAGGGATTCCAGCCCGCGGACAGAGAAGGGGTCCTCGCCCGCAAAGCCCCTACGCTGTTCCCCATGGCCCGCGAACTCTCCTTGCTCCTGCAAGCTCACGAGCTTCAGAAGCACCACGATATCCTGACTTTTCATTCCAATCATTGCAGCTTGTCCTCTGTCCTAGGACCAAGGACATTCCATCATTCGATGTCTCTCCTGTCAATGAGAATGCTAGGAGGGCGCCGCGGAAAGTCCAAAATACGTCGTTTTGAGCCGCCGGTACGTGGTTCGCCGGCAGCATGATGATTGGCTCAGGGCGCTCACCCTAGCGAAAGAGCATTCAAACGTCGTCGTCCGACTGACGAGCGCCGCCGGCAGCATTGAAGCGGTCAATATCGTCGGCAGAAGAGCGTCCGAAAAGGGCTGTCGGTTGCTCCATCGTGGGAACGAAAAAGCGAGAGAAGCAGAACTTTCGTGTGCGATTTTTGCACACCGTAAATATGTGATTTTCTTAAAGTATCTGCCCAATCCAGTCATGCGCCAGCTGATCCCATGACGACGCCATGGCACCAGCCAGCCCAAGGGAGAACCAGGCGTCTGATCTGGGGAAGGCTGTTTTAAGGACTTTTGCGAGATCAGCGAATAACCGGCTCGCCATGGAAGCGCCGGCGCGAGGGCGGCGACACGCCGAAGCCGACTTCCATCATCAGCCGTGGCGTGCGCGAAGGCACGGTGCCCATATGGAAGCCGAAAGGATCCTCGACGAAACCGAGACCGGCTTCGCCGGTCAGCGTAACGGGGCTGTCATCGCCATAGACCTTGAGAACCTCTTGCGCCGGATGGCCGACGAGCAGCGTCAGCTGATGCTTGAGGATGCGCCGCTTGTGGCTGCCCCGCACATAAACATGCGGGCCGGTGCCTTCGTCGACCGGCGTCAGATAGAAGAAGAATTTCAGCATCCGCCAGTCATCGAGATCGAAATGATACTTGCCGAGCGAGGCACGGTTCTTGTCGGCGTCGGAAGCCTCGCTGGTCGGGAAGCTCCACCAGACGCGTGTGGTGATCAGTTTCGCCTGAGCGCCCAGATAATGCGCGGCGATGTCGAGCAGCAGCGGGTCGTTCTGGATGGCGACCGCTGCCTTGCAGCCGAGGATGTGTTCGAAAAAGTGGCCGCTGAGCAGCGAGCGGCCGAAACGCTTCTCGGCCTCGGCATGGTCCTCAGCCATGAATTCGAGACGGCGATCGAAATTGCCGAAACAAGGCGTGTACCGGGCGAAGGCGGCGATCTCCTCATGGATGGAAGTCGGCAGGACGAGCCCGCAAAACAGCCCGTCCGACCGCAGCGCCTCGACAACGTCCTGGCGATCGACGCCGGCAAACATGGTGTCGTGGGCTTTTTGCGACACGCGAACCGGCTTAGCCCCACGCCAGTGCATCCGGCGCGCCGGCATGGTGCGGGCGAGCACGAACATCGGCAGCCATGCCGGGTTCTCGCGAAAGTCCGACAGATAGGTCGGAATGCGCACGGCGATGCGGCGCAGCACGCCGCCGTTTCGCGCGATGGCCTCGAGACTGGTGGCGCCGGATTTGTCAGGGCTCGAAAGGGTCATGAAAGTCCTCAGCTATGAATGCAATATGATATTGACGAAGCATCTCTTTTCACTGCCTCGCCGCTGGTCCAAGCCCGATTCCCGCAACGGAAGGACGTGTAGGCGCGCGTCGGTTTTTGCGCAACGCACAATAGCCTTGCGCGTGGCAAATGCTGTTCGGATCGCCGTGCGCATCAGCCAATATCCAGCGGCAGGCAAACGAGGCGGCGGCACTTGAAAAGAGCCGCCGCCCGGCTTGGCAGCTATTGGCGGACGAACAGCGGCTGGACGCTCGCCCATTGATCGGCGGTGCGGAATCCGCCGCGTTTCGTGTAGCTTTCGACCGGGAATTTCATCCAGTTGGGCAGCCAGTTGTCGATTTTCTCGCGGCCGTTCTCGCCCGCGAGGCAATCGCGGATGATCTTCTTTTGCGTCTTGACCTTCTCGGCGACATTGCCGTCGGCGACAGGCTTGCCGGCGAGGTCGGCCAGCATTGCATTGGCGATCTCCCTGTCGCGCAGCAGATCGAAGAAGGCGTCGTCCGGTTGCCACCACGCGCCGATGTCGATGCCCAGATGGTTGCCGAGCGCCTCGACGACGGCGCTGCCGGCTTCGACCGTCTCGGCCATGACAAGGCTAAGAACGCGCATGACGTCGTCGTCGCAAAGTGGCAGCAAACGGGCGAAGACGGCGGCAAGCGCAAAGGCGTCGCCATTGCCGCCGGCTATCGCACCCTCCTCGTCGGCCTGCCCAAGCAGCGCCAGCACCGCGCGCCGTTTTTCGGCGAATGCGGCTTCGGCCCTGGACGCGGCAATACTTGCCGCCACCGCTTCATTGGCGGTGCGCTGCGGCTCGCGGCGAACCTGCCACAGGCCTGAACCGGCAATGGCATGCGCCACCATCAGGCGCAGCGCGACCCCCGGATGGTCGAGCATGGCGGTGCGCACGGCACCGTGGCGGTGCAGATCGACATAATTCTGCATCGGCCCGGTGAGTTCCGGTCGCGACGGCTTGGCGGGCGTTTCGTCGTGCGCGCCGCCCTCGCCTTGCGTGCGGGCGCGGCGGGCCTCCTTGCGCGACAGCCAGCCCTCATGGCACTCGACCGCGCCGCGATGCGAGACTGAGATGAAGACCTTGCCGCCCTTCTTCCTCGGCGTCTTTTCGTGGTCCCATGACTGGAAATGCTGCCCCGGTTCCAGCACGGCCACCTCGGGCCAGCCGGCTTCCAGATAGGCGTCGCGTCTGGCGGCAATGGCCTCGTTCTGCTTTTGCCAGAACAGGTCGGCATCGGCGAAATAGCTGTCCTCGCCGAACAGGTCGCAGACGATCAGGCCCGGATAATCCTCGACGGCAAACAGCGCCACCTTGGTGGAAATCGACTGGCCGCCGAACAGCCATTGTTTCAATTGGTGGCCGCGCGGCGCGTATTGCTCGGGATCGGCATAAAGCGTCAGCCAATCCTTCTGCTGCGCCTTGGAGGCCATGGTCAGATGGCGCGCCGTCTCGGCGTCGATGTCCTCGCGCCGATAGGCTTCGCGGATCTTGGGCAGAAGATCGCCGAGCGCCAGAATGCGTTTGACCAGAAGCTCGGTGATGCCGAAGGTTGCGGCTATATCTGGAATGGTGCGGCCTTCCCTGATCAGCCGCGAAAACGTCTCCCACTGCGACACCTCGTCGGGATCGAGCCGGGCGAAGTTTTCGATCAGCGAGGCCTCGAGCGCGTCGGCGTCGTCGCCGTCTTCCATGATGGCGCAGGGCAAGGCATTGCGCTGGCCGCGCTCGTCGGCGAGCGACTTGGCGGCGAAATAGCGGCGCCGGCCGGCGACGATCTCGAAGCTTTCCGGCGTGCCGTTGGGCCGCACCAGAAGCGGCACCAGGACGCCGCGCGCGCGAACGGACGGCAGAATGTCCGACACGTCGGGCGCGCGTTTGGAATGGCGCATGTTGAGCGCGGAAATGTTGAGCTTATCAAGCGGAATGTGGGCAAGTTGCATGGTTGGTCTCCTTCGTTTCAGGGGTGGGATTGCCCCGCCGCAGAGGCTGCAAGCCGGCGCGGCGGGACGGTTTTCGCGCCTAGCGGCGCGTCTGTTCCGCCGTGTCGGGCGGAAGCTTGGAATGAGCGTTGCCAAGGGCTTCTGCCGCCTGTCGCAGCAGCCGGTCGGCTTCGGTGATGTGGCCGGCGCTGCACGCTGCCTGGGCGTAGACGGAGAGCGGAAAGCGCGGCTTGAAGCAGAGGTCGCGCTCGATGCCGAGGCCAAGCCGCCCCTTGACGCTTGCAAGCTCGGCAAGACTGACGCTGCCGAGTTCGGGGAAGCCGAAGCCGAGGTCGCAAAGGCCGAAAAGGGTGTCGCCGTCGGCGTCGAGTTCGGTGAGAAGCCAGGTTGCTGGCCCGGTCGGATCGAACAGTTTGACCACCGGGACATGGTCGGTTTCGGTGTCGGTTGCGCCATTGGCGAGCAGCCGGGCGCAAAGCTCGTCGGTGATCAGGATCATGGGAAACTCCTCTCAAAACAGGTCGAGTTGATTTCTGGGGGCGTCAACGAACAGCCCGATAACGAGCGGCTTTTGCGCCGCGCGCGGGCGCATCGGCGCGTCGGCCAAAAGGGCGAGTCGGTCGCGCGTGGAGAGCGGCCGGACACCGGGAATGAGCGTCTGCTCGCGGTTTCGGTTCGGGTCTGCAGGGTGTCGGGATCGCGCGCGCTCATGCCGCGATCTCGTCTTGTTGCGCGCCTTGGGCCTCGGCGTTGAAGCCCAGAAGAAAATCGGCGGCCTTGGAGGCAAGGCTGGCGGCGCGGAAGATGGCGCGATTGTCCTCGCGCAGCACCTTCAGCCATGTGCCGATATAGTCGGCATGGCGCACGCTCGGCTCGATGCCGAGGGTCGAGCAGACAAAGGCAGCAGCGATTTCGGCAACCAGTTCCTCACGCGCATAGGTCTTGGAACCGAAGGCGCCGGAGAGGTCGCGCGCCAGCCGCGCCGGGTGGCCGGTCCAGTGGCCAAGCTCGTGGAAGCAGGTGCGGTAATAGTCGATCTGCTGAAAGAATGCGGGCTGCGGCGGCACCTGAATGGTGTCACTGCCCGGCATGTAGAAAGCGCGATCGCCGCCGATGCGGAAATCCGCGCCGCTTGCTCGAATAAGCGCCTCGGCTTGGGGGACGATCTGGCGTTCGGGCAGCGGTTCGGCGTTGCCATAAAGGTGCTCGGGCAGGCCGTCGCACTGCGCGACGTTGAAGACGGTGAAGCGCTTCAAATACGGCACCGCCTGCGGCTCGTCGCCGTCYGTCCTGGCGCGCTCCTGCTCGCCCTTTGGGACAAAGCGGTCGGCATGCACGATTGTKGTGCCGCGCTCGCCCTTCCTGACATTGCCGCCAAGGGCAAGCGCCTGCCGGAAGGTCAGCCAGTTCTGGCCGGGATRGCTGCGCTCGATGACGGCGCCCCACAGGATGAGGATGTTGATGCCGGAATAGCGGCGCCCGGTGGCCGCGTTGCTGGGCAGGCCGAGGTCGGCCTTTGCGCTGCCCCATGGCTTGACCCATGGCACGGTGCCGCGCTCCAGTTCGGCAATGATGCGGTCCGTGATTTCCTGATAAAGGCTGGCGCCCGGGCGCCCGCCCCTGCCCGCGCCAGCCTCTCGGCTGCGTCGGAGGCGGACCGCATCCGAAGGACCGGAACGAAGAGGAGGACCCGAAGCGAAGCGAAGGGTTGCGGGATGCCGCGGCGGGCCTAGAAGGGAGTGCCGCCCACCGCGCGCCGCCGGGAACGGCCAACGAACAAACCGCGCCGTCCGACAGGGCGGCGACCGTCAGCAGCCGAAGGCTGCCCGCGCCAGGGGGCGAAGCCGGATGGCCGAGACCGCCTGAGCCTGGCGAAGAAAATGCGGGCTCGGTTCACGAGCACCCGGCACGCGCCGTCAGGCGCGCGGGCGCGTCAGATTTCTGCGCCGTGCGGACATCGGTTTGGCGTTCCGGTCGCACTCGTTCAATCAGAACGAGGTCTTGATGCCGACCATCACCGTCGCCGCGGCAAAATCGCCGCCGATCCGGTCGTCTTCGCCGCCAGTCTCTGCGCCGGTCGCAATGTCATAGGTGTTGTAGTCGCCGCGTGCTGTGAACACCTTTTCGTAGGAACCGGAGACGAAGAAGCTGGTCCGCTCGTTGTACTGGTAGCCGGCGCTGCCGCCGACCATCAGAACCGGCGCCGATTCGAAATCATCCTCGAAGCGCAGGTCACGCATCCAGTGATGATCGGTATCGCCGGCCGAGAAGGTCGTGCCGCCCTTCAGCGCAAAGCCGAAGTTCCAGCGATCCTGGACATAGGTCGCATCGATGCCGGCGAAGGCGACCGGCAATTTCTGCTGGTAGCTGATGGCCTTTGCGTCTCCTGGGAAGTCGCCAACCGAATCCCGGAAGCCGGCAACGCTGTAGACATAGGAGCCGCCATAGGCAGTCCACTTGACCGAGGTGTACTTGAAACCACCGTTGACGTTGATCAGCAGCTGGTCGCTGAACTGGAAATCGTGGCCGAGCGCGACGGTTGCCGAATAGAAGTAATCAAGATCGGTGTCGGAATGGCGCGAACGGTTGCTCCAGTCGTTCCAGCCATCATTGGTCGAGAATGACGGGTTCCAGTCATAGTCTTCCATGTAGCTGTCGCCGCTGAAGGCGATCTGGCCGGAAAGCTTGGCGGTCCAGCCGGCCTCGCTGCGCGCCGTCATCTCGGCTGAAATGACCACAGAGGTGCTTTCCCAGATAAGGTGGCTCAGCTTCGAGCCGCTACCGGGAGCCTGATAGACCAGCTCGTTGGCCTCGATGTCGATGACGCCGACGCCGCCAACGAAAGAGAAATTGGGATTGTAGGGCGCCGGTTCGCTCGCCACCGCGTCGCTGGCCATCGCCGGCCAGGCAGCGAGCAACGCTGCCGCTCCACCAAAGACTTTCGCGTACAATTTCATAGGACTACCCTCATGGGAATCATCCGCCATTCGGCCATACGCAGCGTAACCGGGTGCAAGTCAGGTGCGGTCGTCTATGCAGCGCCCCTGTAGGTGGCAAAATTGCCGCCCTCGGCTCTGTTCCTCAACACTCAAGGAAACATCGTTAGCGTGACCCGATTGACGGCGGTTTTTGCCTATGCGTTCCGGGCGGCCGGCGTGACGGGAACGCTGCATTGTCCGAGGCACACATTTGCGATGACGATGCTGATACGATTGCAGCGGCAGGCAGCGACCACGCACGGACCTCAATCCGCTGAGATCGTGCAGGTTGCTTTCATCGGCCCATAGCAAACTCTCTAGTCTAGATAATCCGACAGAGCCGAGGGCCGAGTTCCTCGAACCCGTTGCGCAGATAGAAATCGAGCGTGCGCTTCCATTTTGGTTGCCTGGGCGCTGCAAGCTCAAGTCGCTTCCAACCACGCGCACGGCTTTCCTGCGAGGCGACCTCAAGCAGATGAGGGGCAATCCCTTTGGAGCGCTTTTCGGGTCGAACATACAGCTCCGAAATATAACCGAACTTACCTCCTGCATAGATCGCTGTGCATTCATTCAGCACCATGATGCCGACCGGCTCGTCGTCTGCACTTGCGATCACGGCGACCACGCCAGCGTCGGCGAGCATTATCTCCGCGCTTTGTCTCACGTCGTCGGGCGCGGGCGCTTTCCCGCCAGTGAGTTCATCGAGTAGCGCGTGAATAAAACGGACGACCGTCCCTGCGTCCGTTGCGTTGGCGCGGCGCGTAGATATGGAAGGCATATTTTCTCCTGCTAGTGGTCAAAATCCCGATTGATGCTGCCACCCCGCGCAGATCCGACTCACTCTTTTAAGTAACTCGGACGAGTGAACAGCATTCGAGTGAACAGCATTTTTCATCAAAAATATGATAAAAAATTGCAAAATAAATATTACAAGCAACAGGATACCGATGACTTGCGGTGAATTGCGCAGATAGGGGGCCTGCAAATCAACCTGGTTACTTCGTGACCGCACGGTGAAGCCGCCTTGCCGAGGTCAGATGAAGTTGCAGGTCTAAAAGGGCCTGAGACAAAAGATACAGCCTGAGATGCTCGTGCGGCCAGAACGCTCGGACAATGCAGTCGAGCAAAGAGGACATCCGTGACGGGCGGCGAGAGCGCTCGACGGTCGCCACACTCATTCGGCGCCAGCCGGAACACGAGCCGAGCCGACCGGTGCGCAGAGGCTGGTTGCCGCGCCGATCAAGTCGGACACGTCCGCCTCGGTCGTCGCGAAAGAGGTGACGAACCTCACGATCCCGGGCTCCCAGCGATCATGGTAGAACCGGAATCCCATGTCGAGCAGCCCCCGGATGAGGGACGTGGGAAGTCGGCAGAACAGGATATTGGCCTCGGGACGCTGCTGGATTTTCACGCCTGGCACCAGGGCCAACCCCTGCGCGAGCGCCGATGCCATCGCATTGGCATGGGTCGCGTTGCGAAGCCAGACACCGTCCCTCAGATAACCGTCCATTTGCGCCGCCATGAACCGCATCTTGGAACTCAACTGGCCGGCCCGCTTTTGGCGAAAGGCTATCGTGCTCGCGAGATCTCCGCGGAACGAGACGACTGCATCGACCCCAAACGTTCCATTCTTCGTGGCGCCAAACGACACAAGGTCGACGCCGGCCTTCCACGTCATCTCGGCCGGCGAGCAGCGCAGAGTGACGAGGGCGTTGGCGAAGCGAGCACCGTCCATGTGGAGCGCCAGGTTCGCTGACCGGCAGATGTGGCTGATGGCCTTGATCTCGTCGAGCGCGTAGACCGATCCCATCTCGGTCGCCTGCGTGATGCTGACGCTGGAGGGCTGGACCGAGTGGATATCGCCCACCATGCGCGTTGCGTTGGCCGCCAAGGCGTCGATGTCGATTTTGCCAGCCTCGCCTGGAAGCTGCACCAACTTCGCACCGGCGGTGTAAAACTCCGGCGCGCCGCACTCGTCGCGGTTGATGTGTGCGTCGGCGTGCGAGAGGATGCTGCCCCATGGCGGCGTAATCGCCGCCAGCGCCAGCGCGTTCGCCGCCGACCCCGTCGAAACGAGGAACACGTCGACCGCATGCTCGAACACCTCGGCGAGCTGGCGCTCGACGGCATGCGTCAGCTCATCGTTGCCGTAGGGAAGCGCCTGACCCGACGCGCACGCCGTGATGGCTGCGATCACCTCGGGGGAGGCGCCGGCGATGTTGTCGCTGGTGAAGCCGCGCGGGCGGGTCTGCTTGTTGTCGCTCATGGTCTTGACGCTCTTTTCATCCATTGTGCGTCCAAGCTAAACGGTTCGCCGCGCGCTTTATTGAACGATATTCAAATCGAGAGGTAACGTGCCGGCGTCACCCCCAACACTGCCTTGAAGTGTCGGGTCAGGTGGCTCTGGTCCGCGAACCCGACCGCGACGGCAACCTCGGCGACCTGCCGACCTCGCCTCAGCAGCCGTCGCGCCTCGTCGATGCGGACCTGGATCAGGTAGCGAGTGGGCGGCAACCCGAAAAGCGCCTTGAAGCCATCGATCAGCGTCGCCTTGGAGCATCCGGCGAGGGCGGCGAGAGTGGCGAGCTGCAGGACTTCGTCGAAGTGGGCATGGATGAAGTCACATACGTCGCGGAACCTCGGTGGCACGAATTTTGGCTCTGCAACGCGCGACCCGCCGGCCTCTGCGAAAACGTGGGGCAGGAAACGGATCAGATACTCCTCGATCTCCAGTGCCGAGCTATGCCCATGTTCAAGCAGGCGCCATAGCGTGCCGAGGCCGTGCGCAACGACCGCATTCTCCTGGAACGGGCTCCTGAAGTCGATCGTTCCGGGTTCGTTTTGGCCGCTGTCCTCGAGGACTTGCCGGACAAGGCCTTCGGGCAGGTAGAAGATCTTCTGGCTCCAGCCAAGATCGTCACCCGCACCCCCGAAGTGCGGTTCGCCGGGCGCGAAGGTCGCGACGGTGCCGCTACCGGCGTGCCAAACCTCACCTCGGCACCAGACATCATGGACGCCTCGCTCGATCAGCCCGATCAGATACTCGTTGTGGACATGCTTGGAGAAATCCTGCCGGTGATAGTCCGCCGCCAGGTAATCGAGACCGCCAAGGACATCGGAGTGCTTCATCACCGCACGATTGCGCGGCGGCCGCCCCGGGGGTTCAGAACGACTACGCGCCTTTTCGTCGCATTTGATGGCGGTGTCGGCCACTTGATGATCAATCCAGGTCGGTCGTCACAACGATATCGTGCACACGTCGCGAATTTCAAACCGAAGCAGGATTAGTTGCCGCCCGAAGAGGGGCCTGCTGCAGGGCGGGCAGCGGATTGGCGGGATTAATCGTGTTTCAAGCTTGGGATGTGGACCCGAGCGACGCGTGGCCGTGTGGCCGATATCAAGAAGAAGACCAAGCGCTATCACCTCCGATCTGACGCATGAGGAATGGTCGCGGATAAACCGTTCCTGCCGGGCGCGGCCAAGACCGGGCGGCGCGTGGTGACGGACCTGCGCGAGGTCTTGAACGCGATCCGCTACATGGCCCGATCGGATGGCGGCTGGCGCATGCTGCCAAAGGATTTCCCGCCCATATCGGTCGAGACGCCTTACGGACATGCCCACGGACTGCGCCAACTGGCTGGAACGTTCCCCGGCCTGATGGCGAAGCAGCAGGCGCCGATCAAGGCGCTGAACGCAGAATACGCCAAAACTCGAAGCCGAGGACGAGCGTGCCAACGAACTGCCGGCCGATGTTGACGAACGGCTACCAGGGGCGGCTACGGCTGCACTCATTGTCGGATCTTCGACGAAGTCGGACATCAGACACAGCGCTATCGGAGTGACCGCATTGTTCTGCAACGATTTTCTCATTTGGCACGACACATGCGGGGGCTCTCCCGCATGAGCGCTCCGTCAATCTCGATTGATGCGAGCAGGATTCAATCAAGGCGCAGTGCGTCGCTTCTGAAGATCAAGGAGAGAAAAGTATGGCGAGAGCGCGAATTGGCGTGGCGCGGGCAATGACAGCGGCTGTCGTCCTCATCGTTGCGGGACAGGCCGGCGCGGCAGATGTTGGGCAAGCCGCGAGCGTCCCGCAGGCAGAAGCCTGCGTCGCGGAAGCGCCAAGCCCCTGGCAGATCCGCCTGCGTGCGTTGGGGGTGATCACCGAGGATTCGGGCTATGTCAATGCGGTGCCCGGCTCCGGTCTTTCCTATTCGAACACCGTGACGCCGGAACTCGATATTTCGTACTTCTTCACGGACAACATCGCCGCCGAACTCATACTCGGCACCACCTATGCCAACATCGATGGCCAAGGTGCGATCGGCGGGCTTGGCAAGGTCGGCAAGGTTTGGCTGCTGCCGCCAACGGTGACATTGCAGTATCATTTTACCGATTTCGGCGCCTTCACGCCCTATGTCGGCGCCGGCGTGAACTATACGATCTTCTATCATCAGCAAGTCGGCAGCGCCGATGATCTCAAGGTCAAGAACACATTCGGCGCCGCGCTGCAGGTTGGATTCGACTACATGGTAGATCGGCACTGGGGCGTCAACTTCGACGTGAAGAAGCTTTTCCTCAAGCCCGACTTCGACGTCACTGTCGCCGGCGCCAAGCTCACGGGCAAGGCCAAGCTCGATCCCTGGTTGATAGGCGCAGGTCTCACCTACCGCTTCTGAGGACGAACCACACAAAAGGGGCACTTTTCGAAGTCCGCGCGCGGATCATCCGTGCCGAGAAGTGGACCCGCGATGGTTCTTAAAGGAGTTGTTGGCATGCGCGTAGAAAACGATCATTGCGACGTGATCGGTGTGCCGGCCGCTCCCACGCAACTTGATCGTCTTTCTTCTGCGATTCTGCAGCAGGGGGGGATGGCGCGAGTGTCGCTGCCAGGCGGTGTGGTGGCCTGGGCGGCAGGCCGTCACCAGACGCTCAGGCAGATGCTTTCCGACCACCGTTTCAACAAGGACTGGCGACAGTGGCGGGCGCTGCAGGACGGCGAGATTCCCGAGGATCATCCGCTGATCGGGATATGCAAAGTGGACAACATGACCACGGCGCACGGCGCCGATCACCGTCGCTTGCGCGGCCTGCTGTCCAGCAGCTTCGCGCCCAGTCGTATCGCCTTGCTGGCGCCACGGATCGAACAATGCGTCGATCGACTCCTGGCCGAGATGGCGCAGCGCGGCGGCAGTGCCGATCTGATGTGCGAGTTCGCCGTTCCGCTGCCCACCAACGTGATTGCCGAACTGTTCGGTTTGCCGGACGAACAGCGTGAAGAGATCGTCGCGCTCACCTACAGCCTGGCCAACACCTCCGCCACAGCCGAAGAGGTGCGACAGACGCGGCAGCGCATCCCGGAGTTCTTCCGTCGCCTTATCGCGCTCAAGCGGGGCCAGCTCGGCGATGATCTGGCTTCGGCCCTGATCGTCGCCCGTGACAAAGGCGAGCTCGTTTCCGACACCGAGCTCATCGACATGCTGTTCATGGTGCTCTCTGCGGGCTTCGTGACCACCGCCAGCGTCATCGGCAATGGCGTGCTGGCATTGCTGACGCATCCGCAGCAACTGCACCTGGTGCGCAGCGGCCAAGTTCCTTGGTCACAGGCGATCGAGGAGATCCTGCGCTGGGGCAGCTCAGCGGCCAATCTGCCGTTCCGCTATGCCACCCAGGACGTGGAGATCGACGGATGCATGGTCCGCCGCGGCGATGCCGTCCTGATGGCGTTCCATGCGGCGAACCGGGACGAAAAGGCCTTCGGTCCCGGCGCCGACAGGTTCGATGTCACCCGGCGGCACAACCCGCATTTGTCATTCGGCGAGGGGCCGCATTCCTGCCTGGGCGCTGCGCTGGCGCGCCTGGAATTGCGCTGCGCCTTCCCCGCGCTGTTCGGGCGGCTGGAGGATCTGGCCCTGACCATCGCCGCGGAGGACGTCGTCTACATGCCGTCTTACGTCATTCGCTGCCCGCAGCGCCTGCCGGTCAGCTTCCGCCCTTCCGTCGCTTAGAGAGTGCGGCATTCACCCCGGATTCGGTGATTCTCGGTTCGCCGGGGTGGCTGGTCTCGCACGAGGGGGGCGAGCATGCCCGGTTACGCACGATCGTGGCGCCGGCCTTCAGCAATCGCAGGGTGAAGCTGCTCGCGCAGCAGGTCGAGGCGATCGCCGCTCAGTTGTTCGAGACGCTGGAGGCCCAGCCCCAGTTCCGCCGACCTGAGGCGCCACCTCTCCTTTCCGCTTCCGGACATGGTTATCAGCGTGCTGATGGGCGAGTGCGCAAGCACGCTGAGCGAAGCCGAGCGGGAACAAATACCGGGATTTCCCGGCTGACCGTGACGACCTGGCCCGACTTTACGCCCTTTGAGCCCGGCGACCTCGATCTGATCCGGCGTCGCCGATGGGGACAAGGACCTCTCCGAGCCTGCACTGATGAGAGGCGGCATCGTATGCGGCTTTGGGCGAAAGAGACCGATCAGCGCAAGGGCATTATTCGCATCATCACATAAACATCTCGTTATATGTATTGACAAGGAGCGAAGCTGCTGTGATTGTGCGCATGTCGTGGTTCTCCGCGCGGCACTGCCGTAGCGGAGCTAAGAGGGAAGCCGGTGCGATGCCGGCGCTGCCCCCGCAACTGTTAGCGGCGAGCCAAGCCCATTGGTGTCACTGAGGCGAACGGCCTCGGGAAGACGGGCAGAGGCTTTGACCCGCGAGCCAGGAGACCTGCCACGACGAACAACGTCCACGGGCGGGGTGTCTCGGTGGTCGCGGTAGCCCGGCTTCGTGCCGCCTGCTCGCGCGTTCCTTGTCCCCACGCCCCAACCATCGGGGTATGGCATGACTGTCTCTCAACAAATTCCTGTGGCAACGCTCGGCGTGCCGCGTATCGGTCGACGGCGGGAACTAAAATTCGCGCTTGAAAGCTACTGGTCCGGAAAATCTCCCGCTGCCGACCTGCTCGCGACGGCGAAGGGGCTACGCGCCGCCAGCTGGAGGGAGCAGCACGACCACGGCGTGTCGAAAATCCCGTCCAGCGATTTCTCGCTTTATGACCATGTGCTCGACACCGTCGCCATGGTCGGCGCCGTGCCGGCACGATACGCCTGGACTGACGGCGAGGTCCCACTCGATACCTATTTCGCCATGGCGCGCGGCAACCAAGGTCAGGCCGCGGATTGTGGACATGCTGGTGACAAGCATGCGGCCAACGGGCATGGCCTTGCCGCGATGGAAATGACCAAGTGGTTCGACACCAACTATCACTACATTGTGCCGGAACTTACCGACGATCAGAGCTTTGCCCTCTCGTCGGCGAAACCGGTCGATCATTTCCTCGAGGCCAGGGCGCTCGGCATCCACACGCGCCCGGTCCTGCTTGGACCGGTTACCTTTCTCAAGTTGGCGAAGTCACCTGAGGAAGGTTTCAACCCTATCGCGCTCCTGCCACGGCTGCTGCCCGTCTACGAGGAGCTCCTGCGGAGGCTGAAGCTCGCGGGAGCCGATTGGGTGCAGATCGATGAGCCGGCGCTCGTGCTGGATCTGATTCCCAACGAACGGGATGCGCTCCAATTCGCCTACTGCCGGCTGTCGAAAGCAGCACCGGAGTTGAAGATCATGGTCGCTACCTATTTCGGATCGCTGGGCGACAATCTCGAGACCGCGATTTCCCTGCCCGTGGCGGGACTGCATGTCGATCTCGTGCGCGCTCCAGAGCAGTTGGAGACCGTCGGCCGGCTCGCGCAGAAGGACCTTGTGCTCTCGCTCGGGCTGATCGACGGCCGCAACGTGTGGCGCGCGAACCTGCCTGCCATACTTGACCGCATCAAGCCGATCGTCGCCGGCTGGCCGCTGGACCGCGTGGAGATCGCCCCGTCCTGCTCGATGCTGCATGTGCCGATCGACCTGGACATGGAGACGGCCCTCGATGCGGATGTGAAGTCGTGGCTCGCCTTCGCGGCGCAAAAAGCCGACGAGCTGGTCGTGCTCGCCCGTGCGCTGGCCGAAGGCCGGGACGCGGTCGCCGCCGAACTGGAGGCGTCGGCTCAGGCTGCCGCCATTCGCGCGACATCCGCGAAGGTGCATGATCCGCTCGTCGAAGGCCGGGTCGCCAGCATCAAGGTCGCCATGACGCGCCGGAAGAGCGCATTCGACGTGCGCTCCAAGCTTCAGGCCGACACGTTTGGTTTGCCTTTCTTCCCCACCACGACGATCGGCTCCTTCCCGCAAACAGCCGAGGTTCGCAAGGCGCGGGCAGCTCATGCCAAGGGCGAGCTGAGTTACGTCGACTACGAGGCGTTCCTGAAGAAAGAGATAGAAGCCGCCGTTCGCTGGCAAGAAGAGATCGGACTCGATGTGCTGGTCCACGGCGAATTCGAGCGCAACGATATGGTGCAGTATTTCGCTGAGCAGCTCTGCGGCTTCGCCTTCACGCAACACGGCTGGGTGCAGAGCTATGGCTCGCGCTTTGTGCGCCCCCCGATCATCATTGGAGATGTGTCGCGACAAAATCCGATGACAGTACACTGGTGGCGAGATGCCCAGTCGCTGACGCCGAAGCCGGTGAAGGGCATGCTTACCGGCCCGGTGACGATCCTCAACTGGTCCTTCGTCCGAGACGACCTTCCCCGCTCAGCCGTCTGCCGCCAGGTCGCGCTCGCCATTCGCGATGAAGTGAGCGACCTTGAAGAGGCCGGCGCCAGGATGATCCAGATCGACGAAGCCGCACTGCGCGAGGGCTTGCCGCTACGCGAGGCCGACTGGCAGGCCTATCTCGACTGGGCTGTCGAATGCTTCCGGCTGGCTTCAACGGCGGTCGGCGATGCGACCCAGATCCACACCCATATGTGCTACTCCGAGTTCGGCGATATCGTGGACGCGATTGCCGCAATGGATGCCGATGTGATCTCCATTGAAACCTCGCGCTCGCAGATGGAACTGCTCGATACGCTTCGAACCTTCAAGTATCCGAACGAGATCGGTCCTGGCGTCTATGACATTCACTCGCCACGGGTCCCGGAAGTGGGGGAGATTTCCAACCTTATCATGCTTGCGCGCGAGCGATTGTCGGATGGGCAACTGTGGGTGAATCCCGACTGCGGTCTCAAGACGCGCAGATGGGAGGAGGTCCGCCCTGCCCTGATGAACATGGTGGCTGCGGCACGCGCAATTCGGGAAAAAGCGCAGACTGGGTGATGCTCGGTGACACTCGCCGGCGGTGAGCGGCAACGCCACACCGGGCATCGAGGGGGAGTCTATCCGGCGCACCCAAGGCAATCGAGCTGCCGGTGAAGCGCCTCGGCAACCTTGGCCTGGCCGAGGCCCTTGTTCCGGCGCGTCGAAGTCAGCTGTTCCACACGCCGCCGTTGGCGGGCGATCGAAGGAGGCTTAGGCCTCAAATGAGCCGGCCAGAAAGGAGAAGGCTCACCGCCAGCCAGTTTCGGATTATTCCGGATTGGGATAATCCAGCATCACCATCATCTCCCCGCCCTTGGTCGCCGAAACCCCAGTCCCGACCATCGGGAGAAGCATCGGCGATCACGCGGCGCTGGTCCGCGGAGCGTGTTCCGGGAACCGGATACAGGGCCAAGCTGGGGAAGGTTCAAACGGCACTTGTGGAGACTGTTGAGGCGGCATCGAGGCTCCGCCATCTGCAGCGGGCCAATTCCCGCTCGATGGCTCCGTCTGCCTCTGGCTGCAATCACGATCACCGCGACGGCGCAGCCGAGCGGCCGCAGCTGGCTGGCGGACCCCTTGTGTTTTGATGGTGGAAGATGAGGCGCCGGACCAGGAAAGCCGTCGCGGAAGGAGAGGGGTTGGCTTGCACCTGGCGATGCCGGACAGGGGTATTTGGAGCGCGCTCACTAGCGAGTGCAGTTGGCGAGGTTCATGAGCGGCGTACTAGATCTCAATCGCTGCGCAAAATGCGTGCTTCGAGCGCGGCTGCGACGAAGGCTCGTCGAGCGGCTGGTGGATGGGTCTTACCGCGTAACACCTGCAGACAGGTGTCCATCGCTATTCTGCGTTTATCGGTCTCATGATGCAGATCCCGCAGCAAGATAGCGGCCGCGTCGTTGACGTCGAACACGATACGCTCCGAGCTGCGGCGGCTAACCTGAACAACGACTGGCCTCTCAAATCTGATCAAGCCGGTCATCCCCCTCCTCCATAGCCACTATGCGGCAAACAGCCCGGGTCGCATTTCTTTGCTCAGCCGAACGCGACCGCTGCACCTGCACCACTGGGCCTGGCCATTGGCGGGCACGCGATCGATGTGAGGCGCGTCTGGCCATGGTCAGGTTGCGTGCGATCTGTGAGGAAATGCTTCTCATTCGCGTGGTCTAGTTGTGAAACCTGGACATAGTGCACTGTTTGACGCGCCTCGCCAGTCTCAAACTCGTCGTCGAAGTCTACACCTGCACTTTTCCACTGCCCGATCTGCAGGCGGCGATCCACTGCATGGCGGGGGTTGGATCTTCCAATATGGCGACGCGCTTCGCAAAGCCGAAAAACGCATTGCGCGCCGTGCTTACCGGCTTGCGCCCATCGTATGCATCGTAGCATGCCCTCAGGGCGGCTTCGTGGATCAGGTCTCTGCGATCTTCCGGCCATTCATTGAGAAAATCGATTGCATCCGCAAGGCCGGCAATCTCTTGGATGATGTGCGTTGCGCGCCTCACGAAAAGCGGGCTGCTGAAAGCCTCAGCGTTCATTAGTTCCTCCAACCTTCCAAATAGCCAATTTATGTGAAGAGGCGCCGCATCGACGCGTGGCGACCCTGACACAATGTGTTGTCAGGGCGATGACGGTTCAAGCGGAACATCCGCGACTGCGGCCGGGTGCGTAGCGATCCGCCACATCCTGCAATGGCTTTGGTTGCCATAAAACGCTGTCGTCACTATTAAGCTACGAAGTGATTCTCACCGCCTAGTCTAAGCCCGCAGGAGCGTTTTTATGACCGAAGAAACCGAGAGCAAAGCTGACAGTCTCATCGAACTCACCGCCCATGTCGTCTCAGCCTATGTTTCGAACAATCCGGTTCCCGTCGGTGAACTGCCTGGGTTGATTGGCCAGATCCACATCGCATTGAAAGCCACTGCTGGTAGTGCCGCACCAGAAAAGCCGGAAGCTCTCAAGCCTGCCGTGCCGATCAGAAAATCGGTTACACCCGACTACATTATCAGCCTTGAGGACGGTAAGAAGTTCAAGTCGCTCAAGCGTCACCTGGCTACCCACTATGGCCTTACACCCGACGAATATCGCGCGAAATGGGGGCTGCCGGCGGACTATCCCATGGTGGCGCCGAACTATGCTGCGGCGCGCTCGGCATTGGCCAAGACCATGGGTCTCGGCCGCAAGCCGAAGGAACCGGAAACGCCGGCACCTGCCAAGCGTGCCCGCAAGAAAGCCGCAGCCTGACCGGAGTTTTTCAGGATGGGCTAAGCGGATCAGGCATCATTTCGCACTCGCGAGATAACATTTGTGCATTGCAATATCCGGGGCTATCGGTATGATCATGGTGTCGGCCATCTACTCCTCCCAGATGTGGTGCCGACCCTGAATGGGGCGCACCTCCTCCCGCGTCTCATTCTAAATCGAGCCCGCTGCCACCTCCTCCCGGTGGCGGGCTTTTTCTTTGTCTGAGGCGCAATCTTGGTAGGCCAACGCATTTGGCTCTAAGCGAGGCGAATGCTCCGAACTTCCAGGCCTTTCTTGCCCTGCCCGCATTGGACAAACACCTTCTGACCCTCCATCAGCATGCTCAGTCCTGAGCGGGTCAGCGCGGTGGCATGAACGAAGATGTCCTTCTCGCCGTTTTCAGGAGCAATGAAGCCGAAACCCTTTTCGGAATTGTACCATTTAACGGTGCCCTCGCTCTCGAACTGGACGCTCGTCCCGGCGGTGGACTCTCCAGTGCAATGCGTATGCAGCTTAGGTTTCGCGGTCTGATCGCCGACCTCCAGCACTTGCGCGACCTGATGACCTCTTGGACTTTCTTCCGTTGTGACCTTGAGACGCGTTCCCTCGGAAACACCGCGGCTCCCGGCCGCCTCCAGCACCCGGATGTGCAGATAGGCCTGGGTGCCCTCCGGCAGTTTGACAAAGCCAAAACCCTTGCTGGTGTTGAACCACACCACTTCGGCGTCGACAGGGTCCGCGGTTACGATCGACGAACGCTGAAAGTAGCTTGGCTCGGAAGGCCGTTCCGTAAAAGAAGCCGAGTCATCGTCATGACGATGCCGGCGTGGCTGACGATGGTCCTTATATTTGCCCATGATCGTCCGACTGGCTTGAACAACGCACTGCGCTCCCGGTAGGATAATCTCAATCGGGCGATGCGTTGAAGTCAATTCACCAGTTGGCCGCTTAGCCGCTCGATCGAACCATGGCCCGGCCGACCTGTTGCCACACGAGGTCGACGATGACCGGTGAGCAATACATGCCACAGGTCGAGCTGCTGATCCGAACGCTTCTCTACATCTCACGGCAGAAGGTTCGCACCGGAGGGCGCGCCATCGACCGTTCGATCGTGACATCAGCGGCTGCGTCTCACACGGATGCGCATCCGACATTTCGATTTACACGCACTTCCCCGCACAGCTTGCACGAGGCAGACGGGCAGCTCGTCGTTGAATCGCCCGGCTAGATCAACCCCGCCTGCTCGGCCTCGCGGCGCAGGTTCTGGCGCGGGCGCGGGCCGATCTGCTGGATCACCAATCCGGCCGCCAGTGAGCCAAGATCGCCGCAGATCTTGAGGTCGCGGCCTTGCGTGTAGCCATGCAGGAAACCGGCGGCATAGAGGTCGCCGGCGCCTGTCGTGTCGACCAGTTCCTTGATCGTGGTCGCCTGGATGACCACGGTCTCGTCGCCGCGCACGATGACCGAGCCCTTTTCCGAGCGGGTGACGGCGGCGATTCGGCAATCCTTGCGGATCTGCGCCAGCGCCTCGTCGAACGACGATGTCTGGTAGAGCGATTTGATCTCGTGGCTGTTGGCAAAAACGATGTCGACGGTGCCCGAGCGCATCAGGTCGAGAAACTCGTCGCGGTAGCGGTCGACGCAGAACGAATCCGAAAGCGTCATCGACACCTCGCGGCCCGCTGCGTGCGCCAGCTTCGCTGTCTGCCGGATCGCCTCCTTGGCGCGTGGCGGATCCCACAGATAGCCCTCGAAATAGGTGACCTTGGCGCCCGAAGCCTTGTCGACCTCGACATCTTCCGGCCCGAGCTCGACGCAGGCGCCGAGATAGGTGTTCATCGAGCGCTCGCCGTCGGGGGTGACGAAGATCATCGAGCGCGCCGTCGGCGGCAGGCCCTTGAGCGGCCTGGTGTCGAAGGCGACGCCCTGCGCATGGATGTCGTGGGCGTAGATTTCGCCGAGCGCATCGTTGGAAACCTTGCCGAAGAAGGCGGCGCGGCCGCCGAAGCTGGCGACGCCGGCCGCCGTGTTGCCGGCGCTGCCGCCGGACGCCTCGATCGCCGGACCCATGCGGCTGTAGAGCAGTTCGGCGCGCTGGGTATCGATGAGGTTCATCGCGCCCTTGATGATGCCGTTGGTCTCGAGGAAGTCCTCGTCGCACTGGGCGATGATGTCGACAATGGCATTGCCGATGCAAAGCACGTCATAATCCGGCATCAATGTCTCCGCCAACTACCCACCGGCTTTCTGCTATGCCGGCCAGGCGCGGGTCTAGCGAGTTGAAATGGGTTGCCGCATGCGGCCTCACGCAGCTGCCGGTCCTGCTTCACGCAGCAAGTCGTCGGCTCTGTCCGTCTTCTCCCAGGTGAACTCAGGCTCTTCACGGCCGAAGTGTCCGTATGTCGCGGTCTTGCGGTATATCGGGCGCAAGAGATCAAGCATCTTGATGATGCCTTTCGGTCGGAGATCGAAAAGCTCAAGAACAAGGCACTCGATCCTTTTTTCCTCGATTCTTGCGGTTCCGAAGGTGTTGACCATCACAGAAACCGGACTGGCCACGCCGATCGCGTAGGCAAGCTGAACCTCGCAGACCTCCGCAAGTCCGCTGGCAACGATATTCTTCGCGACGTACCGCGCCGCATAGGCCGCCGAGCGGTCAACCTTAGATGGGTCCTTGCCCGAAAAGGCGCCGCCGCCGTGACGTCCCGTTCCACCGTAAGAATCGACGATGATCTTACGTCCAGTGAGGCCGCAGTCGCCGGCAGGCCCACCGACCACGAACCGCCCTGTTGGGTTGACCAGAAATCTGATCTCCGAAGTATCCAGATGGGTTGGCAGGACCGGTTTTATGATCTCCTCAATGACGCCTTCGCGGACTGTATCTTGGGAGACCGCCTCGTCATGCTGCGTTGACAGGACTATAGTGTCCAGCGCCACCGGGCGGAGACCCTCGTAGCGTACGGACACTTGAGATTTCACGTCCGGACGCAGCCAGCCAAGCTGTCCCGTTTTCCGGATCTCTGCCTGTCTTTTCGTCAAGTGGTGAGCGAGTTGGATCGGCAAGGGCATCAATGTATCCGTCTCGTTGCATGCGAATCCAAACATGAGGCCCTGATCCCCCGCCCCCTGCTCGAGATCCTGCCCTCGTCCTTCATCAACGCCCTGGCTTATGTCGGGCGACTGCTCGGAGAGAGCCAGAACGACGGCGCAACGTCGACCATCAAAGCCGATGGCATCGTCGTCGTACCCAATATCGAGGATCGTATCGCGGGCAACTTGGCTGTAATCGATCTCCGCGTGGCTGGTGATCTCGCCAGCCAGAACGACCATCCCTGTCTTCACCAACGTTTCACAAGCGACGCGCGCCTTCGGGTCGGTGCGGAGGATCGCATCGAGGATGGCATCGGAGATGTTGTCTGCCATCTTATCGGGGTGTCCCGCGCCGACGGATTCGGAAGAGAACACGAACTGCCTGGTCATGGAATGTCCTCGCTGCAAATGTTGGAAGGTGGGGAGTTTCTGGATTGAGGTGGCTTACCGGTCGGGGATGCCGGGGACGTCGAACGCAGTGCAGAAGTTGGCAACGTCTCTTCGTACGCTCGCATGAACTTCTGGGTCGTCGGGCTGGCGGCAGACCAAATCAATAAAAGCGGCGATCTGCACCATTTCCCCTTCACGCATGCCCATGGACGTCACTGCCGGCGACCCCAAGCGGATTCCGCTTGTGACCGTCGGGTCGCGCGGGTCGCCCGGCACCATATTAAAGTTCGTAATGATGCCTGCCCTTGCCAGGCGCTCGGCATAGGCTTTGCCTGATAGCGGCCGGTCCCGAAGATCAAGGATCAGCATGTGATTGTCAGTCCCGCCGGTGACCAGATCATAACCACGACCCAGAAGCGCCTCGGCCAGCGCCTTGGCATTCTTGACGATCTGGTGACCGTAGGTGCGGAAAGAGGGGGTCGCGGCTTCCTGCAAAGCAACAGCGAGCGCGGCGATGATATTCATGTTCGGCCCACCTTGCAGTTGAGGAAACACCGCGCGATCAATCCGTTTGGCGAGATTGTGTTTGCTCGTGGGATGATAGAGCGCCTGATAACGATCTTCATTCTTCGACAAAATAAAGCCTCCACGGGGGCCGCGGATCGACTTGTGAGATGTGCTGGTGACGACGTCGCAATGAACCACGGGATTCGGATGCGCTCCAGCGACAATCAGGCCGCTGATGTGGGCGATGTCGGCCACGAGATAAGACTTCGCCTCCAGAGCGATTTCTGCCATTGCCGCGTAGTCAAAGGCGCGCGGATAGGCAGTTCCGCCGACCCAAATCAGTTTCGGCCGTTCCCGCCTGGCTGTCTCGCGCAAGCGGTCATAGTCAATTTGCTGCGTCTGTTCGTGCAGCCCATATGGGACGCGTTGATAATCAGTGCCGGAAAAGTTGACGGACCAACCATGAGTCAGATGGCCGCCTTCAGGTAAAGGCAAGCCCATGACTTTGTCACCGTGGCTCAAAAGCGCACGATAGACAGCCTGGTTGGCTGGCGAGCCCGAATAAGGCTGGACGTTGGCGTGCTCACTGCCAAAGAGCGCTTTCAGGCGCTCGATCGCGAGGGTCTCAAGCTCATCGACGATCTCGTTTCCCGCGTAGTAGCGCGCACCCGGGTACCCTTCGGCATACTTGTTCGTGAATATAGAGCCGGTCGCTTCCAGTACGGCCGAAGAGGCAAAGTTCTCGGATGCGATGAGTTTGAGCGTTGTCCGCTCCTGCCGCTCCTGTCTTAGAAGCAGTTCGTGAACGCGGCAATCGACGTGGATCAAGGAAGACCGTCCGTATGTGCCGGGCTCTGCGATGGCTGCGTCAGCGGAGTTGTCCATGGTAGTCGCGCTCCATTGGCTTAATCTATTCCACGATCAAGCAGCAGTCCCCTTCGACCACGCGTCTTGTGCCGCCTCCAGCCGCTCCAGGTCGCGCTTATGATACCCATCGTCGTGGGGCAGGAGATCGACCAGGAATTGAACCAACCCTCCGTCCTTGCCTCCTGCATTGAGATGATATGAGCACCAAGGACCTTGTCGATTGCGGCAAAGAAAGTCAGCTCTGGCCAGCATCTGGACGTGTCGCGCAACGCGCTCCCGACGAAGATCGAGAATCTCCGCCAGTTCGCGGACAGTGAGGTCGGCATGTGCGCAAAGGCCCAGGATCCGAAGGCGATCAGGATGCGCTGCTGTCATCAGGCGATCGACAAGTATCTTCATTGGTCGGCACGACCCCAAATAGAAGAACCGAACCCTCGTCCTGCCGGCTTTGTCATTTCGCGCTCTCCGCAGATGCTGTCCGGCGGCGGAACATTAAACGACACCAGGTTTCTGCCCCACTGAACTTGAAAGTTGTGGTGAGCGTAACATTGACAGCGATTTGCGGTCGCAAAGATTCCATAAATTTCCTTGAAGGATCTGTTGCAAGGCCTAAACAAGAACGCAACGAGATTGGCGAGGTGCTGGTAAGACGGCAAGCTGGCGAACTGCTTGGCCAAGCGGGAGGCGACCGGCGCCACCTTTCCCCAGGCGACATTGCTAACCTGCATGGTGCACCTGATCCGCCATTTGCTTGATTTCATGTCACAGAAGGATTGCAAAGCCGTCGTGCCGATGCTCAGCGTCATCTGCCGTGGCGCGAACGCCAAGCCGGCATGCAGGGTCTGGAGGACTTCGAGGCCGGCGACTGGGCCGGCGATACCCGGCGATCACTCAAAGCTGGCGGCGCGACTGGCACCACGTCGTGCCTCTTCGCCTATCCGACTGTGCGCAGCATCATCTACATGGTGGATGCGGTCGCAATGTCCGCGGCGCGTCGGTCATTTCCAAATTGCGCTTAATCATGGTCAGTCAGGTCGCACCAGATCGATATGACTGACACGGAGGGCTTGTGCCAGTTCATAAAGCGTGACGATGGTGGGGTTCCTTTTACCCTTCTCCAGCCCGCTGACGTACTGCTGGCTGAAGCCGGAGATCTCGGCAAGCTGCTCCTGCGTCAAGCCGGCCTTCTCCCTGATCCTGCGTGCATTTCGTCCGACCAACTTGCGCATATCCATGCGCGGATGTTCCCGGGCGGCGAAGCGCTTCGGCAACCTTGGCCTGGGTCAAGCCCTTGTTCTTCCGCGCCGCTATCAGCTATTCCAGCAGCCTGCTTTGGCGGGGCGATCGAAGAGATGCCGGCATCAGACTGTGCTTAAGTCTATTCGGATCGCGGATCGAGCAGCGTTGCCGGCTCAACCTCCAGCACCATAGCGAGCTTCTCGACCATGTCGATGCTAGCAGCATATACACTGCGCTCAAGAGCGCTGATGTAGGTTCGATCAACACCAGCTTCATGTGCCAGCGCCTCCTGCGACAGCTTCTTTTTCTCGCGAAGCCTACGCAGATTGCGGGCAAAGACCTCTCGGATTCCCATAGGCGAGAGGCCACCCTCTTGTTGAGGATTTCACCACGGAGTATACTCTACAAACTTAAGGAGCAACTCGCACGAGCATCGACTTTGCCCGAACTACCTGCTGTTAGGGATCGCGACTTCGCGGATGCGATCTGACGATGATTATCGCTCAAGGTCAGCGCTGTAGGTCACGAAAGCTGCGCCAGGGGGCGAAGCCGAATGGTCTAGGCCCATGTCGAGGAAAGCGGGCTCAGTTCACCGGCGGCCGGCTGCGCGCCATCAAAATCGATTGCGGCAATCCGGGATGGGCCGGATCGCCTTTGTTACTGCGGCCTAATCAACTCACAAGGATCAACGTCAAGCGCTTTTGCGAGCTGGCCAAGCACACTGACGCTTGCGGAAACCCGAGCACGCTCGATCGAGCCCACATAGCGCATGCTCAGCTCTGCGCGAGCAGCCAATTCTTCCTGCGTCAGGTCCTGATCATGGCGCAAACGACGCATGTTGATCGCCATGACCTCTTTGAGGTCCATGGCAAGAAGGGACCAGAACCGGAACTATCGTTCTAGGAACGATCGTTCCTATTCGATATGATTAGCCTAACGAGGAGATATCTTGCCCTATCCGATGACGACAAACCCGAACCCCAGGAGGTCGCGATGAAACCCAAAGTTCAAGACGAAGTCCCATGGTCGGACCGCCTGACCGCCTACGACAACGAGCACTTCACTGTCTATATGAGGCTCCTGGACGCGTCCGCCGACGATGCCAGCGAGGATGAGATGGCGCAGATCGTCCTCGGCATCGATCCGGTGCGAGAACCTGAGCGCGCTCGAATGGCGGTTCGCAGCCATCTCGGTCGGGCAAACTGGATGGTTACGACTGGATACAAAGAACTGTTCGCGCGCTGAGCGGCTCCAGGTGAGATATTGCAATCACCTTCAGGCGAGGAAATCCTGATAGCCGCGATCCATGAGCATGTGACCGCGCCGGACGGCACGGCGAATGCGATCGCGAAGGTGGTTGCGCGGATCCGTCCAGTCGGCCTGGACGCGTTGTCGGCCCAACAGGGCCAATGCGATTTGGCGGTGCGATGCCCCGCCCAGCGAGCCGTCAAGCGCCTGGAGGACAAAGCGCAGACGGCTGGCGCGCGCTTCGGGCGGAAACAGCCTGTCGGGAAGTTGCCCGGTCGCGTGAAGAGCATTGAGGCATTCGAGCGCATTCAGGTGATGTCTCATCCGATCGGCAGGCCAGATCGCGTCGACGGAAAGCCGAACGGGGCGCAAAACCTCCGCGCCCTCCACGACAAGTTGGAGGTCCCGGTGAGCATTTCGCAGCATGACGTGCTGTCGACCGTCCGCCGTGATCACGAGTGCCGCCCGACATGGCAATGCAGCGAGATCAAACGAAAGCGTTTCGGCCGACAATGCCTTTTCCGCAATGAGCGGCAGAACATGCGGGCATTGGCGGAAGCACCAGAAAACAGCCGCATCGCGCCTCAACGAGCCTGCGAAAAAGGAGCCCCCACTGCGTGAGATCGAGCGACGATCTCACCACTTCTACCTCGAACCACCTTTCTGCAAATTCTGCCTGCTCAAGCGAGAGCCTGCAGTCACGCTGGAAGGCCGGATTGCGCCGTAGGAATTCCCAGGCCCAGCCGCGTCGCGTCAGGTGCCGCGTGTAGCGATAGGATTTCTCATGCTGCCAGTCCGGCCAGTCGGCGTCATTACCTATCATAACCATGTCAGGCGCCCGTGCAGAGCACCGGGGCCCACAGTACGGGACCGCCAAGACCGCCATTGTGGCGGACCGCAGCAGGGTTCTCCTCTGAGACATCCAAAAAGCCGGCAACGGCGCGCGTGGTGCCGACTGTCTGGGGCGGCCCGATGCGGGCCAGCGGCCATCCGGCGCGACGCAGGATTCGCTCCATGCGCAAATCCGTAACCGTGAGGATATGGGTGAGCTGCCGCGACAAACCGAACTCGATCATGCCAGCGAGGAGTTGATAGGTCGCAACAGCAATACTCCCACTGCCCTTCGGTGCAGACGGTGGAAGATCAAGGGCGAAACGGCTGCTTTCCCAGACACTCGGTTCCTCGGGTGCCGTTCTTCCCTCCAACAGCCTCGAAAAGACATCTCGCAACATCGTCGGCCCCGTCGAGGGCAGAAGGCGTACGCCGCCCCCGACACGACCGCCGGCATCGCGCAACACAAGATAGTGCGGTTTCAGGGAATCGAATGAATCGATCTCGAAGCCGCCGGTCGTGCGCACGTTCCAGTCCAGCCGTTCCTTGAAGACGCGGTAGCGCAGGCGGTGCATTTCGTGAAGTTCGTCGGCAAAGGCGCCGTACCAGCCGGGCACAATAAGCTCAATCATGATGGTCTCCTCGCAGGTATGACCCTGCCATTGGAGGCGAACCTTCATGCCGCGACTGCCTGTACATTTGCACAGGTAGATCAAAGAGGAATTCTGTTCCTCAGAGAATTGATGATCGTGAGGAGGCCAGCAGCGTCACCGCCTGATTTTTGGTGCGCACGCCGAGCTTCTTTTTGGCATTGTCGAGATGGAAAGCGGCCGTGCGCTCCTTGATCCCCAAGATGCAGCCGATCTCCCAGGCGGACTTGCCCTTCGCCGTCCATTCCAGGCATTCGTACTCACGGGGCGTCAGCGAAACACCATCCACCGCCAGACCACCCGAAAGCTTGCGGCGAACGCCAATGTGAAAGCACATCGCCATGATCTCGAGCGCCTGCTCATACTGCTCGGCGACGCGCAGGAAGGTCGGATCGAGCCTGTCTGCCGCGAAGGTCATCGCAGCCACACCGCCGCGGCGATCGACAAGTGGAATCGTCAGTCCGCAGCAGATGCCGAATTCGGCAGCCTCATCGAAAAGCTGTTGCTGTCGCTTTGAAATGCCGGCATGGCCGAAACCCGGTCCCCACTGAAAGGGACATTCGCTGCATCTTGCCCATTCTATGACCGGGTCGATCCTTTCATATTGGTGGCGCAAGTAGTGCGACGTCCAGCCGGAATGATAGTTCGATATCAGCCTGGGTTTTGTGACGCGATCAGACACCAGAGACAGATAGGCGAATGCGGGAATGTCGAAGGCGCCGGCGGCGCTGGCCAGTGCGTTATGGAAGTCGACTTCATCAACGCTCAAAGATAACTGTTCCAGCAAAGTTTCGAAGACGAGCTGCATTTTCCCCTGCGGCTGTTTTCAATTAAACTTGGGACTTTCTGGCCTCTTGGCAGCTACGGCGAGGAGAGTCGCCCCCAAAATATCGACGCTGGAGAAAATTCACCGCGGTGATTGCTTCCCGGACGTTCGATCATGTGAAGGGAGATGCGTGCGACCTCCACGCCGGCTGCCGTCAGCCCCGCGTCGGGAGCTGCGATGGTGGCGGTTGGCATGGCGTAATAGAAATGTCGAAGCTCGATATGCCATCCGGATCTGCTGATGACCTCCTTCTCAAACTCTCGATGGCGGACGCGCTACAATCACCCTGATTCAGCGGGTCAAAAATGGCACCCTGCCGGTAGGGAGGTGCACCGGCAGGGTGCGCCGCACAGACGCCCTGGTCGTTGGGCAACAGGGCAGCGGCGGCAGAACTGATTTGGTTATCGCTTGCGATCGAAGCTATCCGAAGCATGCTTAGAATCTGACGGCTTGAGGTTTAGCAGTTTCGGTCGGCTCGGCACGAAATGCGCTGTCAATCCGTCTTCACCATGGGACACCAATGGGCGACCAGTCCTAACGACAGCCTGACGTCAAAGCGTCTAGTCCGTGTGAAAGTTCATCCCACGGACCACCTACATTGGTTACGGGAAGCGTCGAACCTCCGGCTCGCTCCTGTCGGCGTTCGCATGTTCATATCGCACCTTCGGCCTTCAACGCGTGATAGGTTGTCTCGACAGATTTAGCGGTTGCGTCGACGATTATGTCGATCTCCTTCCGGGTGATGATCAAAGGCGGGGCAAAGCCGAGGATATCGCCGTGCGGCATGGCGCGGCCGATAACACCGTTCTCGAACAGAGCAGCGGCGGCGCGAACGCCGACCTGAAGATCGGATTCAAACGGTATCCTCTGCTTTGGATCTCGCATCAGCTCTACGGCGGAGAGGATTCCGACACCACGAACCTCGCCGACGATAGGGTGTCCCGCCAGTTCGGCATTCATGCGGGCATGCCAATACGGTCCGACATCGCGGACATGCTCCAGGATATTTCTTTCCTTTAGGAGTCGAATATTGGCGAGCGCGGCCGCAGCGCAAAGCGTGTGACCCGAATATGTCCAGCCATGACCGAGGGCGCCGTGCTTCTCTGTTCCTTGTTCCAAGACCGACCAGACGCGGTCGCCAATGATTGACCCGGAGATGGGTAGGTAGGCTGAACTCAAGCCCTTGGCGATGGTCACGAAGTCCGGCCGCATGCCATAGAGGTGTGAACCGAATTTCTCACCGGTTCGTCCAAACCCGCAGACCACTTCGTCGGCGATGAGGAGGATATCATACTTGTCGAGCACGCCTTGGATCGCGGTCCAATATCCTTTTGGGGGCGGAACGATACCGCCTGTCCCAAGCACCGGCTCTCCGATAAAAGCTGCAACGGACTCCGGACCTTCAGCGAGGATAAGGGCTTCAAGTTCATCCGCACAGCGCTCCGAGAACCCTTGCTCACTTTCGCCGTCATGCGCCTGGCGATAGTGGTGCGGCGTCGTTGTATGGCGCACCAGATCCAACGGCAGGTCGAAGAAATTATGGAAGAAGGCAAGGCCCGTCAGGCTGCCAGTGACCAGCCCAGACCCGTGATAGCCGCGATGTCGCGAGATGATCTTCTTCTTTTCGGGGCGGCCCAGAATGTTGTTGTAGTACCAGACCAGCTTGATGTTGGTTTCGTTGGCGTCGGAGCCGGAAAGGCCGAAAAAAACCCTTCGCATGTTCTGACCAAAATACTCGACCACGGCCTCGGCCAAGAGGGCGACTGGCTCTGTTCCTTGACTTGCATAGACATGGGCGAACGGCAATTCGTGTGCTTGCCTGGCAATGGCCTCGGCAATTTCCGTGCAGCCATATCCCATATTGACGCAGTAGAGCCCACCGAAACCGTCGAGACTCTTTCGGCCTTCGGTATCCCAGATGTACACGCCTTCTGCACCGGCCATGATCCGATTTGGGGTCTCGCCTCGGCTGTGCTTGGCCAGATGCGTAGACGGATGAAAGACGAAGGTTCGATCCTTCTCTCTGAGTTGCTCGGTTCCCAGATTGCTCAAGCGCATGGTCCCTCTCCTCGCGATAGACTGGCGGAGGGCACTCGGTCAGCCGCCTCCTTAGCAATTAGCATACCGCAAACGCCCCTCAACTTTCGCGGGAATGCATGTCCTTAGCCGACGAATTCGCGGAATCGGGATCAAAAGCCGTGGAAACCAAGGCTTGGGTCACCGTTGCTTTAGTGCGGACAAGGGAATCGGCGAATTGGATTTGACTGGTTTGGTCACGACAAGACTGTAATATTGATCAATCCCCAAGCCTACCTGCAGCAGTCCCTCCATGAAATCCTGGTACGCAGCCATAGAAGGAGATGCGACGCGCATCAGATAATCGATCCGCCCGCCGATAGCCCAGCAATCCAGGATTTCCGGAAATTCTCGGATCGCAGTCTCGAAGTCTCTTTGGTTCTCTAGGCGATGACATTCCAGCACGACCTCCACCATGACAAAGACCATGCCGCCGATGAGGGCCGGACTCAGCCGCGCGTAGAACCCCTCAATAATCCCTGCGACCTCGAGTGCACGGAGCCGCTCCGAGCAGGCCGACGCCGAAAGATGAACGCGTTTTGCAAGCTCGCTTTTTGAAATCCGGCCGTCTGACTGAATCTCTGAGAGAATCCGGAAGTCCCAAGCGTCCAGGCATGCAGGATTGGGTTTCGACTTCATGACCTTGTGCTCTTTAGCCGTTCTCGAATTGACGCCAACCAACCCAGCTTGGTAGGAAGGCTCAAACGCCGATGTTGCGTGCGATGCTGTCCGCAGCCATGCGCTTGCGCCACTCAAGAGGCCCGGAATTGTGAATGGAGTTTCCCTCAACATCGACAGCCATGATGACAGGCATATCCTGCACTTCGAATTCATAGACTGCTTCCATGCCCAGGTCTTCGAAGGCAATGAGCCGCGCTGATTTGATCGATTTTGATATCAGGTAGGCAGCCCCACCCACTGCGATCAGATACGGTGCTTTGTGTCTTACAATCGACTCGATGGCCGCCCGTCCCCTCTCCGCTTTGCCCACCATCGCGAAAAGCCCGGTTTCGGCGAGCACCTTGTCCGTAAAATCGTCCAAGCGGCTGGAGGTTGTTGGGCCAGCCGGTCCGACGACCTCATCTCTCACGGCGCGGACGGGTCCAACGTAGTAGATAACGCGCCCCCGCAGATCGAACGGAAGTGGCTTGCCGGCGTCGATCAACTCGACGATTCGCTTGTGGGCGGCGTCCCGGCCTGTCAGCATCTTTCCGGACAGAAGAAGCGTTTCACCGCAGCGCCACGATGCCGTCTCTTCCTTCGTAAGTGCATCGAGGTTGATCCTTCGCACGCCGGCTGGACTCAATTCGTCGGTTCCAATATCGGGCCATTCGCGCAAGTCGGGCGGCTGAAGCTTGATGGGTCCAGAGCCGTCCAAGGTAAACTTCAGGTGCCGGTTGGCGGCGCATTGCGGAATGAGCGCCACAGGCTTGGATGCCGCATGGGTAGGATAAGTCGCTACCTTGACATCGACGACTGTCGTCAGGCCGCCTAGGCCCTGCGCGCCGATGCTTAGGGCATTAATTCGTTCATAAAGCTCGACCCGCAGTGCCTCCTCCTCACTTGATGGCCCCCTGGCGATCAAGTCCGCTATATCGATGGGCTGGTTCATGGCCTCCTTGGCCAGCAGCATCGCCTTTTCAGCGCTGCCACCGATACCAACGGAGATCAGTCCGGGCGGACACCACCCACTGCCAAGCGTGGAGACTGTGTCCACCACCCAATCGGAAACGGACCCGCTGGGGTTCAAGGTGGTAAAGCGTGCCTTGTTCTCTGAACCGCCGCCTTTTGCGGCAATGGTGATCTCAATCTGGTTACCTTGCACAAGGTCGACGTGGACGACCGCCGGCGTGTTGTCACGGGTGTTGACCCGTCCGGCGAGCGGATCGGCAACGATCGATGCCCGAAGGGGATTGTCAGGATCGAGATATGCCTGACGGACGCCCTCATCTACGAGGTCTGCGAAACTGACCGTTGATTTGATGCGGGCGTCCATGCCGACTTTTGCGAAGACCACCACAAGGCCGGTGTCTTGGCAGATCGGCCGCCGCCCGAAGGCTGCCATGCGGGAGTTCAGCAGAATCTGCCCGATGGCATTCTTCGCCGCCGGGCTCTGTTCGCGCGCATATGCTTGCGAAAGAGAGCGGATATAATCTGGAGGATGGTAGTACGAGATGTACTGAAGGGCGTCGGCCACGCTCCTTGTGATGTCCTTGCCGGCGATGTTCCGTGTTCTACTTCCCACCGGATCTCATCCAAATGAGCTGAGGCCGTTGACCATTTTCAGGATCTGGAAGCTCCGCACCCCGTGCTCGCCTCCTTCATATCCATAGCCGCTCTGTTTGACGCCCCCATAGGGCGTATCCGCTGAAACCCCTTTCAGGTAATTCACACTGACAGCGCCTGCTGAAAGACTGTTCGTCAGCTTTCGTTGCGTATCGGCAGCGTCCGTGAAGAAGTAAGCGGCCAGGCCATACTCAGTGGCGTTGGCTTCCTCGATGGCCTCCTCGAGCGTATCGAACGGCGCCACCGTGAGGATCGGCCCGAACGGCTCTTCATGAAGCACTCTCGCTTCCTTCGGTACGCCTGTCAGGATGGTTGGCGGCCAGTAAAAGCCCGGTCGGTCGAGGCGGGTGCCGCCAGTCTCGATGCGGGCGCCACGATCGACTGCATCCTTGGTCAGACGCTGCATGGCCTCGATTCGCCGGGCGTTTGCCATCGGTCCCATCTCTGTTGCAGGGTCGTCCGGTGGGCCGATTCTGATCTTGCGAGCCGCATCCGTCATCCGGGACAGGAATTGCTCATGAAGAGGCCGAGCGACGAGAATCCTGCTCGGCGCATTGCAGCTCTGGCCCGCGCACTCGAACTTGTATTCCGAAATTGCCGGTACGGCCTTTGCCAAGTCGGCGTCCTCGCACACAATAACCGGTGAGTGTCCCCCAAGTTCAAGGATGCAGCGTTGCAAATTATTCGCGGCGAGCGTGGCCAGCTGTTTTCCAACCGCGGTTGAACCCGTGAAAGTCACGACCTTCACGATTGGCGAACTGAGCAGATGCCGCGATATATGCACCGGAACACCGAAGACCAGATTGACCACGCCGGCTGGGATACCTGCTTGGCGCAATGATTCAACGATATGGACCGCCACGCTCGGGGTCTCTTCAGCCCCTTTGAGGATCACCGGGCAGCCTGCCGCCAGCGCGGGGGCGAACTTGCGGGCGATCAGAACGGCGGGATAGTTCCATGGCGTAAAGGCAGCAACGACACCGAGCGGCTCCGGGACGATCATCCGGTTCGGGCCCAACGGAATCGGGGCCGACAGCTCTTCGGCGTGTCTGCCGTTCCATTCGAGCGTTTCGACAGCGCGCGCGTATTCACCTGTCGCTTCGGCAATCGTCTTTCCCTGTTCAGCCGACAGGTCCCTGGCTGCTGCTTCAATCTTTGTTGCCAAGATTCTTGCGGCTGCTACCAGGATCTCGCCACGTTTTTTTGCAGGCCGCGAGGACCACGCCTTGCGGCTCCATTCCGCCGAAGCGAGGGCCTCATCCAGATCCGACACCGTCGCAGAGGCGACCGAGGCAAATACCTTCTCCGTTGCCGGATTAATCACGGGCAATGTGGCTCTGCTACCACCGGCCCGCCATTTGCCGTTGATGAAGAGTTCGTGGCTCCTGGCGTCTGACATCGCGTGCTCCACTTATGTGAATTTTTTGCCATACGAGCGTCGTTCGATGTCGAAACCGCTAAACTCGCTTGAGCCAGTTTCATCGCGAGTGTCGCGGCAGGTCAAATATCGAATATTGCCGAAAACCATCTAGAATCGAGATCGATCTGATCTTGATGGCCGCAAGAAGACATAGCCTTGCCAAATAGGGTGAAGAGTTCAGGCCGCGTCAGGTGCCGCGGCTGCCCAGGCCCGACTCTCAATTAATTCTCTGGCGACCTTGGGGATGAGCTTGCGGACTGCGGAGACGGCCGCAGAACGCTCATCTTTCGGATTTACGGCAAGCACGACGGAACGGGTGATCACCGGATCGACGATTTTGACCGTCCTCACCAGCCCTTGAGATGCCTCTTTTTGAACGGCCGAGGGGGCGAGAATAGAATGGGCTTTTCCTTCTATAACCATGTTGATGATCGTTGAGAGCGAGTCCACTTCAAACTTGACGTCCAGCGCGCAACCGTGTTGTGCGACGACGTCAGCCACAGAACGCCTGACATTGTTGTTGCGCATGGGAACGGCCAGCGGGAATGCATGCAGGTCAGCCAGAGATATCGCATCTTCGAAAGGCGGCTCACCCGACGGGACCACCAGACAAAGGTTTTCGCGCGCTAGCACCGTCATTCGCCCTACACTGTCCGCCGTGCGGTAGAGAACCGCCAGATTGAAGCGTCCAGCAGCCATCCACTCCTCTAGCGGTCCAGTCATACCCTCGACCATCTTGAGGGACACTTTGGGCAGTTCGTTTCTTACCGACTCAAGCAGCGGGCCGCTTAGGACTCGAGCAGCTCCAGACGGAATGCCAATGGTTACCTCCCCGGCAGGGGATGCGGCTGTGTTGGTCAATTCCGCCTCGGTGAGTCGAATTTCCTTGAGAATTGCCCGCGCTCGTTCGAGCAGTTTGGCTCCTGACGCCGTCACGCTCACGCCGGTCCTGTCGCGTATTAGCAGCTGAGTGCCGAAGCCTTCCTCCAACTGACGCACATGCAGGCTCAGAGCGCTCTGCGCAATATTGAGGAACGCAGCAGCCTTCGTGAAGCTGCCTGCTTCGACTACGCCGACGAAGTACTTTAACTGCCTAATTTCCATAACTTGAAGAGCCCAACTGAGGCACTTTCCTCAACTTCCCCCTATCTATCTCGAAAAGTGATGGCGAGAAAGCAATAATTGTGCCGCACTGCAGCAATCGCCGTGGCAATCCACGGCCCAGGCAAGTGGAGTACCTTGGTGTCGTGTCGTCCGAGTCTGGGCTAAATCAGCCGTTCAAACGCCCAACTCGGCTTTCGAACCCATGGCGATGATTTCACGGGCCCTCCTGATAACCGGGGCATCGACCATCTTTCCATCCAAGGCAAAAGCACCTCTACCCTCTGCCGCAGCATCCCTTTCGGCCGCGAGCACGCGCCGGGCCCACTCGAACTCCTCTGCGCTAGGCGAGAAGGCTTCATTCAGGATGGCAACTTGTGTCGGGTGAATTGCCAACGCTCCGACGAAACCGAGCCGCCTTGCCTGTATGACGACATCGCGGAACTTCTGCGTGTCCGAGAACTCCCCGATACTTCCAACGAATCCCAGAGGCAGCAGACCTCTCGCGCGGGCGGCGAACAAGACCGAAAGGCTCGGTCCCAGAAGGAGCTCCGGACCGGGCGTGCCGCCAACGGCCGCGCTGAAATCTTCCGGGCCAAGCGCCATCGCGGCCATCCGTGGATGGGCCGAAGCTATTGCCGCGAGTCTCGTCAATGCTCCCGGAGTTTCGATCTGGGCAACGAACCGAACGGTTCCCGCGTCAAGATTCCTTTCCTGCTCAAGTTCCGTAACGGCATCAGCGATTTCCATCACCCACTCGGCCGATTCCACCTTTGGTAGGACAAGGGCGTTAACGCCGGCGACGACTGCTGCTTCAAGGTCGGCAGCCAGCGCGCGCAGGCCGCGGTTTACACGGACCAAAACCGACGCACCGTTGTAACCCACTTTTGTCACCGATTCAGGAAGTTGACGCCTTGCCTCCTCCTTCCGGTCTTGCGGGACCGAGTCCTCGAGGTCGAGTATGACCGCATCTGCACCGCGGTCATACGCTGTCTCCACGAACCGGGACACGTGGGCGGGGACAAAGAGCAGGGATCTCCATCGAGGAATGGAGCTCGTGCTGTGGACGACTGGAATGGTGTCCCTGCTCACGAGCACGCTCCTTCTGTCCATTTGCGCGGGTGTTTTGGCAGTGAGTGACCTTCCTTAGGGGCCAATTGGACCGGCCAGGCCAACAGTAACGGTGGTCTCGTACATTGCGAGCGCGTCAGCGCAAAGGGACGACGGTGTCTTCACGCGGACGCAGCCCTTAGGCGTAAGCGCGCCTGGACCTCATCGCGGACAGCCTCCGTATGTGCGCCAAGTGCCGGGACAGGGCGCAACGAGGGCTTCTCGGAGTTGAAAATCGCCGCGGGCGCTATAGTCTCGACAATCCCTTCAGACGTGCGGACTTGCACTCTGCGAACATGTGGATGCTGTGAAACATCCGAAATCTCATTCAAACGACCGTATGCCAGGCCAGTCGCCTCAAGCTCCTGCATCGCTTCCTCGCTGGATAGTTCGGAAAAACGCCGTTTGACAATCTGATTGAGGCGAGCACGGCTGCCGAGCCGCTCCATATTATCGGCAAACCCGGGCTCGCGCGTGCGCTCGGGCTGCTTGAGGAATTTCTCGCAGAAGTTCACCCATTCCCGGTCGTTCTGAACCGAGAAGATGATGTCTTTGCCGTCGGCGCAACGGTAGGCACCGTAAGGGGCCAGCGACGGATGGTTCACGCCGGCGCGCACCGTCTCGTAGCTGCTATGGTCATGCTGCAGAACCGGTACGTTCATCCAGTCGGCCACAGCATCGAATAGCGAGACTTGTATGCGGGCGCCCTCACCTGTCCGCTCCCGATGAAACAGCGCCTGAAGAATGGCGCTATGTGCCGTCATGCCTGCCGAAATGTCGCAAACCGACACCCCCACCCGCGCCGGCCCGTGTTGCGTTCCCGTGATCGCACACAAACCTGTCTCGGCTTGTACGATAAGATCGTAAGCCTTCAGGTGGGAAAACGGCCCCCCCTCCCCGAAACCGGAGATGTCGCATGTGATCAGCCTTGGAAATCGTCGGCGGAGATCCGCGGAACCGAATCCCAGTTTTTCGATGCTGCCCGGCTTCAGATTCTGGATAAAGACGTCAGCGCTGGCAATGAGCGCGTCGAGGACGGCGCGATCCGGCTCCAACCTCAGGTCAAGACAGACTGACTCCTTACCCCGGTTGAGCCAGACGAAGTAAGCGCTCTGTCCCCGCACCAACTTGTCGTAGTTACGGGCAAAATCCCCTTCAGGCCTCTCAATCTTGATCACCCGGGCGCCGGCGTCAGAAAGACGAGATGATGCGTAGGGCGCCGCCACGGCCTGCTCCACCGCTACGACAGTGATCCCCTTAAGAGAGTTCTGCATGCGACACCGTGCTTTTCATCCAACGTTTTCGTTTTGAGTCCGACGACGGTTCAGCATCGCCAGCAACCGGTTTTGTTCGTTCCCAACAATTGAGAATGCCTCGTCGACACCCATTCCGGGCTTTGCAAGCATCATGTCGGCCTGGGTTGCCACCGATACGTGGACAGAAGCTTGGGCGGAGAGATCTGTCTCGGTACAGCTTCCCCCGACATACGCTCCGACCTTGTTTTCCTTGCAGAGGAGAACGGCCCGCGCCGTGTCGGCAATTGAGCCGACATCGGGCGTCTTGATTTGAACGAGATGCGTGGCCTTGGCTTCGGCGAACAGCCGAATATCCTCAAGCGTATTGCATCTCTCATCCACGACAATGCGCGCGCTGGAACCCCGGTTGTTCAAGATCGATACGATCTTGGCGTAGTTCTCAATTTGAGCCGGTGTAGAACCAAAATCCGCTGGCGACTCGATGTTGAGCGTGAAATCCGGAACGGTATCGGCGACCCTGCAGATAAAGTCGGCGATAGGCTGCGGATCAAGGCCGATTTCCCGGCCGATCCAGCCATACACGTCGAAATGCAGCACCGGCTGATAACCGGCGCGTCCGATTTGACGCGTACGCGTGGCAACCCACTTGACGAACTCCATGAAGGTCCGGCCGCCGACGCCGAATTTCTCCCGTGAGTTAATCAGGCCGTGGGGAAGCACATCCACCGCCTTTAGGATCATCTTGTCGACATTGATTTCGCGAGCATCGCCGGTCTGGCAGTAAATCGGGACCCTGCGCGTTGGCAGCGGCAAGCCAAATTCAGCACATATGACCTCTGCCATCGTCCTGCTGTGAAGATGGCCCGCTGCTCGGAGCAGTGCCTGGCTGACGCCATACTCGAGCGCGAGGGGTAGCCGCTTATGTTCGTGAGGTTCGAAAACACAGGCGCATGCTTCCAGGTACCGAGATGCATCGATATCGAGGAGCCGTGGCACCACAACCCGCGACATCAAATCCGAGATTTGAGCAGTTTGAAACAAAGGGTCGCGTCCACCAGTACCAGAATACTGAACGCTCATCATATCGCCCCAAACGACGGTGTCATCGACAAGGACAAGCCCGACACTAAGGGAAGATGCCGGAACGCGAATGGACTGGAAGTCGGGCGTGATGGGTTCGCCCACATAGACGAAACCGTCCTGCGAGGCACCGGCTCTTATAGCTGCCTGATCGTCGTAGAAAAAGGCGCCGTTTCCTGGCGCGAGGAGCACGTCTTTGATCTGCACTTCAGTTCGCTCGATTTCTGTCGGACGGCGTTGACGGGCGGATGCAGTTCGATCCGCTACCCACCAAGTATGTGCCACTTGGCATTGGGTGCGCCAATATAATGTTCCGGACAGTGCGATCGTGTTTCGAGATGGCCGGGGCTGCTTCGCTGAGCTCTGCTACTCCGACGTTTCACAGGGCACACGGGCCACCCCTTAGGATGTGTGAAGCTTCTACATATGGGCATTTTAGCCCAAGCTCTGGAGTGCGCCCCTGAGGGTGGACAGATCGGGATGTGTGGATTGACCAGCCTTCCGGGTTTTCGGAGAGAGAACCCATGGCAAAGCACCGCAGTCACAGCATCGAGTTCAAACGCCAGGTCGCGCAGGAGTTCATCGCCGGCGAGACGCTGCACGGCTTGGCTAAGCATCACGATGTCTCGCGCAACCTAATCCGCATCTGGGTCCGCAAATATGAGCAAGGCGCGTTCGACGATGATGCGCAGGCCGCCGACCTGATCCAGGAATACGAAGCCCGGATCGCAGCGCTCGAACGGTTGGTCGGTAAGCAGGCTCTGGAACTGGAGTTTCTAAAGGGGGCTCTGAGAAACGCACCGCGGCCGAGAAGCGGGACTACATCCGTCATCACCGGCCCCGCGGCATCAGCGTTGCCGAAGGATGCCGGTTAATGGGAATCGCGCGCTCCACCTACTACGACCCCCTGGAGAAGGCGGCCGACGACACCGCGATCGTCGAGGCAATGTTCTCGATCAGCGACGAGTTCGAGTTCTACGGTTATCGCCGCGTCGGCGCTGCGCTGCGTCAGCAAGGCCTCGTCGCGAACCACAAGAAGATCCGGCGCCTGATGCGCGAGCATGATCTGCAGCCCAGGATCAGGCGGCGCTTCGTGGCCACCACCGACAGCGATCATGATGGCCCGATCTTCCCCAACCTGGCCAGGGACATCGTTCCAACCGGCCCGAACCAGCTCTGGGTCTCCGACATAACCTATGTCGCGCTGCCGACCCGCTTCGTCTACGTCGCAGTCATTCTAGACGCCTGGTCGCGCATGATCGTCGGCTACGCCATTGGCCGATCGATCGATGTGCGGCTGACGATGGCAGCCTTGAAGGCGGCCATTGAACGGCGCCAGCCGCCGTCCGGCTGCATTCATCATTCCGATCGGGGCTCCCAATACGCTGCGCAGATTTACCGCGAAGCGCTTGAAACAAACGGCCTGACGGGCTCGATGGGCCGCAGAGGCAATCCTTACGACAACGCCAAGGCGGAGAGCTTCATGAAGACGCTGAAGGTCGAGGCGGTCTACCCGATGGCCTTCGAAACCTTCGACGACGTCATTGATCACCTTCCCCGCTTCATCGAGGAGGTCTACAACAAACGCAGGCTCCATTCGGCGCTCGGATATCTGAGCCCGCAGCTGATATCTGTCCACCCTCAGGGGCGCACTCCACTCGTCAGTCCAACGGAGTCAAATAGGGCACGCGGCGACGCACGGAATCGAGCTGGGCCGATCTTGCGGTGAGCCAATAAACCCAGCGTCACCCTGCTTACCTCTCGGAGGAGTATCGCGGGTCACGGCCATAGTCGCTTTTTGTGAACTTTCTACAGGGATTTAAGAGGCCGTTCTGAAAAACGTCTGGCCATGCGTTCCGTCTCACGCTTGGTTGTCGTTCAAGCGTGGACAAAGCAGAGCCGTGCCTGATGGCACAGATCAGGTTGGCCCAGGCGGCATAGCATCTTCCGTGGCTAATCGGGCCCCCGCCGCAGGTCCTTGCCGACCAGCGGTCTGCGTGAGAACGGTCACTTGGCATTCCCGGCAAGTTGCCAAGCTGTGTCACAGCCGCGCCAGCCTCCGCCATCGTTGAGCAAAGCGCGCCGTTGGTCGCAGCCGACTAAGCCGGTTCTGGTTCTGTGCGTCCAGGACATCTCACCTCCGGACCCTGTTGTCGAGCTCGACCATAAGCTACATTGCGTTAGATTCCCATCCGGAAACCTTAAAGGGGCCAATAGGTGGATACCATAAGGTTTGATCAACTGAACATCCTCGTCGGCATTCGTCCAATAGGACCTGTCGATGAGGTCGCGTTGTTCGCTTCCGAAGTTGCTGCGCTGGGACGCGCTGTTCCCAAAGTCCGTCGCCAAAGCGGTGCGGCAAGAATTATTGCCCGAACACTCCTAGGCAAACTAGGATTTTCACTGATGCCTATCTTAAAGACGCGATCTGGTGTTCCGATTTGGCCAGCCGGCATTGTCGGCTCTCTGGCCCATCACGATACAGTAGCAGCCGCCGCTATAGCAGAGAAGGATACCATCGGAGCGCTAGGTATCGACATTGAACCCAACGAACCTCTTCCAGACGGTTTAATTGAGTTGGTAACAACTTCTAGGGAGCGAAGCATGTACGACTTACGTCTGCTCCAGCAGCGAGACCTATTCGTTCTCAAGGAGGCCGTCTATAAGGCGTGTTTCCCACTATGCAATGAAATTCTCGATTTTCAGGACGTCGAGATTGACCTCAGGTCCAGCGTAGCACACGTATCGAGGGTAAATCGTACTTTTGCCATTGAACTGTGTAATTCTGAAAACGTTATCGGCTTGGCGTATTTAAGAACCTAAGAACCTGACTCGAAACTCAGTTACGCGCGGCGCGGACCCTGCGGCGCAGCATGAGGCGAATGGAGGCGATGAGCATCCATGCCTCAGCCCTGGCGATGGTCGCCTCGAAGCCCTTGGCCAACCGGCGACACCGTCCCAACCAGGCGAAAGTTCGCTCTACGACCCATCGTCGCGGCTGCACCCTCAAACCCGTTGGCCGGTCGGAGCGTTTGATGATTTCGACGGTCACGTGCCCAGATCGGCCAGAGCCTGCGTCAGTTTTTCTCCGGCATAGCCGCCAGGCAATGGCCGCGTTCGCCACATGCTGGTCGAGAGCGCCTGGACGTATCGACATCCTCCCCGGATCGGCAAAGCGAAGCTGTACCGGCTGGAGCAGGCGCCGCCGAAAGTCCGTGAGATCGCATGGAAGGCTCAAGCCCGCCTGACGACCCGCTATCGAAAGCTGGTCGGGCGAGGCAAGCGAACGACGGTGGTCTGCACGGCGATCGCCCGCGAACTAGTCGGCTTCATGTGGGCCGTCGCCAGGGAGGCACGCTCCACCTGATCGCTCGCCGCGGCAGTGTACACCTCGCGCATGGGCGGAGGCGGGACCACGGCAGGGGAATGCCCGTCAGACGCTTTGTGGCCGGCAAATTGACCGACGCCCGCAGTAAGATAGGAACAGCCCCGGACGCGCAATCGGGAATGCGGTAGCCAACCCGCGCATCAGAGCTTGATCACCGACGTCCTTCAGTTCCGCCTCCTCCCATACGCGATCATCAGCACGACGGCCGCTCCTCGGATCGGATGATTTTGTGCGCCCACAGCGTTGACAGCGGACATCAGAGCGGTGTTTTCAGGCCACGGCCTTGAGCTCAAGCTTGTCGATGTAGACCCAAGGTAGGAGATCGTCGATCTGGCTGTTGGGGTGGCCGTTGACGATCCTGGTGAGGACGTCAACGAGATAGCCGAGCGGTTCGACACCATTGAACTTGCCGGTTTATGCCGACCGCCGAACTATGCCGAGCGCCTCTTCCGATCATGGCGGTATGAAGCGCTTTGCCCGCCATTTCGACCAAGAACCGGTCGTTGGCACTCGGCATAGTTCTCATGCTCAAAGGGCGTTCAGGAACTCAAGAAGCCGGTCGTTTGGTCGAAATCGTCCGGCCTTTACGCGTTCGTATGGCTTCAGCTTGGCAAGTGCGGAGCTCAAGATGTGCGTGAAGATAGGTCAGCGTCGTTTCCATCGCCTCATGGCCCAGCCATAGGGCGATGACCGAACAATCGACGCCCGCCTGCAGCAGCTCCATGGCAGCGCTGTGCCTCAAAACATGGGGCTGGCGACACCCGCTTCGAGCGGAGGGTGACGCAGTGTTCGCGAGCCTTGGCGACATATTTGTTCAGCAGCGCCTGCACGCCGTCGGCGCTCAGCTTGCCGCCGTGCGTGTTCGGAAAGAGAGCCGTTGCGCCCCGATTGCTGGGCTCGTTGAGCCAGCCCCGAAGGGCTTGCTGTGCAACCTTGGTGAGCGGCGTACTTCGCTCCTTGCGGCCCTTGCCAACGCATCGCACGTGGGCACCGTGCCCCAGCATCACCGTGTCCCGGTCGAGATCGATGATCTCCGAGACCCGCAACCCCGTTTGCGCTGCCAGCAAAGCAGAGTGTGATCACGCCGTCCCAGCCACGTGCTGCGGCCGCGATGGCCGGACAGATCGGCGAAGCGAGCTAACGACCGCAGCATTATGCCAGAGGTCTCGAGCGAGAATCCAAGGCGACGTCGCTCCACAAGATAGGCGTCGATCCGCGCCTGCATGGTCAGCGACCGGCTCATGCCACACTCCCCGGCCACGGCATAGCGACCGCCGCGAGCCGCTGAAGGTCGACCTTCGTGTAGATCATGGAGGTGTCGATGCTCCGATGGCGCAGGATATCGGCGATCTGCTTCATGGGCACACCAGCGTTCAGCATGCGGCTGGCGACGCTGTGCCGGAGGATATGAACGCGTGTCTGAGACCAGCCGCAACGTTTGTAGGCGGCGAAAACGGCGCGCCTTACAACGTCTTTTTAGATCGGCAGGTCATAGGGCGCGACGTGGCGTACGAATATTGCGCGGTTCGTGCTCGGTGGACGTTCATGCCGCAGATACGCAGCGATCGCGTCACCCGTCTCGGGCGGCAAGGGAAGGACGTCGAAACGCCGGCCTTTGACCGGGAAATGCGGATCGTACCCTGCCGCCAATCGATGTCGCCGAGCTGCAGTTGCACAACCTCACTGGTTCGGAGCCCAAGATCGGTCAGGCACCGGACCATGGCGTTGGCCCTGTGGCCCGACGGGAAATCCTTGTCGAATGAAGCGAGCAGAATCTCAATCTGCGTGTCGGAAAGCACATCCGGCAAGCTGCTCAGTCGCCAGCATGCAACGCGAGGGATTGCGCCGAGTAGATGCTGAACGTCGTCGCCCATCATCTGCCGAAACCGGAGATAGCAGCTGATCGCACCCCCAACAATGCGAATGGTGGCGGTCGTCCGCCCTGCAGTTCGCCGAGGATGAAGCGTCTCACACGCGCCGGCTCAAGGCCGGCGATAGAGATCTCCCCTTCCCGACACTGTTCCTCAAGAAAGCGTCGAAGAATCCGCTCGCGCCTCGCTCGTGTGCTGACGGCTAACCCGCCGACATCGCGCCTGTAGGCCCGGAATGCCGCCAATTCCCCGCCATGTGTGATGTGTGCGGTAGCTGCGGGAATGGCGCCTCGGCACTCAGCACTGCAAGCAAATGCGTGATGGCCGCCCTGAGTTCGTGCGGCAAGCGACGGGCCGGATAAGGGCAGTCACAGACGGGAAGATGCTCGCTGATAAACCGAACTCGCGCGGCTTCGCCTATGGACTCTAACGCGAGCCGTTCGGTCGAGATCCAGTGGACGAAATGGGCAATGCAGCACAGATAAACACGTGCGGTGCTGGGCGCATAGCGGGCACGGCCCAGGTGCTCAAGATAGCGCTCCGAGAATGGCCCCAACGGGCTGTTCTCAAGCCACTGACGGGGCGCCGGCTGCAGCTTGATTTGGTTCATGACGATCTCCTCTACGGTTGGCGCGCAGAGGAGATCAGGATTATGTAAACCTACGGTCGCCCGGCCTGCTGGGGGATGCCCGGCATCCGCTCGCATCCCGAACGTCGCGCACACAAACTGCGCATAATCCGGGCCTGAGCATAATTGCGGTTGAGCGCGATCGGACGAACCGATCGTTCGACGGTGTTGCTGTCGATCTCGATGCGGCCGTCGTCAAGGAAGCGCGAGAGGCCTTCCCAGCGTGAGAGCGTGTAGCGGATTGCCTCGGCGAGCTTTGTCTTCTGGCTGATCAGCCCGAGCTTTTCGCGAAGCCATGGTTCGAGTTCGACGACGATCGGGCGGCTTTTGTCCTGACGCATCGCGCGGCGCTCGTTGGCCGATCGGCCACGGATGTCATCCTCGATCTTGTAGAGTTCGGCGATCCGTCTCAGCGCATCGCTGGCGATTGGCGCGGGACCGGCTGCTGCCAGTTCATAAAAGCGCCAAAGCCTCGCGCAAGGTCAATGGGGGACGCGCCGCTTCCTCCAGCAGCGTATCGAGCTGATTCCGGATCGCGGTCAGCTTCAGCCGGTCGAGTATTGCGACCAACATCTCGTGATTCATACCATTCTCGGTATGCCCATTCGGCGACTTACAATGCCCGGATCGAATTTACCACTGTCCGCCTCGACACGGCGTCCAAGCTCGGCCATGACATCCGGCAGGAATGGTTCTACGCGGCGCAATAGCAGGTTGAAATTCAGGAAAAGCTGTTCAGCTGTCGACAGTAACGTTCCATCTCCGCGCACCATCGTTTGCGCGACATGGACTCGCTTGTCGTCAAGGTCGGCTATCCAAGTAGTGAGACGCAAATCGTCCCCGCGCATCGCTTCTTTGGTGTAAGCGACCCGCGCTTCGGCGACGACGAGGCCAGAGATCACAGAGCCATCGGGACCTAGACGTATCGCAGGGCCGAGCCGTAAATCCGCAGCTGTACTGAACGCTCCCAGATAATGAACCATATTCATGTGCCCATATCCATCGATAAGGTCGTCGGTCACCATTATTGCGAATTTTCGGGTCGAATCCATTTGTTTGCCCAATCCCGTGTGAACTTAGCAGATTACAGTGCCGCCATGATAACTTTATGATACGTTAGTGGGCAGCTTCTCATTAGTCCGATCTGTGCACGCAGGACATTGAATTCAGACCGTTTATGTTCAAGTCGCCTCGCCACAAAAATGTAAACCGCATGTATCTCTAGGAATAATCGCACTAAGTACTGCAATTCTTCAGCTTAAAAGGAATACGCCACCATCCGCTATTACAATCTGTGCGGTTATGTAGGACGCGCCTGCCGCGAGATACACTATGAGTTCCGCATATTCTTCAGGCTGCCCTATACGCTGAAGCGGAACAGTGGTTCGCGCACGCTCCTCGGCGCCCCCCCCCCAAGAGCATTCCCAAGGAGAATTTACCGCTCCGGGAGCAATTCCGTTGACCCTCACCCGAGGTGCCAAAGCCTTAGCCAAATGTCTTGTCAATTGAACCAGCCCGGCCTTGGCGCAAGCATACGCGGTACTGCTAGTGCCGTTGCACGCGAATGCGCCTGTGGATACCGTATTCACTACGGCGCCATGGCTCTCGATGAGAGCGGTACGGGCAGCCTTAGTCATCCAGAACGCACTCAATAAATTAACGTCCAGCATCTTCTGCCAGAAGGCGGGTGTAAGAGCATCAAAATCATCTACAGGGATTGGCGATCTCGTACCGGGCGCTCCAGCGTTGTTAACTAGATAATCAAGACCGCCGAGCACTTCCAAGGCAGATGAGACAACTTGTGCCGCGGACTCTGGTTGGCTGACATCTCCCGGCACGCTGTAAACATCAAGACCTTCGCCCTTTAGTCTTGCGACTTCAGTGATCAGCTTTTCGTTTGTGCGCAAGTCATTTATCGCGACACTAGCGCCAGATCTTGCCAGTTTTGTCGCTGTGGCAAGCCCGATACCAGAAGCCGCTCCTGTTACGATAGCCCTTTTATTTTGCAAATCAAACCGTACCATACCGTCCTCCTAAGGCCGTATATACTAATGCGGGTGAGTGTTATTGCGCCATTAGATTTTCGCACGCTCCGTGCCTTTGGGTGCCTTTTCGCTGCGAACAAAGGCAAGGATCTTGTGGGCGCGCAAACCACGATTTACGCGCACCAAAACACCTTTGCCACGGATTCGGGAAGCTGCCGCCGTACGTCGCATTCCTGATACTGGGGAAGGCGTCCTCATGCCCAAATTCAAGCCATACGGCACCGCGCTCATGGGCCGTCTGCACAAAGCGCTGAACGTGCGCGGGAACGAAGAGCAGGTACCTCCAGCTTGGTACAGACATCATACTTTCAACGGCCGGAGAGGTTTCCTTGGTCATTAAGTCGTCTCTGCGGTCGATTTTAGCCAGGGCGGTGGCAGTGAACCTGCTGGACTCCCGACGCGCTGAGAAAGTGGCGAGCGAATTCAGCGCGTTGTGTCCAAACATTATGCTTCGGTTAGAATTGTTGCCAATATAATGTCCCGAACGGACTCATCTCTCTTTGAGATAGGGCGACAGCGGGCACTTGGCTTCCCATTTTACGAACATTGCGCAGGACGCAGCCTATTTTCATTCCTGCCTTCATAATAGAAGGATCAGGGTTCGACAGCGTCGGGCGCACCCCGCGCGAACAGATGAGTAGGTCATGAGCGGGAACGGACCTCCTCGCGGTTGACGAATGGTTGGGAAGCTTCCTCAGCGATCACTCGCTCTTACGATCGCGTTCGGCAAACCCCTGTGAAGTTGCGGGCTTTGTGAAGGGGCAGACCCCTTAGCTGTGAGCGAGGCCGGATCGACAACATGGCTTTCGATCCCCTCGGTCTCAAGCGCGCGATGGATCCAGAAGCCGTCGAGCCCGGCTTCCTAAATGACGATGATCGGAAAGCATTTCCCGGTCCGCGCCTTTTTCCTGAGTTCTGCAAACCGCGCCAGCAGGCCGGCGATGTCGCCGGTCGCCACCGCATGTTTCGACATCTTCGCGCCGACGCCCGGCGACAGAGAGGTGATCAGCCACTTCGAGCGCAAGAGTTCCAAAGAGACGAAGATTGCGCCAAGTTAGGTGCGGATAGTGGCCGGCACTTCGGATCGGTTTGCTGCTGCAACGTGCACGCTTGCCTCCAGGGTAAGGTGTTGTTTGATGCAACCTCACGTTGCCACAGCGCAGGTCGCTATCCACCCGTCTCATAGGATCTAAACAACGCCAAGGCCGAGAGCTTCTTGAAGACGCTAAAGGTCGCAGCCGTCTATCCGACGGCATTCGAAACCTTCGACGACGTCACTGAACACCTTCCCCGTTTCATCGAGAACGCCTACAGCACCGCAGATCCATTTCGGCGCTCGGTTACCTGTATCCATGAACACCAGGGACAGATCAGTGAACAGATCGCGGGGGCGATCGAACAGCTGTTCCTCGATCAGATCCTTCACGCACCTTGGACAGGCCTCCTTCGGCTCGTTCTTCGATCTCCTCGCCCAGCCAGGGCATCGCCCGGTAAAGGTGATGCAGCTGAAGGCCCTCGATGCCGTCGATCTTGTAATCGGCCATCCAGTTCTCGCAGGCCCGATCTGACCCCGACACGAACAGACGGTGCAGGACGCTGACGAACACCGACCGCTCGACGGCGAACTCAAAGCCGCGGATTTTCAGCAGATCGCCCAGAACCTCTGCGATCCCCAGCCGCTCCCACAGACGGCTGAACAACAGCGGCCCGCCGATGCGCACCGCGCTCAGCACGCCGAAGAGGGTTTCCGACGCAGCACGTTGCTGCAGTTGTTTTTGAGCGGGCAGCGCCTGCGGCCGCAGGAATGGCATCTTGCGCTGGATCCAATGGATTGCCAGGAAAAACGGGCAACCCATCCCAGAAAGAGGGGAAAATGCACACGTGATTGGGCCAATCCATGGCCCAGTTCGCTGCCTCTGACCCGATGTCAGGCTATCAAGTCTGGTCGTCGACTTCTTTCAGATGTGTTTGCAAGCCGGTGCAGATGGTCGCCGGCATCAACAACGATGATTTGACCAGTAATGTTTGATGCTTGCGTCAGGAAGAACAGCGCAGCCTCGGACATCTGTTCCGGTGTGCCTGCCTGGCGTAGAGGCGTACGCTGTGCCTCGTCTTCTTTCATCTTGTTGTATTCAATTTCGCCAATGCCATTTAGCATCCAACGGGTTTGGATGAAGCCGGGGCAAATGGTGTTCACCCGAACGGCAGGGCTGAGCCAGCGTGCGAGTGTTAAGGTAAGAGTGTTCAAGGCGCCCTTAGACAGCGCATAGGGCACTGAGCTGCCCTCGCCAGTAAGCGCGGCATTGCTGGACACATTTACGATCGCTCCGCGTTCTTCGCTTTCCTCCCATAGTCTCTTCATGGCCGGAAACACAGCACGGCTCATCATGAAAGCGCCGGTGGCGTTCACCCGAAATATGCGGTCGAAATCTTCTGGTGTGACATCGTCAAGATCCCCGCCTTTTTGAAACTTTGTGGTGGCAGCGTTATTGATAAGGCCGTCGATGCGTCCCCATTTGCTCAGAGTCTCGGCGACCAGTTTGCGGCAATCTGCGTCTTGCCCCACGTCGGCCCGCACAACGATCGCTTCAACACCTTGCGCTTTAACTCTGGCATAAGTCTCACCGGCTTCCTTCTTGCTTCTATTATAGTTGATCGTGACGTTCCACCCTCGCGTTGCGAGATCGATGGCGCAAGTCGCGCCCATGCCGGTTGCAGATCCCGTCACAATTGCCACTTTGTTCATGATGTTTCCTTTATAATGATTAAAATTTCTCTACGAAGCATTCGGCACAGCTCAGAGTAGCTTGTGGTATGCGGTTCGGGCAGCGCCCCTCTTTCGTGATTTCTTAGCTTCTTGCTGAGATTTCATTAACTTCTCGAGTGGGCCGCGAGAAACATGATGAACTTGAAGCGAAGACAACATTAGGTGCGAACAGACTCAAGCGTCATCCGGCATATGGTTGTGATGTCGTAGATAGGGAGCCCTGTCATACGTCGGATTGCCGGCGTTATCGGCGGGAATCCAGTGCACGTGAACAGTAGCGCAGCGATGTCCGGATGTGCGACGCGGAGCCGCGCGACACAAGCTGCCACGTCATTTTCGATGTCGGCGATAGCGGTCGGTTGCGGCGGACGCATGCAGGCGTTTTCCAACATCTTACCGCCTTCGATGCCGCCGATGACGATCCGGTCCCGGTCGGCCTGATCACTGAGCCCAAGCAAATCATCTCGAAACACTCGTGAATCAGCTGTGACAACAGCGAGTTTGGCTTTTGGGGGCAATTGGCGGAGCAGCACCGGCACTAAGAGCAGGCTGGACATTACTACCGGGACACTTACCGCCGCAGCCACCGCCGCCTGATGCCGAACAGCAGAGCCGCAGTCCGAACTGATTACGACTGCGCCTCGCTCCACCAGCCTCCGGGCTGCTGTCACAAAAGCAGGCTCGAGCGCGGGTTCGCCCTGCATGACAACATCCGCCCAGGCTCCCTCGACGGTTTCCGATATCACGGGAAAGTCGAAAGTAGCTGAATTAAACAGCGAGCCCGACGGCGGCACCGGCGGCGTCACGCTAGGCGATAAGCCAGGTTCCAAGCCCAGAATTCCAAGGCAGCTTCCCTTTTGCGACGTCATTCTGGCCTCCATGAGGTGTCAGTCCGCTATCATCGTTCGCTGCATGGGATACGAGAGGGCGTCATCCGCGCTTTCTTAGGCCGAGCATTGCCCGTGCCTCGGCAGGTGTGGCGACGCTGGCGCCCATGCGCTCGATGATCCCAACCGCATTGTCAACGAGCTCGGCATTGGATGCCAGCACCCCACGTCGGAGATAAATGTTATCTTCCAAACCTACCCGGACGTGTCCGCCCATGGCCACCAACTGCCCAATCACCGGCATCTCATCTGCACCACAGCCAAACCCACCCCAGACTGCCCCGGAAGGCAGAATCTCACGCATCGCCTGCACAGCGCTCGGCACCGCGGGAGCACCATAACCTGTGCTGAGGCAAAATTGGAAAAGGGGCGGACCGTCAATTATGCTTTCGGAGATGAGTTTCTTAGCGATTTCAATGTGGCCTAGATCGAAGCATTCGAGCTCGGGCTTAACACCAGCGTCGCGCATAAGTGTCGCCATCTCTCGCAGATCGGACATACGCGCAATAAAAATTCGCTCCCCAAAAGCCATCGTTCCGCAATCTAGGGTGCTAAGCTCTGGCTGAAGTTTGACTGCGTGGGAGCAGCGTCCAATAGCGTTCCTAAGTGTGCTAGTCTTCCCAATTTTTAAAGGGTCCAGAGAATCAATTTCAAGTTCACCATCCATTCCACAGGTTAAGTTGATGATAACGTCCGTCGCAGCGTCCCTAAGCTTCTTAACAACCTGTTCATAGAGCTCAATTCGGTTTGATGGGGCCCCCGTGTCAGGCTCACGGACGTGAATGTGTACAATCGCAGCCCCAGCCTTTGCAGCGTCCAGTGCAGCCTCCGCGATTTGCGATGGCGTCTTGGGGATATTTGGATGCTTCGCAAGAACCGCGGAACTCCCTCCGGTGACGGCACACGTGACAATGACTTTCCGCGACATCAGAAACTCCCACGTCGGTATCGTCTTGTTTAGTCTGGCGCCAAGCACTCGGTGGCGGCGCCGAGTGGTCATACTAGCGAAGGATAGGGGCGGCGGCCGATCGTTGAATCTGGTGGATTTTTCATGCGCATCACGTATTCGTCAAATATTGATTGTCGCCGCCGACCATCTGGAAGCCAGATGACTGTGTGTGGTCGCTGGTCGGAGAGCTGGGTGTCGGGGTCTTCCCCTGCGACGAGGCGCGCTAGAGCATCTGAATGCGAAATGGTTCGAATCCATAACATGCGCAGCACTCGCAGAAACTGCGGTCCACCTGTGAACTTTAATAGGTTATCCATTCGGTCCCGACCGGGAAGCTGAGCTGTCAAGGTTCAGCGATTCTCGGAGAACCAAATGCACATCCATAAGAATGCCCACCTGACGTTGCGGTCGAGAGGAGATGGTCCGCGGTGTCGCGGACGGGGAAAATCCCGCAAAAACCGGTAGCTTACGCCACCCTGTCCCAGCGTAGCGCCAGCCCCGGCCTCTTAGCCCAGTGCAACTCCGACTACCGCCATCACAATCCAAAGACCTACAATCGGCGAGAGCAACCAGCGCGCTTCAGGAAGACTTTTATCTATTAAATCCTCTCAAGGGGTGCTTGAATGGGACCCTTGGGGTTGAGCAACGGGCGAGCCAACCGCTTGTTCCGCCTCAAAACAAAAATGCCTGCGCGTCCCGCCGCGTGGGGCCGCCCGCTTACCGTCCCCGCGCCAGGAGGCCTACGTGCGGGGTATCTCAACGCGCTCGGTTGGCGATGGGCGCGAGCGGCGTCTCCAAGAGCCAGGTGAGCCGGCTCTGCGAGGAGATTGACGGCAAGGTGAAGGCCTTCCTTGAGCGGCCGATCGAGGGTGACTTGCCGTATTTGTGGATCGATGCGACCTACCTGAAGGTGCGCCGCGGCGGCCGTATCCTGTCGGTCGCCGTCATCATTGCCGTCGGCGTCAACAGTGACGGCCGGCGCGAGGTTCTGGGCATGGAGATCGGCACCTCGGAGGCCGAACCTATCTGGACTGAGTACGCAACTTAACCATCAAGACGATTCGGGAAAGGTGCCTAGACGCATCGCATACACTCGAGGCGCACTCTTTTGCACGAGCAAGATATCCTCCTGACCCGCAAGCGTTTCGACTTCGGCGCCGTCCGCTGTCCGACAATGTCGGATACGCGACTTAGCTGAGCCAAATCTATCCCTTTGCCTCGAAACGGTTCTCTTTTGGCATGGCGTATGCGTGCTCATCGGCAAACCACGTCATGGACTCGACAGTTACCCAAGCCAAGGAGCAACAGTATGTGCGGCATCTGTGGATGGATTGATTTCGATCGTGACCTAGGAAGTCCCGACGCGCGACGGGAGCTTGCCAACATGACGTCCACCATGGCCCATCGTGGTCCGGACGATGAGGGGATTTGGATCGACGGGCCTGTGGCACTGGGACACCGCCGCTTGGCGATCATCGACATCCAAGGCGGTCGCCAACCAATGACGCACCAGGAGGACGGCCGACTGACGTTGGTGCTCATCTACACTGGCGAGACCTACAACTACCGCGAGCTGCGTCAACGGCTTGCCGCTCTGGGCCATCGGTTTGACACGAGCAGTGACACCGAGGTGGTGCTGCGCGCCCACCACGAATGGGGCCACCGCGACCCCCGCAGTGCCGTGACCGAACTCAACGGGATGTTTGCCTACGCAGTCTGGGACACCGCCAAGCGCGAACTGCTTCTCATACGCGACCGGCTCGGTATCAAGCCGCTTTACTACTACCCCACCGAGCAAGGAGTTTTATTCGGCTCCGAACCAAAGGCGATCCTCGCCAATAGTCTGGCGGAACCGGTCATGGACGCCGACGGGCTTCGTCGCACCCTGTCCTTCATATCCGACCCGGGCAGTACCGTGTTCCGCGGCATGCGTGAGGTACGGCCCGGCCACATTGTCCGCGTGACCCGCGATGGAATCGAGGAGATGAGCTACTGGCATCTCAGCGACAGCGAGCACACCGATGACGTGCCTACCACCGTTCGGCGTGTCCGCGAGTTGCTCGAGGACACGATCCAGCGGCAGCTCATCGCCGACGTGCCGCTGTGCACACTATTGTCAGGCGGGCTTGATTCCTCGGCTATGACCGCACTGGCCGCGCGGTTCAGCGACGAACGGATCCGGTCCTTCGCCGTCGACTTCGCCGGCTATACGGATAACTTTATCCCCCGCCCCTGGCACCCCACACCCGACGGGCCGTACGTGCACGAGGTCGCGAAATACGTGGGTACCGACCACACGGACATCACTTTGTCCGCGCACGAACTCATGGACCCAAACGTGCGGGCTGCCACCCTCCACGCCCGCGACCTGCCGTTGACCTTCGGCAACATAGATAGCTCGCTCTACCTGCTGTTCGGGGCCATCAGGCAACACTCGACGGTGGCTCTGTCTGGGGAGGCAGCGGACGAGCTTTTCGGCGGCTACCTTTGCTTCCACGATCCCGCGGACGTTCAGCGCGACACGTTTCCCTGGATCGAAGACAGCGACGATATCGTACGGCGGTCCCTAGACCCCGGCCTGGTCCAAAAACTCGACCTCCCCGGCTACCTCGACGAGCAATACCGCAGGGCACTTACGGAAGTGCCGACCCTGACCGGGCCGGCCTCGGCCGATCCGCACGAGCGTCGCATGCGCGAGGTCTGCTATCTCTTTCTAACGCGTTTTCTGCCGACGGTGCTCGACCGCAAGGACCGGATGAGCATGGCCTTGAGTCTTGAGGTGCGGGTTCCTTACTGCGACCACCGCCTCGTTGAGTACGTGTTCGGCGCCCCATGGGCGCACAAGACTTTCGACGGGCGCGAGAAGAGCCTGCTGCGGGCCGCCACCGCGGACCTGCTCCCGCAATCCGTGGTGCAGCGAGTGAAGAGCGCGTATCCAGAGATCCAGGATGCTGCCTATGACAGAATGCTGCGCACGCGTTTCACTGCTCTGCTGAATGACCGCAATGCAGCAGTGGCGCCCCTGTTGTCCCTCGACCGGTCCCGCGCGTTGCTCGACGCGACCGACAACCTCAGGAGGCTAGAGTGTATCCTGGCCCTGCAAGATTTCCTGACGGATTACAACGTGAGTCTCACGATCTGAGACTACAGAAGACGCAAAATGATAGAAAAGGGGCGTTGGTGCACGGATCGTTTATTGGTGTGGGTTCAGGCAAGCGGCAACGGCAGTAGCGGAGCTGATGCCTTTCAAAACGCAGCCGCGGGCCAAACACAAGGCCCAGCGTCAAGGTGATCTGACGTCGGGGCCTTGGTTGCGCTCACCTATCGCTCGGCGGTGGACGACCCGATGCTGTTTGGAAAATCCAGTACGCTCGGAGCCTACTTCGGGCTTACGTCCCAAAAAATGTAAGCCGGTGAGACCGATCGAGAGGTGGTGTCAGCAAGGTCGGCGACGCCATGGTGCGAACCGTGCGCGGCGACAATCAAGGTGAGTCTCACCTTGTTTGGGATCTTCCGCATATTTGGTGCAGGTGCCGGGATTCACGGGCGGTGCGAATGAGTCCATAGAGTCGGAATCGCAGTCGACGCCGGTGATTCGCCCGTGCTCCATGCCTTCCGCTCGCTGGTCTCCCCCGAGCTTTCGATTGTCCAAATTCTCCCACAGGCCGACAAGGTGGTGCTTGTAGCCCGGCCGAAGGCGACAGAATCGTGCTGTCCCTCCTGCGGCTGCCGAACCGGCCGCGTCCACAGTCACTACATGCGCCGGGTGGCTGATCTGCCGTGGCAGGGACGGGTTGTCGAAATCCGGCTTCACGCCAGGCGGTTCCGTTGCGCCGATCCGCAATGCCATCAGCGGATCTTTACGGAACGGTTGCCGGAAACGGTGCAGCCGAAAGCGAGACGCACCGCCCGCCTCGGCGAGCGCCAGTTGGTGATCGGCTTCGCGATCGGCGGTGAACCCGGCTCGCGCCTGTCGCGCAAACTCGCCATGCCGGTAAGCGGCGACACGCTGCTGCGGATGATCCGCGCAGCCGGGTTCGAGCCGCCGGACGCGCCGCGGGTGGTCGGCATCGTCGACTGGGCCTGGCGCAAGGGGCAGCGCTACGGAACGATCATCTGCGATCTGGAACGCAACCGCGTCCTCGATCTGTTGCCGGACCGAAATGCCAACACGGTCGCGTGATGGCTGAAACGTCATCCGGGCATCGAAGTCATCGCTCGCGATCGCGCTGGCGTTTATGCTGACGGCGCCCGTCGCGGTGCTCCCGATGCAACGCAGGTCGCCGACCGCTGGCATCTTCTCCAGAACCTGGGCGAAGCGTTGCGTCTGGCCCTCGGCCGCCATCGCAAAGCGGTCAGTGCCGCCCACGCGATGGTGAGCGCTCATTTCATTTGATCGTGAGCAGTGATTTCACGCGATCATGAGCGGCCGCTTCGACCGACCTGTTCATTGATTCAGGTGTTTGCGGCTGCGTCAAGAGCATGGGCGCGAGCGTTGTGTTTTCGCATGCTTTCTCCGGTGAGTTGAAGGCGGTGAGCGTTGTGAACGAGGCGATCCAGGATCGCATCACCGAGCGTGGGATTGCCGACAACATCGTGCCAGTGTTCCACGGGGATTTGGCTGGTGACGATTGTGGATGCACGGCCGTGGCGATCGTCGAGGATTTCCAGCAGGTCGCGGCGCTCGGCGGCGTTGAGAACCGACAGGCCCCAGTCGTCAAGGATGAGGAGTTGAACGCGCCCGAGCGTCTTGAGCAGGCGGCCATAGCGCCCGTCGCCGCGCGCCAGCGCGAGCGCCTCGAAGAGACGCGGGACGCGATGATAGAGCACCGATCGATTGTCGCGGCAGGCTTTGTGGCCAAGGGCGCAGGCGAGCCAACTCTTGCCCAGGCCGGTTGCGCCCGTGACCAGCAAATTCTCGTGGCGGTCGATCCAGTCGCCGCCGACGAGCCTGGCGAAGACGGCCCGGTCGATGCCGCGCGGCGTGCGCAAATCGACATCTTCTACGCATGCGCTCTGGCGCAGCGCGGCGAATTTGAGGCGCGTCGTGAGCCGTTTGGTGTCGCGCTCGGCGGCTTCGCGATCGACAAGAAGCCCGATGCGCTCCTCGAACGACAAGGCATCGAGATCCGGTGATCGTCGCTGCTCCTCGAAGGCCTTGGCCATTCCGGTCAAGCCGAGTGCGATCAGCCGTTCATGGGTGGGATGGGCGAGCATTGAGAACTCCATGGTTCAGTGGAAATAGCCCTGACCGCGGATGTTGCCGTGGCGCAGGGGTTGGTGGTCAGGCGTCTCGTCGAGGAAAGCGCGATCAAGGCCGTGCGCAGGCCTGGGAGAAGGGCGCGGCCGCGCCACTGCAGATGCCTATGTGCCGCTCTTCTTCGCACCGGGCGAGGCCTACCAGTTCGACTGGAGCCACGAGATCGTTCTCCTGGGCGGCGTGACGGTGACCGTGAAGGTCGCTCATGTCCGGCTCTGCCACAGCTGCATGATGTTCGTGCGCGCCTATCCGCGCGAGAGCCAGGAGATGGTGTTCGACGCGCACGATCGGGCGTTTGCCTTCTTCCGGGGTGCCTGCACGCGCGGCATCTACGACAACATGAAGACGGCGGTGAAAACGGTCTTCGTCGGCAAGGACCGGCAATACAACCGCCGCTTCCAGCAGATTTGCAGCCATTATCTGGTGGAGCCCGTCGCCTGCACGCCGGCCTCCGGCTGGGAGAAGGGCCAGGTCGAGAACCAAGTCGGGCTGGAGCGCGAGCGCTTCTTCACGCCGCGGCTGCGCTTCAAGAGCTATGAGGAGCTGAACGCCAAGGCGCACCGGCACCCCGAACAGGGCGAGCGGACGATCTGGGAGGTGTAAAAGTTTAAACTTTATCTGACAGACGGTGTCCTAGCTGAAGCTGAGCCCCCGAGGCCGGGCGCAGTGGTCAGGGTTCGCAGCGCCCGGCCTCGGCGTTAGAAAGGAAACTGACATGACCAAGGACCAAAAGATCATCCGCGCCAAGGTGGGGCTGCTGGAGCTGCCCAAACAGCTCGGCAATGTCAGCCATGCCTGCAAGATGATGGGCTATTCGCGCGACAGCTTCGTAAGCGATGCACCAAGGCACCTTTCCCGAAGTCGCCTGATGCGTGTATGGCGGTCAGCCGTTGGTCGGCGCGCTGGCGATCACTGCGGATTATCATAACGGGTGACATAGTGGAGTTCGCGGAGGGCGGGGATGACAAGGGCGATGTCTTTGTATGCCTCGTGCTCGATGAAGTGCGCGGTCTCGGGCCCGGCTTGGGTTTGCCGAAGACAGGCCGCCCCTTTTTTTCGACGCAGTAGATCAGGATCGGCAGCAGCAGGCCGTGGTTGGGGTTCTTGAGGTCGAGTAGCCGTTTCCAGCGTTTG
>NZ_JBFUCU010000029.1:0-45367 GCF_056405075.1 Mesorhizobium sp. P2_A12
CAAGATGGGCTGGGCAAAGGGTGGGGATTGTACATGCACACGGCAATGAGCCAGAAACTGGCGAGCTATGGCCAGTGGACGTATCGCGGTGCGTGGGCACTTGAAATCGTTGCGGCGATCATCGGTCTAACAACCGGCGTCGCTCTGAGCTACCGCGGCTTTGTTGCCAATGAAGCGGCGGACTCAATGGACCTTGTCCTTGCAAGTGCCCCGTTCTTTATGATCGCGATTGCTGAGCTGACGAAAATCCCAATCGCCACGCTTCTGTTCGGCGCCTCGTGGATTTGGAAACCTGTTATCCTGACGTTTCTGCTCGTATTGGCCGGCATCACTTTTGAGACAGTCCTACTCGGATTGGAGCGTGCCAGCACAATGCGCGAAGTGCAGTATGCCAACTTCGCTAACCAAACTAAAGGACTTCAGCAAGAGCTCGAGAATCTCAAGGCTGCAGCCGAAAGCTTGCGAAACACTGACGACGAGGCAAAAGCCCGAAGCGATCTGGAGCAGCTCGGTGGGTTGGCTGACACCGAGCGCGACAAATTGCGTGCACGGATAACAGAGGTTGACGAAGAGCTGCAGGCCGCAACCACCCTTTCACCAGCGGCAGCGCGAGCCAAAGAATATCTCGAAGAGAAACTAGCAGCGCTAAGCGCACTGGTGGAACGGCGCGATCGAGAGATCAAGGACGCCGTGGAGCAGTTCGAGCGACAGCGGGATAGCTACGTTGAGCGCATAAAGAGCGCACGCGAAACAGGCGACCTTGCATCAGTGCAGCGCAACGAAGAAGGGCTGAACAAACTGACTAACCCGCGGCCCAAAAAAGAGGCCGAATTCGCGCCGAAACTGGCTGAATTGGAGCCCGCAGTCGCCGCGGCCCGCGCTGAATATGAGAGGCTGCGAAAAGATAGTCCTCCGATGACCCCCGAAGACAAACAGCGCCTTGAGGCTAGGCGTAACGATCTGGAGAAACTCTACGACGGTACCGCTGCCGATTGGGATCGTAAACTTGACGAGGCACGTACTGGGCTAGCGGCCGCTCAAGAAGCCGCCACTCGCAAGTCAGAGACGCTCGCGAAGAACCAGCAGCGGCAAGAGGCCATCGCGACGGAACTGAGCCGCCTGGAAACAGAGCGCCTCCCGGTTGCTCGCAACGATCAGATCCGTAGGCTGGCAGCTCGCTGGTATGGGGTGAAGCCAGAAGACGTTACAGAACCCCAGGCCGGCACGGTTTCGACGATCTGGTTCGCCTCGCTAGCATTCATCGCCGCACTAGCGGGGCCGATCACGGCGATGGTCGCGCTGGCCCTACAACGCATCGGCGCACAGGCCGAGGTTCAGAGTGATAGCAAACTCTCGCGTTTGCTACGCCGAATGCTCCTACGCTGGCGATGGCGCCGTGTCCGGAAAGTACCCGTGCAGGTGCCGTTCGACAGAGAAGTCGAAAAGCGTATCGAGGTTCCCGTCGAAGTCGAGAAGGTCGTCAAAGAAATCCTCTATGTCCCCATCCTTACTGACGACCCGGAAGCGTTGCGCCGGGCATTGGATCAGGAACTGCCCCCCGAAGTAGTCGATCTAGTGAGGGTTTCTGCAAAAGGGCAACACGACCGCATAGAGAAAGCCCTGGAAGGTGACCTGCAATTAGATTTTGACGAGCCGGCAACGGGGGCGAAGCGGGGTAGTAGACGTGCTCGTACGACATAACACCAAGCTGCTCGAACAAGCGATCGATCTGCAGATCAAACGGTCGGCCATTCCAACTTTGCAGGCAGAAGCAGCTGCGCACGACAAGATCGCTCGTGCCAATGCGTTTCGGCGGATGGCTACCGGCGCTGCCATCGCCGTGGCCGCAGTTGGGATCGGTCTAGGTGTGTGGCTGGTCTTTGATCGCGACCCAACAATGATCCAACCGGAGCCGCCGGTCGCCCAAAACCAACCGTCAAACCCGAACGAGAACCAGCCAAAAGAGACGAAGAAATCAGAGGATAGAATTCAGGGTGGCGAGACAGTCGCCGAGGAGGGAAAGACAGACAAGCAGAAGTCGCCGCCAATCGAGCAGCAGACGCCGCCGCCCACAGACCCAGCCAATCCAGATACGTTCGATTTCGTAAAGTTCGCCAATCGCCAAGTGACTTACGCTGGCAGCACTTGGCGGCTCGAGTCCGGTCATCATTTTGAGAGTGAGAAAAATCCAACCTGGGACACAGCTTGGTGCTACACGCGGAAGCTGGCAAACACCGGGGTCGAGGTTCAGGTAAGCCTTGTCAGCAGACCCTCACCTACATCGACGCCGCAGGCACCGGTGTCGTCGAGTGAGACACTCGCATCGGTGGGCCTTGACGACAAGTCGGCGCTTGAACTCGCCAGCCGTTGTCTCTGGCTCGACGAGGCCAGTTTCGCGCCAGGCGATTTCGACATGGGCCCTGAGCGGAAGGAAGCAGCGGCCGCGGCCGAAGAACTCTCCGTGCAGGACGGATGGGACGCGATCGGAAACGATCTGCCGGGTATGCCTGCTTGGAATGTCTCGCTTGAACAGTGTCAGGCCCAATGCGAAGCAGATCGCCGCTGCTTAGCACTCACCTACGATAAGAAGCACTCCGCCTGTTTCATGAAAAATAATGGATCGATTCTGGTTAGGAGTCCTGATGCAGTGATGGCGGCGAAGGGAGCCATCAAGGCTAATCTCCAGTACTCTAGCCTCGTTTTCGCCAAGGACACAGTCGTCGTTGGGGGCGCTTACGCGAATGTACGGAGCAACTATGCCGACTGCGTATTGGCCTGCGCCGCTGATCAGAGATGTCTAGGCTTCAATTTTGACGGTCCGAACAAGATGTGCGCCGTGCTCGACACCGTGACATCATCGTCTCCCTTCAAGGGCGTGGTGTCGGGCGTTAAAGCCACCCGCAGTTGAATGGCATCGGCCCGAAAACTGTGCAGAGAACGGAGCCATGACCGACAGTGACTCGAACACCCGTCACCGAAGACCTTGAAAGTGCCGCCAATCGCATTGCGGACATGTCGTGTGGGGACCTACAGATTATCCTTCGACACGCGGCATTGATGCTCTTGTCCGCCTCCCTGCTCGTTGTCGCCCAGCCAGCCACGGCTAAACCGATGGTTGGCGTTCCGTCTGTGGTTGATGGTGACACGATCGAAATCCATGGGCAGCGAATTCGCCTCAACGGTATCGACGCGCCCGAAAGCGCTCAACTCTGCCTGGACGCGGGCAGAAGGAACTACCGCTGCGGGCAAAAGGCGTCCCTCGCCCTTGCGGATTTTCTAAAAGCTCATCATCCGACTTCGTGCATTGAGGTCGACCGCGATCAGTTTAGGCGCATGGTGGCCGTCTGCACGGCCGGAGGTGTCGATATTGGCGAGTGGATGGTTCGGAAGGGCTACGCGGTTGACTGGCCGAAATACAGCGACGGGTTCTATGTCCGGGCTCAAAATGAAGCTAGGGCAGCAAAACGCGGCATGTGGGCCGGGTCGTTCGAAAGGCCTTGGGAATGGCGAAAGCAGATGACGGTCCAATAGGCTACTTGCGCAAATAGCTCTTGGCCCCACCATCGGTGATGCAAAAGTGCCCGCCACGAGGTCCGGTACAGTAGTGCCCCGCCCGGCAGGAGCATTCGGCCTGATTGTCTGTCGGCGTCATGTCTGCGTCTTCGTTGTCCATCAAGCCAAGCGGCTGGCTGGAGCCGCCATTGTCGGCAGAGCAATTCCTTTTGCTGGCACTCACCGAGCCATCATTGCAAACGAACGTGCGGCCTTGGCAGTGTGCGATACCACCCTTGTGGCCGCTGCAAGGGGTATTCGACGCTTGAGACGGTTGAACCGGCAATACCGAAAGGCTCGCGCCGAAGAGCAGCAATGCAAGGAATTTCCCCATTTTTTCCAACCCTTCATTCTCGGCGAAAATATTGGACTATTAGATTTTATCGGTTGCTGCCGAAGCGCGCCCTTGCGAGGGCGAACCTTTTGCAGTTCACTGCGCGCTGGGGGAACAAATTCTATGCGCAAGCGATATATATTCGCAGCTCTCGCTATTGCTGGCTGCCAGTCCACTCCGGCTTATATCGTCTTCAAGCCTGGCGTCGATCTCAATACAACGCAGACAGCGAAAGACGAGTGCAAGATTGCGTCTTTCAAAGAGATTCCCCAGTCGATAGCGACCGACTACCATCCAGGCTACAACAACCCTGGGACAGTCCAGTGCAATACCATCGGGACAATCGTCTCCTGCAACACGATCGGCGCGGTAAACATCCCAGGATCAACGACGACATATGACGTCAACCAAGACCTCAGGGACCGCTACATGGTCCGGTGCCTGGAAAGCAAAGGCTTTGGCGTCAAGCTTGCAAAGACGTGCTCCACCAAATCGGAGGAAGCGAAAGCTCTTGCTGACCGAGCGGCCGGGCAGTTCCCGACATGCGCTGTTGCTTCCGGGCAGTAGGCTAAACGCCTGGTAGCGGTTGGCAAGGCCTAAAAATGGGGCATTCGTTATGAGCGCACGCTGGATCTACACCCAAGAGGGTCAAGCTGCCTTTTATCAAGAGGGCGACAGCGTTTACACCGTAAACGGGGCATACGCCTACTGGGTCGATAGTGGTTGGTGGTATCGAGTTCCAGACGGACAGGCGTCCTACTACGTCGCCGATACTTGGGTTTACACGCCGAACGGCAAGGCCTCATTCTACTACGACAGCTGAGCGGTGCTCTACATCAGCCCGCACCGCTTCGATGGGGGCGCTTCGATCATGACCCGAATATCAATCGCAGAAGAGCTTGAGAGCGCCGCTGACCGTATCGCGGATGTCTCGCGGGCGGATTTGCAGATCATCCTTCGCCGCGCTGCATTGATGCTCCGGAACGTCGCTGGAGTGCCGCTAGAGCCGGCAACAGACGATGCACTGAAATCCATAGCCGCCGAGATGAATATCGGCCAGTCGGATCTCATTCAGATCGTACTGCGGGAGTGGCTGGAAACGAATGCGTATCTGCCGGTCAGAATGATCGATGAGGAAAGCCAGACGGACGGGAGCGCTTAAGCCAAGGCTTCCCCGATCACACGATAGGTTCTGGCGGGCCGCCTGCTAGATTGTTCGGGCGGCTGAAGCCCGGCCTCTTCGCACGGATGAGACGACCCACTGTTTACCCGCGGCGCTCGTGGCGGTCTCGCGAAACGAGCGACCCGCAGATGCTCTTTTCGTGTTATGATGGCGTTTTATGATGGCGTTGCAACGCGTAATCTCGACCTTGGCAATGTGGCAGAGGCCGAACGGTATTTTGCCCTGGCGCAGGAAGTTCTGCGCCCCCAGCACGGCTCAACTACGAGCGCTGGGTGCGCTGCCTTTTCTTGATTGGTCCGGGCGAGGAGGTTGTCCATGTCCACGAGTAGTGTCGACCGCCCGCTGCAGCCGGGCGACCGGGCGCCGAATATCGTGCTCGATGCGATCTCCCGCGACGGCAAGATCGCGCTCACTGATTTTCGCGGTCGAAGCCCGTTGTTGATCGGTTTGTTTCGAGGCCTGCACTGTGCGTTCTGTCGGCGCAATGTCGCGGCAATGGCGCAACTCGAGCCGGCCCTGCGTGAGAGAGGCGTCGAATGCCTGGCGGTGGTTAATACGCCGGTCGAGAGGGCGCGGCTCTATTTCCGTTACCACCCGGCACCCGATCTTCTCGCCGCGTCGGACCCCGAGCGGGCCTCACACCGTGCTTTCGGCTTGCGCGAGGTCGGGATGGACGAGGTCATGGGGATCCGGATCCATCTCCCGGGCGAGTTGCCCGAGCCTATGGACCCCATGGCAATGGACGAGTTCCTCAACAAGAAGGAGGGATATGAAATTACGGAAGCCGATCAGCGGATGATGACTTCCGCTAAGGAGTTGCTTGTCGGTCAGTTCCTCATCGACCGAGGGGGCATTGTACGCTGGAGCTTCACCGAAGGTCTGGAGGATGGCCCCGATATTACGTTCAAGACACCGAACCCCGAGGAACTGATGTCGGCAGCTTCACAAGTTGCACATTAATCGGCGGCGGAAATAGGCTGCTGGAACTGACCCTCACCCCGGCTTTTTTGTCTGGGGAGGGGCCGTGGCCGCTGACGAAAGCGCGGCCGCTCCCCCGACGCTCCCCGCGACCGGTCCAGCGTCGGCAAGACGCCAGCATTAAACAGGGTTTGCGGCCGATCACCCTAACCTTAGCTGGGGTATGTTGCCCCTAAATAGCCGTCCAGGCGAGACGTCGCGCGATCGGAGTTGCCAAGCTCGGTCCGCTGGCTCGAGCGGCCTCGCGTAACTTCGGCGGCACGTCATGCAGTCGACCGATAGCCCCGATCCGGCCTGCAATTTCTCGCCGAGCGTGTTCTCTACAAATGGATATTTCATGGTCATTGGAAATGGCGATCTCCGTTGAAAGGGTCGCCGCAACGGAGGATTATATTCCTGACGCTTCTCGGTTGCCAATAGCCCGACGAAGGAAAAGCCAGCTTTGACTGGGGTCAGCAGCGGTTTGCTTGGCCGGCCCCGCGCCCCTTAATTGTGGTTGTCCAACAAGAGGGCGAGCTTTCTGGTCGCGGCGCTTTCTACAATCAGCTCCTCCAGCCACCCATCGCCGGGACAAGTTGTGGGCGCGCGACGTCTAACGACGCGTAGCGCCTCTGATATCGAAACTGGCGTGGTTTTCGCGTGATCATCCAGGTAACGGCCGACTTCAATCACGGCATCTGCATCGACGTTAGGCGGCAATTCTCGCATGGCACCCCTCCCTGCAGCGAACCTTCTGTCTCGGCCCTAATTGAAAAAGCCCGCCGCTCCATTTGCGAAGCGGCGAGGCCCCAATTGCCCCCTGCCGAGTGCGCACCTGATTGAGCTACGAGCGCGAACATCTTGGTAGGCTAAGGGAGCAAGTGTCGTTTGATCAACTTGGAGATTGGGGTAAGCGGCACCTGCAATGGAAGTAGGGCCGCGCATGTCGCATCCACATTACCAAGTTAGCAGTAATGCTTGGTCGGCCTACAGTCTTCCCCAGCCGGCGACACCGATTGCCGCCGGTAGGCCCGGTGGCCGCCGCCCCAGCCCCACGTCAACCGCCGCTGGGCCGCTTAAGAGAAAGCTCGACCTATCGGAGCCCCGCCAGAGCGCGTTTCGGCTGGCCGCCAGCGTTACCAGCCGCAGCCAGGGCGCTCTGTGAGGTCGCTGTCTCGCATATTAGCATCCTCTTGACGGCCAGATGCGCTGCTCCAGAATCCTATCTGACGAGGAAATTCTCATGGCTTCGACCGCAGCGTTCATCTGGTATCTAGTAATCGCCGGTCCGCAAGGCGGAATGGTTGTCATGCCGAGCACCTTCGACACCCGTGAAAAGTGTGCAGCCGCTATCGCCGAATATCAGAAGCAACCAACGCCAGCCGGTTGGTCGATGCAGTGCTTCCCGAGCGCCTCATTTAATCCCGATAACGGGTCGGCTGAGTAAAGCAGCATCGCAGCGGTGGGCTTACACAAGTGATTTGGTATGGGAAACAGGGCGTCGTTGAAAAGACGCCATTTGATGCCGAGAAGGCTGCGAGGGACCACGTCTTTGCGAGCATCCCCGCTCGGAAGCGGGATGACGGTATCGTAGCGGTGGAAATACGCAAAGACGACGGCACGGTTGCTTTAGTCGAGCAGGGGGCAACTAACGTGCTTCACTCTAAATTAGCAGAAGCGCATAAGGTTTCCAGCTGGCGGCGATGTTCCTCGCGAGCACATCCCGCCGGTTAGGCGCCCGGCGCCCTAGCCCGCACCCCAACAACAGGGGTGCCGGGCCGCTCCATCCAAACCCCCGCTGCCGAAAGGAACGGCGCATCCTTGCCGGTGATATCCCTGACCGTCTTCAACAAGGCCTCAAGCCTTTCGGTTCCGAGCGTCTTATCTTGCTGTCCGATCGAGCAGAACAGCGAGGCCGCGAGACGCAGCCATCTCGATCACAAGTTCCTCGATCTCAAAGTCGGCAAGCGAGGTCGTCTGAGCTCCGCGGATTTGCTCCACCGAATCCGCGAGCGAGACCGACGCGAGTTTTGCATGGTCGTCGAGCATCCGCCCAATGGCCAGCACCACGTCGGCATCGATATTGCGTGGCAGCGTGTGCATTACTCCACCTCCCACCGGCCGGCTAGCCAAGGATCATTCCAGCGAGCAGCACCGTAATGAGAAGTGACAACGGAACGGCCAGAAGACCATACATCTCAATAGTTTTTGTGTTTGGCCGCTTGCCCATCTTCGTCGCCTCGCGTCTTTGGCGTTGTCATTTTGACGCTAACGGGCAGCCGTTGGAAGCGATTCGGCACGAGGTCGTTCGTATAGCCCTCCTGTGCTGTATATTAGCAACACCTTGACGACCTGAAGCCCCACCAGCGCGCGTTCCGGGTGGCCGCTCTCCTACACCGCCGAAGCGTCTCGCCCGCCCATGCGCCTGCCTGTGGCCAGCGCCATGCATTGATGGTACAGCCACAGCGCGCGAAGGCGTTAGCGTCTCGAGGCCATCCAAAAGGCTGTATTCCAACAACTCTAGCGAGAGCGATACACTCATTACTCGGCGCCGTTTCCCTCACCAAAGCGCTGCCGGTAAGCCTGGCGCCGCTCTGGTTTGTTCAGTATCAAAAAGCAGGGCGCCGGGCCGCGCTTCACTTTACATTGGCAGAAGCGCATAAACGCTTCCAGTCGGCGGCGATGTTCCTCGCAAGCACATCCTGCCGGTAGGCCCGGTGTCCTTCGCCCCACCCAACAAAGGGTGCCGGGCCGCTACAAAGCCCTCATTGCCGAAAGTCCCGCCGCCCCATTTGCGAAGCGACGGGACCTTCCCCACCCCACACATGTCAATGCAATTGCGGTGCCAGACCTATCGACCCATTATGGGGCGCATGGGCCTTTGCGTTCGAAAGTCGGCTTCCAGTCGCGATTGCGCTTCGCTTGGATGCCCTCGTAGTCAGGAATGACTGTGAAGAACACCGGGCGCCGGACACCCCCTGCGGCCTTGCAATCCGAACAGCCAAGCGCCCAACCAGATCCCAGTGCATCGAGCCGTGATCAGGCCCGAGCCTGTCACTCAGCGCAGGGATATCGAGCCTTGTCGACTTGCAGCACATCGGGTGCCCCATACATGGTTTCTCGGGCGGCAAGGGTGTCGGCGAGGGTCTTGGACATGGCGATCTCCGTTTGAAAGGGGTCGCCGCAACGAAGGATTATATTCCTGATCTCGCTGGCGCCGGCAAGCGGGTTCAGTCCGCCACGCCAGCGTCGTGGTGCACGATTGCATCCTGGATCGAATTGTAGATGCTAACGGTCTCTTCCTCGATCTCCGTGCTACCTATGCCGATCGCCTTGGCGTCTGCAAATAGCTTCTGGGTCAATTCTGCGACTGAGATGATGTCGGCGCCGACCGTCTCGGGGACGTTGTTGGCAATCCATTTGTGCAGGAAGTTTACGCCGCGTGTGCTCATCTCGCCATAAAGCTGACTGGCGGCATTAGGTTCCCGTCACCTTTAAGAACCCGCCGCTCCATTCACGGCAGCGGCGGGCCGTCCCTAGGGATCACAGGGACTTGGCGGGGAAATGTTGGCTGCCCATGCTGACCAAACAACTATTAGAATGCTCTGATGTTCCATTCCTCGCGTGGCGTAGGTAGGTGCTAGGCATCATACTCCCGAAAGTCGTGCAATGAGGCATGGCGCAGGTCTTCCTCGCCGCGTAGGTGCTTCACACGGCCGATGATGCCCGGCTTGGCCCATTGCGTGGCTGGCCGCTTCATGCCCTTCGGCGCGGCGCCTACGCGCTCCTGGACACGCTCCCAAAGCCGTTCGCGCATCTCCCGGTTCAAGGTGATGAAAGCCGAGCCGACATAGCGCCCGGTGCCGCGCTCCGCCATTAGGGCGAAAGCTGGCTTGCCGGCTTCCCGTTCGACGCCGAGCAATTCATATTCGTCAATCGAGTAGCACTTGGCCTTCAGCCAGTTGGTTGACGGGCCGCTGCGATGTCCTTGCGCTTTGACACCATGCCTTTAAGCCCGGCTTGGTCGACGAGGTGAAAGACCGCTGCGCCGGTGCCCGGCAGCGCTTCGCTGAATTGGATGCGACCGCCTTCCGGGATCATCTCGGCCAGGATCTCGCGGCGGTCCTCTAAGGGCATGTCTCGCAAGTCGAGGCCGTTTAGGTGGAGAAGATCGAAGGCGACAAAATAGAGAGCGTGCTGGCGCCTGGTGATCGCCTTCCGCAACTCTCCGAAGTCCGACCGGCCGGCGTCGTTGAGCACGATGACCTCGCCGTCGATGATGGCGCTTTCGACACCAAGCGCAGCGCCGGCCGCTGCGAGGTCACGATATTTCGACGTCCAGTCGAGACCGCGCCGGGCGTAGATCCGCGTGCCGTCGTCGTCGATGATCAACTGCGACCGGTAGCCGTCGAACTTGACTTCGTGAATCCAACCTTCGCCTTCGGGAGGCCGATCGACAAGGGTCGGCATCAAGGGCGCGACGAATTTCAAACGCATGCACGGAACTCTCACAAGCCGCGATTCAATTAGCATGCGCTGAAATAGTTCCGGAACATTTTAGATGAATTGAATGTTTGATCGTGATGACAAAGCCAAGCGAACTCGGCCTGCCCATCCCGGCCCGCGTCAATGGTGGTGAGCCGGAGGATGAGCGGAAGAACTTCTACCCTGCCCAACCTGCAACCAGTTGGTCGATATGCGAGATCTTCGGCAAATCATTTGGCATGAGAGGCCCCGACACAAACCGCTCGATCTGGGGCGATAAACGCAAAAGGCCCGCCACGGAGGAAGCGGTAGCAGCCGAAGCCTACAACTTTCGAGCCGCTTGCGCGTACTTGCTGTTGAGCTAATGTTCGAAATGGAGGTTGATCAAAAGGGAGGGGTGCTACCGATGGATACCAATTGGTATATTAGAAAAAACAACCAAGTCTATGGACCGTCATCAAAGAGCGAGATTGAAGCCTTGCTCCGAACAAACTCCATTCTAAGGACTGACGAGACATCGCAAAGTCCGGCTGGGCCTTGGAAACGCATCTCAGATCATGAAGATTTTGAAGTTCAAGCCGTGCCCATCTCACTTCTTGTGAACCCTGGGGCCGGGAACAGCAAATCAGATCAGGTGCATGCTGAGGAAATTTCGGCCAATCCTCCTCGCCAAGGCACACTCAGCCGGGATCAGCGGGAACGTTATATCTCTGTTGTAAGTGGGAATGGACAAGCTTTAGTCGGGCTTATTGTCTTCGTCGTTTGCATCGTCTTGTTGGCATACTTTATAGGCGGTCCGGAAAAGGCTAAATCGGTACACGTCATTTTGGCAATAGCAGCAGGAATTGCTGCGGCGGTAGCATGGAAGCGTATTCGACGTGGCATGTTTGATCGTCGCGGCCCTGAAGCTGACGAAACGTTGTCAGAAGTATATCTAACTAGTAAGGCGCGAAATCAGGTATTTAACGTCCTTTTTTGGATTATTATTGCGGCTGTATTTATTGGTATACAGATTGACAAAAGAACCGGCGGAACGATTAAGGGATATTTAAGCGCACTGGATAACCAGCCCGGATGCTCCATTCTAAGCAAAAGCGCTGATCCAGATTCGTTTCTCGTCGAGAACGAGGCTGACTATGGCTATACGGTATCCGCACGCATACAGAACTTAGGCGATGCAGGGAACCTGACGATTTCAGCTGTTCTGTCATCGTCTGAGGGCGAATGGACACGAACGCAGACCATAAGTCTCGCGGCAAAGGATACAAGAGATTTAAAGTTCGGATTTCACGAGCCAACAATTAATTCAACTAATGTAGTGTACAGTGTAAGCTGCAAGCCATGACATTCGAAGGTAAAAAAGCCCGCCACCTTTCGGCGGTGGCTAGGCTAGGAGTCGCTAGACTCTGGCCCGCAACGGAAGCATTCTCCTGTCGGGAGAAGGGGCGTGGGCAAGGTCTACCGTCACCCTGGCAATCGGTCTAACCAGTGGCGCAAGCACACTGGTGCGAAGCGCTATCGCTGGCGCAGCCTCGCCGGCGTGCCGATGCGGCTCGTTTTCGTGACCGTGGCAGCGATTGCCGCCTACGCGACGCAGTTCGTCATGGAACACGGCGCCGGCCTTCAAGGGACGATATCGAGTTGGACGGAACCGCTCCCCGGCCCGATGGATGGTCGCGCCTCTGTCATCGATGGCGACACGGTCGAGATCGCCGGCCAGCGTATCCGTTTCAATGGTATAGACGCTCCTGAGAGCCGGCAGTATTGCGATGACACTAAGGGCTTCGAATATCCCTGCGGGCGCCGCGCTGCCCAAGCGTTGGACGAGTTCCTAGCGGCATCGCGACCACTGCATTGCAGTTTTGTCGATCGCGATCGGTATGGCAGGCTTGTCGGCGATTGCTATCGAGCCGATCGTCAAAGCGTTCAGCAATGGCTTGTGGAGCAAGGGCTCGCCCTAGACTGGCCTCGCTATTCCAAGGGCGCATTTGCAACTGAGCAGGCCTCCGCCAAGGCGGCTAATCGCGGCGTTTGGCAAGGCCGCTTTGATCAGCCCTGGGATTGGCGAGCAGCGAACGCCGACAAAGTCGAGACAGTGGCCGAGCAGTCAACCGGCTTCTTCGGCCTGCTTGGGAGCGGCTGCACCATCAAGGGAAACATCAGCGTGAACTCTGGTGAGCACATCTACCATGTGCCCGGCCAAGAGTATTACGACCAGACGGTGATCACCCCAAGTAAAGGCGAGCGGTGGTTTTGCTCAGAAGCCGAGGCGCGCGCCGCGGGGTGGCGGAAAGCGCGCCGATGACGCTCTTCCCTCTGAGCCGCCAGATATGACGAACAGAGGAAAAGCCGCTAGGTCCTGAAGAAAAAGCGTCAGACGGAACAGCGCAAGAGCCTCAATAAAAGCTTGAAGTTCGATTAAAAAGCTCACCGGCGAAGGCGATACGCCCGATGCGCACGAAGCGCCTTGGTTGTTGACCAGCAGTCACCTTCGCGCCCAACACCGGTTTAAGGAGATTTGGGATGATCACTGGTGCTCAATGCCGCGCTGCTCGCGCGCTGGTCGAATGGACCCGAGAAAAGCTCTCGAGTAATTCAGGCGTGGATGCGTTGGTCATCGAGGAATTCGAGCGTCGGATCGCCCTCCCCGACAACGACGTCTGTAACAGACTCCAAGTCGCGCTCGAAGCCGCCGGCGCCTTTTTCATTGGCGAGAACGGCGGGGGTATCGGGGTTCGCCTGAAACTCAACCGCTCGGAAGTCAGGCGGATCAGCGTTCTCGAGAATGAGGGGGGCATCGTTGGGACGGATGCCGTTCCATAGATTCTGGAGGGTCTCCCACGGTACCGCACGAGGCGATGTAATCGAAATCAGCGAGTCCGCAGCTACTTATACGTCCAATTGAGCAGTCTTCCCGCAGTCTGGCTCGTTTGGCGGAAACTCATGGCCCGCGCAGCGCTTTGCCGCGACCGCATAGAGGGCAACGATGGCGTCCCGCCATTCGAGGCGACCGCGGAAATCCCAAGACGAACTACGACAATAATTCAGGTACGCCTTGATCAACTTTGGGCAGGTGGTACCGCAAAGACATCCACGTCGACCGATCGCAGAACGCTTTCTGTCACGCTTCCCAGAAGTACTTTGATGAAGCCCGAACGGCCATGTGTTCCGATTACCAGAACATCGGGCGCCACCTCGTTAATCGCCCCCATGATCGCTTCGACCGGGCCGCCTTCCCTGATATGCAATGACCAGTTGTCGACGCCAAAATCGTTGGCTTCCAGAAACGCGACCAGTTGCCTCCCCACCTGCAAACGTTCTGTCGCCACGTAGCGCGCTAGCTCGTCCTTGCCTATTCCAGCATTTGACATTTTTCCCTTGGCGAAGGCTTCGAACCCATGGACCAGCGAAAGACTGGCGTCGCCTATCAGCCCAGTTTCCCTCGCCGTGCCAATTGCGTGCGCGGACGGCTCGGACATATCCACGGCGGCCATCACTTTTTTGTAGGAATGTTCTACCTCTCCATTCACCATGAGCACTGGGAAAGGTCCGGTCCGGATCACACGTTCGATCGTCGTTCCGACAAAAACATCGCGGAGCAACTGCTTGCGGTGCGCACCCATGACAATCAGATCGACCGCGCGCGCTTCGGCTGCATTCAAAATGCCGTCGAACGGATTCCCGGCTACAACTGCAGAATCGCATTGGAGTCCCTCCAACTTGGCGATCGAGGCCACTTGTTCTGTAAGATATCGCTTCGCCTCGCGGCTTTCGCGCCCGACTATGGCTGAGGGTTGATCGTCGTCGACGACATGGACGAGCGTGAGTTCTGCGCCAACATCCCGGGCCAGGAGGCCGGCCCGCCGCAATGCCCGTTGTGAGCGGGTGGAAAAATCTGTCGCCGCAAGGATTTTCATGACAGTCCCGTGTTCCTCGTCCGTGCGATCACAACCGCCTTCCTTCGGAAGATTTTTGGTGGTGATCGAGTGGACGATGATCTCGTTTGTCCGGCGAGTCATCCTAGGCGACGGCTCCGCAATGCTGCAAGAGGCTGCAGATATCCTGAACGGCAGGTCTTGCGGCTGAGCCTGCCATCATCCACCTTGACTTCAAGAATTGCTTCACCAACTATACCTATATGAATACCGCAGCCAAAATCCGTTGTGATTTTCTTTTCCGGGTTTGCCCCATCGCGGGATCGTAACCCCCGGCTCGGCTGCCCGTGCCCCGAGCCGAGGGGCAACACCTAAATCGATATGTGATGATCCGCAGGGCTCCCAGGGCTTTGTGAATCCGGTCATTTCCGAATTGCCAGTTCCGCCACCTTTGATGGCAACTGAGCCAACTAGAATATGAGTATCCAAATGCAGAACAACACGAAAACCCGGCGTAAGCCAAACATCCGCATCTCGCAGACGGACCACGCACGTTTATCGGCGCTCGCGAGCACCGTTGCCGCACGAAATCCGGAGGCTTCCGATGAACTGCTCGCCGAACTCGAGCGCGCGCGCATCGTCGCCGATGGTTGGGTCTCCGCCGGCACCGTCCGGATGGGTTCGACTGTGACGTTCAAGCCCGACACCGGCGATCGGAAAACGATCACGCTGGTTTTTCCTGGCGACGCGGACATCTCTGAAGGCAAGGTTTCAATCCTCACGCCGATTGGCACAGCCCTGATCGGCCTCTCGGCTGGACAGTCGATCATGTGGACCGCCCGAGACGGGCGCCGGCACGAATTGTTCGTCCTTGCCGTGAACCAGCCCGCCCCGGAAAGCGATGGAGCCGAGCGAATCGCACCAGCGTCTCCGGCGATTGCGGCGAGTGTCTAGACGTGGGCATCTCCGTGCGTCTCCTCAATCATGCGGGCAGCCTGATCGCAGGAGTCTAACCCCTGCGCCGGCCTATTTGAGTCCGGCACAGGGGTAATTCTTCACACCCGATCAATTTCCTGACGCTGGATCCCCTTGCACGGGGCCGGCTGGAGACGCACCATGCCCAATATCGACAGCTGTCAACTGACGACTAAGGACTACACCATTCTGGAAGTGATGCGGGAGCGCCACCCGGCCCGCACCCAAACACTGTTGACTATCCTCCACCGGAAGATCTCGAGCGCACTCGTCATGTTTCGGGAAGACATCCCGCCAACCGTCGTGACGCTCAGCAGCCGCGTGGCTTACCGGGTTAACGATGGCCCCGCCGAAACGCGCATCCTCACACATGGCGAGATGCGTGGTTTGGTAGGCATGCTGTTGCCAATCACCAATCCGCGCGGTCTGGCACTGCTTGGTCTTGCCGAAGGTCAATCCATGACCATTCCGAGTGCGGAAGGCAGCCCTGAAACGCTGACTGTCCACGAAGTGGTCTATCAGCCGGAAGCAGCAAGGCGCGAAAGATTGAAGTTGCCTTTGGGGGCGGAACCGGGTTCGTCGCAACTGGGCAGGCCTTTTCTCCGCGTCGTCCATCGGTCTGATAAGTTGCAGGACAACGCCGAGAACAAAGTCATGGCGGCCTTCGACACTGGGTTCGACGACCCGGGGCCGTCTGCCGCCTGAGAGCTCGACCATCCCGAGGATTGTGAAACTGGCCCGGCGCGGCTCTCCGAGCACATCATGCACCTGCCTTGCGGAGGGCATAAGCTGGTTCAGGCCGCCAAGAAACTTCGCCGACAGCTAAGTCGGCGAAGTTGTGAAAACTCTGGTCTCGCGCGCCCCTGCGCGCAGGGTTCGCTCATGCGCGCTGTGGCGTCCGAGCTCTTCCTCAAATGTGCGAACCCGAGCGCCTACCGCGTAGCCAGTTGGCAGCCCTCAGAAAGCTGCCGGAATGCACGATTCCGAAGAACGTACGGCCGCGGTCAAGGTCCAACATGGTTTGCCAGTTCAGTGCAATAAACTTGCATCAATGCGGCATTTAATTGCGTTTGCCTTCCTGTTTTATGCAGCGCAACGTGTTCATAGCCAGGCGGCTTTCCGTCACTGCCGAATAAATGAACGCAGGCGAGGCCTGATCCCCTTGCGACCGCGGGTTCGCAAGTTGTTGTCCGCCGTTGAGCCCGCCCGGTCTGCCAGCAGAAGGAGCAGGAAGCACATCATGTCCATTCCAGCCACAGTCTTGGATGATCGCAAACCCAGGTTCCTCCTCAGGTGGCTCTTCTCGACCAATCACAAGGATATCGGGACACTCTACCTGCTGTTCTCGATCATGGCCGGCGTTCTCGGCACCGCGCTTTCGGTGTTGATCCGCATGGAGTTGCAGGAACCAGGCTTTCAGATATTTGGCGATCCGGGGGTCTACAACGTTGTCGTCAGTTCCCATGGGCTGGTCATGATCTTTTTCGTCCTTATGCCGGCGCTGATTGGTGGCTTCGGCAATTGGATGGCGCCGATCATGATCGGCGCGCCCGATATGGCTTTTCCGCGCTTGAACAATATCTCGTTCTGGCTGCTTGTGATGTCGTTTGTCCTCTTCATCGCCTCGATGTTCGTTCCAGGAGCGCCAGGTGCGCTCGGTCATGGCGGCGGGTGGACGCTCTATCCGCCCTACTCGACGGACGGCCAGCCGGGGCCTGCTGTCGACCTCGTCATACTGTCGATCCACCTGTCGGGCGCCTCGTCGATCCTCGGTGCGATCAATTTCATCACCACCATCTTCAACATGCGCGCACCCGGCATGACGTTGCACAAGATGCCTCTGTTCGCCTGGTCGATGCTGGTCACGGCCTTCATGCTTCTCATGTCACTGCCGGTGCTCGCCGGTGCCGTCACCATGCTTTTGACCGATCGCAATTTCGGGACGACCTTCTTCGCGCCTTCCGGCGGCGGTGATCCGATCCTCTACCAACATCTGTTCTGGTTCTTCGGCCATCCCGAAGTCTACATCATGATCCTGCCTGGGTTCGGGATCATCAGCCATGTCATCGCGACCTTCGCCAAGAAGCCGATCTTCGGCTATCTCGGCATGGCCTATGCAATGGTGGCAATCGGCACGATCGGCTTCGTCGTTTGGGCGCATCATATGTATACCACGGGCCTGTCCCTAGACACCCAGCGCTACTTCGCCTTCGCCTCGATGGTGATCGGCGTTCCAACCGGCATAAAGGTGTTTTCGTGGCTGGCAACCATGTGGGGAGGATCGATCGAGTTCAAGACTCCCATGCTCTGGGCTCTCGGCTTCGTCCTGCTCTTCACCATCGGCGGCGTCACCGGGATCGTGGTTGCCAGCCCCGGTCTCGACCGCTCGTTGCACGACACCTACTATGTGATTGCCCACTTCCACTATGTCCTGTCGTTAGGCGCGGTCTTCGCCATCTTCGCCGGCTTTTATTACTGGTTCCCGAAGATGACCGGCTATATGTACAGCGAAACGATGGGCAAGCTCCATTTCTGGCTGATGTTCATTGGCGTCAACCTGGTCTTTTTCCCGCAGCATTTTCTTGGAATGGCCGGCATGCCGCGACGCTATGCCGACTACCCCGACGCTTTCGCCGGCTGGAATTTCATCTCGTCGATCGGGGCCTACATTTCAACGGCCGGACTTGTCGTCTTCTTCATCGCGGTCGCGGAGGCCTTCACCCGCAAGCGTCAAGCTGGCGCCAATCCCTGGGGCGAAGGGGCGACCACGCTCGAATGGCTGCTGCCGTCGCCGCCGCCCTTCCATCAGTGGGAAAAGCTGCCGCGTATTCTCTAACACTCGCCTCCTTCCAAATCGCCGTCTCTGTCACTTCGACATTTTGTCGGGAGAACGTCATGAACGAGACCACAGATCCGAACAACCAGATCCTGATCGTGGTGATTATCGCATTTTATTGGGCATTGTTGGGCAGTTGGAGCCAACTTCTGCCGCGCTCGGGCGACGATAAGACCAAACGGGACGATGCGCCGACAGAGCAACGAGCCGGCAGTAGCGAAAACATTTCTTCTGCGGACGCGCCCTTGGATGTCATTCGAGAGATCGACCCGAATTTCGACCTCGCAGCTTTTCTGGCCGGCGCCAAGACGGCTTATGAAGTTATCCTGCAGGCCTATGCTGACGGTGACGTCCAAACGTTGAAGCGCCTTGTCGGGCCCGAAGTGCTTGATACCTTCGAACGAGCGATTGCCGAGCGCAGGGATCGAAAGGAGATGCTACAGCTCACCTTCATCGGCACGAGCGAAGCAAAGGTCGTCGACGCTCTCGAGCAGGAGGGTACCGCGGAGATTGCCGCTCGCTTCGTTTCCGACTTGGTCAGCGTTACACGCTCGGCCAACGATGCGATCATCGCCGGCGATCCCCAGCAGATCGTTGAGGTGATCGATACGTGGACGTTCGCCTGTGACATCCAGTCAACGAAGCGCAATTGGATGCTGATCGCCACGGCGGGCGAGTAACAAGTCTGTGCTCCCGATGCTGCTGCTTGGCAGCCCCGCTACAGTTGGCGGGCGGTCAACCCGGAGCGCACGCGGATTTCTCAGCTTTTGACAATGCGCATCCACTATTTGTGTATCACGCTCAATTCGACATGACCCGGTTCAGTCGATCATTTTCAAGCAGCGAGCGGGTAGCACCGCCGAAGATCCACTCTCTGAATCTGCTGTGTCCGTAGGCGCCGGATATGATCAGATCCGCATGCATTGCGTCGGCCACATCGGCGATCGTTCCGCCATCGTGTTGTTCCGGAAAAACGTCCGCCTTCGCCTTTACGCCGTGAAAGGAAAGTAAGGCAACAACATCGTCCAGGCCGTTCCAGGTTTCATCGGTTGCATCATTGTCGATCGTAATGACACGAACCTCCTGAGCCATTTGCAAAAAGGGCATAGCATCAGTAATCGCACGCCTGGCTTCACGCGTGTCCTTCCATCCGACAAGAACCTTGTTGATGCGCAAATTTTCCTGGTTGGTCGAGGCGACAAAGACGGGCCGCCCTGCCTGAAGGATCAGGTTACCGAGGTCGGTGGAACGATGAACGTTGCCAGAAGACGCGCCCTCAGGCGACGCCGTGACGATGAGATCGGCCACGCGGGCCGAGTCGATCAGCAATCGGGTCGGATTGCCCACAGCCCCACGCCATTCCGTATCAACCGTTGCGCCAGCAAGGCCTTCGAATTCTGCGCGGAGGTCCTCAATTCGTCGCTCGATGTTCTTCCGCTGGTGCATCATGCTCTCGCCTTCAAAGGCCACTCCTCCTTCCATTACGACAGGCGTTGGAACGTCGGCCGCCGAGAGACCTATCAGGCGCGCATCGAAGCGCTGGGCCAGATCGACACCAAGCTTGATAACAGGAGCAACCATCCCGTCGATGTCGAGATTGAGAACGATTGACTTGTAGCCCATTGGGCCTTCCTTCCATTGGGTTGGACATGATGCCTGCTCGGCAAAGGGGTACGTCAAGAGCCGCGAAACGCAGCTTCACAATGCGGCAATCCTCAAGCCGGAGGTCTGCCGCGCAACGTTTCAAATAACTTGATGACGAACGATCATTGTCACGGGAAGTGCGCCAGCCGGCATGATCGTGAAGGCACCCGCCCTACTCGAATACAATCCGAGCGGTACCTTTTTTTGCGATCAACATTCTCCGAGCATCTTGAATCCGCTCAGCCTGTAGTTTGGAATAGGGGCCCATAGGCCGGGTCGCTTCGTCGCCGCGACGGACCTGGCAATACCACTGGCCACTGTCCGAGAAGATTTCAACCGAGGTCGGCGTCTCATCGGACGCTTCCCCGGCAACCTCCTTGTCGAACTCGACGATCTTCGAATAATGCTGAGCGGGCGCGACCGTGTCCAAACCATTGGTGGTGCTAAGTTCCTGTTGCATTGTGGACATAATTCGAACTCCTTTCGGTCACGACGACGTTCCGCTCCACCATTTCTGATTGCGCCTTTCTCCGGATTGCGGTGCCGGAGGCGCATTGCTAGGTCGCCATTTGGTGCTCCATTTCCACCTCGGCCTCCAGACTTTCGACGTCGCGGAAGATCGAAGCAACGGCCAGCGTACGTCCTTCGCGCTTGAAGCGGAGCAGGCAATCCTTGGCTGTGATGTCTCCATCAACCGCGATCTCATCCCATTGCCCGGCATGGCCGACATAGTTGATGGGCACATCGTAATGCTGACTCCAGAAGAACGGCACGGCCGCGAATTTCTCCCGATGGCCGAGCATGTTCAGCGCCGCTATTTGCCCTTGCCTCTCTGCAACCACCCAATGCTCGACTCGAATGTTCTCGCCACCGTGAGGATCTGGCCACCGCGCAATGTCGCCGGCCGCGAATATCCCTAGCTCGCTCGTTTCCAGAAAGGCGTCCACAACAACGCCGTGGTCAACGACCAGTCCCGCCTTTTCGGCAAGTCCGGTCCGCGGCCGCACGCCGATGCCGACCACGACGACGTCCGCCGTCAGCGAATTGCCGCTGCTGAGTTTCACCTTGCTGCCATCGATGCTGCTCGCGGTGTCCTCGAGATGGAATACAACGCCATTTTCCTCATGGAGGGCGCGGATGAAGTCGCCCATCTGCGGGCCCAGGACCCGCTCCATGGGCCGTTTCCCCGGCGCCACGACATGGACTTCGATATCGCGCGAGCGCAGAGCAGCGGCAACTTCCAGGCCTATGAAACTGGCGCCAATCACGACGGCGCGGCGGGCGGTCGTGGCTCGCTCGATGATCGCCTTGCAATCTGCGAACGAGCGCAGCGTGTGAACATGTGGCTGGTCGGCGCCTGGTATGGCCAAGCGAACCGGTTCGGCGCCGGTAGCAAGCAGCAGCTTGTGGTAAGGGATCCTTCCTTCATCAACGAGGACGACCTCGCGGGAACGCAGGTCGACGTCAACGGCCTTCACATTGAGACGCAGGTCGATATTGTTTTTTGAATAGAACTTCTCGTCGCGGAGCCGAATCCAATCTTCCGGGGCCTTTCCGGCGAGGTAGTCCTTGGAGAGGTTGGGCCGGTCGACGGGCGGCGCATGGTCGTCGCTGATCATAACGATGCCGCCCTGGTACTGCTCTCGCCGCAGCATTTCGGCCGCTGCGAAACCCGCTGCGCCGCCACCGACAATGACGATTTTCTTGGGGATCTGCCCGGAGCCTCCGGAGCGCGATTTCAGAGCCGTCCGTTTGAATTTCTCGCCGACGAATATCCGGCCATCCCGCTGTTCGACTGCCCAGCAGGCCAGAGGATTGAAGGCAGGAGCGCGCAACGCTTCGCCCGTCCGCAGATCGAAACACGCATGATGCCAAGGACACCGGACGGTATCCTCCACGACAAGACCGTCAACGAGCGGCCCGCCGTAATGTGTACATGTCGCGCCGATGGCGAAGACCTCGGCCCCGCGGCGCACCAACAACACCTGATTGTCGCCACGGTGGCCGAGGAGCTTTCCGCCATCGGGAAGGTCGGACAGCGCGATCCCCTGGCCCAGATCCGGTCCGTTTAATTTGGTATCACCTTCAGCCATTTTCTTCTCCCTTGGCGAGCCGGTGTCAAATCGCTCGTACGGCGAAGCGGCAATCCCCGCTTCTTCGGGATACCTTCTACCTGGCTAGTGCGCCTTCAGATTCTCAGCACCATCTGCGCCAAACATCCGACTACGTCACGCATTGGGCCGAGTGGTTTTCACGCTGCAGTTTCCCGCCATCTCCACTATCATGCAAACGAATTTAATCGGTAGTTGAGTGCAATTTTTATGATGGCTGCCCTCGGCAATTCCACTGCGGACAGTTACAGGATCGCTTGCCCCGTCTTACCCCAATCGGCGAGAAACGACTCGAGGCCCCTGTCGGTGAGTGGGTGTTTGGCGAGGTTTCTGAGCACCGCCGGTGGCACGGTCGCGATATCGGCGCCTGCGATCGCCGCCTGTTTGACATGGAGAGGCGTACGAATTGAAGACGCGAGGATTTCCGTCGTGAAGGATTTGTCGTTGTCGTAGATCTTGCGGATTTCCCGGACCACCTCCATGCCGTCCAGACCAAGATCGTCTAGCCTGCCGACGAACGGCGAAATGAAGGTCGCTCCTGCCTTGGCTGCGAGCAACGCCTGATTGGCTGAAAAGCACAGCGTGACGTTGACCTTGTGTCCGAGCTGACTGAGTGCCCGGCAAGCCCTGAATCCATCCCAGGTGGATGGCACCTTAACGGCCACATTGGCGGCAATGCTGGCCAAACGCACTCCCTCGGCGATCATGCCGTCGAAGTGGATCGCTGTGACTTCTGCCGAAACCGGGCCTTCGATTGTCTGGCAAATCTCCTTGATCACATCCCAGATCGGTCGGCCGGTCTTTGCGATAAGGGACGGGTTCGTGGTCACCCCGTCGAGAAAACCGGCAGCAGCAAGCTCGCGAATTTCAGAAATATCGGCAGTATCGATAAAGAACTTCATTGTCTTTCTCCGCAACGTGAACCCGTCCATCGATGATTTGATGGGGTTTCCTTAGTTTGGTTCCGGAAAGATGATTTGCTCTCGCTGTTGTGATCACACGCCCTATGTCTTTAAAGGCAATGACAGTGCAGGAGCGACGTGACGTCTCTATCGATGTCTCAGCAAAATATCTCTAAGGACGACAGCATCGTTGTGGGCCTCGTCATGAGCCGAGTAGACGAGTGTGACGTCGCCCTGCCGTATCATGTCGCGCAGTCGGTCGAGCTCATGGCGATGCTCATGGATTTCCGCCGCATATCGCCGGCGGAATTCCTCCCAGCGGGCTGGATCATGTCCGAACCATTTCCGAAGTTCGGTGCTTGGGGCGAGTTCCTTCATCCAACGGTCGATGGCGGCTTCGGTCTTCTTGACCCCGCGCGGCCAAAGCCGGTCAACCAACACTCGCTTGCCATCGTCGGCAGCAGGGCTCTCATATGCCCGTTTTAATTTTACTCTCTCGTTGACGATTTTTTCGCTCATCGACGTCGTGTCCTGTCCGTCTCCGTGTCGTTGACAACATCTAGAAGGCCGGAGAATTCGTTTCTAAGGATTGCCTCGTCGGCTGCATCCGACACAAATACGAAAATGTCGCCGCGATATCGCTCGATCCAATGATGGCCGGCGCCATGGCTGCGCAGGTAGTCACCGATCTGATGGATCGTGGAGTACCCCAAACCCTTGTGCAGGAGAAATTTCATCGAGGTTGTGCTCTGCGGCCGGGCCAGGTGATCCACCTGTCTCAGGGGCCGACCTAATGGCCCTGCGCGTTGAATTGCTTCAGATAGGCGATCACGTCGGCGATGTCCTGGTCCTTGCTGAGACCGGCAAACGTCATCTTTGTGCCGGGCACCAGTTTGCGCGGCCCGTGCAGATAGGTAGCCAGCGTTGCTTCATCCCAAGTCAGACCCGAATTCTTGTTCGCCGCAGAATAACTGTAATCCGGATACACACCGGCCGCTCGGCCGACGACTCCGTTCAAGACTGGACCTACTCCGTTCTTTGCGTCAGGGCCGACCGTGTGGCAGGCCATGCACCTCTTGAAGACAACGGCGCCGGCGTCGGCGTTACCGGGGGATGAGTCCTGCGCATGGGCCGAACCGACTGCAGTGAGAATAGCGGTCACCAATACAAGCAAAGTCGATTTCATGTTTGTTTCTTCCAATGAGCGGCGGCGGGGTTCCAACCCGCCCACCGGCAATGTCGGGATTCGAAACACACACGCCTGCCGGATCCGAACCGCGCATCCGGATCCGGCAGACGTTGCCTCAGGAGGGAACCAGTGGGCCGGGGTTCTTCAAATATTGGTTCTTGATCGCGTCCACCGCCCAGTAGGCAAGAGCGCCTACCGGTCCGGTCGGGTTCTTCCCGGCGTTCTGGGGAAACACGCAAGCGCCCGTGACGAATACGTTCGGAACATCCCAGACCTGAAGGTACTTGTTTAGAACGCTGGTACTGGGGTCGGCACCGAAGACTGCGCCGCCTGTGTTGTGCGTGCTCTGATAAGGCACGATCGAATAGGGCACGGGTGGCACGTTTCGATCGATCTTGGTCGCACCCATCTCCTTCGCGAGGGTGACGCAGATGTCGGCCTGAGCGTTCATCTGCTTTATCTCGTTGTCTTGGAAATTGAATGTCATCCTCATAAGCGGACGTCCAAAAACGTCGGTGTACGTCGGATCAAGGCTCAGATAGTTCTGCCGGTAGGCCATCACGGCGCCTTGATTGCCGACGCTGGCCGCGTGGTCATAATTGTCGACCACGGCCCTCTTCCACTCGGAGCCCCAACGCGGCGTGCCACGGGGTGTGGGATGCGACTGGATAGGTCGAGCGCCCGAGTTGCTGCAACTGATGCCGCCGCCACCGATGTAGCCGGCCTTGACGAAATCGTAGTTGTCGCCGTTGAAATCATCCATGCAGGTGCCGAGCGCGCCGGCGCCCATGAAACGATTCAGGATGGTCTTCTTGTCGAAGAAGGCGGTAGCTCCGCCACCGCACTGATAGGCATAGTTGCGTCCGACCACGCCCTTCCCCGTTGCCGGGTCATAGGGCTCCCCAATCCCCGAATGCAGCAGCAGGTTGACGTTGCCGAGCGCGTAGGCCGACAGGATGATGAGGTCGGCAGGCTGTTCGAATTCGCGCCCGCGTGCGTCGAGATAGGTGACGCTGACCGCCTTCTTGCGGGTCGAATCCAGATTGACTTTCAGCACGATCGAGTTGGTGCGCAGCTCGAAATTCGGGTTCTTCACCGCCAGCGGAATGACGGTGAAATGCGGGCTCGCCTTGGCATTGGCCTCGCAGCCGAAACGTTCGCAGAAGCCACAATAGTGACACTGGCCGAAGGCCACGCCATCGGGATTGACGTAATCCCGCGACGCATTTGACGACGGGTTGGGGAACGGGTGGTAGCCGAGATTGCGGGCCGCCTTCTCGAACATCACCATGCTCTGCGCGGCAATCATCGGCGGATTGGGGTACTCGTCCTTTCGCGATCCCTCGAAGATATTGCCGCCATCGATCTTCCGGCCGTTGATATTGCCGGCCTTGCCGGAAGTGCCGCAGGTTTTTTCGAACTTGTCGTAATAGGGTTCGAGATCGTCATAGGTGATCGGCCAGTCCTGCAGGTGCATATCCGAAGGGATGATCTTTTCGCCGTATTTGTCGACCGTCCGGGTGCGCGCCTGATGATCCCATTCGAGCCAGCGCCAGGTCACGCCGTTCCAGTGCACGCCGGCGCCGCCGACGCCCTGGCCGGGCAGGAACGAGCCAAGTTGACGCATTGGCAGCGCCGTTTGCGATTCACTGTTGCGGAATGTGATGGTTTCCCGCCGCACGTTCTGCATGAGGTCGTGGCGGGCGGCGTAACGCAGCTCATCATGGATCTGCGGGTCGATGAAGTCCGGATTGGTGTCACGCGGGCCTCCCCGCTCCAGGGCGACGATCTTCAGCTTGGTCGATGCAAGCTCCTTGGCAATGATACCGCCTGTCCAACCAAGACCGACAATCAGGACATCGACCGCGTTGAGTTTGGTGGCCATGTTATAGTCTCCTTCTTCTTCCGTCGACTAAATGAGGTCCTGTATGCCCCTCGGATCGGCTGCATAGGGCTTGTTCCGAAACGGTTCGATCTTGTCCATGTACATGGCGTCGACGCCTGGGAAGCCGATCATCTTCCAGGCCGCCCTGTCCTTGTTTCCGCCATACATCGGGTCGGCGAAATAGCCCTCGATCGTGAGCTGCAGCAGAAGCCCGAAGAAGGTTGCAGTCGGCACAGTTGGAAGCTCGACCTTCTTGCCGTCGAGTTCGGCCATCACCGCGGCACGACCTTTCGCCGAAAGGCCGTTGAAGGTGCTCTTGTGGTTTTTCTGCACGTAGGCACTGACGTCAGCGATGCCGGCCCGGATCAATTCCGATGGCGTCATCGGCAGTTGATAGCCCTGCTCTGGCGTACCCTCGCCAAACGGTCCTTCCAGATACAGACGGTCGCCCTTGCCGTATCCGCCGGCCATCTGCCGGTCGATGTAGGTCGCAACGCCGAGCTCCTTGGCGCCGGGGCCGGTTGAATCGCTTGGAATGAGCGTGTCGACCGCCGCCTCGATGAAGGCGGATTCGTCGACATTGAAGAATTCGTAGCCCGAGTCCCCAGCATGCGATTTCGCGGCGTCGGCTACCTGATGGTGCGGTTTGCCTGTCGCCGGGGCCACCACTTCGTCCGCCGATGCGGACCACCGAGCGGTAGTGTACTCGCTGCCGCGCCAGCCGCACCGAACAGCTTCAGAAAGTCACGGCGCCCCACATCTCCTTGGCTCTTTTCTCTCGTCGACATGATCTCTCCTGTGACGCTGCAGGCAAAACGATGTGTGAGGTTGGAGAGAGCTCGCGCCCCCTCCAACCGGCGCTGCGCAGCATCCAGCGCTAGGCCTGGTGGAATTCTTCGAGCCTAGTGCTTGAGCGAAGTATCTAGCAAACGAAATTGATTGACATTTAAACGCAATTTTTATGCTATATGTTTTATGGACATTGAGCTCGCCCGCACGTTTATCGAGATCGTTTCGACTGGGAGTTTCATTCGGGCATCGGAGCGCTTGAATGTCGCCCAAACGACCGTTAGCGCACGAATCCGCAACCTCGAGCAGCAACTGGGCCGCACGCTTTTTGTTCGCCACAAAGGCGGAGCTTCGCTCACCCCGGCCGGTGAGCAATTTCTGCGCCACGCCCCGATGTTCGTCCAACTATGGCAACGCACCCTTCACCAGGTTGCCGTGCCCCCGGGACGCCGAGCAGTTCTGACGGTCGGCAGCGAAGTCAGCCTTGCGCAACCGCTTCTGCTCGATTGGGTCCGATGGATGCGCGGCTCGCTTCAAGATATTGCACTCCGCGTACACGTCGATGTGCCGCAGGATCTGATCAATCAGGTCGCGTCGGGAATGGTCGACTTAGCTATCATGTACGCGCCCCCGCACAGACCGGGTTTGAAGATCGATCTGCTTCTGGAGGAAAAACTGGTCCTCGTGACTACCAATTCCGAAGCGCGCCTGCTGGACGAGTCCGATTATGTTTATATGGATTGGGGACCGGATTTTGGACTTCACCACGGGATGAATTTCCCGACTGCTGCGCCGGATCTCTCTTTCGATCTCGGTCCGCTCGCGTTGAACTATGTTCTTGCGACAGGCGGCTCCGGATATTTCAGAATGAGCTCAGTTCAGCCTCACATAGCGGCCGGCCGGCTGCACCTTGTGCCTGAAATGCCGCAGTTCTCCTATCCGGTCTATGCGGTGCAATCCGCAAGTGCGGACGAGAGCGTAGTAGGTCCTGCCCTGGCAGGATTGCATGCCGTCGCGAGCGCCGACATCGAATTGTAGGAGTTCTTGTTGAGCCTCTAAATGTCCGCTTGGATTGACGGGAACAAAAGGTCGACCGTTGTTCCAGTCCCTTGTTCGCTCCTTATGCGGATCCGACCATCAGCCATCTGCGCCAATGCCTGCACTTGCAACATCCCTATCCCGGTGCCCTTCTCACCCTTCGTCGTGAAGAAAGGATCGAACACCTTCCGCAAGACTTCCGGAGCCATGCCGCAACCATGGTCTTTGACGCGAACGCATGCGTAGATTCCCGGCCCGGGCGGGTCAGGCGTCGTGGTCGTCTGCACCAATCGCTCAGTGATGACGAGGATCTCCCCGCCACTTGGCATTGCATCTCGTGCGTTCATGACGAGATTAAGCACTGCAGCGTCGAACAGCGCCGGATCGATCAAGCAGTCCGGGATGTCGGAACCAAGCTCCAGCTTGACGCGGACATCGGGTCCGGCGCCATACCTCAGGAAAGGCTCGAAAGACCTGAGGAACTCATTCAAATTGCCAGCGGGGGTATCGAGTTCCTGATGCTTTGCAAAGGCAAGTAGCTGTGACGCTAGGTCAATCCCTCGATCGATTCCTTCCCGCGCTGCCGCAATGTAGGCTCGCACGCTTTCGGGTTCGTCGGCTCTTCTCGCGGCAGACCTCAAGCCGGATTCGATTACTGCCAGGAGGTTTCTGAAATCATGGGCGATACCACCGGTCATCTCACCCAGGGCGGCAAGCCGATGTGTGGCACGCTCACGTTGCTGGGCAGCGGACCGAGCACTGAGACGCTTTTCCGCCACCTGAGAGCGCGCGTCGCGCTTCGCTCGCGGTTTATTATCGTATGGAAACGCGCGGTCTGCCATGATGGTCCGTCCCAATCGATCACTGACGACAAGCAGGAAACTCGCGCCCCCATCGCATCGTCGTATTTGGGTTCTCCTTGTCGCTGGTCGTCATGCCTCTTAGACGCATATCTAGGGGTGGCGGACGATCCCTTTTGTCATGATGTCTTCGACCATCGGAAACGCCTTGAGGGCCACCCCTGGGAGGTCTCCATTCGTGCCGACCAGTTCAGTCCAGCCATGCATTTCGGGTTCGCCGACAATGATGCGGCCGACCATTCCAGCATGCTCATGCGGAATGCAAAAATAGTCATAGACCCCCTGTTCAGTGAAGGTGATTGAAAAGCTCTCGTCGGGCAGGAGATAGTCGGAATCCCAAGATTTTGCGGCCTTGGGCATGCGCAGCGGTCGCTCGAAGTTTGCCGGATTGTAGGCCGTCGTCGTGTGGGAATTGCCGGGATTGAGGTTGATCCAGCGGATCGTCTGTCCTGGTTTGATCAGAATGCCTATCGGGTCGAACCAAACGTGTGACCCGTCTTCGTTCCCTTGCATCTTGATTTCAACAATCTCGCCGCCCCACACGGCCAGAGACGAGAGGGAAAGGGCGGCAGCGAGCCCGCCGCCCGCGCCCAGGATCTCACGACGCGTCAGTGTCATTTGGCGACCCGAGCCTCGTCAGCCGCCGAAACATGCCACAGCACGACGTGGACATGCGGCTCTGCTACTCCCGGATGGCCGGCATTGTAGTAGACGTCGACATGGTCGACATTGCCGCCAGGTGAAGCGAGGTCGTCAAAACGTTTGTCCGGATTGAGGTCTTTGATCGGCAGCATATAAATCGTGCTGACAAGCTTGCCGTCGTGATCATAGGCAAGGAATGGGCCGGCAGGCAATGTCGTCGGATCGACGAACAACTGGCCCATGCCCGGCAGGAAGTCGGGCAGCTTCACAAGCTTGCTGACCTGTTCGTAAGGAGCCGCCGGCGGGGCTTTGGTGACCTCATCCGCCGCCATGGCGCAAAACGAACCGCCGGTTGTCAGGGCAACTGCGAGTACGAGTTTTTTCATCACGGTATCTCCTTGTGAACTAAAAACCGCGATGGCCGAAGATCTGGAAGACGGTCTAGAAATCCGATTTTCACTTGTTGGCACGGCCTGTTCGCGTCCGACCAGCAAGCAGGAGACTGTTCTGGTCGTCAAACGAAATTAGCTAGCATTTCAGTGCATTATTTCTGCTACTAGGCGCGCACCTGTTGTGCTTGATTTCGAAAAATATTTCACTACCTCCGTATTGCTATGAATATTTTCAACCTCGATTTCCGGCGGGAGCCGAAACGCCTCAAAACGGGCCATTAGCCGGACGCGAGAAGCCCTGGCTTCGCGTCCGGGACAGCCAAGATCTCCACACCTTAGTCCACTGTGAACCCTGCCCTGTTTAACCAGTGCGGCTGAACGCTCATTTGCGATCGAGTTTGGATCGACATGGAGGTTGACCCGGATGATCTCCCCCATCTTGCGAGAAGAAGACATTTCGCTTGACCTTGTGACCAAGGGAAAGCAATCAGCCTTGTCAAAAATTGCGATCAGGATCGCGCGGAGAACTGGGCTTGACGAGCAGATGGTTCTGCGTGGTCTTTTCGACCGCGAGGATCTCGGCTCGACGGGCATCGGTCGTGGCGTCGCGATCCCCCACGCTCTACTTGGCACAATCTCTTCGCCTGTCGCGTCTTTGACACGCTTGGCTCAGCCTATCGATTTCGACGGCCCCGACGACGATCCCGTCGATCTCATTTACACTTTACTCTGGCCGCGCTCTGCCACCGCTGCCTTCCTCCCTGCCCTTTCCCAGATTTGCCGGCCGCTTCGGGCATCTCAGGTTCGGGAGCGACTCCGACAGGCACGGTCATCCGATGAGGCGTTGGCGATTCTCGAAACTGAGCAGCTTCCGGGAACTTCCACCAATCATACTTCCCGCGTCCGGCCTGGCGTTGTGATGTCTAGGCAGTTCAGCAATGCCTAGATTCCATTGACGAGGCGCGGTTATTGAGGGCTATCGAATCCGGTGGAGAAGGTTGGTTTCCAGTGTCCTTCCCTCTACCACCTTCAAAGTCCGAACAATTCTCTCCTCTGTTGGCCAGCGCTCTGAAGCCCAGCGTTTGCGAGGTGTGTGGCCAAAAGCTGGGGAGTGCAGCGAGGCCTATTCGACCAAAATCGCTCTCCGGATGGCCGTCATTCTCCGAAGCTGGGGAGTAGCCCCAAAAATCCCAAGGTTCTGACAACAGCAATATCAATGCCTTAGCGCCGGCCTTGCTGGGGGCGGTTTTGTGGTTCGCTCGCCTGCCAAAAGGACCACAACTACGCCATCGCTCGCTAGGTTCGGCTTGCGCCTAAAGCGATCGTCCGCCGCCAGTTCTCGAATGACCGCAGTGGGGCCGAAAGCGGACCGACATCTTTCGGTCAGCTTTTTTGAAAAGCAGTCGTTCCGCTCACGCCCGCTGGCGCTGGCCTTGACGATCTACAGCCAACTTAGACTAAGAACGACATTTGGCTTGATGTTGCTCTGCTAATTTCCGATGGGCGTTGTTAGCTCCCGATAATGGGCAGCAGCAGGCCGTCGGTTAGCGTCTCCTCGAGTGGAACGCGTCAATCAACAACGGCTGTCAATGCTCGGCGGCCTTTGTTTCTGTCAGTTGACGTGACCGCGCGAATGCTAAGTTAGCGATAGCGGTGTCTTGAATCCCCGTTCCGGTGAGATCTGCGATCGTGATCTGGTCGGCACTTGTCCGCCCCGCCACCTCACCGGCTATGATCTGACCGAGCTCGACGAAGGGCGCGCGTTCGTCGACGACACCCGCTTTGATGGCGTGATGGAGTTCGCCGAGGCGTCTCGTTTGTGCCAAGCTATCGGCCACATACATGTCGGCAATGGCGATCACCTGAGGCTCAATCTCATTCTTGTGCTCGGCATCTGAGCCCATTGCTGTGATGTGCTGTCCGGGTGCAAGCCAGCGCGACAAAATAATGGGGCTTTCAGCTGGTGTCGTCGTGACGATGACATGCGCGCCTGCAACAGCCTCGTCCGGAGTCGGGCAAGCGACGACTTCGACCCCCAACTCGTCAGACAGTTCTTGAGCCACGAGGCGAGCCTTGGCTGCCACGCGTGCCCATATGCGAGCCGAACGAATCGGGCGGACCAACATAAGTGCTTGCAACTGAAGACGGGCTTGCTGCCCCGCGCCCAAAATGGCTGCAATTGAAGCGTCTTCGCGCGCGAGGTACTTGGCAGCGACCGCCCCGGCAGCGGCCGTGCGAAGATCGGTCAGGTAACCGTTATCCAGCAGCAGCGCCTGTACCACACCAGTCGTGCTGGAGAGCAATATCATCAAGCCGTTTGTGCTCGCCAAGCCGATTTCAGGATTGCCGAAGAAGCCCGGACTGATCTTGATGGCGAAGCCGTCCAGACCTGGCACATACGCTGTCTTGACGTCGACTTCGCCGCGATGTTCGGGAATATCAAGCCGTAGGATGGGCGGCATGACAACCTTTCCCGTGGCCAAGGTGCGAAATGCCTCCTCCACGCAGCGGACGATGTCGAGATCTAACTTCACCAAGCCCCTCAGTTGGGGCTCGGTCAAGATCTGCGGTTTTGTGATATTCATTTAGGGCCCGTTTCGTCTGTTATGATACGGCGATGCAGTTGCATATCTATGTTGCGGCCTGACAGAACGGTCACGGTGGGACCTCGGAGGCTGCTGACCTTGTTCGCCAATAAAGCTGCTATCCCAACGGCACCAGCGCCTTCGACAATCTCGCGCTCTTGCAGGTAGGCGTGTCGGATACCGGCGGCGATCTCGGCCTCGCTCAAAAGAATGACGTCGTCCAGGAGATCTCCGCACATGGCAAAGGTCAGCCTGTTGTGAAGACCAATGCCGCCACCAAGGGAATCGGCGAGGCTCTCGAATTCCTCCACTTGGATAGGGTGACCGGCATCCAGACTGGCTTTCATCGCCGCGCCACGCTCCACCGTGACCCCAATAACGCGCGCTTCAGGCCGCTTGGATTTGATCGCGCATGCCACGCCCGAGGCGAGGCCACCACCGGAAAGCTGAATTAGTACGGTAGCGACATCCGGCAGTGCATCAATAATTTCCAACCCCAACGTCCCTTGGCCGGCGATGATCGCTGGATGGTCGAAGGGTGGAATTGGACAAAGACCCTCGCTCAAGACCAGCCGATCGGCCTCTTCCTGCGCCTCATCTTGTGACCGTCCTACAATATGGACATCGGCGCCAAGGCGGCGAATCTCGACAATCTTGTTGTCAGGCACCAAGCTTGACATGCATATCGTGGCCTTCACGCCACACGCTTTCGCGGCGAATGACAAAGCTCTGCCATGATTACCTGTAGAAGCAGCAACGACGCCTCGCGCGCGCTCGTCGTCGGTCAATAGAAGAAGCGCGTTGAAGGCCCCTCGCAGTTTGAAGCTTCCCGTGGCCTGATGATGTTCGAGCTTGAGGTGAACGGGCACACCGCAGAATTCCGATAGCGAAGGCGATGATACGAGCGGGGTCGGACGAATGCTGCCGCTGATCCGATCGCTGGCCCTTTCGATGTGTTCTAAATCAACCATTCAATCGTACCTTGATCGACATCGATGCAACGAAGGCGCCTGCGCTATTTGAGAGGCCCATAGGCCAAAGCTCCTCGATGATTTTTTTCGAGGGCTGCCCGGGCGTGCTACCTGGCCGCCCCAGCCCCGACCCGCAGATCGACCTCCCTACCAGGTAACCGCGATGTACTTCGTCTCGCAGAACTCGAGAATCCCAACGTGGGCGCCCTCGCGGCCGAGCCCGCTCTGCTTCGTTCCGCCGAATGGCGCTGCGGGATCAGACACGAGACCGCGATTCAGCCCGACCATGCCGCTGTCCATCTGTTCCGACACGCGCATGCCGCGCGCCAGATCTCGGGTGTAGACATACGATATGAGACCGTATTCCGTGGCATTGGCCAGCTCGATAACCTCGTCTTCGGTATCGAAAGTTGTGAGGGCGGCAATCGGACCGAAAATCTCCTCAGCTGAAATCCTCGAATCTGGCGAGACGCCGGTCAACACCGTTGGAGCGAAGAAGTATCCTTGACGCTCGAGCGGTCCGCCGCCGACAAGCACCTTGGCGCCTCTCGTCGTGGCGTCGGTTACCAAGGCGGTGAGCCGCTCGACGGCCTTCCTGTTGATCAACGGACCGCATTGCGATTTGGGATCGTATCCGGCCCCGACCTTCATCGACTTCATGCGCTCGACGAGCCCGACGGAAAATGCTTCGGCAATTCCGGCCTGGACGTAGAAGCGGTTCGCCGCCGTACAGGCTTCTCCGCCGTTGCGCATCTTCGCCACCATTGCGCCCTCGATGGCCGCATCCAGGTCGGCATCGTCGAAGATGATGAAGGGCGCGTTTCCGCCGAGTTCCATAGAGCACGACACGACGGTTCCAGCTGCCTCGCGCAGGAGTGTCCTGCCGACCTCGGTGGAACCGGTGAAGGAGAGCTTGCGCACGCGGGGATCGTTCAGCATGGCCCTGACGACTGGTCCGGACTGTGAGGTGGTGACCACATTGACCACGCCGTCGGGCACTCCGGCTTGCTTGTAAAGGTTGGCCAGCACGAGCGCGGTCAGCGGCGTCTCCGTTGCAGGCTTCAAGACGCATGTGCAGCCCGCCGCCAGCGCCGGCCCGATCTTGCGGGTTGCCATGGCAGCCGGGAAATTCCAGGGAGTGACGAGAACAGCGACCCCGATCGGCTGATGCTGAACGATGATCTTGTTTGCGCCGCCCGGCGCTGTCGAGATCTCGCCATTGAGACGAACGGCCTCCTCCGCGAACCAGCGAAAGAACTCCGCAGCGTAGACCACCTCGCCCTGCGCGTCGTTCAAGGTCTTGCCGTTTTCACGACTGATGAGCTCGGCCAACATATCCTTGTTTTCGATCATCAGCTCGAAGCAGCGGCGCAGGATCTCTGAACGCTTGCGTGGAGCTGTGGCCGCCCAGCCCTTCGCTGCTCTGTGGGCGCTCGCAATCGCCTCCATCGCGTCTTCGACAGTCGCATCCGCAACGGACACGATCACGCCTCCGTTCGATGGATCAATGACGTCTATGTTCTTTCGCTCCGTGCCGCCTCTCCACTGTCCGTCAATGAACAAGCCGGTGGGCAGTGAAGCGACGTCCAGAGGCGTAGATAGTTTTGCAGCAACGTTCATGTCTGCCAGCCTTTCGTTATCTTTGATCGGAAGAAATGGATCCGGAAAGTTCTGCAAGATCCACCAGTCCCGTTGGATGAGCGCCGACGAGAAGACGCTTTACGTTCTGCACGGTCGTTAGCGCCGCGCTTTCCGCCTGCGTGCTTGCCGCGACATGCGGTGTGATAATCACGCGCGGATGCACCCATAGAGGATGCTCTGGCGGCAGCGGCTCGGGATCGGTCACGTCAAGGAACGCGCCCGACATCCTGCCGCTATCCAACGACGACAGCAGCGCGTCGGCGTCGAGCTGACGTCCCCTGCCGGCGTGGACGAGGCAGGCGCCGCGCGGAAGGGCGCCAAACAGGTCGTCGTTCAGAATTCCGATCGTATTCCCGGTTAGCGGCAGCAAGCAGACGAGTATGTCCGTCCCTGCAAGCATCTCCCGCAACCCGGCTTCGCCCTTGTGGCAAGTCACGCCGTCTATGGATCGCTGCGTCCGGCTCCATCCCGAGAGGTGGAAACCGAAGGGCTGGAGCCCGCGAAGTGCGGCTTCACCCAGCACGCCCATGCCCAGCACGGACACCCTTCGGCCGACGGCCTGCGGATGTTGCTCGAGCTCCTTCCAGACCCTACGCCGCTGCTGATCGATGTAGAGATGCAGGTTTCGATGGAGCGAGAGAACAGCCATAGCGATATATTCGACGACCATCCTGGTGATGCCCTCATCTACCATGCGAACGAGCTTCACACCTGGCGGAATGGAACTCTTGGCGAACTGGTCGACGCCCGCGCCGATGCAGAACACAGCCTGAAGGTTGGGATAGCGCCGAAGGTTTTTCGGCATGTTCCAGGTCATGATGAAGCGGATTTCGTCGTCGCCGATGGCGTCCGGGTCCATGCAGAACCGAACGTTCGGCAGGTGCTTTGAGAACACATCGGCAAACACGGCCGCTCGGGTCGCATCACAGAGGAACAGGAATGCCATGCCGCCTCACGCATCCTTGCGACGGCGCAGCGTCTTCCGGTCATGGCGCTCATACATCCAGTACACGAGCGGAATGAACCATGGACGTCCGCGGTAAAACGGTACGGCCTTGGGAGCCTGATCGAAGTCGAAAGCAGAGCGCGGCTGCTCGGCGTCTTCGAGGATCTTGAGCGCCGCCTTCTTGCCAAGCCACCGCGCCCACACGATGCCGGAACCGCAATAGCCAGTCGCGTAAATGGTGTTGCCGCGTGAAAAGATACGCGGGATCATATCCCGGTGCATGGCGACATTCCCAAACCAGCTGTGGGTGATGTCGATATTTTTCAGTTCCGGGAAAAGTCTGGCGAGTTCCGCCCGCAGATTGACAGTCGGCGTAAGCGGATCGCCCGCGGTCGTGCCGTCGCGTCCGCCAAACAGGATACGAGACCCGTCGGGCGACGGGCGGTAGTAGTAGCTCAGCTTGCGCATGTCGCCATACATCATGCGGGTGGGCATCAGCCGGTCCATGACCTGCTTGTCTAGCGGTTCTGTGGCTATGATCCGGCTGCGAACCGGCACCAAGCGGCGGCGTAACCATGGATCGAACCCGTCGGTGTATCCGTCGGTGCATACAAGGAGTTTCTTCGCCAGGACGTCGCCGCGCTCGGTGGTGACCCGCACGCCAGCGGCATCGCTGGTGGAACCCAGGACCGCGGTGTTCTCGTGAAGAACGGCATCGGTCTCGCGCGCGACCCGGATCATGCCGGCGAGCAACTTCGCGGGCTGAAGGCCGCCGATGTCCATACGGACCATGCCACCAACATAGAGGTCGGTTCCGATATACTGCCGCACGTCCGATCTTTTGATGGCGAAGGTCTCGATGCCAAGGCTGTCGTGGAGAAAGCCCGCATGACGCCGGAGCTCTTCTGTCTCTTCGGCGGTCATCGCCCCTTCGAATAAGCCGGATAGCGTGAAGTTGGCGTCAATACTCTCCGCGGTGAGAAACCTCCAAAGGTCCTGCCGCGCGGTCTGGCCTTCCAGGAGGATGCCGTTCGCCCTATCCAAACCGAAGCGACCGATCAATTCCTTGCGGCTAGGCCTGATGCTACCGCTTGCCATGCCACCGTTACGGTTGGAGGCCGCCTGCCCGAGCGACTGGCGATCGAAAAGCTGGACGTGCTTGCCTGCCCGCGACAACTCGATCGCGGCGGAGAGACCCGTATAACCGCCGCCGACGATCGCCACGTCGCAGCTCCGATCGAGTTCGCGCCTAGGCAAAGGCGGAAAGGCACAATCGTCCCACCAGTATGGCGTCGATTTGATCGTTGTGGAAAGCGTCTGTGTCATGAACCGGTACTGCTGCTGGGTTGCAAGGGAAAAGCTGGGGAGCCGACTAGTCGCGACTAACCCAAAGCTTGCGCGTGGTTTCGATGACCTTCCAGACGCCGGTGAAACCCGGATGCATGACAAAGGCGTCGCCGGCCGTGATGCGACGCGGCTCCTTCCCGTCCTCTGTCAGTTCGGATACGCCTGACAGGATAAGGCAGACCTCGAAAGTCTTGCCCTTTATCGAACGATAGGCTCCAGGCGTCGCCTCCCACACGCCGGACTGAACCACTCCGTCGGCGGTCTGTGCGATGTCCCAGCTAAGAAAGCGCGGATCGCCTTCGATCAGCCTGTCTGGAGCAGGCTTGCCTTCGCGGGGTTTGGGCAGGTTGTTCTGGTCGAAGAAAGTGAGATTAGACATGGTCGTGCCTTTCAGGACTGGTTCAAGCCGGGGATGGCTAAACGGCGTTCAAGAAGTTTCATCGCCGTCAGCGCAATGACGCCGATCACGAGGTAGAAGGCGGCAGTTATGACGAAGATATCCATCACTGCGAACGTTTCGCTCATCAGGCGCTTGGCGTAGCCGGTGATCTCGAGGACCGTGATCGCGGAAGCCAAGCTCGATTCCTTGACAATGATGGCCACCTCGCTGCTGTAGGCGGGAAGTGCCTGTCGCAGCGCCAGCGGGAACTTGATACGAAGGAAAATGTGCCATGGCTTCATGCCGCAAGCTTCGGCGGCTTCGATCAAGCCCTTGGGTAGCGAGTTGAAAGCCGATCGGAATGTCTCTGCGGTGTAAGCGCCGGAGTTCAGCACGACTGTGAGGATAGCTGCATGAAGCCCATCGCCGATCATCCACCACAGAACCGGGTTGTGGCGTATGAAACTTATTTGGGCCAAGCCGTAGTAGATCACGAAGATCTGCACCAGCATTGGCGTGCCACGAAATATCGCGCAATAGGCGTCGCAAAAACCGCGAAGCACCCGGTTTTTCGATCCGCGCGCAAGGCCGACCAGGACTCCCAGCGGCAGACCAAGAACGATGCCGAAGACTGCGATGAGAAGCGTGATCTTGACGCCCTCAAGCAGAAACGGGAACGCATACGTTATGATGCCCAAATCCATGTCACATCCCTCCGAAGCCGCGGTTGAGGACCCGTTCGATCCTCGAGAATGCGGTTTGGCTGGCGAGCGTCATGGCGAAGAAAAGGGCTGCGGCAATGCAGTAGAAAAACAGCGGCGACCGCGTAATGCCGGCGGCGATCGCCGCGGTCCGCATCAGTTCCTGCAGGCCGACGACGGAGATCAACGACGTATCCTTGATCGTCATCTGCCACACATTGTTGATGCCGCCGAGTGCGAGCCGCAAGGCGAGCGGAAAGGTAATGCGAAAGAATGTGACCATTCGCGGAAGTGCCAAGGAGCGGGCGGCTTCGAGCATGCCGAGGGGCACGGCTTGGAGGGCGCCGCGGATCACCTCGATTGAGTAGGCACAGGATATCGAGGCAATCGCAATGACGCCGACAATCATGGGATAGGCATTCTCGGCGGCTTGCTGATAGCCGAACGTCCCCGCGACGGTTCTCACACAGTCCAAGGAGCCGTAGAACAGCAGATAAATCACCAGCAGTCCCGGAATTCCGCGGATCAGGATGCTGTAAGCATCCACCATCTGTGAGACGACTATGACCTTCTGCCAGCGCAAGATGGCCAGTGGCGTCGCCACCACGAAACCTAACAGCATGCCGAGCAGCCCGATCGCAATTGTCACTGCACTGCCGCGCAGGAGAGCCAGCGCCCAGCCATGCTCCACCATCAGCACCCAAAAATCCTGCATAGAAGCCTCCTATCCGCCTGCCTTGTGCAATGCCAAGGCAGGCGCCACTATCGAAGGATCACTGTTTGCAGGGAATGGTGTAGTCGTCCTGGAACCACTGCATGGATGCTTTCTTGACCGTGCCGTCGTTGATCATCTTGCACAGGGCCACGTCGATCTTTGCCTTGAGATCGGTGTTGCCTTTGCGCATCCCGACGCCCATGCCGCGGCCGAGGACTTCCGGATCGTCCATGGAAATTATCCTGACATCGATTTTTGCGAAGTTCGCGCCGTCAGGCGTAGCTAGGAAGTCGACCCAGGTTGGCGAATCTCCGAAAGCCACGTCGATGCGACCGCTAGCGAGATCGGCAGTCAACTGGGTAACAGCATCGTAGGTCTTCAGATCGACGCCCGTCATCCGCTTCTCTATGAATCTAGCGTAGGTAGTGCCAGTGGCGACACCGACGGTCTTGCCGGGGATCGCCTTCTTGATGTCATCAAGAGTTTTCAGGCCGGCCAGCGGCGAATCCTTCGCAACGACGAAGTAGAGAGGTGTCGTTGCATAAGGGATCGAATAGTCGATCTTTTTCTCCCGCTCGGCTGTAATGCCAAGACCTGATATGATGACGTCAAATCGGTCGCTGTCCATTGAGGGTACAAGCGAACTGAACGTCTGAACGACGAACTTACATTGGACCTTCAGTTCGGCGCAGATGCCATTGGCAATGTCGGCGTCGAAGCCGGTGACGTTGCCGCTCGGATCGGCCATGCTGAACTTCGGTGCATCACCTTCGGTGCCGATTCGCAAAACACCTTCCTCGGCCGAGGCCATGGTCGCCGCCCCGGCGACCAGCAGGCCGGATGCGAATGCGGACTTGATAAGCTTGCTGATGTTCATCTCAGTTCCCCTTGGTTGGTTCTTGATTGTCCCAGCGCCTGTCTTCAGGCATTGGCCGGCATAACGCTCGAAAGAAACCGCTTCACCGCTTCGCTCGCGGGGTTTCGAAACAGTTCTTCCGGCGTGTCATCCTGCTCGAGGCGGCCCTTTTGCAGGAATAGCATTCGGTTCGACAGTTCCCTTGCGAACCGCATTTCGTGCGTCACGAGTAGGATTGTCGCACCTTCCTCGGCGAGCTTGCGTATGATCTTCAAGACCTCTCCGACCAGTTCCGGATCGAGCGCGGAGGTCGGTTCATCACACAGCATCAGTTTCGGGCGCATCGCCAGGACGCGCGCGAAAGCGACACGCTGTTGCTGGCCGCCCGAAAGCTGTTGCGGGTAGCGGTCGCGGAAGGTTTCCATGCCGACCTTCGCCAACGCCCACAGCGCAGTCTCTTCTGCCTCCTTCCGAGACTGCTTGAGCACGTAAACGAGCGCCTCGGTCACGTTGCCGAGAACGGTGCGATGCGGCCAGAGATTGAAGTTTTGGAATACCATTCCGACGTGGCGTCGAAGCCTTCTGACAGCGGCTGCGTTGACAATCTTCGGCTCTCCGCGCGCTTCAGTGGTTACCGAGATGGCCTCTCCCATGAATTCAATCTGCCCTGAAGTCGGCATCTCCAAAAAATTAATGCAGCGAAGAGCGGTGCTTTTCCCGCACCCCGACGATCCGATCAGCGAGACGACCTCGCCCTGCCTTACGGTGAAGCTAACTCCGTCCAGCACCTTGGTGGAGCCGAACACCTTTGCGAGATCTTTGACCTTCAGGACTTCGGCCGCGCGTGAGATCTTGCGATGCAACATGCTAACCGGCCACCGCGCCTTGCGCATCCATGTCTACGAGCACGCTATCAACAGCCGCCTTGGCAATGCCGACCATCTCATCGATCTCGGCCTCCGTCATGACCAGCGGGGGGGCAAACCCCAGAATGTCCCCATGCGGCATGGCACGGGCAATGAGGCCTCGGTCGCGGGCTGCCTGCGAGATGCGTGCACCGACCTTCAAGCCCGGATCGAAGCTGGCCTTTGTTCCGCGGTCGGCGACGAACTCCAAGGCTGCCAGCATGCCTATGCCCCGAACCTCGCCAACGATAGGATTCTGTGCGAATTCCGCCTTCAACCGGGCAAGAAGATAAGCACCTTTCCTGGCGGACTGACCGGCCAGGTCCTCACGTTCGACGATGTCGAGGACGGCGTTCGCCGCAGCAGCGCTGATGGGATGTCCGGAATAGGTATAGCCGTGCGAGAAGGCGCCGACGCGCGGCGTTGCATCCTCCATGACCTCGTAGACTTTCTGTGACACGATAGACGCCGAAAGAGGCGCATAACCCGATGTCAGGCCCTTGGCGACGGTTACCAGGTCGGGCTCGATGCCGTAGAGGTCCGACCCGAACATGGCGCCGGTGCGCCCGAAGCCGCAGATCACCTCGTCGGCGATCAACAGGACATCGTATTTGCGAAGCACAGCCTGGATCTTCGGCCAGTACCCGATCGGCGGCGGCGTGATGCCGCCGGTGCCCAGCACCGGTTCGGCGATAAACGCGCCCACGGTATCCGGGCCTTCTCTCAGGATGAGCGCCTCGAGTTCATCGGCGCGCCGCGCCGAAAAGTCCTCCTCGGTTTCTCCCGGATGCGCACCGCGATAGAAATGCGGGACGCCAGTGCGAAGAATGCCGGAGACCGGCAGATCCATGTGGTCGTGATAGAAACTCATTCCTGTCATCGAGCCGGAAACCACGGAACATCCATGATATCCGCGCTCGCGCGCGATTATCTTCTTCTTCCGCGTTTTGCCCCTCAGGTTGTTGTAGTACCAGACGATCTTCGCTTGGGTCTCGTTGGCGTCCGATCCTGACAGTCCATAGAAGACTTTTGACATCCTGCCAGGCGCCATCCGGACCAGCCGGTCCGAAAGTCGCGCGAGTTCTTCAGTCGTGTGTGCAGCATAGGAATGATAATACGCGAGTTTGTAGGCCTGTCGCGCGATCGCCTCGGCAACCTCGGTACGGCCATAGCCGATGTTGACGCAGTAAAGGCCGGCAAAGCCATCGATATATTCCCGGCCGGTGGCGTCTTGAATCCTGACGCCCTTTCCCGTCTCGACAATCGTCGGATCGACGTTGCCGGATGCATAATCCTTCAAATAGGTGAAGGGATGAAGCACCGTCCTGCGGTCCATCGCCGCGATTTCAGCAATATTTACCATCTTCGTTCGCCCTTACGCGGCCAAGCCGCCGAAGCAGACATATTTAAGTTCCATAAATTCCTGCAGCCCGTGGCGCGATCCTTCCCGCCCGAGCCCCGACTGCTTCCACCCGCCGAAGGGGATGGGCGCACCGGTAAACGACGCCGTGTTGATCCCGACCATGCCGTATTCGAGCGCATCCGAAAGGCGCATCGCCCGCTTCAGGTCCCGGGTATAGACATAGGCGGCCAGGCCCATCTCGCTGGCGTTGGCCGCGGTGCGCACGTCGTCCTCATCGACGAAGCGCAGGACGGGCGCGACCGGACCGAAAGTCTCTTCCGAGATAATAAGCATGTCGTGGCGGACATCGATCAGAAGAGCGGGCGCGACGAAGTTTCCGGCCTCCGGGCCGGGGATCGAACCTGTCAGCAGCCGGGCGCCTTTACTGACCGCGTCTGCGATGTGGGCGCGGCACTTCTCGACGACGGTCGTCTTCGTCATCGGCCCGATGTCGACCCCATGCTGGAAACCGGAGCCCACGCGCAGCGCTTCGATCCGAGTCTTCAGCCTTCCCACAAAGACATCATGGACGCCTTCTTGGACAAAGATCCGGTTGGCAGCAAGGCAGTCTTGGCCCGAGGTAGTGAACTTGGCAGCGACGCAGCCCTCCACCGCCTCGTCCAGGTCGGCATCATCGAACACGATGAAGGGTGCGTGCCCGCCGAGTTCCATGGAAACCTTCTTGATCGTCGCCGCGGCCTTGGCAAGCAGAAGCCTGCCGACCTCGGTCGAACCTGTAAAGGAGAAGGCTCGCACACGCTCATCGGCGAGCAGGCTGTCCGTCAGACGCTTGGGATCGCCGGTCACCACCTGAAAGACACCCCGCGGCAGACCGGCGCGATGCGCCAGCTCCGCCAAGGCGAGGGCCGAGAGCGGCGTTTCAACGGCCGGCTTGACGATGACCGGGCAGCCCGCTGCAAGGGCGGCGGCTGCCTTCCGGGCGATCATGGCGCTCGGAAAATTCCAGGGCGTCACAGCGGCGCTGACGCCGACCGGATGCATGGAGACGAACAGACGGCTTGAGGGCTTGTGCCCGGGTATCGTCTCGCCGTAGGCACGCTCGCCTTCGGCGGCAAACCATTCGATGAAGCCGACGCCATAAAGAATCTCGGCCTCGGCTTCGGCTAGAGGCTTGCCCTGCTCGGCGGTCAGGATAATGGAAAGGTCATGGCTATGGCGTCTGATCAGTTCCGCCCAAGACAAGAGTATTTTTCCGCGATCGCGGGCGAGCCTGTCGCGCCAACCGCCAAAGGCAGTATCGGCGGCATCGATCGCCCGGTTCACGAGCGCCGCGTCACAATCTCCGACATAGGCTATGACATCGCCGGTTGCCGGATCGGTAACCGCGGTAACGCTGCGATGCGCTTGCCATTCGCCGTCGACATAGGACCCTTCACGCAGCAACTCTGTATCGCTGAGACCAGCGAGGGCCTGCCGTGCCGTCATTATCGTGTTCAACATGTCGGCCCCGTGCCGTTGCTATTTCAACGAAGCCTAATGGAGCAGGTGCGCAGATTTTATGATGAAGCGGTTGTACAGACGCAGGATTCCTGTCTTATTTTAGCAAGATCAAAGAAATTATGCGGGAAGACTAATGCGGCTAGATCGACTCGACGCGCGTCTGCTGAGCATCGTGCAGGCGCACAATCGCCATACGAGCGAAGAACTCGGTGAGATGGTCGGCCTTTCCGCCACCGCGGTGCAGAGGCGCGTCAAGCGCTTGCGAGACGAGGGGGTGATCGAGGCCGACATCTCCGTCGTGAAGCCGAAGGCCATCGGCCGGCCAATCGCCATGCTGGTTTCGGTGTCCTTGGAACGCGAGCGGGTGGATATTGTAGACCGCTTCAAGCAGTCCATCCGCCAGACGCCGGAGGTGATGAACGGATACTATGTGACCGGGGATGCGGACTTCGTGCTAATCGTTACGGCTAAGAGCATGGAAGATTACGAGAGTTTTACCCGTAAGTTCTTTTATGAGAACCCCGATATTAAAGGGTTCAAGACCATGGTGATCATGGACCGCGTCAAGGTCGGCTTCTCAGTGCCGATCGACGCTGCTGATTTCTCATGATCTCTGATGATAGGTGCCGTTGGCTTTAGAAGAATTGTGATGGATAGGAGTCGCATGTTGGAGCGGCCGCTAGCCGCTGGCGCGATTTGAGGCCTCATTTAGGTGCAGCTTGCACTATCTAGGCCAGTTAAAAACTACCCAGATTCCTAGTTCCTAACAAATGGCAACTTTCAGGCGCGAAGCTTTCTGGGCATTGGCATGGCAATGTCGGCTTTTGGTGAGTAGACGGGACCGCAAGAATGACTGCCATGAGGCGCAAAGCGGTCATCCGAATCGCACGGCCGGCGGAAGACGCATTGGGTCAAAACCAGACCTTCCCAACTAGCAGGCATTGCGCCGTTGGCGCTCCCACTCAACGGGAAACCCGCGTACCAACGGCTGCAATTGCATCGTGGGAGGCTGTCGCCCGTCGAGGATTGCCTCAACCAGGTCCGGCGCCAAGAGCGTCAGTCGAAGCATGTGGGAGACAAACGATCGGTCGAGTTTCTCAGCCGCAGCGAGTTCGCTGATCGTCGCGTGTTGACCTGATTCCAGCTTGTGCTGCCAGTGGAATGCTTGGACAAGGGCTCGCAGCAGCGCGTTGTCGATGCGCGGTCGCGACGGTGCCCAAGCCTCTGCTCCAGCCGGGGAGACAACAAGTTTGCGACCGCCACGCTTGCGGATCGCCATCGGAATGGAGACGGTCAGCAAGGTGCCGTCGCCGCTGATCTCGCAGTTGTTCTTCATGCTGCCCTGTCCAGGCTTGGTCGTTGCCGAAGTTCGGCGATGACGCTGGCTATGCCCTCGGTGCGAAGGCGGATGGTAATGCCGTCTGGATCGACGTCGATGCGCTCGACCAGCAGCTGAATGATGCGCGCCTGCTCGGCGGGAAAGAGCTCCTCCCAAAGAGCATCGAACTGAACCAGGGCGTCGCGCACCTCGGTCTCGCTGATCTCGTCGCCGAGGTCGCGCACGGCTGCCCAGACCTTCACAATCATCTCTGGGGAGCGCAGCAGGACACGGACCTGATCGATCACTGCGGCCTCGATCTCGCCGGCAGGAAGGCGTCGTACCGAGCAGGTTTCCGGTCCAAGCTTCTGTACGCTGGTGGTGACGTAGTAACGGTAGAGACGACCCTTCTTCCTCGTGTGTGCCGGTGTCATGGCATAACCATTGGGCGCGAAGATCAGGCCTCTGAGCAATGCGGGCGTTTGCCCGCG